>JAAEMR010000145.1 GCA_024225395.1 Gammaproteobacteria bacterium
AGCCCCGTAAATCTATTTAATACGCGTCTTCCAAAGCCTGATCAATCGATCAGCATGTAATGCCCAGGTAGCTCAGTCGGTAGAGCAGGGGACTGAAAATCCCCGTGTCCGTGGTTCGATTCCGCGCCTGGGCACCATTTATCTCCTTTAAAAACAAGCGCTTACGACCTTATTAGGTTCATCCTTCAGGCTCTATTTTACTCATGTAAGCACTATGTAAGCACTTCAATTATTTTCATTCGTTTTTATGACTGCGGGGATCAAGTTAAGGATTACCCCCGCAAACAAAAAACCGCCCCGTAGGGCGGCATATAACGGTTCTGTGGTTCCTTAATAACTGGATCTAAAGTAATACCCGTCAGACTCTCCGTAATCCATCATCAAATCACATGCAGCACGGTCCCAGTCAATGTAACTGGCTGGCCAGTCATTCCCCTCTGGTGCTAACCCCATTTCATCGGCTAGCAAGTAAGCAAAGTCTTTATCTGACTCATACTGTCCTTGATACTGTTCCTCGACCATATCGTAATTTATATCTAGTTTTACAGCCGCTTCAAACACTTCAGCGTCCAGATGGCTATCTTCGATAACTTTCAAATAATCCCAGTATTCAGGGGCGATACCTGATTCACTGATTGTTAAACAGCATCCATAATTTACCATATATTGCAGAATACAGGTTGATGGATATTTACTGATTCGTATTGCACCAACTTGAGATAGGTAAAGACCCTTGCAATTTCATACAGTGAAAAAGTCAAATCATATCAGTTTAAAAGTGGAGGCTTTTGGGTGCAGGTGATAGAAAGTTCTGCATGCAGGTTGACATACTTGAACTGCTTGTTGAATTAACTGCTGTGCACCGGTTTTTAACAGGTCTGTCAGGGTATCTGTGATTGTGTCTCGATTATTTAT
>JAAEMR010000146.1 GCA_024225395.1 Gammaproteobacteria bacterium
CTTCTGTTAATTGCGTATCGTCAATAGCAGTAGCATCTACCTGCGTAAATTCAGTTAACTCGGTTTGCTGATCCAGCTCAGTTGGCTCATGATCATCTATAACTGTTTCACTGAAAGTGGCTTTTGTTAACAACGTATCTTCGATGGAAGTAGAATCTACCTGTGTTGATTCGTGATCAAAAGTAACGGAGTCTGTTAAATCGGTAACATCCTGTTGAGTTACCGTTAAAGTATCCTCTTTTTCAGAAGGCTCAACATGACTATCTGCGCCACTCTTCTTAGCCTTTTGTTCTGCAGCTTTTTTTAATGCATCTAACAGTAAACTCATGCGAACATTCCTGGCTGATATTATTCTGCTAACAGCTCAGGCTTTTTGAGGTAGCGCCTGTAGTCCTTTAATTCTGTTTCCAGACTTGCGCTTTCAATTATTCTTGGCCGTAAAAAAATCACCAGTTCCGTTTTATTTAACTCTTTGTCCTGAGTTCCAAACAAAAAGCCTGCCGTGTCAATATCATGCAAACCTGGTATTCCGGCACTGCTGGAATCTGCGGTATCCTGCATCAAACCACCGATTACAGCGGTATCTCCATTAGCTACTCTTAACACCGATTCCATTTCTCGAACCTGAATTTCAGGCACCTGATTGGAGATACCCGCAGCAGCAAAAGCTGGGTTTGGAGTATCAACAAACCTTAAGATTCGGGATATGGTAGGCTTGATATTGAGAATAATTTCATCATTACTGGTTATAAATGGCGTCACATTCATCACAAAGCCGACAGGGACAGTATGAATTGTGGTGGTATAAGTTGTTTCTGGAGCATTGTTATCACTACCGTCTTTTTCTTCAACTTCAGTAGTAAAATACACCCGGTTATCAACCACTTTAAGAATTGAGGTCTGATTGTTCAGAGCCATAATTTTGGGGCTGGACATAACTGAAACATCACCAAATGTATCCAGAGCCTTGACCGAAGCCGTGAGGTCTCTATCCGCATTACTGTCTGTATATGTCGCCGATAAAAATGGCGCAACACCCAGGTTACCTGCAAGCGTACTCTGTGCGAAATTCCAACCATCACCTTTGGCAATTTTGCTCCAGTCTACACCGGCCTGAAAACTATCATTGAGAGTGACTTCAACGACAGTCGCCTCAATTAATACCTGCTTACGTACACTGGATAAAACTTTATCAACAAACTCCTGAATAGCATCATGCGCTGAAGCTGTTGCCATAACGGATAAAGTACCACTCTCACGATTTGCTATAACACTCGTTTTACCACCTCTGCTGGAAGCTATGCTTAAAATATTAGCTTCTAACGTGCTCCAGAAATCATTATTTGATACGTTTGTAATACTGGTCGAGGAGTTACTACCTCCACTGCCACCGTCCGCACTTGTGCCGGTTGAAGCTATTTGCGTGGTAATAGAAACATCGGACTTTGTATTACGTGACATATTCAAATAATCAATTTGATAAAGACGGAGAAATGGTAAATCCTGTTGAATCACCATATTGGGACCTTCAATAAAATAATGAAGACTCACCTGACGAGAAATTCGTTTTAGAATTTGAGGTAAAGTTTGATCAATAGCATTGATACTGACATTACCTTCAATAGCGGGATCTATATCCAGGTTTAACCGAGCATCCCGGGCCAGCGCAAACAGTAATTCACTAGCGGGTAAGTTAGTGGCCACGACGGTAAATGTCTGTAGTTTTTCAGCCGGTTTAGGCACAGCGATAACCGGCAATTGACTAACAACAGGAGGAATACTTTGATCCATCACTGATTCTTCAGGCACCGTTTCATCTATATGCCCCGATGCCACCATACGTGGATTTTCTTCAGGCATCATCGACTTGCAAGCCCCAAGCCCAAAAAGAGTAACTATTAATAGTAGATATTTCATTTTATTTCCCGGTCTTTCAAACACTTTACTCACCATGTTGTCAGGGCTAAAGATAAACCACTAATCAATCAGATTAAAGCAGTGCCTTCTGCATTCGGTAAACTGAGTGCAAATAAGGCGAATTGGCACGCACAGATTCAGGCAACTGTTTCATTTTTATCTGCCCTGTTGTTATAGATGGAAATTCATCATAAAACACCCTGTAAATTTCTTTCTTCTGTATTTTAACTTCATACAAATAAGTTTTATCCAGATCAAGTGGCCACTCAGTTTGCAGAAACGCAGCTAATTCACGTCCTGCCGATTTACTGCGCATCATCACCTGTATGGACACACTCTGCTTATCTGCATTTTTCAACCATTGCTTACTAGATTGTATTTTTGCATCCAGCCACTGTTCATAGTCATCATACTTTCTACTTGAAGAAAGCACGTCAACAGACTGATTTCTCTCAACCTGATCTACATCAACAATACCAAGTTTAGCAGTAGTTTGTTGGTTTTTTTTAGACTCAGTCAACATTATAGGCGTTTTCTCTACCTCAATCACCGGCTCAATGACTTCCGGTTCTATTTTTTCAGGCTCAACTTCCTTAGAAATGGCCGAACCCGCAATGGCTTCAGCATCGGCTTTTAACTCATATTGAGCTAGAGCTATCACGGTATCATCAACCTTACTCTCATTCTCTGCCCGACTAAAAACCTTCTGTTCTAACTTTGTCAACGGAGCAAAGCTAAAGGTAGATAATTTCTGCTTAAATGTTGATAAGTAACTGGTTTGCATAATCGTAAAAGCCAGCAACATTAAAATTAGCACCCCGCCAAACCATAATAACCAGTTATTTGATGAACCGGATGAACTCAACCTGCTGAAACCACTATCCTTTACCGCTGCCTGTAAATGCTTCCGGGTCAGGGTATGCGTGCCATCTGCAAACGCAGAAAGCAGCATTTTATCGGCCAGAATGTTTATGCGCCTAAGCAAACCTTCAGAATAACCAGCCATATTCTTCGCCATCTTTTGACTAATTAATTCAGGCCCGGTGTAACCGACTTCACGCATTCTGAAATTCAAATATTTATGAATATCCTCTCCCGTGAGAGGGCTTAAATTAAAGTCATGGGTTATGCGTTCACGTAATTGTCGAATAGAATTATCGGCCAGATTATCATCCAGCTCAGGTTGCCCAAACAGTATCATTTGCAGTAATTTGTGCTGATCGGTCTCCAGGTTAGATAGCAGCCGAATTTCTTCCAGAGTTTCCAGCGGCATACCCTGAGCCTCTTCCACGAACAGCACCACCTGCTTATCTTCTGCATGCTTATCCAGCAGGTAATGATGCAGCTTGCTGACTACCTCATGCTTGGAGGCACCTCGCGCTACATCAAAGTTTAACTCACTGGCAATAACAAAAAGAATATCCTCAGGTGAAACGCTCGGGTTAGCAATGTAGATAATCTCAATTGATTCGGGTAATTCCAGTTGCAGCATTCTGCAGAGCATTGTCTTTCCGCTACCGACTTCACCCACAACCTTGATGATGCCTTCACCACGATGAATGGCATAAACCAGCGCACCCAGAATATCACCACGATGACCACCATCATAAAATAAGGAGGTATCAGGCGTAATCCGAAACGGGGACCGCTTCAAACCAAAGTATTCTTCATACATGAACGATTACCACCTCTTCAGCAATTATTCTTTTGCTATTCACAATCGGCATTAAAGTACTTCCTCCGAGCGATCCAGACGCCCGTAAAGCGTTGATCGATTAACGCCTAACAGAGAAGCTGCTTTGCTCATATTATTTAAACTCTCCTGTAAGGCGAGTTTGATATACTCTTTTTCTATTCTTTTCAGCTCTTCATTTAACTGAAAACCCTCGGCTTTCAAGTTTTTACGAAAAACATCCATTTCATTCACGTCACCATGACGTGACATCACTTGCATCAATTCCTGTTCAAGCACAGATCTTTTGATAGTTTGCCCCGGGTATTTCGCTGACAATCGAATGATAATGTTCCTCAATTCACGCACATTCCCCGGAAAGTCATATGCCACCCACAACTGCTTCGCCCCTTCATCCAGCTCGAACCCACTCACCTGCTGATTAAGCTGCTGCTGAAAGTACTTTAGTAATATCAGTTTATCCTGCTCCCGCTCATTGACACTGGGTACCCTAATAGTCAGCACACTCAACCGATGATATAAATCCTCACGAAACAGACCTTTGTCAATCGCTTCAATCAAATCTTTATTACTCGCCGCCAGAACACGGGCTTGAGCCATTCGTGGATGAGTTTCTCCGACTCGATAATACTCACCATTTTCCAGTACACGTAATAATTTTGCCTGTAAATCAATCGGTAAATCCGCAATTTCATCTAACAGCAAAGTACCCTGCCCCGCTTCTTCAAAAAAACCGGATTTGTTCTCGGTAGCTCCTGTAAATGCTCCACGAGCATGTCCAAATAACTGAGAAGCCAGTAACTCATCGTTAAACGCTGCACAATTCAGGGTTAGAAAAGGATGTTTCTTGCGTAGGCTACAACTGTGTAAATTCTGCGCCGCCAACTCTTTACCGCTACCAGATTCACCGTGTATTAACACTGGAAATGGTGAGTCAGCCAACTGCTTGATTTGCATTCTAAGCAATTCGATCGCAGGGCTTTCACCTATTATGCCGCTCAAAGGTTGTAATTCATTGGGTAATTCACCAGAAACCTTAACCTGCTGCTTTAAACGAACTTTTAATTCAGCAATATCACAGGGTTTTGCTACAAAATCAACCGCTCCCAGTTTTTTCGCCGCATCCACGTACTTCCGCTCATCCTGACCCGAAAGAACAATAACTTTGGAGCAAGGACTGTATTTACAGATATATTCTATAACCGCAAAGCCCTCATCAGGCTTATGCGTATCAGGCGGCAGACCCAGATCCACCAGCACAACCTGGGGCGGGGAAGGCATTGATCCCAGCACTTCTATACAATTTTCACGATCAAATGCCAGGCTCACTTCATACTCATCACTGAGCACATATTTCAGGCTTTCAGAGATAATAGAGTCATCATCAACTAGCAGCAACGATGGAAGGTAAACAGAACCCATGGCTTGTCTTTTTGAATTAAATTGATTTAATCAAAGAGTATAGTGTTGAATATTCGACAATTCAATTATAACCTTAAGTAGGTTATAAAAATTATTGATATTATTGATATTTTCACTTATCAAGGCGGGGCCGTAGAGACCGTCACTCTGATTTTTCGTGACACATAATCAGGATTAGCATCATCAGGTCCCTGAGCAAAAGTACCGCTGCTAGAAAGCGCCGTCAGGGTGTAGAAATAGAATGCAGGAGCAGCACCCTCTGTATGCTCCGTCGCCGTACAGGTGACAGACACTGAAAATTTCTCCAGGGCCGGTTCTGCAGCTAAAAAAGTAACGGTTTCTGTGGTATCAGTACCCGGCACACAACTGCTTCCATTAAGCGCCTTATAAATTCCATATTCCAGCCCGGCACGTGCTGCCTGCAGCGCACGCGCACCCTGCAAACTCATCACTACCGTTTGCTGTTGAACCACCCTTAAACTCACCATATAACCCATCAGAACAGCCAGCACGACCAGCAGAAATAAGGCGGTAATCAATGAAAATCCCTGTTGCTTAAATACTCTCATGGCACGTTATCCACGTGTACCTGATGCAACAGTCTAATAGATTCACTTTCCTCATCGGTTAAAGATAAATCCAGCGTTATTAATGCACTGCGCTGAGGGCTACCTGACTGGTAATCAATACTACAACGGCTTAACTGAGTGGCAACCCGGTCAACGCTCACCCCACTTAAAGCAGACAGTTCAGCCACCGTATCGATTGTGCCTTGATCGGATTGATAGGTATAGCCGTCGAACCGGGTCAATAATCCGGTCACATTATCACACACATAACTCACAGGCCCGTCCACAATGAATAACCGCTGAGTGGGTGACTTAAAGTCAAACTGGAACAAATTATCAAGGGTCAGCTGATGTTCATCACCGGTATTATCTGTAGCGCCCACCGGGCTTACCGTGGCAACACTAAAACCCGCTCGACTGATGACTCCGGATGTTGCAGTTATAGCAGCTGCATCGGAGTAAATATCGGTAGGAGACGTATTATAAATAACCGCTCTCAAATCCGAATAAGGGGAGCCAGCCACGGTCAATCCGGTAAAATACCCCAGTACATTAAACTGTTGATCTCCTCCGGAAGTCGAAAAAGATAGAATATCGTTAGCTGCAGAAAAACCACCTCCCGCCTCATCCCTGTAACGTGCACCATCCACTGTATTGACCATTTCCAGCGCCCAGCTGGTCGGGGAGTTATCGACAAGCCGAATACTGTTTGGCAGAGCCCGACGAATATCGGTTTCAATTTTACGCATTGTCATTTCAGCAGAATCGACTAACTGCTGACGACGAACCTGATCAGTATAAGCCTCAATTGGTCTGGTTATCAGCAGACCTGCACCAGCCGCCATAATACCCAGCAGCACAATCACCACGATCAACTCTATTAAGGTAAAACCATTAGCGTGAATCTTTTTCATCAATGGTTAGTCCTGAATCCGGAAAGCAGGACGGAACCAGTCACAGGGTGTGATACGGTGACATCAATTCGCCTGGAATCTAGCGCTGCGATTGAAGTGCTGCCGCTCAAAGTCTGGGGCGTTACAGAGACTGCCACGTCATAATCAGTTAAACCTGCAATAGCCACATTATTCTGGTTTTTAGCCCCGGTATCACTCAACCCGTCATAATCCTGCACATCATTGAAACTCGCGCGCGTTTCCCCCGCCTCGGCCCCACCTGTTTCAGCAACCACTGGATCAGCAAAATGCTGGCTTTGAATTTCCTCCATATAAGCTTCCGCAATAGAAACAGCCTGCTGCTGGATTAATGGATCAGCACTGGTTTTCACCGTGCTGATAAATAAACTCATAATAGAGGTTGCCGCAATACCCAGCACCACGATAGTGACGAGTATTTCGATTAACGTAAATCCGCTGTTATTTGCCCGGTAATATTTACTCTCAGCAACCGAACTGCAGAATAAGTTAATTAACATCTATCAGTCCCGTATTTGTGTACAGGGTAAAAGAGTAGATCCCCGCACTGTAAGAAGTATTCCCGGACAGCCCGGTTACCGTTGACTGTGGAGTAAACACTATGACCGAATTCGGTGACAACGTTATGCCATCAGGCGGGCTGGTATTTTGATAGGCAGAGGTACGGTCAGCAGGGTTTAAAACATTACGATTATAAGTCGATGAGGTACAGGTAGACCCCTGTTGCAATTGATAAGAAGTAGGTGTGGTCGTCACCTGCACACGACACCCAGTGCTTTGTGCCAGTTTCTGGGCATAACGAAAAGCGCTTGTCACCTCGTCAAAGTAAGCTTTTTC
>JAAEMR010000147.1 GCA_024225395.1 Gammaproteobacteria bacterium
GGTAGCAGGTAGCAGGTAGCAGGTAGCAGGTAGCAGGTAGCATGTAGCAGGGAGCAAGTAGCAGGTAGCGGGGAGCTGGTAGCTTGGGCATGAAACATTTAGGGAGTGTTTGTTTTGAAATTTGAAGATTTGGATGTTTGGAAGAGATCAGCTGCTTTGAGTGCTGAAATTTATTTGGAGTTTGCTGATTTAAAAGACTTTGGGTTTAAGGATCAAATAACTCGGTCTGGCCTTTCTATTTCTTCTAATATTGCTGAGGGTTTTGAAAGAAATAGTGTTAAAGAAAGATTGAATTTCCTTAATTATGCTAAAGGTTCCGCGGGTGAACTGCGTTCCCAAATTTATATTGGAATGAAAATTAGGTATGTTAGCCCCAATAAAGGGGGTGCCTGGGTTGAGGAAACTCGGGTGATTTCGAAAATGCTTTATGGTTTTATGCGTTCTTTGAGAGAGGGGAGCGGGGAGCAAGGAGATAGGAGCAAGTAGCAGGTAGCGGGGAGCAGGGCCATAAGTTGTTGGCCGAGTTCGGGAACAGGGAGATAGTGGCTTGTTACTTTACCCCTGTAACTTTACACTTGTCACTTTCCACTCGTTTCTTTTACCTATGTCATCACCCGCCTGGGGCCGTACTGAAAAGCCTCATACCAATCGACAGGATTGGGAGAATATCAAGCAGATGTTTCCCTTTATCTGGACTTATCGTGGACGTGTACTGCTGGCTTTAGCCAGTCTTGTTATTTCCAAACTGGCGATGGTGGGTATTCCTGTTACGCTAAAATTTATCGTGGATGCGCTGGATAAAAATGCTGATCAGGCGGTTGTTTTGCCTGTGTTAATGCTGGTTATCTACGGTTTTTTAAGGTTTGTAAATTCCGGTTTTAATGAACTCAGAGATGTGATCTTTGCCCGTGTGCGTTATCACGCCATGCGAGAGTTGTCGGTCACTACTTTGCAACATCTACATGACCTTTCACTACGTTTTCATCTGGAGCGAAATACCGGTGCCATTTCACGCGATATGGAGCGGGGAGCACAAAGTTTCAGCTCAATTCTAAATTATCTGGTTTTCAGTATTGTTCCAACCATTGCTGAGTTTATTCTCGTGGCGAGCATTCTGTTTGGACAATATGACGCCCAGTTTGCAATAACCGTTTTTGGTACCGTCGCTTTTTATATTGGCTTTACATTGATGGTCACTGAGTGGCGCATGCACCATCGTCATGAAATGAATGCGCTTGACTCCAGTGCAAATGGAAAGGCGATGGATAGCTTGATGAATTATGAAACGGTTAAATATTTTAATAATGAGCAACATGAAATAGATCGTTATAAAAACACCATGACATCATGGGAAGATTCAGCGGTGAAGAGCCAGACTACGATGTCAACTTTGAACTTTGGCCAGGGCGCGATTATTGCCATTGGTGTTACCCTGGTGATGTTTTATGCGGCGAATGGTGTTGTCGATGGCTCATTGAGCATGGGAGACCTGGTGTTGATTAATACCATGATGTTGCAGTTATTTCTGCCGTTAAATTTTCTCGGGATTGTTTATAGGTCATTGAAATATGCTATGGCCGATATGGATATGGTTCTTAAACTGTTGAAAAGACCGCTCGAAATTACCGATGCTGACGCTGCCAGTGATTTAACTATTGAGGAAGCTACGGTTGAGTTTGATCATGTCAGTTTCTCCTATAATGAAAATCGAAAAATTTTGAGAGATGTAAATTTTAAAATTCCTGCTGGAAAGAAATTTGCCATTGTTGGACCTTCAGGAGCAGGTAAATCGACTCTGGCTCGGCTTATTTTCAGGTTTTATGATTCAACTGACGGGCAGATTAAAGTCAGTAACCATGCCATTAAATCGGTGACGCAACATAGCCTGCGCAAACATATTGGCATTGTTCCCCAGGACACGGTGCTTTTTAATGAAAGTATTTTTTATAACATTCAATATGCAAGTCCATCTGCAAGCCATGATGAAGTTGTCAGGGTTTGTAAGCTGGCTGATATCCATGACTTTATCGAAAGCCTGCCTGAAGGTTATGACACAGTTGTAGGTGAGAGAGGATTAAAGCTATCCGGTGGAGAAAAACAAAGGGTTTCGATTGCCAGGGTATTGTTGAAAAATCCTCCCATTCTGGTTTTTGATGAAGCAACTTCCAGCCTTGATAGTAAGTCAGAGAAAAATATATTGTCAGCACTGAATGCCATTGCTGAAAATAAAACGACACTGGTTATCGCACATCGCCTGTCCACTATTGTCGATGCTGATGAAATTTTAGTGCTGGAGCATGGTGAGATAAGGGAGCAGGGCAATCATGATCAATTATTAGAGCTGAAAGGAATTTATGCTTCTTTGTGGGCCATCCAGCAGAAGAAACAGAAGAAAGTCGAAAGTTGACAGTTGGCAGTCGGCAGTCGTAAGTCTTCAGTCTGAAGTAGACAGTCACGATTATATTTTATTCACTTACAGCTATTAATCAGATTTAATGCAAACCGGTTTTGTTTCGAAGGAATTAGGCTTTACTGCTTATTCAGATTGAACTGACTGTTCAACATGCTTACGGATAAATTATAACTTCTGATTAACAGTAAATGTTTTGACTATAACCTTCTGATGACTGATGACTGATGACTGATGACTGATGACTTGTGACTTGACTTGTGTTGTGTATACTTTAGCTAATTCTAATATAGGTTGTGATTTATGAGTGCATTTGAATACGATACAGAGATGTCCAGCTGTGGTGCCAGTGAGCCATTTGCGCTGCAGGTGCTGGGTAATGATATGTTACCTGAGTTTGAAGAAGGGCATGTTATCGTGATTGATCCGGGTGGAACTATCAGACACGAATGTTACGTTGTTGCCAATCCGAATGATGAATTTATTTTTCGCCAGTTACATATTGAAGGCGATGAATATATTTTACGTGCGACTCAACCGGGCTTCGATGAAATCCCTCTACCGAATGGTATAAAAGATATTGTGGGAGTTGTGAGTCAACGATCAGGTCGTCGGCGCAGTGAACATAAACGGTATGATGTTTGAGGGGAAATGTAGCGAGGAGCGAGTAGCAGGGAGCAGGGAGCAGGGAGCAGGGAGCGAGGAGCAAGTTATAAGTCGAAAGTTATAAGTTAAAAGTTAAAAGTCATCAGCTGTTAGTCGGAAATTAGGTGCCGGAGTCGGCCTAGTATAAAAGTTGATTTCTGAATTTAACACTTCGTTGATTGCAACCAGCTGAGCTTAGGTTGCTATCGACTCTGACACCTTAAGTATAAGTCTAGAATTTCCAGATTAGTGGTGTGATCAAAAGTGTTACCAGTCCTACTAATATGGTTAAAGGGAATCCCACACGGAAAAAGTCTTTAAAGCGATAACCTCCAGCATTAAAAACCATTAGATTGGTTTGATAACCAATTGGAGTAGAAAAGCTGGCAGATGCAGCAACCATTATTGTGATAGCAAACGGCATAATGCTCACCTGTAAAGTGTTTGCCGCCTCAAGAGCTATAGGAAACATTAGTACTGCTGCCACATTATTGGTGGCCATTGCCGTAAAGCCTGCTGTTAATAGAAAAACCATTGCCAGAGTTAACCATGGGTCACCATAAGTCAAACTTGTCAGGGTTTCCGCTATTATGGTTGCTGCTCCCGTTTTGTGAACGGCTGCTCCAATTCCAAAAGCGGTGGCAATGACGACAAGTATTTGCCAGTCTGGAGCCAGCCTGGCTGCTCTTCCATCAAGGCAACGTGTAATTATCATCAGGCCCGCTGCAAGCAACGATGCCTTGAGCATGCTTAACCAGGCAAAGCTCACGGCGATGATCATTAATACAACGATACCCAGCGCTATCGGTGCTCTCTTATGGTCTAGCGGGTGAGAATTGCCTATTTCACTAATCAGAAAGAAATCACGTGAGTTATGCTGCTGTTGCATAAAGGATGCACGGGTCTCTAACAACAGAGTATCGCCGGGAAGAAGTTTAATATCGCCGATCTTCTGCTTCAGTTGCTTACCATTTCTGGCGATAGCGATAATTACTGCGTTATACCGGGAGCGAAATCGTCCTTTCTGAATTGTCTTGCCTATCATCGGGCAAGTGTTCGATACCACGGCTTCAACAAAACTACGATCACTACGCTTACTATCCAGTTTAAATATTTGCCTGGTTGCAGGTGTTAAACCGCGTATTTTTTGCAAATCAATAACCGAATCAATGTCCCCAGCAAAGGTTAACCTGTCATTACTACGGATAATTTCCTGAGGAGATACGGCAGGAATAATTTGTTCAGCACGTTCTATTTCAATCAAAAAAAGTCCTGGTAATTGACGTAAACCAGCATTTTCAATGCTCTTACCTTCTAATGCCCCATTCATGTCTACCTTCATTTCGACAGTATACTGCCTAACATCATTATTACGATTTAGTGCTGGAGTCCGTTCGGGTAATAACCAGCGACTGAAAATTAGCAGGAAAGTAAACACAACAATAACAATAGGAGCTCCAATCCATAACAGTTCAAACATGGAAAGCCCAAAGTTTATATTTTGTTCCTGCAGCATTCCGTTGACGACCAGGTTGGTACTGGTACCTATCAATGTACAGGTGCCACCGGCGATACTGGCATAACTTAATGGAATCATTAGTTTGGATATTGTGAGCCGGTGAGCTTTGGCCCAGTCTTTTACCGCGGGAATAAAAATGGCTACCACGGGTGTATTATTAAGAAATGCACTTAAAATCGAAACGGGAAGCATTAACCTGAACTGGGCTTGTGGCATTGAACGAGGTCGGCCTAGTAGAGATTGAACTATCCACCCGACTGCGCCTGTCTCGGTTAGCCCTGCCACAACGATATATAAAACAGCAACAGTTAGCATGCCTTCATTGGAAAATCCCGCTAACGCTTCCTGAGGATCAAGAATTCCAAAAACCAGTAATAATGTTAAACCGGCACTCATAATAATGTCAGGCGAGATATGGCTTAGTACAAGAGTAGAAAAACAAAATATCATGATGGCGATACTGAACCAGGCATCAAAAGTCATTAATCTATCCTATAATTGGGCTTATGGTATTTTTGAACAAAACTGTTAACTCACCAGAGTCATATTGATATGAAACTCACTTTAAAAAAAGGTTTCAGGCTTGTTTGATTTTACTATTTTATGATTCTGTTGAAATACATTACTGCTTTCCCAATACTATGTCACAAAATGTGATTTAGATAATCTTACTAAGGATTTAATAATGAATAATGAAACAAATGTTACCTGGCATGAACACAGAGTTTCACGTGAAATGCGAGAGAAGAAAAATGGCCATAAAGGCTGTGTTATCTGGTTTACCGGTTTAAGTGGTTCAGGTAAAAGTACTGTTGCCAACACCCTGGATCACAAACTTTACCAGTTAGGTATTCAAACTGTTGTGCTGGATGGAGATAATGTTCGTCATGGATTAAATGCTGGACCGGGAATGCTGAAAGGTGCACACGGAGAAGACTTTTCATCAAGATTTGGCCTGGGATTTTCAGCTATAGATAGAGAAGAAAATATTCGTCGTATAGGGGCTGTAGCAGAAATTTATACGCAAACCGGTGTTATCGCCCTAACTGCATTCATCAGCCCTTACCGTATTGATCGAGACAGGGTTCGGAATACATTAAAGGATGGTGAATTTATTGAAATTTTTGTAGATGCTCCACTTGAGGTTTGTGAAGAAAGAGATCCAAAAGGTCTATATAAAAAAGCCAGGGCAGGTGAATTAAAGGGCTTTACCGGTATCGATGACCCTTATGAAGAACCTGAATCACCAGAGCTGGTTTTATTAGCTGCAGAAAAAACCCCCGATATACTCGCTGATGAAGTAATCGAGTTTTTAAAAGATAAAGCTATTATTAATTCTTAGCTTTCTATTGGAAAAGTCGAAAGTCGAGGCAAGGAGCAGGGAGCAAGGAGCAGGGAGCAAGAATTTTACTTGACACTTAAATTCAATATCAAAAATTTATTTTGCCAACTTGCTTAGTGCAAAAAAACAGCCCGACTTAGCGGGCTGTTTTTCATTACAGAAGCTGTAATTTAGTTACCTGGAGCAGGTGGTGGTGGCGGAGGTGGTGCCATATAGTTTTCATTGCCAGCAGGTGGTCTTGGACCTGGGCCACCTGGACCTGGGCCTGAATTTGGTCCCCATCCCCTGTTACTATTACCGAAACGTGGTCCGGAGTTTGATCCCCATCCCATTCTAGGCATGCTCATGTTATTACCACCAGGGCCACCGCCCCAGCTTGGCATCCTCATATTATTTCCACCAGGACCGCCGCCCCAGTTTGGCATACTGAAGTTATTACCACCTGGTCCATTACCCCAGTTTGGTCCGGAGTTTGATCCCCAGCCCATTCTAGGCATATTCATATTACCACCTGGTCCATTGCCCCAATTAGGTCCGCCGTCCCAGTTTGGTCCGCCGCCCATACGAGGGCCATTATTCCAGTTAGGTCCGCCGCCCCAACCGCGATTATTATTGTTCCATGGCATCCAGTTATTATTATTACTATTACCGCTCCAGGATCCATTCCAGGGTCCGTCGCCAAAAGAAAATGCTTCTGCATCTGACTGGATAGCGACATTGCTGCCTAATACCAGTGCTGCAGCTACTGCTAATTTAGAAAAAGTTTTCATTTGTTATTCCTGATTTAAGTTGAAGTTAATCTGATTTATTGTTTTTCAACGCTATGATAATAATCAAATACACGATTCATGCAAAGTTTTTTTATAAAAAATATTGTTACCAGTATTAATTATGATTAACAGATAAAGTAATAATTTTATTAAGGTATAAATATTCAAACTAGAGTACATTATAAAAGTAATAAATATCAGTCGATATATATCAATTTAAGAAAATTTGTCGAATCCATCGATGATTTTAAAATAACAAACTTTACAGGCAGTTTGTGTTTTCCTTAATCTAGCTTTATTGAAAAGTCGGAAGTCGGAAGTCGGAAAAATTTTTCGGTAATAAAGTGATCTATCAATTAAACTTTTTTGCTACCTGCTACCTGCTACCTGCTACCTGCTACCTGCTACCTGCTACCTGCTACCTGCTACCTGCTACCTGCTACCTGCTACCTGCTACCTGCTATCTGCTACCTTTTTAATCAAGCAAAAAAAAACCCCGCATAAGCGGGGTGTTTTATGAGCTGAAAAATCAGTCTAGAGATTA
>JAAEMR010000148.1 GCA_024225395.1 Gammaproteobacteria bacterium
CACTCCCATCAAGGCAATCATGGCGCTCATGATTAATGGTGTTCCATTATATGCATGCCCGACAATAATGCCTGCTAATGCTGCGGTGGTCATCTGAATGAATCCCAGCATACCTGATGCGCTGCCCGCCATGTGCGGGTAGTTGGCAAGCGCGCCTGCCATGGATTGCGGCATGACCAGCCCTACACCCATCATGAAAAACATCATCGGTACGACTATTGCTGCCACGTGCTGCAAATTTATTAAAGTAAATAACAGCATCAGTAACCCTGAGATCAGGCAGATAACCGAACCCAGAGCGACAAGGTTTCTGTAACCCAGGGAACGACTTAATTTTCCTCCCAGTAATGTTCCTGAGATATAACCAAGCACGACCAGGCCAAACAGCATTCCATACACCACTTCTGACATGGAAAAGTAACCTATGATGACAAAAGAGGAACCGGATAAGTAACTGAATAAACCGGCAAATGACAGGGTGCAGGTCAGGGTATAACCGAGATACTTTTTATCTTTAAACAAAGATTTATAGTTTGACAGAATGGTTGTTACAGATTTTGGATGACGAAATTCTTCAGGGCTTGATTCCGCTATTTTAAAATGTAAAAGCAGAGAACCAAGAATTCCAAAGGATGCGAGCAACCAGAATATGGATGCCCAGCCCCAGGTTATAAACATAAAGCCACCGACTATCGGGGCTACTGCAGGTGCCAGAGCCATGGCAGATGCAATGTGTGATAAAACCCTTCCCGAATTTTTAGGGCCATGGATATCTCTAACCATGGCCCGACCCAATACCGGTCCGGCACTGCCGCCCAGTGCCTGAAGAAAACGTAAGATGATAAGTGAGTCAATGTCATTGCTGAGTGCGCAGCCGATAGTTGAAATTACAAACAGCATTAAGCCAAATTGTAGAACGGGTTTACGCCCAAACCGGTCAGATAAGGGGCCATAGATAATTTGGGCAATTGCAAATCCAGCCATGAATAAGCTCAGTGTCAGCTGAATATGTCCAGTGTCAGTAGCAAACTCAGTGGCCATGCCGGGTAAGGCCGGTAGGTACATATCTGTCGATAATGGACCTAATGCAACCAGTGCGGCTATAGATAGAGTGGTGGCAAATGATGTGGCTTTAAACATTGGGAGCTTTGATTATTTCAGGGTTCAAGAGACAGGCACAGTTTATTGATTAACTGGTGAAATTGTTGAAGCTCTTTTTGATTGAAAGTCTCAAATATTTTTTTTTCTTCCTCGACAACCAGTGGCACAATGAGTTGATAAATACTTAAACCTTTACCAGTGAGTGTTAGCAAATTTATGCGTTGGTCATTCGGGCTGACTTTCTGGTTGATCAATTGTTTTTGAGTCAGGCCATTGATAGCACGGCTTACCTGCATTTTTTCCATACGGGTGAACTGGCAAATTTGTTTTGCACTTATGCCTTCAAACATGGCCAGTGTCGACATGACACGCCATTCTATCCTACTCAGGCCAAACTGTTTAGTGTATTTTTGCGCAATGGTTTTACTAATCCGTTGTTCTAAAACTGACAGGCGGTAAGGTAGAAATTTTTTTAGATCAAGTGGAAGCTGGTTTATCACAATAAGTAAACTCTATTTGACAGTCGTAATCTGTATTACTAGTATTGCCAGATAGTAACATATGTTACTAGTATGTGAAGTTACAGATAATTCAATCGAGGTTTAAATGATCAACTTAAAACAGATTCACCATGTTGCCTATAGGTGCAATGATGCTAAAGAAACGGTTGATTTTTATAAAGAATATTTAAACATGGATTTTCTGGTGGCGATTGCCGAAGACCGGGTGCCTTCCACAAAAGAGCCCGATCCATACATGCATGTTTTTCTTGATGCGGGGCAGGGCAATATACTGGCATTTTTTGAGTTGCCGACCAAACCGAAAATGGGACGAGATCCAAATACACCCGAATGGGTTCAGCATATTGCGTTTCAACTGGAAGATCGTGAAGCCCTGATATCCGCTAAAAAAGAACTCGAAGATAAAGGTCTGGATGTCATTGGAATCACTAATCACGGTATTATCCATTCCATATACTTTTTTGATCCTAACGGGCATCGTCTTGAATTAACTTATCAATCCGGAACTGCTGAACAGATGAAGCAACTTAAAGAAATAGCACCTGAAATGCTGGAAGAATGGTCTGTCACAAAAAAAGCTCCGCGCCAGGCTGCCTGGTTGCATGAAGAAGAATTTTCCTGAATTTAAATTGTAAACGAATTATCAATGAATCATTTAGAACTCAACGAAACACACGATATCAACTTAACCAGCTGGGTAGAATCTGCCAATGAAAAAGGCTGTGATTACCCGATTCAGAATTTACCTTTTGCCGAGTTTCGCCGCAAAAATTCTAATGAAGCATTCAGGTGCGGTGTTGCCATTGGCAATAAAGTACTGGATCTGACGGCGGTTTTAGAAAGCCATGTCTTTCCCGTTGAACTCAACCGAGCACTTGAAGCCTGTTCCGAACCCACCCTCAATCGGTTTATGGGAATGGGTGCTGAAACCTGGTCTTTACTACGATTGAATTTATCACGTGGGCTCGCAATGGATTCAGATTTGCAGGGTTCATTAAAAGGTTACCTGATTGATATGCAAAGTGTTGAATACAGCCTGCCTTGCCAGATCGGCGATTACACCGATTTTTATACATCGCTTCACCATGCAACCAATGTGGGTAAATTGTTCCGCCCCGACAATCCGCTGCTACCCAATTATAAGTGGATACCCATAGGTTATCATGGGCGCTCTTCTTCTATTAAAGTATCTGGTCATCCTGTGCATCGTCCTGTCGGTCAGTTGAAACCACCTTCTCAGGAAACACCCACGCTGGAACCCTGCAAACGTCTGGATTATGAACTGGAAGTCGGTATTTACATTGGGTCAGGTAATGAGATGGGCAGCTCCATTGCTCTGGATGAAGCTGATCAACATGTGTTTGGTTATTGCCTGTTTAATGACTGGTCTGCACGGGATATCCAGGCCTGGGAATATGTTCCGCTAGGTCCATTCCTGGGTAAGAGTTTTGCGTCGACCATTTCCCCCTGGATCGTGACCAGTGAAGCGCTAATTCCCTATCGTCAAAGCTGGAGCCGCGATGAAACAGACCCGCAACCACTGGATTACCTGGAGTCAAAGCAAAATAGGGAGCAGGGTGCTGTAGATATCAAACTGCAAGTTGCACTGCAAACTCAGTCTATGCAACAACAGGGTGTAGAGCCAGTGATCCTGTCAAAATCTACCTTTGCCTACTCCTACTGGACGGTTGCACAAATGGTGACGCATCACAGTGTGAATGGTTGTAACTTGCAACCCGGTGATTTTTTTGGGAGTGGCACCCAGTCAGGTCCGGGTGTGGAAGAGCTGGGTTCTTTGCTTGAATTAAGTGAAGGCGGTAAAAAGTCAATTGATCTGCCCGGTGGTGAAAGCAGAACATTTCTGCAAGATGGTGATACCGTCATCATGACGGGGTATTGCGAAAAAGAGGGTACGGCTCGAATTGGGTTTGGTGAAGCTGTGGGCGTGGTTGTTCCTTAACCGACCAGCTTTGAATTAATTTGTTACAACTCAACGATTATTTTAAAAGCCTTTTAGCGCGAAGCCCGGCAACAACACGAAGCTTTAATTTAAGGGAATAAAACAATAGTCTAAGTGGTTTTTGTATGTCGATTCAGCTGGTTATTTTGACTCAAATTAGTTAAGTCTTGCTTCGTGTACTATGTGCTCTTCGTGGTGATTATCTGTTGATTTTTAAATTTATGCTGAAAATTAAATTACTCCTCAATATGCCCAAGCTGCCTGGAAATATCCCGGGCTGCCTGTCTTAACAGTCGAGCATTCTTTCCGTCCCAATCGGCATCAAAGGTTGATGAAAAGCCAAATAGAGCCAGAGTCAGAGTAATCTCTCCACGAAAGTCAAAAATGGGTGCAGCCAGAGCCGATATACCCTGAACACTGTGCCCATCGACTCTGGCGAGTTGATGTTTTCGAGTTTCAGCTTTAATGATTTCAATATCATTCATCGATTGAGGGGCCTGTTTATTTTTCTCTTTTTTTAGCTGGGTTAACTCACTATCTACCACTGCCTGTGTCATTTCATTGGGCAGGTAAGCCAGGAACACCCGACCGGAAGCTGACATGGTTGTCAGAAAGGTTGCTCCCGGTCTAATGCTCACCGATATCGGGTGATGTGATTGAAACCAGCGAATGACCGTGGTGCCGGAAGTACCCCACACATTCAGAATTATGCCTTCATCGGTTTTGCTGCGTAGTCTCTCCATAACCGGGTTTGCTACGCTGGTCGGGTCGAGGCGTGACAGGTATCCGGTACCCAGTTCCAGAACGTAATCGCCAAGGTCGTATTGTCCATGAGCCGTTTTAGAGACAATTCCGGTATGCACCAGGCTGGTTAGATAGCGGTGAATTTTTGAGGGATGAATACTCGTTTGTTTGCTCAACTCATTGAGTGAAACACTGTGACCATTGGCAGCCAGAGTCTTGAGTATAAACATGCCGACTTCTACAGACTGGACTCCGCCCTTTACGACTGGATTTGAAATATTTTTATTCATGTAAAATTACGTAATACATAATTGGTATAGAAAGTATTAACCGTTTGTTGTTATAGAGTCAACAAAATGATTACATTGGGCTATTAATTGACAGCTATTATAATTACGTAATATTAAATTTGGAGTTTGATACATGGGTAAAGAGTTTGCATCGGTTGCCGATCTTGAAGAAAAAGAAGTCACTTTTGTTCAGTTATCTGAACATTGCTGGGCGTTTACCACTGAAGGTGATCCGAATACCGGTATCATAATTGGGGACGATTCTGTGATGATCATCGATGCCACTGCGACACCGGTAGCTGCACAGGATGTGATTCAAAAAGTGCGAGAGATTACTGATAAACCGATTAAGTATGTTGTGTTAACGCATTATCATGCAGTGCGAGTACTGGGAGCCTCCGGATATATAGACGAAGGGTTAGAACAGGTGATAGCCAGCCAGAATACCTTTGACCTGATTGTTGAACGTGGACAACAGGATATGGACTCTGAAATTAGTCGTTTCCCGCGTTTATTTAAAGATGTAGAAAGTATTCCCGGACTGACCTGGCCGACAATGACTTTTACAGATCAGATGACGTTAATGATGGGTGATCTTAAAGTACAGATTCAACATCCAGGAAGAGGTCATACAAAAGGTGACACCATTGTCTGGGTCGAATCAGAAAAAGTGTTGTACTCGGGTGATCTGGTTGAATTTGGTGCAGCCTGTTACACCGGTGATGCTTATCTGACTAACTGGCCGGGAACTCTGGATAAACTTGCAGAACTGGGAGCAGAGAAATTGATACCGGGTCGTGGTCCAGCGCTTGAAACAGCTGAACAGATTGAACAGGGTTTGGATTATACGCGTAACTTTGTAACGGCACTATTTGATAGTGCAAAAAAATCTGTCAAACAGAATCTGGATTTAAAAGGTGCCATGGCGGTTGCACGTGAAATGATGGACCCTGATTTTGGTCATGTTTTTATCTACGAACACTGCCTGCCTTTCGATGTAACCCGTGCTAATGATGAAGCCAGAGGCATTGTCGATCCACAGATCTGGACAGCAGAGCGTGACCAGGAAATGTGGCATGGCTTGCAGCAGCAACAACCAAAGTAGAATCAAGGTCTAATCAATTTCACCACGAAGAGCACGAAGAAAAAAATATTAAGAAAAATCCTTAGTGTACTGCGTGACTTGGTGGTAAAAAATAAATAATTAAAGGTATGGATCATGTTTTCAACCTATAAGAATCCAGTTTACGAGTATATTAAATCACCCGATCAGAGTGCTGATAAAGCCGTTCACCATCCTGTAATTGTTGTTGGTGCAGGCCCGGTAGGTATGGGGGCCGCAATGGATTTGGGGCAATATGGAAACGATGTTCTGGTGCTGGATGATAATAATACCGTGAGCGTGGGGTCTCGCGCGATTTGTTTTTCAAAACGTGCACTGGAAATATTTGATCGCCTTGGCTGCGCTGAACCTATGATCGATAAAGGCGTTACCTGGAATGTTGGCAAGATATTCTTTCGTGATGAGTTGGTGACCCAGTTTGATTTGTTGCCTGAAGCCGGGCATAAAATGCCTGCCTTTATTAATCTTCAGCAGTATTATCTTGAAGAGTACATGGTTGACCGTTTGAATCAATTGGAGACTATTGAAACTCGCTGGAAGAACAAGGTAATAACAGTTGAGCAGGATGACGATATCGTAAGCTTGACGATAGATACGCCGGACGGAAAATACGACCTGAGCTGTGACTGGCTAATTGTTGCCGATGGTGCAAACAGTGATGTACGAGCTATGATGGGACTGGAATCAACAGGTAAGGTTTTTAAAGACCGATTCCTGATTGCAGATATCGTCATGAAAGCAGGCTTCCCTCCCGAACGCTGGTTTAACTTTGATCCCTCTTATCATCGTGGACAATCGACCCTGTTGCACCGTCAGTCAGATGATGTGTGGCGCCTGGATTTTCAATTGGGTTGGGACAAAGATCCAGAGGAAGAAAAGAAACCTGAAAATATTATCCCCAGAGTCAAAGCGATGATGGGCGATGATGTCGATTTTGAACTGGAATGGGCGAGTGTTTACACGTTCCAGTGCCGACGGATGCAACGATTTCGACAGGGGCGTGTTTTATTTACCGGAGATGCAGCACACCAGGTTTCACCGTTTGGTGCTCGCGGAGCGAATTCGGGATTACAGGATACTGATAACCTGATCTGGAAACTTAAACTGGTGATGCAACAAAAGGCTCCACAGCAATTACTGGATACCTATTGTGATGAACGTGAGTTTGCGGCCGATGAAAATATTATGAATTCCACCCGATCAACGGATTTCATCACGCCTAAAAGTGCTGTTTCAAAATATTTTCGAGATGCGACTCTGGAGCTTTCTAAACGTTTTGATTTTGCGCGAAAATTAACCAATTCGGGTCGTCTTTCTGACACGGCAGTTCTACTGGATTCAACTTTGAACACGCCTGATGAGGATTCCTTTGAAGGTGATATGGTTCCCGGTACCGTGATGAGTGACGCTCCTGTTGTGAATCAAAATGCTAAACAATGGTTATTAAATTCTCTCGGTAATCATTTCACCTGCCTGATATTTGTGAATTCTGTTGATGACCTTAGCTTATCTGAACTTGAAGCCATAGATACTTTGCAAAGGGAGGAAATTCAACTGGTTCCTTTGATCGTTGTAACGGAGCAGGCTTTGACGACAATTGACGATATTCAAATACTGGCAGAAACCGACGGTGTGTCAAAACAACGTTTCGATGCTTTACCCGGAACCACTTATCTGATTCGTCCTGATCAGCACGTTTGTGCACGCTGGAGATCTCTGGATGCCGATAAAGTCAGACAATCATTGTTACGTGCTACTGCCAATCTTTAAGGAGGCATCATGGATTTAAATACAGATTCAAACTTTCATCATCCACATAAAAAAGTATTCCGTGCTTATCGTGCAGGTGATGATTTTTATGAAGCACTGATTGAAATGCATCAGGGTCTGAGTGATGAAGACAGTCAGCGAGTGAATGCCCGCCTGATATTATTATTGGCTAATCAAATTGGTGATCTGTCCGTTTTGCAGCAGACGATGGATGCCGCCAGAAAGGATCTTTAGGAGAAACGCATGAAATTGTATAGCTATTACCGCTCCTCAGCTGCCTACCGTGTTCGTATTGCTCTCAACCTGAAAGGCATTGATTATGAACAGGTCGCCGTGAACCTGTTGAATGAAGAAGAAATGTCTGATGATTATGCTGCTGTAAATCCACAAAATATGGTTCCGGTGCTTGAACATGACGGGCAACTATTTTTTCAGTCGATGGCAATTCTTGAATATCTGGAAGAGCTTTATCCAGACACTGCATTATTACCGGAAGATACTGTTTCACGTGCCAGAGTGAGGGCATTAGCCAATATAGTTGCCTGTGATATACATCCTTTGAATAACCTGAGAATGTTGAAATACCTGGGTAAGAATTTTGATGCTGATGCGGAGCAAAAAAATCAATGGTACAGGTACTGGATAGAGCTGGGTTTTTCAGCCTTTGAAGTTCAGCTTAAAGGTCGTTCCAACGGTTTGTTTTGTGAGGGAGAAAAGGCAGGCATGGCTGATGCTCTGTTAATTCCTCAAGTTTATAACGCCAGGCGTTTTGATGTTGATATGACTGCATACCCGTTAATCTCATCAATTGAGCTGCATTGCCTGACTCTTGATCCGTTTAAACAGGCTATTCCGGAAAATCAGCCTGATGCTAAATAATACGTCAAAACTTCGGTGTAAATGTGTGGAACTCATTTACGTTTTACTGACTAATTTCTGATTACCTGAGAGCCGGCTTATTTAATTAAATATATCTCGCTGCCAGGGGCGTAGAGTTGTTAAAAAATAGGAGAGCATTTTAAGTTCTATTAATATCTTTCAAATAATAAAGCGTTAAAAATTGAAGATATTATTTAGGAACCCGGTTGAACCTGGAATATATAAAACCCTTAGAATTTTCTGTGTACCTCTGCTGTTAATAAAGGTTTTATTGCTACAGGTAGCCGAAGCACAGGAATAATCAGGTAATAATTAGACTTTCTTCTTCAAAGTTCTAAGGCATTAAAGTGATACAAAAATATTGACTGGATGAGTCAATTGCGTATCATAACGACTGGTAATTAATGAGCAGGGTAGGAGATTCTATGGTGGAAATCGATCAGCAACAGAAGTTCCAGAACAAGATTGATGCCGAAATAAAAATTGAACCCAAGGACTGGATGCCCGAGGCATATCGTAAAAATCTGATTCGTCAGATTTCACAGCATGCGCACTCGGAAGTCATTGGTATGCAGCCAGAAGGTAACTGGATTACACGAGCTCCGTCACTGCGTCGTAAAGCCATTTTACTGGCTAAAGTTCAGGATGAAGGGGGGCATGGACTCTACCTCTACAGCACGGCAGAAACATTGGGTATCACCCGTGAAGAAATGATCAATGCGCTACAGGATGGTAGTGCCAGGTACGCCTCGATTTTCAATTATCCAACGCAAACCTGGGCGGATGTCGGTGCCATTGGCTGGCTGGTGGATGGAGCAGCAATTGTGAATCAAATTTCCTTGCAACGAACATCCTATGGCCCGTATTCAAGAAGCATGGTTCGCATCTGTAAGGAAGAAAGTTTCCACCAGCGTCAGGGCTATGAATTGATGCTGACACTCAGTCGCGGTAGTGAAGCGCAGAAAGCCATGGCTCAGGATTCTCTGAATCGATTTTACTGGCCGTCACTGATGATGTTTGGACCGCATGATACGGAATCTGCACATTCGGCTTCATCCATGAAGTGGAAAGTCAAACGTGAAACCAATGATGACCTGCGCCAGAAATTTATCGATCAAACGGCGCCACAGATAGAGTTCCTGGGCCTGCAACATCCTGATAAAGATTTGAAATGGAATGATGAAAAAGGTCAGTTTGATTCCGGTGAAATAAACTGGGATGAATTCTGGAGGGTGATTAATGGCGATGGTCATTGTAACCGGCAGCGGGTTCAACACCACATCAATGCGCATAAAGAAGGTGCCTGGGTGCGTGAAGCCATGGCCAGTTATCAGCAAAAGAAAAAATCCAAAGCTGCTTAATTTATAGGCGCAGGAGACTAAAAAAATGTCAGCAGAAAATTTACAGTTATTCGAAATCTTTCTCCGCTCCAGACGCGGTCTGGATCATAAACATGTCGGAAGCTTACATGCTGAAGATCATGAGCAGGCTCTGGAGTATGCACGTGATGTCTATACGCGTCGCAGTGAAGGTGTCAGCATCTGGGTGGTTAAATCAGACGATATATGCGCGTCGCAGGAAGATGATAGTGAAAGCTTCTACGACCCGTCAAATGACAAACCCTACCGTCTGGCGACCTATTATCAGTTGCCGGATGAAGTCAATAATATGTGATGGTGTCTGATATGAATGAGGAAACTAAGCAGGCTGTTTTGAACTACACCATACGTCTGGGTGATGATGCGGTTGTGATTGGACATCGTATTGCAGAGTGGTGTAGAAATGCGCCCTTTCTGGAAGAAGACCTGGCCTTGAGTAATGTTGCATTGGATTTTATTGGGCGTGCCCGGATGTTTTATGGCTATGCAGAAGAACTCGCTGATGATGGACGCAAAGAAGATTATTTTGCATACATGCGAGATCATCGTGAATACCAGAATTTATTGATCATGGAATTACCTCGCGGCGATTTTGCCTACACTATGGTCAGGCAGTTACTGGTCGATGTGTTTAACCTTTATTACCTCGAACAGTTAATCAGTTCAACCGATGAAACACTGGCTGCTATCGCTGGCAAGGCTATCAAGGAAACCCGTTATCACCTTCGTCGAAGCCATGAATGGGTGCTTCGACTGGGTTTAGGTACGGATGAAAGCAAAATTCGTGCACAGAAAGCTGTTGATGATATCTGGGGTTTTACTCATGAATTGTTCGACCTGGATGAGCTGGAACAGCAAATGGCTGATGCTGGAATCGGTGTCGATAATCGCAGTCTTCAACAAGACTGGTCGGCAAAAGTAAAATCAATTTTAGAAGAAGCAAGCTTGATTGTTCCAGAGGATAGCTGGAAGGTGAAAGGAGGACGCGAGGGTTACCATACCGAATATCTCGGCCAGATGTTAAATGAAATGCAATGCGTTCATCGTGCTAACCCGGGACTTGAATGGTAGCCATGTCTCAGGTTTTACCACTGGTTGCTGCAGCTTATTCTGAACGTCTCACACGACGTAATAATTCTGAATTAACGCAGATATGGGACTTGCTGGACCAGGTGACTGACCCGGAAATTCCTGTGCTGAGTATCTGGGATCTGGGTGTGTTAACCCAGGTTGAAAAACAACAGGAAAAATTGTTGATTTCGATAACTCCTACTTATTCAGGTTGCCCGGCCATGGATACTATTGCAGCTGATATCAGTAGCGTATTAACTGCTGCCGGTTACCAGAATTTTTCCATTAAACGAGTATTGGCTCCCGCCTGGAAGACCGACCTGATGTCACCTGAAGGCAAAGCTAAATTACATCAGTATGGCATTGCCCCCCCGCTCCTTAATGAAAATTGCTGTAGTGGACAATGCTTCAGTATTGAATGTCCTCACTGCGGCTCTTTAAATACTAAAACAATATCCGAATTTGGTTCTACAGCATGTAAAGCATTGCACCAGTGCCTGGACTGTAATGAACCGTTCGATTACTTTAAAAATATTTGAGCATAGAATTATGTCTGATACTCATTTTTTCCCACTTGTCATAAAAAATATACGTGCTGAGACAGATACGGCGATCTGTGTGACATTCGATATACCGGTTGAATTTAAAAACCAGTTTAATTTTATTCAGGGACAATTTTTAACCCTGAAGGGAAATATAAATGGAGAGGAAGTCAGACGTTCTTATTCCATCTGCTCGGGAATCAATGATGAGTTTATCCAGGTCGCGATCAAACGCGTTAAAAATGGTCTGTTTTCCAATTATGCCAATGACAATTTCAAGGCCGGTGATGTTGTTGATGTGATGCCACCACAGGGTAGTTTTTTCACTGAACTGGATGCTAAAAATGCAAAAAACTACATGTGTATTGCGGTGGGCAGCGGAATTACCCCGATTTTATCCATTATCAAATCTGTGCTTCAGCAGGAACCCGAAAGCCGGCTAACATTGCTTTATGGTAATCGCCGAAGTAATTCGGTGATGTTTAAAGATGAATTGAGTTTTATCAAGAATAAATACCTGTCGCGCTTCCAGTGGATCAATATCATGAATGAAGAAGATCAGGGAGCCGATCTGTTAAATGGACGTATTGATAATAAAAAAGGTGCCGCACTGCATGCCGCTAGAATGATTAATATTTTGAATACTGATGAAGCTTTTATCTGCGGACCTGAAGCGATGATGGCAGAAATTTCTCGTGGCTTCAGATCATCCGGCTTATCTGATAACCAGATTCATTATGAACTGTTTTCAAATTCATCTGAAGATTCTGAAAAAATGCTTCAAAAGGCGCAGCAACGTGTTGAAACCTATGGTGAGGAAAAAACTAGTAATGTCAGAGTTATCGCTGACGGGCGATCTATTGATATTGATCTGGCAACGGTAGGTGAAAATATCCTGGATGCCGGTTTAAATAATGGACTCGAACTACCTTTTGCATGCAAAGCGGGTGTATGTTCCACCTGTAAATGTAAACTAATGAAAGGTAAGGTTGATATGGATATTTCTCATGGGCTGGAAAGTCATGAAATTGAAGCAGGGTACATTTTAAGCTGTCAGGCGCATCCAATAAGCGATGAAGTTATTGTTGATTTTGATCAACGGTAACTGGTTTTAGGTCATTTTATATTGTCAGTATAAAGTCTAAGCTGACGAAATGATGAATAAAATGAAGTTTTTTCCAGACTATCAGTATGCAATCTTCTACTCCTTCGCACCCTGTTAAGGTCATGATAGCCGGGCTCTTTAGCCTGGTATTAACGATGGGTGTTGCGCGCTTTTCCTATACGCCGTTATTACCGGTGATGCTGAATGAAACATTCCTTAATGATGCTTCAGGCGGGTGGCTGGCGAGTATTAATTACATGGGTTACATGTGTGGTGCCTTGATTGCGGCATCTATCAGTAATTTAAAACTTAAAGATACCCTGTATCGACTGGGTTTACTGGTGGCCATAGTAACAACCATTGGTATGGCCCTGGCAGAGAACTATATACTGTGGTCATTGATGCGCTTTTTTGCAGGTTTATCCAGTGCAGCCGGTTTGTTGATTGGCTCCGGTTTAATTCTTAACTGGATGATAAGACATAACCATCGACTGGAACTGGGTATACATTTTGGTGGGGCGGGTTTAGGCATAGCGCTCAGCGCTGCGGTGGCCATGTTGATGACGGATAAGTTTAACTGGGTTGAGCAGTGGCAGGTATTTGCAGTGGTGGGTGTGATACTGGCCATACCTGCATGGCTCTGGTTGCCAAAACCGGATAGTTCAGGTTTGACGCATAGTGGTGAAATATTACTCGATAAACCGCCTAAAAAAAGCTGGATGAGACTCCTGTTTGCCAGTTACTTTTGTGCTGGTATCGGTTATGTCATTAGCGCTACTTTTCTGGTTGCGATTATTGATCAACAGGTTGAATTGCAGGGAAATGGAAACCTGGTATGGCTGGTGACAGGCCTTGCGGCTGCACCCGCCTGTATTGTCTGGGATAGAATTGCCAGAAAAATCGGCGAGTTACCGGCTTTGTTTATTGCTTATGGGTTGAACATCATCGGCATCATCATTCCTGCATTTGATAATAGTCTTGGTGGTGTGTTGCTCAGTGGCTTTTTATTCGGAGCAACATTTATTGGAATTGTCAGCCTGATGCTAACCATGGTAGGAAAATTTTATCCGACCAAACCGGCTAAACCCATGGGTAAGTTAACGCTGAGTTATGGTGTTGCACAAATTTTGGCGCCGGCAATCTCCGGGACCATGGCTGAGGCGAGTGGTAACTATAATATGCCGTTGATTCTGGCAGCTGTTTTCATGGTATTCGGAATGGTTTTACTGGTTACTTTGCAGTTACGGGAAAAATATGAACCCTGAAATTAGTTCGGAGTTTGCATTAAGTTTATTCAGCTACCAGTGTTAATACATCATAATTTGCCACGACTTCATCATTTTGATTGATGATCGTGGTGTCCCAACGGACTTCACCGTATTCTTCATTTTCGCGATTTACCTTTTGTTTACAGGTAAATTGTACCTTTAAGCTATCACCCGGATAAACCGGACTGGAGAAGCGCAGATTATCCATGCCATAGTTAGCGAGCACCGGGCCTTCATCGGGCCATACAAATAACCCTGCTGCCATTGAAACCAGGAAGTACCCATGCGCAACACGTCCTTCGAAAAAGGGATTACGTTTAGCGGCATCTTCATCCATATGAGCATAAAATTTATCACCGGATAATTCAGCAAAGGCTTCAATGTCCTCAAGTGTGATGTCACGTTTGCCGGTGACTATCGAGTCACCAATTTCCAGTTCATTAAATTTTTTCTGAAAAGGATGAAGGTTATCGGTGTTTCGCTGACTACCCTGCATCCAGCTTCCAGTGATGGCAGTTAGCATGTCAGGTGAACCCTGTATCGCTGTGCGTTGCATGTAATGCTTGACACCCCGGATGCCACCCATCTCTTCACTACCTCCGGCGCGTCCAGGACCTCCATGAATTAAGTGTGGCAGGGGAGAACCATGCCCGGTCGATTCTTTAGCACAGCTGGAATTTAAAATAAGTAAGCGACCATGATAAGCCGCTGCACCCATACTCAACCTGGTTGCTATTTCTGGATTGTTGGTGATGATTGACCCAACCAGAGAACCTTTACCCAGTGCTGCCAACTGAATGGCATCTTCTTCATCATGATAAGGTATCAGAGTGCTTATCGGGCCGAATGCCTCAATATCATGTGCGGAAGTGGTCGATGAGTTTTTTGCACACATCAAGATGGGAGAAATAAAAGCACCTTTATTGACATCAGCATCCAGCAGTTCCAGCTCCACTGATTTTCCGAACAGCACTTCATTATCCTGAGCCAGTTTCCCCGCCTGTAACATGACGTCTTGATGTTGATCCTGACTGGCCAGTGGTCCCATTTTTACACTCTCATTTTGCGGGTTACCGAGAGTCATTTTTGACAGTCGCGCTATCATCGTTTCAGCCACGGCATCGACTTTGCTGGAAGGTATGATTGCTCGGCGAATAGCGGTACATTTCTGCCCGGTTTTTACGGTCATTTCTCGTGACAGTTCCTTAATAAATAATTCGAACTCATCCGAACCGGGTTCAACATCTTTACCTAGAATGGAACAGTTCAACGAATCAGATTCCATGAAAAAACGCACAGAGTTGCCAACAATGGCTGGAATTTTTTTCAGTTTTAATCCAGTTGAAGCAGAGCCGGTAAAGCTAACCGCATCCTGAAAATCGAGATGATGTAATAAATCACCCGTTGATCCAGAGATCAACTGTAATGACCCTTCGGGTAAAATATTTGATTCGATAATATGTTTGACCATAAGCTCGGTCAGGTAGGCTGTTTGACTGGCAGGTTTAACAATAGCCGGGACTCCAGCGAGAAGGGTCGGTGCCAGCTTTTCCAGCATTCCCCAGCAGGGAAAATTGAATGCATTGATATGCACGGCGACACCGTGAATCGGGGTGTAAATATGCTGTGCGGTAAAACTGCCATTGCGTGAAATAGTTTCCTGATTGCCATCCAGGTACACATGACTGTTGGGCATTTCACGCCGACCTTTACCTGAAAAAACAAACAGCGTGCTGATGCCGCCTTCAATGTCTATCCAGGAATCGGTTCGTGTGGCACCAGTGGCGGTGGAAAGCTGGTAGAAAATTTCTTTTCTATCCATCAAATACTTTCCAAGCTCTTTGAGCATCAGTGCACGTTGGTGGAAAGTATAGTGGCGCAAAGCCGGACCGCCTATGTTCCTGCCGTAATCCAGCATGTCTTGAAAATCCAGACCCTCGCTACTAATCTCGGCGACTACATCACCGTTAATGGCATTGTTCAGGATTAAACCTGAGGCCGTGGATTGGTACCATTCACCGTTGGCATAGCTTTGAAGTTTCATGGATTTACTGGTTTGGTTTTTAATCATTAAAAAGGTGATGTAGAAAGATTATGTTTAAAAAAGCTATCATTGTATTCCCTGGTTCCGTTGACGCTACATCCATGTAGCACTTCTCCGTCTAAAAGCATGAAGCAATGACGTAGCGATTTCATTCAGCTTAAATCTCTTTTATCTACTACCCGCTGAGCTTTTCCCTGTGAACGAGCCACGCTGTTTTCATCCTGAACATTAACCTGACTACTGATACCGATTAGAGATTTGATATGGTGTTGTAACTCTTCACTCATTTCCTGTCGATTAGATCCAGCTGAATCGTTGCTGCGAACCTCTACGTTGACGGTGATGCAATCCAGGTTGTTGTCTCTTGTGATTTCAATCTGATAGTGAGGGGATAATCCGTTTATTTTAAGAATTTGTTCTTCTATCTGTGAGGGGAAAACATTGACACCACGAATAATCATCATGTCATCACTGCGCCCGGTAATTTTGTCCATACGCCGCATTGTTCTGGCCGTTCCCGGTAACAAACATGTCAGGTCTCGGGTACGGTAGCGAATGATGGGCATCGCCTCTTTAATGAGAGATGTAAACACCAGTTCACCCTGTTCTCCATCGGTTAATACATCGAGATTTTCAGGGTGAATAATTTCCGGATAAAAATAATCCTCCCAGATGGTCGGTCCATCTTTGGTTTCCAGGCATTCCTGTGCGACACCCGGTCCAATCACTTCGGAAAGTCCATAGATATCAACGGCGTGTATGCCCAGACGTTGTTCAATTTCCTGGCGCATGGCATTGGTCCATGGTTCCGCACCGAAGATGCCAATACGTAGAGAGCTTGTTTTAGGGTCGACTCCCTGACGCTCGAATTCATCGGCCAGATTGAGGCAGTAGGATGGAGTCACCATGATGATGTCTGGTTCAAAATCCTGAATTAACTGAACCTGTTTTTCAGTTTGTCCACCCGACATTGGGATGACGGTACAGCCGAGTTTTTCAGCGCCATAATGAGCACCGAGTCCACCCGTAAATAGTCCATAGCCATAGGAGATATGCACCTTGTCACCTGAACTGCCACCGGCGGCACGAATGGATCGAGCCATAATATTTGCCCAGCGATCAATATCACCCTGAGTGTAACCGACCACCGTGGGTTTACCGGTAGTACCGCTGGATGCGTGGATACGCAATACTTCTTTCATCGGTACGGCAAATGTACCAAACGGGTAATTATCGCGAAGATCGTTTTTAGTGGTGTAAGGGAATTTATTAATATCTTCCAGCTGTCTTAAATCTGTTGGATGAACACCAGTATCATCGAACTTTTTCCGATACATGGGCACGTTGTAGTAGGCATGATCTACCGTAAATTTTAAGCGTTTCAGCTGTAATGCCTGCAATTCATCGAGACTCGCTGTTTCAATAGGTTCGAGTTCCATGTTGTTATTTGTGTCTAAAGCCATGTTGTGATCTCCAGTAATTAATTATTTTGTCACTAGTCAGCAAAAAAACCTTTTTACCGCAAAGGACGCAGAGGTTTTTGAGTAATGTCTATTTGAACAAATACTGCTTTGTTCAAAATTACCTCATACCATTCAGGTTCGCAGTTGAATAACTTTCCTCTGCGTACCTCTGCGGTTAATATTTCATTAAGATGTTAAGTTTTATACGCGCTCAATAATAGTCGCTATTCCCTGGCCCACGCCAATGCACATAGTACACAGTGCATATCGTCCACCGCTTCGATGTAATTGTCGAGTTGCGGTGGTGATTAATCTTGCCCCACTCATACCCAGTGGATGGCCTAGTGAAATAGCGCCACCATTCGGGTTTACCTGTTGTGCATCATCGGCTAAACCGAGATCACGAGTGACTGCCAGAGCCTGTGCTGCAAAGGCTTCGTTTAATTCGATGACATCCATTTGATCCAGTGACAGACCCGTCATGGCAAGGATTTTTTTTGTAGCAGGTGAAGGGCCGAATCCCATGATGCGGGGTTCAACACCTACGACTGTCATAGCGACAATTCGAGCCAGTGGTTCTAACCCGTTGGAATTAGCAGCCTGTTCACTGGCGATGATCATGGCACTGGCTCCATCATTGATACCGGAAGCATTACCTGCAGTCACAGTTCCGTTATCTCGAAATGGTGTAGGTAATTTGGCCAGGCCTTCTACCGTTGTGGATGCACGAGCATGTTCATCGACGGTAAAAATAATGGGGTCAGCTTTGCGCTGTGGAATGCTTACCGGAATAATTTCATCATCGAATGTTCCATTTTTTTGAGCAGCAGCCGTTTTTATTTGAGAGCGAAAAGCAAACAGATCCTGATCTTCACGGCTTATATTAAAGTCCTCGGCGACATTCTCA
>JAAEMR010000149.1 GCA_024225395.1 Gammaproteobacteria bacterium
GCGGTTATCACCACTCAAAAATTGATAGCGAACAGCCCAGTCGACATCGATACAGGCTTCATTGCTGTTTCTATAAATCCAGCTGCTATTGCCAGCAATTAAATCGAAACCATCGTTGATATCGATACAGCCGGGTAATTTGACATCAAAAGTAACATCACCATTGGCATCAACCTGCAGGTCATTCCATCCACCGAATGTTCTCCAGATATTACTGTTTCCATAATCTGTGGCCTGACGAAACTGGTATTGCTCTGCCAGATTATCATCAATATTGACCTGAGTAAGCTCTGGATAAAGAGTATCAACGGGTACATCAAACCGGTTAGCCGCATGCAGAGTAAATGTGGAAACAGTTCCAGCAGCCAATGGCGGCTGGATATCCACATTAGTTATAACCACATTGCCTTCATTCACATGAATACTGACATTGACATCATTATAATTACCGGCCTGGATATTGATTTCATAGTCTCCACCACTTTTCACCATATTATTATTAGCCGTCAAATGAAGACGTAATAAACCTGCCGTTAATTCATAATCAGCCGGGCTGGATAAGGTGGTCGTAGCCCCGCCACCATAAGGCTCACCAATCGTTACCAGCGTCACCGAAGATCTCCAGTTAGCATTATCGGTAAAACTGTAATCACAGCTATCATCATCAATCGAACAATCGCTTGCATAGCCATTAATATAAGGCGGAGTATCCTGTATCACCATCACCGTTGTTGTAAAAGTATCAGAGCCAGCAGCATTAGTGGCAGTCATCTCGATAGTAAAGGTATCAGAGCTGGTTACCGTGCCACTAAAGTACCCGGTATCCGTATCAAAAGTAGCCCAGTCAGGTTTATTAGTAATGCTCCAGCTTTCTATAGCACCACCACTGTTAACCGGGGTGAATTCAAAAAAGTCATTCAGCATCGGTTCATCGATAAATGATCCCCCGGTGCTTAGTTGAGGAGCCGTTAATGCACCTGTAGTCGCTCTAAAGTCAGCACTCACTCCACCGATAGTTAATTGAGTGGTTGTTAAGCTTTGATGAGAGTCAGCTGTCGTGTGTCTGACGAGGATGTTCTCTCCGTTAGTTATTTCTCCTGCCTGCTGAGTCCACTCATGAAGACCAATTTTATATTCACCATTGATCACCGTCACTGGAGATGGCTCATTAATACCGCTGATGACAATTGAATTACTCTGCACCAGTGTCGATAAATCCTGATCGGTAATCGCTAAAAATGAAAAAGCATCTGGAGTGGTGTCATTTGCATTCGGATCAACTTCAGTGTTAACGGTAAATTCAGCCGTTATACCACCGATGATTACAGTGGCCGTGGTGGCTGTACTGTATTCAGAGGATGAAGTTAACCGCAGTTTTATACTTTCATCATTTACGATATTAATGGCGTTTTCACTGCTCCAGACACCGGTGCTACTACGCCAATATTCACCTTTATCCAGTGACAGGCTGGCAAATCCAGTTAACCCGCTGATGGTAACCGTGTTAGACACAACCATGGTATCCAGTTCGATATCACCTTTACTCTGAAAGTTAAAAGCATCTGCCGTGGTATCCGGGGTCACCACTTCGATAGTTAACATCATCGAGTCAGATTTTTCATGGGCTGTGCCTTTCAATTGTGAGCCCGTTATCTGCATCATGGTCGTGCCGTCAAAACCTAACGGTGGTCTACCCGAACAGGATAAAACCTGGTTGCCATCTCTAGCAGTTATTTCACTACAGTTAAGCCAGGCAGGGTTATTGGTCCAGGACCATTCATCCACATAGCCATTTTGACGTAGATGACAATCACTGAGATAGCTACAGTTATCAATATCCAGGGGACTTGAAGCAGGAGAGGTATCACTGTCAACAATAAAACTGAGTTCTTCATAAGCTATAGGGGATTCCAGTTGAACCGTATGAGTCACATCATTCAGTACAGGTACTTCACGATCAAAAAACAGGGTGAATTCACGTTCAGAGGTATACAGTCCATCATCCACTGTAACCGTCATCAGCTGTTTAAAACTGCCATTGTAGTAATCTGGACTGAGAGTCGCGTCACACACACCTTCATCATTATCATTCAGGTAACAGGAAGCATAATAAACCGGGTTACCTTTGCGGTTAGGTTCTTTAATGGTTTCATCAAATGGATCATCCTGACCGGTTATAGTCACCTCCAGCTGATCAATGCGGGTATCACGATCCGAAACATTAAAACTGAATAGAAACTTTCCGTCAGTGTCATTACTTCCATCCATTTTGACTTCGGTATCAAAGATATCACCTGACATCTGCGGACCTTTATAAGCATCACCCCCGTAAAGATTGAGTAATGCCAGCCGGGTACCCTCTACAACACTTAACACCAGATCACGTTCATAATCGGCAAATTCAAAATCCAGTACTCGCTGCTCACTGACATAAGTATTCAGATCATCTTCATCAGCTTCATGAGCCGACTGCAAATAACCTGAACAGGATAAACCTTCGGCACAGTAATAAAGACTGACCGGATTAAAAACAATATGTTTTCTGGGAGACAAACTTGATGAGCCTGATTTAACATAACCATCAATATTGCGATCAAACCATAATTCATACACCGTCTTGTGATACTTCAGTACTGCCGAGGTTTCTGAAGTGGAAATCGTTTTGGCATGCATATAGCCACTTGAATCAGTTATAACCCGCCTAAGCGTTGCAAATGAATTAACCTTTTGTCCATTGCCATATTGCATCGGTGCTACATAGTGATTAAAGGTATCTTTTAATTCCAGTTGTTGACTGTCATTAATTTGATAAATAAAAATATCTCGATCCAGTTTCTCAAAATAGCAGTTTATAATTTCACTACTACAGCTTGCCTGAAAATCTCTTTGCCATTCATTCATCCAGTCCCATACGGTTGACTGACTGCTGGCATATTGTAGTTTATGGGCAGTGATAACCACCGAGTTATTATCGATAAACTCTGCAAAAGAAATCGTTTCGGTTGAATTTTCCAAAAGGTCTTTGAAGTTGAAATTATTTTCATCTAACTGGAAATACATTACTTTCGGGTAAGCCGCCTGGTACTTATCTGATCCTCTATAACTTTCAGATATATAGGGCACCAGCAAACCACTTCTGTCGGGTGACAAGGTCGCTTCCAGTAAACTATAGATAGTGGAACCATCTTCCTCTTCGAGTAACAGAGAATTTTCCAGCGTCATCACACCCTGCTCGGTGTAAGACACGATCATCAGGCGCGCGCCATCATCACCGGATATGGCAAATAACAGGCGATTATCGGGTAATAACTTGAACAATGACAATATTTTACTGTGTGATACCGCACCGTTATCTACATAACCGGATATGGTTTTGTCTGCGGTCAGTGCAGCCTGTATCGGCAATAAATCTCCGCTAAAATTTCTGATATCATAATCAAACAGTTTAGACAGTTCCGCCGTTTCAGCATCAAATTGAAAAATTGCTCCAACAACACCTTTTGCGTTTCCATCCGAGACGATAGCTTTACCTGCGTGTACATCAAACAGTTTGGGGCGGAACATATCAGATATTTCAACACTGTTTACTTCATTCATTTCCATCGAATAAGTATCTTTACCACTGTTTACTTCAGATAAATTCAAAGAAGTATCAACTGCTGGATAAGGAATACTTAAGTCACCAACCGTCAGGTTGATAGTCAAACTGACCAGAGCAGCCGGACTACGATTCCTATTATGTTTTTTCTGCAGTGCATAATCATCAGATAATGGATTTTCAAGTGTGCGTTGATTACTTGAGTTATAAACGGGAAAATCTTCGATCACCAGACGATATTGATCAGCACCCAGATAATCCCACTTGAATTCAGCATGGGTGTTAAAAATTTCTTCCAGCTTAAAGGTCTGACTGAAAACACCGATCATGTCATCATCTTCAACACTGAATCCATCATCTTCAGTAACCGCCAGTTCTACATAAATAGCTGCTACATTACTACCCTGTGATGAGAATAATCGGGCGGCAGGCGTAATCACATCACCATCTTCAACATGATTAAAACGCAGGTAACCCAACTCTGCATTCGAGCCATCATCTTCATCTGAAAACAGGGTATGCGTATTTAATCCTCCGCGCGGTTTATCACTGATGAGTCCAACATAAGGCAGTAGCCTGATTTCAGCGCCGGAAGAATCATCATCCGATTCATAATTTGAAATGATTGTTACCCGATCCAGCATCACCGATAAACTGTTGACCGGTACCGATTTTATACGCTGAAACTCGACTTCTGCCCGTGTTTTCTTACCTTCTCCCAGCAAATAATGAGCATTGGATTTAATGACATTATTTCCGTTAGCTGCAGAGCCTACATCACTGAAACTATTTAACAGACTGTCCAGATCAGCATACAGATCGGTGCCATCAGCCAGGTTACTGATATCACTATTCATCATTAATCGTTGTTTGGCTTCATCTATCTGTCCACTTTCAATCAGGGTAGCAATTTCATCCGCCTGTTGCGCCAGCAATGCACTGCCTGTGACGGCTGCAATACCGTTTATGGATCGAACCAGGTCAGCATGTTCACCAAACTGCGCATAATCCAGATTTACCAGAAAGTCCGCACCTTTATAAAAGTTATACCCGGATGTTGCCAGGTTACCTACTCCACAGGCCAATTGTGCATAATTTAATTTCTGCCCATGGGTATCGACTTCGGTGTTATTTTCAGGAACACCTGACATAAAGAAATTATAGTTTTTCGCATTGTGTAATCCATAAAAGGGGTCACTGCTGGAATATCGATTAATAGTCACCCTGGCACTGCCCAGTGGATCAGCTTCTGCATCCATTTCGAGTTCATGTAAATCATCGACCAGTGCAACACTTTCACACACCAGTCCTAGAAAATTGCCCGTGGCAATATTAAAGGTCTGCGTGGCGGCATAACTCAATACCGCAAATAACTCTGCAGTGGTATCGTATTCATCCTGATCATATGCCGTATAATCGAAGGTCAGGGGCAAAGTAGTTTCATTCACTCTGTCAACCGGTACACCGAATATTGGCCGATTAGTGTCGATAATGACCGGACTGTAAAAATAAGGTAACAATCCATCCTGACAGCCTTCATCAGCTAAATCACAAATAGACTTTTCGCGTGTTTTATAGGCTAAACCGTCATAGGGGAATTTTCCTGTTTCTATCTGTACAGATCGACTTTTCCAATTCAGGTATAAATCATAATAACTGGATAAAATATTTAGATATTCAACATCATGATATTCCCGGTTCATGCTTTGGGCATAGTCATTCATGACTGCCAGTACTTTATAAGTTTCTGAAGGAAACTCGACATCATAAGGAGCTGGTACCCCTCTTATGCAAACGTCATCATCACCATTTTCATCACGACACTGATAATAGATGGGGTCATTCTGGGGGTCATAGCGATTGTTGCGGATGGATTCATACAGATCCTGTCTTCTCTGGAATTCATCTCTATATTCATAACATTCCTGGTTAACCTCAAACTCGGTACCCGTTTTTTCAGATTTTTCCCAGCACTGCCATAAGGCTATGAAATCATTCATGGTGCCATCACGCTCTATCAAATCTTCCAGATAACTGGGCACATTTAATTTGGGTGCCATCGATGTATTCAGGGTTAAACTCACTTCCCCTTCATTGGAACTGCCATCATCTCCCTGTGTTTTAAACGATACATTTTTAAGTAATCCCAGCATGTACTCTCTGGTTTGAACCTGTTTATCGGTATTAACTGAAGCCATCACAGACAACTGCACATTTGAGTCATTGTCACGAGCTTCAATAGCTGTCACGGCTGAAATTTCATTTTCTGAAGTCTGGATACTACCTGCCGGTAAAAGATCAATACGCCAAACACCATTTTCACGGGTGATTTCAGAAGACAGCCCCGTTGCAAATTGATAACCGGATACACCAGATTGGGTGGCAGAAAAAAGACTTCCTGATGGTGCAAAAACTAATAGGTCAAATTCAACTTCTGCTGAAGAAGCAGAGTCTGTCTTAAACAGCAGCTCAACATTATTCAACATAGAATGGATAGAACTAAAGGTATACGAGTGAGCATTAAAAAAGGCGTTTGAGTTTAGTAGCTCAACCTCTTCACCACTGGACAGGTATTCGTTACCTTCAAAATAAAAATGCTGTCCAAATCGCTCAGAAGATTTCACATCAATCAATTTAATACTGAAATTCTGACTGGCTCCGATGAAGGAAAATGGCTGGCAGGTCTGATCGGCAGTTACCGGTAGGTGAACATAATAGGTTCCAGACACACTTTGATTAACCAGTGTCGAGCCGTCACTTTTTTCTATTTGAAGTTGAACCGCACTATCAGAAGAAATTTCAAATAAGGCAATACCCGGTTGAGGAAGCTTAATGATTGAATTACCAGACTCAGAATTAACCAGATTACTGCTGATAGCGGCATCAGAGGTTGCAACTACCATTGGCAGATCAACACTGGACATGTAGCAAATATCGGCAAATGGGTGATCAGGATCCAGGCCTATCTCAGCCTCTTCATCAGCATAGTTACCCAGTTTATACCCCGGTAAGGACCATTCACCATTTCTATTAGCGGTGGATGCCCCAGACTTACCGGCACTGGTATCATCTTTTACAATGACATTTTGAAATTGCTGGTCAAGCTCTCCATAGTTATCAATAATGTCAACTTTATCAAAGGCCGATTGAATTTTTTGAAATTGAGCCAGAGTGATCGGACTCTGATCAGCCAGCCTTAACTTTCGATTCAATACTGATAATTTTTCTTCGTTAAATAAATCAATAGCCTGGTCGGTAATATCTGGCATGGGGAAGATACTAGTATCCGGTAATCGAAACGAATTCTTAAGAGCAACAGGCGATAAAGGAATTTCTGATATTTTTGCTACCAGCTCTTTACTAACACCAATATTCTCTAGCTTTTTATATTCAATATTACGATTATTTTTTTTCAGCAACCGAACAACCGACTCTACTTTCAAAGCTGGATCTGCTGATGTTAACTCAAGCGTTAGTGCCATTGCACCTGAGTCAGCAACTTTCGCTGCTAACCCGTCAAGAGAAGTGACACCAATATTTTCCAGCAAGCCTGCCGTGTCTTCCAATACCAGAGGAGTACCGACCTCTTCCCTGGTTTTATCCGAACTGCCTCCTCCACAGGAGGAAAGCAAAAAAATTAAAACTCCTGAAAATAAAACTCTGGACCCATTTCCTGGTAAAGCTGACATCATATAACCTTGATAAAATACTGGTTGTTAAATCTGGCTTAAACACCAGCTTAAATTGTAAAGAATTTTCTGAGTTTTTATGGTCAGAAAACTCATCCGTTGTTGATAACGCGCCGGATAGTAGCAAAATGAAAAATTTATTATCTTGATTCAAATCAACTTTGAAATCAAAATGGAAATATATTGTAAATGCTTGAATTAGCTCACAAATCTTAAAAATAAATTTAAAAAAGCTCACAAATCTTAAAAATAAATTTAAAAATAAGAAAACAGATCAATATCTTAATAAAAAAGTAAAAGCCTGATATTAGGCTGTGATTATCACTATAAATACTTATATGGCCTTGTAGAATAGACTTAAAAATTATCTTAAATTCAATAATCTCTAAAAAATACTACGCAAGGGTTATTGTCAGAATAGCTACTTCATGGCAACCTGTTAAATTAGCTATTAACCCTTACAAAAGAGTAATAAATTAAATGATTGCAGATATAGGACGCGGTACAGGTTACCTGGCAAGAGGTCTTTCACTCATTTCCAGCAAAGGTATAAAACGATATGTACTTATTCCACTGAGCTTAAATATATTTCTATTTGGAGCCTTAATCTGGACAGGATATTCACAGTTTGCCCCAACAGTTGAATGGATGATGTCATTTGTACCAGACTGGTTAAGTTTTCTGGAAAGTATTTTATGGCTTTTCATTACATCACTTACTGCCATTATTGTATTTTTCATCTTCACTCCAGTAGCCAATATTATTGCAGCACCTTTCAATGCCATTATGGCGGAGAAAGTTGAGGAATTGCTCACGGGTCAAGATATCAATTCAAATGTTAGCCTGATGACCATTATCAAGGACAGCATCATGTCCCAGATCGGTAAACTGATTTATATATTACTCTGGTCATTATTATTACTGCTCATCAGTTTTATTCCTGTCATTAATATAATTTCACCGTTTTTATGGATAATTTTTGGATCCTGGCTTCTTTCTCTGGAATACCTGGATTACCCCATGGGAAATCATGATCTAACTTTCAAGCAGCAAAAGGAAACCCTCAGGAAACGTAGAGGCCTGTCATTAGGTTTTGGTGGTAGCTTGATGATATTAACCAGTATTCCCATTATTAATTTTATCGTCATGCCAGTAGCTGTTGCCGGTGCAACTGCCATGTGGGTAGATCAATTGAGTTCAAGCATTTCATTAACCCGCTAGAACATATTTTAAATTCATATTTTCCACGTAGTAGTCGATATCATTGACTAAGACCAAACTTCTGAGTTTTATGTAAACAAAATACAACCCACTCAGAAGGTACGCAAAATGCGAGACAATGATTTCATTGTCTCAAAAACGGACTTGAAAGGACTGATTATCTATGCCAATGAGATTTTTATAGAATTTTGTGGTTATACCCAACATGAACTTTTAAATACTCAGCATAATATTATCCGTCACCCGGATATGCCCAGGGCAGTGTTTGATTTAATGTGGAAAACCTTGCAAGCGGGTAATGGGTTTAATGGTTATGTCAAAAACATGTCCAAAGATGGAGGTTTCTATTGGGCCTTTGCTAATGTCACACCCAGCTATGATAATAATCAGAATATTACTGGGTATTATTCGGTCCGTCGTAAACCTTCTCAACGTACCCTGGCAGTTGTTGAGCCCATTTATAAAGAAATGCTGCAAACTGAAAAACATAGTGGCTCAAGAGATGCAATAAAAGATTCTACAGCTGTGTTACTTTCCAAACTTGAACAACAAGGAGTCAGCTATGATCAATTTGCTCTCTCGCTTTGAATTCAAAACCCTGCTCACGCTAACAGGGTTAGTCGTTTTCATTTTACCAGTTTATTCCTTTATTCAACATGGTTTTGACCCTGTTTTAGTCATGTTACCGGTTATTGCACTCATATTACTGTTTCTGATAAATAACAAAAAAAACAGCAATTAAAAATCGAAAAGGCAATTCAACAAGTCACCACCAATATGGCTTTGGGTAAACTGGAGGACCGAATTTATCCTGTCAATGAAATCATCCAAAGCCCGGTAACCGATATTGCCCAAAAATTTATAGCACTCTCGATCATATGGAAACATTTATCCGGGAAGTTCACACTGTTTTTGAATATATCTGGGAAGGGAATTTTCATCGAAGTACATTTCCTATAGGTATGCATGGCGTTTTCACCAAAATACTGTCCGAGATTGACCTGACAGTTAGTCAGATGGAAGAAGGTTATTGGCAAAAACATAAAGATGAATTGTTATTTAATCTCGATGCTTTAAGAAATATAAATCTACTGGAAAATTTGAAAAAAGCGCAGGCAGACCTTTCTGCCATGGCTTTTGAAATGTCAGAAGTAGAACTTTCATCAGCTGAATCAGCAACAACCGCACAAAAAAGTGAGATAAGTGTGAAACAGGTGCTAGACAATATCAGCCAACTCATTGGCTCAGTAGAAACGATGAGGGGTTCTCATCTCAAACGCTCAATGAATCGAGCAAGGAAATTACTGAAGTGACATCTTTCATAGCAAGTGTGGCCGATAAAACTAATTTACTGGCATTGAATGCCGCTATCGAAGCTGCAAGAGCAGGTGAAGCAGGTCGGGGTTTTGCCGTGGTGGCTGATGAAGTAAGAAATCTGGCAGTAGAAACAAAAGAAGCAACCGATAATATCACTCGAATTATTAAACAGGTGGTCGATTCCAGTTCAACTATTTTTGAAGATACAGAGAAAATGAATGAACTCTCTCAGGAATCACACAATGTGGTTAATGAATTCAAACAAAATTTTGCGCGCTTTTCTGAGATTTCACAAAAAACCCTGGACGTTGTCAGTCACACTCGTCTGATTAGATTCGCCACTCTGGCCAAGGTTGATCATGTTGTTTTTATTCAAAAGGCATACCGAACATTAGATTCAGGTAGAGACTCTCAGGAAGCACATGATGTAGAAGTCGATGATCAAAATTGTCGATTTGGAAAGTGGCTGCAAGATGAGTCCGCTGGAGCAAAATTTAGCCACTTACCTGCCTATAATAAACTATCCCAACCACATCATGACGTGCATTTTAATGTTCATCAAATCCTTGAGCTAATCTCACAAGATAAATGGCTTAAGAATAAAGAGTTACAGACTAAAATTTTTGATCATTTTAAAATTACAGAGGAGGCTAGCGATAAAATTTTGGCACTGGTTGACGATCTAGTCGAAGAGAATCATCAATTTAAATAGCATCATTTTAAAACCGGGGATCTATCATAGAGGCCCGGTAGCATTGTCTTTTCTAACGTTATAAAGCTGAAGAGTACCATCAATTCCTCCCATAGCTATAGTTGACCCTTCAACCGATAGGCCGGCTCTGGCATTGATCTGAGTCGACTTGACCCAGCTACGTTTACCCGATACAGAATCCAGCGCGTAGATGTCTCCTCTTTGAGTAAGGAAAATTAATTTATCTTCATTCAGTACCGGTTTTCCTAGCAGGTAATTAAATGATCCTCCATCAATATTAAATTGCCACAATTTAGTACCCTTATGAGAAGAAACTGCAAATACCTTTGTGGTAGCTGACCCGTAATAGATTACGCCATCACTACCTAACAGTGAAGGTGTCCAGTTTCCTGTATCAACACGCCAAAGTTGTTGTCCATTCTGACTATTCAAAGCATTAATGAAATCCTGGTAACCTACATAGACTACGGCATCCTGATCTGCATAAACTGCCTTGATATAACCATCCAAACCTTTGAAGTCCCAAAGCAAAGAACCTTCATCATCAATATTATGAGCACTTATTTTCATCGGGCCGCCTTCATCAATGTCGATAGAAGGATCATAATAGCTACCGGCGAGAAAAAGAGTACGTCCATTCATTGATGGAGTTTGAAGAGCATAGTTAGCTGTTTTTGTTGACCATTTTATTTTTCCAGAATTCAAATCCACTGCAAATAAAGTTGCCTTCCCATGCGGATCATTGCTTAACTCTGGACCTACATAGGTAGTAGGAATGAATAAAGTACCATACTTAACGAGCGGCTTACTCTGAACATCAACACCTAAATCCAGTTTCCACAATAACTTACCATCAACAATCGAATGAGCCTGGAAAACCCCACCAGAAAGACCCACAAAAAATTTATCATCATGAACAACCAGAGAACGATCCCAGTAGCGAATACCTTTTCTAGTCGACCAGCTCAGCTGACCTGATAGTCGATTAAACCCATAAATCATGCCTTTAGAGTTCGTTGCTATTACTGTTTCAGCGGTAATCACGGGGGGAAGATGAATCGGTGCATCAAGCTGAGCTTGCCATATCAACTCAACATCTGAAGCACCTTTGACAATCACTGGAGCCCATAAAAGGCTTAACCCGGTTATTAATGCAACCGGGTTAAGCATCCATTTTTTAAAGTAATTTAGATTCATAATGAGAAGGTTACGACTCTGCAATAACCAAATAATGAAGAGTCATCACCATTCTGTAAAATGAATTACTCAACTCTTTTCCCTCTAAAAACAAGCGGTCCATCTCTGTTTTCTTCGGTAATATCAAATTGCATGCCTGGAGACATACGGTTATTACGTAACCTGGCCTTCATTTTGGACATACTCCAGTTAAAGTCTCTAGCCCCAATTTTTGATTGGCCCAATAATGGTACACCTGGAGGTTTTGATAACACATCACCACCTTGCATAATACCCTCATAACTCGATAAGTTCATTTCATGATATGAGTTCTCAGAGTTATTAAAGTGACATGAAGAGCAGGATTGAGACCCTTTAAACCAGATTCCATGAGTAGTAAACAAAGGTAAAACCGACTTTGAAAAAGAAACCTTTTTACCACCAAACTGGAATTTAGACTTCTTTGGTGCTCCAGCCTTTGTCCATGTTTCAAGTAAACCCAGTGCGTTTAGATCACAACCATATGTTGGGCTATCTCCTTTCTTGATAACTTCTGCTACCCCGTTTGAAACCTTCATACAAGGACCATCACGATTTACTTCAGTCAAATCTTCAGGCCAACCAGGTGGCATACGATTATTTCTCAAACGAGCTCGAAGTTTGGAATGACTCCAGTCATAAGCAGCTCCATGGTTACCCTGCCCAAACAGTGGTACTCCAGGAGGATGGGATAATACATCCCCTCCTTTCATTAAACCTTCATAAGATGTTAAATCCATCTCGTGGTAGGAGTTTTCACTGTTGTCAAAGTGACAACTGGCACAAGACCTTGAACCTTTAAACCAGATTCCAGCGGTAGTAAAAAGTGGCAGTATGTCTATATCAAACTGTCCATTGTAATCATCACCGTCAGCACCAATATATTCAAACTTCATATCTTTAGGTGCTCCACCATTTATCCATGCCGCAATTAGATCAACAGCTTTAACAGCACCACCTTTAGACCCATTTGCAGCACAGTCAAGATAAAACTTGGCCGCTTCAATCATACATTGATTCCCTCCTTTCCCCCCCCCGCCGGACATCGAACCACTATCTGCATAAGCCGGTAAGATCGGGTAAACACTGGATATCAACATCATTAAAGAAACACTTTTTATTTTTATTATCATTGTATTACTATCTCCTCTGGTAATAGTTTTTAAAGCCTGAACAGACACAAAGATCAGTTTAAATGTCCATGTCTGAGCTTTTATTAACGCCCTTTTTGATAAAAAATTAATCTAATGAAGAATGAAAATTAACTTATATCACTTTTACCATGCCAGACTAAGTGTGAATTTTTCGTAAAATAAATATATAAATTTATAAATTTCAAGTAGAAATTAAAGAAAAGACGGTGATATTAGATGAGTTCTAAAACAGGGAGGCAGTTTTTTGGTTGGTTAAATCCAGGTAAATCACTAATTCGATAGAGCTCTGGTAAATATTATTTACGGACAGCTTTAGCCGGTTGCTTCCATAAAAAATATAAACATCCAAGCGCGATAGAAAACCACAAAACAACCCAGAAAATTTCGGGTACCCAGGTAATAGAAGACAGGGTGGCACCATCACCTAAATCACGTCCATCGAGTAGATATAATGGGCTTCGTATTGCATCCAGCAAGACAAAAATTCCAACCAGCTGAATGAATGACTTCACACTGATCCATAACGACTTGTACAACGGTAAACCATACATCAACAGTAAGACAGCCAGGATAATGACTGTCGGGATATCACGAGCCCACATCAATAATGTTATGACCAGCATAAACACCATAACACCCACCATTATTTTTGAGCTACTGGGTGTCAGGGTATTGGCAACCTGGTAGATCAACAACCCCCAGAGTGCACTGCCCGCATAACCCGAAAATGAAATAATAAAGTGAATACCTCCACTGGTTGTGCATAAACCTGAACCGTTAAAATTAAGTGAAATATTATGAATGGAGCCACCCGTTAACAAAGCTGCCAGCCCGTGGCTTATTTCATGGAAGAAAGTTTCACTCCATAAAAAAGGTAGATTAACCAGTGGTAAATAATCAACTATAAACGCGGCAACAATAAATAAAATGAGCCGCAGCTGTGGTGTCAATCTCATGCACCAATCAAACCGGAAATTAGTAAGCCAACCACAATATAGATGCTACCTTCGATAACACCCACGCTGATATTACGCTGTTGCCCGACCTCTTCACCAATATTCACCCGGTGTAAAACCGCATGACGGATAAAGACCGCGATGACAGTCAGTAACATAAATATGCCCAGTGCCACGGCAAACCATAATAGAAAAACCGATACAAATGCTTCAGAAGAATATTCTACAGCCGTAAATGCTGAGCTGACCGCGATCGCGAGACCTATTCGATACGCACTGAAACGCAGAGCCAGAGCCACATTATTCTCTTCAATAGCGGTATGCAAATGGGTTCCTTGATGTCGTTTTTCATACACTTTAACCCGGTAAACAGTAGCCAGTGCCATAATAACCTGTGATGCGATGAAACTAACTACCACGGCTAACAGGCTCATCATTAAACTGCCTTCTACCCAGGTCATAGCCCCTTTAATAATAATGGCCGTTGCGATCATATTGCTGGCATCTATAAGACTTGCCGAGGTATTCCCCTGCATAATTTGATCATGGATTGAGAGCCCGGGAAACGATACCCGGTCAAAAACAATTCGCGTAACCCACATCAATAAAATACCGATAACACCAAACAAAACTACCGTCATTATTTCATTGGCAAGGCTGTATCCGGCATCACCGGACACCACTCCCATCAACATGATACTCACTGCCACCATGGCACCCGCCAAGGAAATTCCAAAAGCTTTATTATCCTTTTGGGAAATTTCGTGCATGGCTGACACACTCGCTACCGTTCCAGCCAGATAACGCATACCACTGAGTATCGCTACCGCAATGATAAAGTCGACCAGGTAATATAACGCCAGGTCCAGATCTACATTAATGAATTCTGATAACATTTCTGGTCTCCTTATTTGCCTGAGCGTGAGCTGCGTGAACTAGAATAGGATGAACTTCGGCTACTGGAACCGTAAGAGCTCGAACGATTGCCAGATTTACTACTCTTTGATGATTTTTTCGACGAACCTCCATAACTGGATGATCGACTGGCACTGGTCGCGTAACGCGATTTAGTGGCTGCACTGGGTTTATTATATTTGCTAGGGTGACGCTGACTTAAATTGTAATTCCGATTAACATCGGTGCTGCTGCCCCAGCGATTACGACCATAGTTTCCATAGTAACTGTAATTAGGGCGTGATGACCAGGAGTCATAATATGAACGGCCTCCTAACACATTACTGAACAGAGCATACATTCCATACCATTCCCAGAAAGATCGTCCACTGCTATCCTGCTTCCAATTACCATAAGACGGGTTACCCACCAGTGCATTAGACTTTTGAGCAGTAGCCATCTGAGATGCGGGAACATCAATAACCGATAACTGTCCTTCGGATAATGAAGCAAGCGTGTTCACGACATCGGCCAGACCATTATTAAATTCATACACATCAGCTGCATTATTAATTAACTGTAATTCCTGCATATTAAAATTCGCAGATTCCGAGTCAGTGGGTGACAGATTTACATTAGCAAGACGTTTATTAAGCGATAAGAAAGCTTCACTTTTAGAGGTCGCTTCTTTTGCCATCAAGTTAGCTACATCTGCATAGTCCGGTTTTATCTGTTTTATTTTTTCAGCATATTTACTGATTAATAAGGCATTAGTCAGTTGCTTATTATCCAGCTGAGTTTTTAAATTCTGGATACTCCCCTCTACAATTTGATGATTAGCACGCAACTGTTCTTCAAAGCGGTTACCACAACCGGATAACAACAGAACAGCCAGTATCCAGAGCCAGCATATGTTCCTGAATAAAGAGGAATTATTTATCATTATGATCTCCTAAGCTGCCTTCTATGAAACATAGTTTTTTAACATCATCATTAGTGAAATAATTATTATCTTTACTAATGGTAATCAATGCCTTTCCATCAGGTACGGTATCAGCAGCCGGGTTATACACCATTTCACTGGTTTTACTATCGATATAAGCCACCGCGATGCCCACATTGTGAGTTATTAAACGAGTCACAATATCAGACCATGACAACTCTTTGAGCTCAATATCGAAGCGACGATATTCATCATCTTCACTGTTAAACATATTTTCAATAATACGTTCAGAGTCCGGTGCTACAAATGCACGAACAATCATTTCAGGGTAGGCTCGAATAGGACGAATTAAAATATTAGCTCCAGCAGTCTTTAGCCGCTTCCGGTTGCTGTCTTCGACACATTCAGCCAGAACCCTCGCATCGATGTTCAAGTCATTTAAACGGTGTAAAATATCAAAGGTACGACCATCTGAACTTTCATCATTTTCATCCTTGGTCAGCACTATTATTTCACTGGCCTTGTCGATACAGACAGCTGCTAAATCTTCCGGATTACTCGCATTGCCATGGTAATGCACAACATTATCTAATTCCGTAATAAAATCTGGCAGACCATTAGGAAACTGTCGGCTCAATAGATAAATAGTAGTGTCTTCATAATGAGTTGAGCACCTGAATTGCTGAATCAACCTCTGTAAGTATCTTTCACCTGAAAACGAGGGGGTATTCAGAATAACGATATGATTGTTCATTTTCCAGCTCCACAAACCTTTGGTTTTTTTATCACGGACTTCCATTCGATAATCAAAATAATCTCCTACGACCCTGGCCAGAATAAATATTCCGCCAAGGTATAATAATAAAATAGTGGCCAACCGCCCTTCTGTTGTAGCTGCAGAAATATCACCATAACCCACGGTGGTTGCTGTGGTGAACGTTAACCAGCTCGCATCACCGACACTCAAACCCTCATAATGCATCATTAAAAATATATGCAAAGCAAAAAGAGCTGTTAACAGCAGGCTGGATTTAATAATCGAATTGATTAAATTAAAATGTGCAACAAGCTTTAACCGTTTGCCTCTTCTTGCAAAGAAATTTAATAGTGTATGCATAGTGTCCTACGCCGAGATAATAGTTTAGCGGTGCTTATTGTTAAATATGAATCATACTATTTTCAACAACAATATATCGAAAAAAATGACAGCACTCGTTTTATTCATTTGAAAGTTATCCATAGACTAAAGGCTCCATTTTATAGCTCTGTTAAGGTTTTACGATATCCTTTTTTTAATACACGCCATAACTTTATCATTCTTTATGGTTATCAATTAACTCCTGTTTGATACACGCTCGAATTTTAGCTTTCTCATCAGGCTGAAGGTTATAGCGTTTAGCCAGAATATCGTAATCTTCACCGCTCAGACTAATACTCAATCTGGGACGAACGGGCTTCTTGCGAGGCAGCCCAACAATATCTCTTATATAATCGGAAGGACTTAAATCCAGTTCAATTGCTTTTATGCGTAAAGCTCTGGACTCAGCCTGTTCTAATTCAAAAATAACCTGAACAGCACGTATACTTTTTGTCGATGCTGTCCAGGATTTTGGTATTTTTTTATCATCCTTCATAACGATTAAGCCGGCCAGTATTCTTCGACTTTAGTTAAAGGTAGATAAGCTATTAAGAAAATATCTGTTCGACCACCATCAAAAATTTCAATTCGAACCGCATTTTTACGATCATCCGACACCATTAATTTATAATCAAAAGCATTCCAGTCTGATTCAACATTAGATTTTCCCCGGCAATCTTTTTCACTCCGGTACGCTTCATTGGTGCGCTCCTGAAAATAGGATTCAGCAACAAAACCCTGAAAATTATCTAGAGCTTGCTTGTCAATTTTTCGCTTTATTCGATGGCTAGTGTTATCAGGTTCATCAAAAATAGCCACGAAAGACTTTCGTTTAAACAATTTAAAGACCTGTTCGGGTAACACCGAAACAGCCACTTCCAGTGGAAGCTCCGGGTTAACCAGGCTAGTTGACAAGAAAATACGTTGATCCACACCTTGCAGTACAGAAACTATTTTACAGTTTTCAACGGCACTCACATCATAAAAAAACTGCTCATTCACTTTAAGTGTCTGACCTGATATCAGTGATTGCTCAGCAAACTCCATTTTCAGCATATCGCCAACCTTCAAATCTTTGGGGGATTCAATACTGGCTGGTGGTGACTCCTTGTCACCACCAAATACAGATTTCAGGAAACCCATTATTAACTGGACTCTTTCTTTTTCTTAAGACGTTCAAGTACCGAAGAACCTGAACTGCCGGAATCAACAATACCTGCACTTTTCAAACGCGCCTGTAAGTCGTCTCCGCTTTCTTCAGACTCCAGCTCCATGGCTGCAGACGCCTGATCTTCACGCTGTTGCTGACGTGCCTTGATGCGTTCTAACGAATCGGTTGCACTGGTTAAGGATGAGTTTGATCCGGAAAACTTAGCCGCTGCCAGTTCATTCGCTTTCTGGACTTTTTCAGTTGTTTTAACAACAGACACTTCACGGTCCATCGCCTGAATATTGCGTTCAGTCTGACGAATAATTTTCTTCAGGTTAGTCACTTTAGATTCATAACCATCCAGAACACCCTGCTGAATAGTCAGTTCCTGTTCAAATTCAGCTATCTTATTGGCAACATCCAGCGCCAATACTTCATCACCTTTTTCCATTGCCTGAATCGCATAACCTTCGTGTTCCTTGATTTTACTGTTCAAATCTTTGACTTTACGATCGACGCCCATCTTTTCAGCCATGATGGAAGTCAAACCGGTTTTAGCATCACCTAAAGCTTTTTTGGAATCACGCAATTCCTGTTCAAGAATTCGAATTGCCTGGGTATCAACCACTGCCTGTCCGGCTTCAGTTGCTCCACCACGAATGGCGGTAATTAATTTAGAAAATATACTCATGGACTTAAGCTGCCTCCTTCAAATAGTCTGACATCGTCGCAATGGCTTCAAGCACATTGTCGCTGAGCAGTTCAATTTCGTGTAATAATTCATCGATACTCGCTCGTGGTGATAACGCCCCGAACATAATGTATTGATTACCAATTTTAGAAAATGCAGATAATGGAATCATTACATTCATCAATAACATGGCTTCGGCTAATTCTGCGCGTTTCGCAGGATCCACTTCATCCTCAGCAAAGAGATAAGTAATACACAGAACCTGACCTTCATCGGCCGTCATATAAATGGGAAATTCTTCACGGTCTTCTACTTTTATGCAGGCAACCGTATTTTCACCATCAAACATTTCAATCGATAGTTGTGTTTCATCTGACAACTGGTTTTCAGATAAATCTTTTACCAATTGCTCTAGTTTTACGTTGTTCATATCTTCTCCAATATTTAACGTGCGGACATAATATGTCTACAGGACATATTATGTCAATTGTTTTTTAAAAGTATGTAATAAAGCTTTAAGTACAGTGTTCCAAAACTGACGTGAAACTTAAAAGCTTCTGCGTGCCTTTGCGTCTTCTGCGGTTAAATTTACTTTTCCTTTGCTCTAAATATCCCCTGTTGTTTCTCCCAGTCTGCCTGGTGATATTGATAAGCAGCCTGGTTGTTTATTCGGTTAATTTTTATTTTGTCCAGGTCATCATAATAATGGCGGTTAAATTCAAAAGCCGACAGTAATAATCCAGGAGTTGACCAACCATCTTCTACCTTCAGTTTATCTAATCGACTCAGCCTTGCTTTGGCGGATACCCCATTTTTAGTAGCAATTGTCCAGCCCCACTCGCCAAAACTTGGAACATTTTGATGAAATTGTTCAACATTTTTAAAGCCTGCGTACTTAACCGTTTTACCTATAGACATAAAGGTATTTTTAGCATGGAAAGGGGAAGTCGATTGCACAACCATTGCCCCGTCTCCCGCCAGCAGGGTTTTCAACTTGGCATAAAAACGGGCCGAATACAGCTTATTTAAATCTGGATGACTAGGGTCGGGTAAATCCACGATAATGGCATCGTATAAACGCCCTTGCTGGATAAAACTATCAACTTTATTAAAGGCGTCACCAAAATGAGTATGTACATTTTCATCACTAAAGGCATACTGATTCAATTCCAGCAAAGCCTGGTTTATAACTTCACCGTTTTCTTCAAAGGGATTCGTAAAAAATTCAACAATCGCTTCATCGATATCCACCAGATCAACAGACTCTGGCTGCCAACGTAATACATCACGTAATGCCAGCCCGTCTCCTCCACCAATAATAAGAATATTATTCTGTGATGCCGATGCATGCATAACGGGTGAAACCAGCATGGAGTGGTAAATATTTTCATCATTACTGGCAAACTGACTTCTACCGTTAATGAATAAAGACACTATCTTCGGCCGGGCAGGATCCATGATTCGCTCAGTAATAGTGATGTGCTGATATTGTGTGTTATAGCTAAAAATTACCTTATCTTTATACAGCAGATCTTCCATTGCATTATCCCAACGGGTGCCATTCAATGTAATCAGAACCAGCACAGCTGCTACAAAAATATGCGCGATGACAACAAAGACGATAGAACGAATCCGTTTTCGATAAACTGTAAAAAAGATAAGCCCAACAAAAAGATTAACACTAGCCGTTATCACTGCCGCAATGGTGGGAGGTAAGCTCAACATAAACAGTACCCAGATTGCAGCACCAAAACCGGCACCGATATAATCTGCACCATAAACCGAACCGGTATTATGCTCTATGTGTTCTCCGTAAATGGTTTCACGAATACTGGCAATCAAAGGGATTTCCATACCAATGAAAAAACCCAAAATGAAACCGGCGACATAGGGCATGGTAGAGGCTATTTTTTGCGCCCAAATGATCATACCTCCCCGAGGCATTAAATCGGGTGGCATGGAAAACGTGTCGATCAGAATTTGTGGAAGGATATTGGCCAGTGCTGTTACTCCGGCTAAAATCAGCACAGAACTTGCACCGATTAATGCGATGGTCACTTCTAACCAGGCAAAAGCGGTAAAGTAAGACTTAAACATTCTGGCGGCAAAAGCACCAAGCCCCATCGACACAATCATGATGCCGATCATCGCAAAAATGACCTGCTCAACAGCGCCTAAAACACGCCCGGCATAATGGGATAACAGGTATTCATAGATCAGTCCACAGCCAGCCAGAATACCCATGATAGTGAACAGTAAGAAATCGTGCTGGCGAAGCTTTGCCACTTTCAAGTTATTCATTATCCTTTAAAATTATTTCACCACGAAGGCACAAAAGGACATCATAAGTGAAAGAATAACCACATAAATCGTATGTGACATATAGCTAAAAATTTATGTCATCTGAAACATCAGTCATTTAACTTCCAACTAAAATGTCCTTCGTGTCTTGGTGGTGAGTATTTCTTGTTTTAAGTTAAACACGCTTATCTTTTGGTACAAATTTTCTGTGATCTTTTCCTGTATAACGCTGTCGAGGTCGACCAATTTTCTGTACCGACTCTCCCAGCATTTCATGCCATTGTGAAAGCCAGCCTGCGGTACGGGGAATGGCAAACATAACGGTAAACATCGAAGAAGGAAAACCCATAGCCTGAAGAATGATTCCAGAATAGAAATCAACATTGGGAAAGAGTTTTTTCTTTATAAAGTACTCATCTTCCAGAGCGATCCTTTCCAGTTCAAGTGCCAGCTCAAACAAAGGCTGATCTTCTACCCCAAGTTCCTTTAACACTGCATGCGCTGATTCTTTTAACACCTTGGCTCTGGGGTCATAATTTTTATACACACGATGACCAAAACCCATTAGACGAAAAGGATCATTTCGATCTTTAGCTTTTGCAATAAACTCGGGGATTCGTTCCTTATCACCAATTACTTTCAACATATTCAGCACTGCTTCATTGGCTCCACCATGAGCGGGCCCCCACAGCGAAGCAATACCAGCCGCAATACAGGCAAACGGGTTGGCTTGTGATGATCCGGCAAGACGTACCGTGGATGTCGACGCATTTTGCTCATGATCAGCATGTAAAACAAACAGGCAATCGATAGCTCTTTCCAGTACCGGGTTTGGAATATAATCTTCGGCAGGCACTGAAAACATCATTTTAAGAAAATTACCGGTATAGCTTAATGAGTTATCCGGGTAGACAAAGGGTTGGCCAATCGCGTATTTATATGCCATCGCGGCAATAGTCGGCATCTTGGCTATTAAACGAATCGTTGCCAGGTGACGTTGTTTAGGGTCAGAGATGTCCAGGCTGTCATGATAAAATGCAGATAATGCCCCCACGACCCCGACCATAATGGCCATAGGATGTGCATCACGGCGGAATCCATTGTAAAACCGCATCAACTGTTCATCAACCAGCGACTGCATTTTAATTTCCGTATTGAATCTTTTCTGTTGACGAGCATTGGGTAACTCACCGAATAACAACATATAGGAGACATCCATAAAGTCGCTCTCTGAGGCCAGTTCTTCTATCAAATAACCTCGGTGCATTAAAATGCCTTTTTCACCATCAATATAAGTGATCGCAGAGTCGCAACTGGCTGTAGAGGTATAACCGGGGTCATAAGTGAATAAATTTAAATCATGATACAACTTGCGAACATCAATCACATCAGGTCCTACTGTTCCACTCAAGATGTCTAATTCATGTCGCTGATTATTTTTATTATTTATAATCGTGATGGTATTTTTATTAGCACTTTTAGTTTTATCTGATGCCGTCATCTTTCTTTCTCCTACGTAATTCAGAATAAATCTCTGAATTGAGTGATTTTAATAATTCTTTTTTGTTAGATAGTATTGCTAGCAAGAGGCTAACTCACTGTTTTTCGCCCGCGTAATAGTTCTTTTACTTTAATGTCTTTAGGATTAAAAGCATTATTTAAAATATCAATAACGTTTAAAGGTTTTGTCACACCACACATAAAAACATCAAAAGCCGCATAATCACGTTCTGGCCAGGTATGAACACTTATGTGAGATTCGGCTAAAACAGCAACTCCTGATAAACCACCCGTATCAGAAAATTTATGGATATGAATGTGCAGTAAAGTTGCAAAACAGGCTGAAACACAATTATTTAGCGTTTCTTCCATCAACTCAGATTCATCCAGCCGGGAAGCACCCCACAGGTCGATAATCAGATGAGTTCCAGAATATTCAACACCATCTTTAATGAGGAAGTCCCCTGAAGTAGAAAGTTCATCATCCTGATAATCAATTTTTAATTCTGTCAGTGGCATATTATTGTTAATAATCATCTTATTTAGCGGGTCGAATAACATATATCTTGCCACTATCGGTAGAAAAATAAACCCAGCCTTCAGGGCTTAAAGTTAGCGCACGAATACGTTCATCCAGGTCTTTAAGAAGACGTTCCTCATGAACAGCTTTTCCGTGTTGATCTAGAGATACCCGGTTTATATGTTTAAGTTTTAAAGCACCTGCAAGCAGGTTACCTTTCCAGTCAGGAAAAGCTTCAGCGTTATAATACAGTAAACTACCGGGTGCAATCGATGGAACATAATATTTCACCGGCTGCATCATGTCTTTTTTATGAGTCCCTTCACCTACGGAGACGGGCCCCCAGTATTCCTTACCATAGGAAATAACCGGCCAGCCATAGTTTTTACCCCTGGTGACTAAATTTATTTCATCACCACCCCGAGGACCGTGCTCAATCTCCCACAGCCGTTTATGCTCATTATCCCATACCAGTCCCTGCGGATTACGATGACCATAACTCCAGATTTCGGCTAAAGCTGATTTATGATCTACAAATGGATTATCTTCAGGAAGTTCACCATTTCGCTTCAGTCGAAGTATCGATCCCGCATGTGTTGTAAGGTCTTGCCCATTGGGTCTGACACCTCGGTCCCCCACTCCAAAATAAACATGCCCCTTATCATCAAATGCTATTCGACTACCGTAATGCCTGCCTGTATCAGTCATCGATTTTGTAATCAGCAGGTCTGTCCATTGTACAAGCTGATTACCCTTTAAACGTGCACGAGCCAAAGTTGTTGCACCTTTACCTCTGATGTTTTTGCTGTAAGTAAAATATATCCAGCCTTGATGTTTAAAGTCTGCAGGCACAGCAACATCCATTAATCCACCCTGCCCCTGTGCAAAAATTTCAGGAAGGCCAGAAACCTGCCTGATATTACCATTCTTCAAACTGAGAATAGCCAGCTTTCCCTGACGCTCACTGAACATGATTTTATCTGCTGAAATAAAAGCCAAACCCCAGGGTACGCCCAATCCAGATGCAACCTTTTTTAGCTGATAAGAATTAGCCAAAAGCGAACTTGATAATAAAAGTAATAGTCCTGCAATAAAGTAATGGTGTTTCATATTGGTTTCCAGCAGTCTGTCAAATTCCAGCGTTATCTTAATATAAAGACATGATATTGTATTATCTTTGTATTCTACAATTAAGCCGTTATTATTATCTCAATTCCTGAGGAGGTCATAATGAAAAAAGTTTTATCATCGTTAATTTTAATCTCATTTTTATCCAGTTCCGCTTTTGCTCAGGATGAGCCCGGCCTAGTGAGCACCAAACGGCTTACCCTGCCAACTGCATTAATGATTGCACAGGCTGCCATCGCTGAATGTACAAAGTTGGGCATACAGATCGGTGTAACCGTGGTTGATAGAGAAGGCATCGTACAAGTCGCTTTACGCGATACCATTGCAGCCCAGATCACAGTCCCCATCAGTAAAGGCAAGGCTTACACAGCTGCTAACTTTAACAGCTCTACTTCTTCGATGGGTGACAGAGCAAACTCTCCCGTTGGTCGAGCCCCGGGTATCATCATGTCTGCCGGTGGTTTACCAATTCAGGTTGGCGGGTCTTTGGTAGGAGCCGTTGGAGTCAGTGGAGCACCTTCTGGCATAACCGATGAAGAATGCGCCCAGGCTGGTATTGATGCTGTGCTGGACGACCTGGAAATGTCGATGTAAATCAAAAGACATTCACCACGAAGACACGAAGAACACGAAGGCTTTTTATTAAAAAATGGTAGTTATTACCCGTGGTGCATTTAGCAATTCAGTAAAATGTAAGTTGTCACCCTCATAAAGAGATTATCATTAGTTTACGACAAAAATGGTAATAAAATGAGCAACTTACAAAGCATTTTTAGCAAAATCTTAGATTTATTGCACGACATAGAGAGCGAAGATATTTTTTTAAATCAGATTCGTTTACCGATGATAATGGATAAAGAGCTTATGGCTTTAAACTTGGCCGCTGAAAGCCCGGGCATTGATTCAGAGCACTTTTTATTTAAACAGTTGCCTGATGAAGTCAAAGGCAGAATAGAGCGCCCTGTCTACAGTCGAAGGATCGGACGATTAAGCTTGAGGAACTCAGGCAGAAAATGGCGCAACAAATAAGTACAAATAGTGATCACCAGAATAACATCACTCACATTGATTCAATGGGTAAATCAACATGAGGGCAATAAACTTAACCGTTTTAAAATGGTTATTTCCTAAATGCACCACGGGTTAAACATCTTAGCTAAAAAAAAATGTTTTACGATGAAAATACTCATGGTGATGAATTTAAAATGAGAAGCATTCAACTATAGCAGGCAAGTAACAGGAAATAACGATGAATCCAAGAGAAGTCAAAACCATTCAGGATGCTAAAAACATTGTAAAAGAGCGCCAACTAACGCATGTAAAAGTTGGTCTATTCGACAATGACGGGGTCATGCGAGGCAAGTACATGTCTCGTGAAAAATTCCTGAGTTCAGTCGATCATGGTTTTGCGTTTTGTGATGTAGTTTTAGGCTGGGACGTGAAAGATCAACTTTACGATAATGTCACATATACCGGATGGCACACGGGTTATCCGGATGCACCGGTCAGAATACTTCCAGACAGTTGCCGTGAAATACCATTTGAGGATGGCATGTTACTGTTTCTGGCAGAATTTTCGGAACAGGCCGAAGCAGTTTGCCCACGCGCCGCCTTACGTCGCGTCATCGAGAAAGCCAGTGATATGGGATTAGATGCCTATGCTGCGCTGGAGTATGAATTTTTCCTGTTTGATGAAACGCCCGACAGTATTCGCGAAAAGAACTTCACCGATTTAAAGCCTATAACCCCCGGCTGGTTTGGTTATTCGATGATCCGAAATTCAGTGCACGCAGATTTGTATGCAGAAATTATGGAATTATCCGAAACCATGGACTTCCCTATCGAGGGACTGCATACAGAAACAGGTCCGGGCGTTCTTGAAGCAGCCATCAACGTCGATAATGCACTCAACGCAGCAGACAAAGGCGCCCTGTTTAAAACTTTTATAAAAGTACTTGCTCAGCATAATGGTTTAATGGCGACCTTTATGGCCAAGTGGTCCAATGAATATCCGGGCCAGAGTGGGCATATTCATGTTTCGCTGAGGCATAAAGATGGTTCAGGTTCGGCATTTCATGACGCATCAAAAAAACATAACATGAGTGACCTGCAACGCTATTTTATAGCAGGCCAGCAACTCCTCATGCCACAATTATTATGCATGACTTCTCCCACAATCAATAGTTATAGTCGCCTGATTCCCGGCTTCTGGGCACCCACCGATGCAACCTGGGGAGTTGAAAATCGCACCACTGCATTGCGAGTCATTCCCGGCAGCGATAAATCTCAACGTGTAGAATACCGATTAGGATCAGCCGATGCCAATCCTTATCTGGCACTGGCAGCCGCACTGGGTGCAGGGTTATATGGCATCGAACATAAACTCGAGCCCGGGCCACAGATCAAGGGCAATGCCTATGAACAAAAGCACCCGGAACATTTAGCCTTACCCAGGACTCTATGGGATGCCACACAGGCTTATAAAGCTTCAGACCCTGCACGTGCTTTATTCGGAGATACCTTTGTCGAACATTTTGCAGCTTCCAGAGAATGGGAAGAACGTGAGTTTAGAAAACACATTACCGACTGGGAAAAGGAGCGGTACTTCGAGATTATTTAACCCCTGAAACCCATTGTACCCGATGGTGAATATTTTTTATTTAAGAGACAATCTAATGAGTAATACCTTACAGACCATCAGCCCGATTGACGGTTCCGTTTACGTCGAGAGATCCTTTGCAAACAAGGATGATATTCAAATGGCACTGGAAAAAGCCAGTAGCGCACAGCAGGCCTGGAAGAAAACCCCACTGGCTGAACGCAAAGCAATCTGTAGCAGAGCAACCGATGCTTTCGTCGCTAAAAAAGATGAAATAGCCCATGAAATCACCTGGCAGATGGGACGCCCTATCGGTTCTGCTGCCGGAGAAGTGGCAGGCACAGAAGAACGGGCACGTAAAATGATCGAACTTGCCGACCAGGGATTAGCGACTATTAAAATTGCCGACAAACCCGGTTTTGATCGCTGGATTCAACGCGAACCTGTCGGTGTCGTGTTCGTGATTGCACCGTGGAACTACCCTTATCTAACTGCTATCAATGCAGTATTACCCGCTATTCTCGCGGGTAACTGTGTCATCATCAAGCATTCAGCGCAAACCCCATTATGCGCCGAGAGACTCGTTGAAGCATTTAAAGCGGCTGGTCTGCCAGAAGGTGTTTTTGAATATCTCCACCTGACTCATGCCGATACGGAAACCATCATTAAAGATGAGCGTATCAACTATGTTGCCTTTACAGGTTCAGTACCCGGTGGAGAAATGGTAGAAAAAGCCGTTGCAGGTCGCTTCATTGGTATTGGTCTTGAACTGGGTGGTAAAGACCCTGCTTATGTTCGTGCCGATGCCAATCTTGCAAGCGCAGTCGATACCACGATGGATGGAGCATTCTACAATTCCGGGCAATCCTGCTGCGGTATCGAACGGGTTTACGTTCATGAATCAATCTACGATGATTATGTCAAACAGGCCGTCGAATGGGTTAACCAGCTGAAATTAGGTCGGTCCGATAATCCTGAAACGACTCTGGGACCTTTGGTTCGATCCAGTGCTGCAGACTTTGTACGAGCTCAGACTAATGAAGCCATTAAACAGGGGGCGGTACCACAGATTACTGCTGACGATCCTCTGGATAAAGCGGGTTCTACTTACCTGTCTCCGCAGATTCTTACCGAAGTAAATCACAACATGCGAGTCATGACTGAAGAAAGCTTTGGTCCCGTAGTCGGTATCCAGAAAGTAAGCTCTGATGAAGAAGCTATAAAGTTGATGAATGACAGCGAGTTTGGACTAACCGCTTCAATTTTTACAACCGATATTGATAAAGGTGTTGAGCTTGGCCAACTGATAGACACTGGCACATTTTTTATCAATCGATGTGACTACCTGGATCCTGATCTTGCCTGGACTGGCGTTAAAAATTCAGGACACGGTTGCACTTTATCGGTGATGGGTTATGAATCCCTCACTCGTCCAAAATCATTCCATATTAAAACTGAACTTTAAGAGCAAAATACTATGACTTATTCTGCAAACTGGAATTATCCTACAAATATTAAGATCGGCGCGGGGCGTATAAAAGACCTGGCTGGCATTTGTAAAGCCATGGGTATGCAATCACCCTTATTGATTACCGACCCGGGTATTGCCGCTTTACCAATGCTGCAAGATGTCATCGATGACGTCTGCTCGGCTAAACTGCGCTGTGGTTTATTTTCAAACATAAAGGCTAATCCTACGGGTAAAAATGTTCAGGATGGTGTCGATTATTATCGCAGTAACAATCACGATGGCGTCATCGCTTTTGGTGGTGGCTCGGCTCTGGATGCAGCCAAAGCAGTTGCTTTGATGGTCGGTCAGGACAAACCCATCTGGAATTTTGAAGACGTTGGTGACAACTGGACGCATGTCAATGTCGAGGGCATGGCGCCTGTTGTCGCCGTACCAACAACCGCAGGCACGGGTTCCGAAGTGGGAAGAGCTTCGGTTATTACTGACATCGAGCATCACCTGAAGAGAATCATCTTTCACCCCGACATGCTACCGGCAGAAGTCATACTTGACCCTGAACTCACGATAGGCCTGCCCCCGATGATGACAGCTGCTACCGGTATGGATGCTTTGTCACATAACCTGGAAGCACTTTGCTCACCCTTCTATCATCCGATGGCAGAAGGTATCGCTGTCGAAGGAATAAGAATGGTACAGGAATTTTTACCACTAGCTTTTGCAGATGGCAGCGACATAGAAGCCAGAATGCAAATGCTGGTTTGCTCCACCATGGGGGCAACCGCCTTCCAGAAAGGGCTCGGTGGTATGCATGCACTGGCACACCCGTTGGGAGCTTTATACGATGCCCATCATGGCACATTAAATGCCATTTTGATGCCTTATGTTTTAAAGGCTAATCGTAGCGAGATAGAACAGCGTATCGACCGTTTGAGTCGATACATGAGCCTGAGTGAAACAGGTTTTGATGGATTTATGAACTGGGTGCTGGACATGAGAAAGCAGCTGGAAATCCCTCATACTCTGGCAGAAATCAATATCGATACAGCACAGGCTGAAACCATAGGGAAAATGGCTATTGAAGACCCGTCCGCCGGAGGTAACCCAATCAGTTTAAGTGCTGAACAGTATCAGCAGATTATTGTTGATGCCGTGAATGGTAAACTATAACTTACACTCAATGAAAGTAGCTATCTTACAATGTGACGTGGTGCTGGATAACCTCCAGCAGCAATATGTATCATACAGTCACATGATTCAACGCATGTTTTTTGCCATTGATGATAGTTTCGAGATTGATATTTTTAATTGCCAGCTAACTCACTACCCTGATGAAATAGATAAATATGATTTCTTCATCACAACAGGAAGTAGAGCCGGCGCTTACGGAGATAGTGACTGGATCCAGCGGCTGATAAAATTTATCCAGCTGCTGGATCAACATCAGAAAAAACTCATTGGCATTTGTTTCGGTCATCAGATTATCGCTTTGGCAAAAAACCAGCGAGTAAAACAATCCAGCAAAGGCTGGGGTGTAGGTGTTGCGGTAAACCGTATTGCCACGACACCTGACTGGATGAGAGAAACAAAACCTGAATTGAATATTATCGTCAGTCACATAGACCAGGTCATGAGCATACCCGAAGAAGCGACGGTTATTGCAGAAAGTGATTTTTGCCCCTATTTCGTCGTGCAATGGAATAAACACTTCCTGAGTATTCAGGGACACCCTGAATGGAATGCAGATTATTCCAGGGCTCTAATGAATGAACGTCGTGCTATCATTCCAGCAGAACGACTAGAAGCGGGCATTAGCTCATTATCATTGAAAACCGATAATAAGTTTTTTACACAGTGGGTTTTAGACTTTGTCAAACATTAAACAAGGGTAATTGCATGAAATATGAAGTATTTGTTTATGCTACATTAAAACACGGGTTTCCTAATTTTCATTTAAATCAGGGGAAAAAGTTACCCGGAAGATTCACCACCGAAAAGAGCTATCCTCTCTACCTGGTTGGAGATCGCCATTCACCCTGGATGATTGATGATGCAGGTAACGGACAGGTAATAAATGGGGAAGTTTACCAGGTCGATAAACGTCAACTAAAGAAAATGGATAAACTTGAAAGTATCAATAAGGAAGATGGTTATAAGCGAATACAAATACAGGTAAAAAGCCTTAAACACTTCCATGTTCATGATGTATTTTGCTACATGAAACCCAAGCAACAACTGATCGTTGATGATATCAGGCAGGGTCCTCTCTCCAGTTATGAGCAGGAACATGCCAGTTTATACCTGTCACGAACAGGATAACTTCGCTAACCTTGTCTAATATCGCAAACACACCCGCTCCGCCCTATTACGCTGTGATATTCACTTCTGTGCGAACTGATGGCAATAATGGTTACAATCAAATGTCTAAAAAGATGCTTGATCTGGCTTCAGTACAACCCGGCTTTTTAGGTATCGAGTCGGCAACAGAAAATATTGGCATCACCATTTCCTACTGGAAGAATCTTGATTCAATTAATCAATGGAAGACAAATGTTGATCACGTTAAAGCACAGGAACTGGGTCGTAATAAATGGTACTCAAGTTACAGAATCAGAATTTCAAAAGTAGAACGAGAGTACGGAATGTAAAAAATTCGAGAGAATTTAACCGTCGGCAAATTCAACTAAATTATTTGCATACGTAAGCTGATCCTCTAGATTCCATTAATCTACTGCTGACCGGGTCAAAAAAGTTGATATCACCTAAATCAACTTTGAACCATAAATGTCTTCCTGGCTCCAGTACCCAGGGTGGCATCATATATGGGATCACCACCATGACCCAAAAAAACCACGAAAAGGTAAGTCAGTTCTTATCATCAACCAGGCAAGCCCAGAATATTCGTATCATAGTGTTTTCCTCTTATTTCAAATTAGTCCATTAATTAGAAATCAGGCTTAGCATGCAGTATAAATATGCCCCTGTAAATCAGCATGTTTGTATTCATTATTAAGCCATCAACCCGTGATTCAACACAGCTGAAAGATAAGGTTTATTGGTATCTCTTTGGACCTCTTTAACGACTTATTGCAAACAGTTAATTGATTTTGCAGATATTGATATAATGACTCTATAATGTTGATAATTAAATAGAGCATACTTCATGTCTGACTTAAAGCCCTGGAACCTGGTTGCAGATATCGGTGGAACCCATGTCAGGTTTGCTATTCATGAAATTAGCAGCGAAGCAATAAATAAGACTCAACAAGTTGTTTTCAAAGTGAATGTCAATGGATTTATTTGAACAAGACCCTGGCTTTAATTGCTTGCCCTATGACGGTGAAGTAAATTATTTTGGAGAAATTATAGGTGCCACAGAGGCCACTCATTATTTTGATCGTTTGCTAAAAACTATAGAATGGAAAAATGATGAAGTCATCATTGCAGGAAAACACATTATCACCAAACGCAAAGTGGCCTGGTATGGCAATAAAAACTATGCCTATCATTATTCAAATACCACTAAACACGCCCTGCCCTGGACCACAGAATTATCCGCACTGAAAACACATGTAGAAAGCCAGTGCGGTATTATGTTCAACTCCTGTTTACTCAACCTTTATCATAATGGAGACGAAGGCATGAGCTGGCACAGTGATGACGAAAAGGAACTGGGAGAAAATCCGACCATAGCATCTTTTAGCCTTGGCTCTGAACGCAAGTTTTCATTCAAACATAAGGTCACTAAAAAAACCGTATCAATGCTTTTGCAAACAGGTAGTTTATTAATCATGAAAGCAAACACCCAGGCGCACTGGTTACACAGCTTGCCTAAAACAACGAAATCGTCCACGCCTAGAATCAATTTAACTTTTAGAAATATAATTAAGAGTGATTAGTCTGGTTAGTTTTATACCAGTACATATAATTTAAGTTTTGGCAGGAACATTTTCTGACAACGTCATTTAATCCTGCATTTAGAATCCTGCATTTAGAAACAGTAAGCATAAGAAAATCGGGGAAAACTGAAAACCCGATATGAGTTAGATGACTTTTGAAAAAACACTAGAATATATAAAAAATTCGTTGACTACTCCAGTAATGCCTATTTAGCAATAAAAAAATACCTTTATTAAAATCAGTATATCTATATGGACAAAAATGGTAGCAACGTCTCCCGGTCACAACTAAAAAGGATCACGCAAAGAAAGTTTCAGTACGAACTTTTATCCCCTAAAAACTTATCCAACAGCTTGCTGAATTAACGGAATTAGTGACTCGGGAAACTTGATATTTCCTTCCAGAGCAAATTGCTGGCCACTGGCTGACATCTTTTTCCAGGTCTTACGAATAATATCCAGCCATTTATCCTCATCGTACTCAGGATGCGTTTCTACAAAAGCCAGCATGTAGTGCTCAAGAAAAACCAGATCCGTCACGTCTTCTAATAATTGAGTATCAGGATTAACCTTAATACCTCGTTTACCCACTGCTTTTTTCACTCTTTCGACACTTTCCTCGTCATAACCTACCTGAAGCATAATGTCAGCAGTGGTATTTGCATGAAATTTATACAATTGGGTTCGCCATTGCAGATACCCCTGACGGTTCATAGGAAAAGTTTTACGGTCTGATGTCCAGCGTTGAATATGCTGCCCTCTCATGGAAATTTTTGCGACATCATCTGCATTTGGCCTATATCTATCCAGCATATCACTCATTCTTAGTGAATAAAGTAGCTCCTTGGGCCACTCTTTACCGTTTTCATCTTTAACTAAATTAGGATCCTCTGCATTAGCAGAATCGATAAGTTCAATCGTTTTATCCAACAAGGTCATTCAGCTTCTCCAGCCATTTTTAAAGCTTTATTGTATCAATAAATACTCAAAAAATTCCTGATTAAACTACAGCCTATTCATTAAAAAATTACAAATATCAAGGCTTATTGATTTAATCCTGACAACCAAAATTTTTAATATTTCTGGTTATTGTAATTAAAAGTAAATTTACAGGTTTTTTTACCAAACTACTTTAGGAAAAGCTTATATAGAGTCAATTTTACAATTATTTTTATTAACATATATTAACCCCTGTCTTTTTAAGTGAAATATTCACATATAGATTGATATATATCAATCTAACTAAAAACACCCTGAATTAGTATCGCCGTGGAAGATCGATAAATAAAAATTAATCTAAAAATAATGAGGAATTAGGCCATGTTTAAAAAAGCTATACTGGCATGCTTGTTGATGGGAACCTGGGGACTTGCTCCGGCATCAGTTTCAAGCCCGCCAAGTGAAATGTCGGATGAAACAAAAAAGTGTGTAAAGTGCCACCAGAAAAATAACCCGGGCATCGTTCAACAATGGGGTCGTAGTAAGCACTATGGTGCCAATGTGGGTTGTTATGAGTGTCACCAGGCTGATGCCGGTGATATTGATGCTTATATCCATGACGATAAAAAAGTAAAAAAGAATATTTCTATCATCGTTTCTCCTAAAGACTGTTCAAACTGCCATGAAAAGGCTGCTACTGAAATGACGACATCACGTCATGCTAAAGCTGGGCATATCCTTGATTCACTGGATAACCTGTTAGCTGAAGTCGTTGAAGGTAATCGCGCATTTGTAACCGAAGGATTCCCCAAAGGTAACTCTTCTGCAGCTGTAAACGGTTGCTGGCAGTGTCACGGCTCTAAAGTAAAAGTACTTGAAGATGGTGCATTAGATCCAGCCACATGGCCTAACACAGGTATTGGACGAATCAACCCTGATGGATCTGAAGGAACCTGTTCTGCTTGTCACTCACGTCACCAGTTCTCTACTGAGCAGGCACGTAAGCCGGACAACTGCGGTAAATGTCACTTAGGTCCTGACCATCCTCAGAAAGAAATCTATGAAGAATCCAAGCATGGTATTGCATTCAAGGCTTATCAGGATGAAATGAATCTGGATAGCGCTAAATGGGTTGTAGGTGTTGATTATACTGCTGCTCCGACTTGTGCAACCTGTCACATGGGTGCTACTCGTAATCAGGATTCAACTCATAATGTAGGCGAAAGAATCAGCTGGACTAACCGTCCACCTATTTCTGTTCGTCCTGAAGTGATGGATGCCAAAATGGGTCTTGAGTCAGCTAACCTGAAATGGGATGAACGTCGAGACAATATGCAGGATGTATGTCAGGCCTGTCATACTGAAACTTATGTTGAGCAGTTCTACACTCAGTACGATAGCATGATTGAACTCTACAATGATAAATTTGCCAAGCCTGGTAAAGCGCTTTACGGTGCAGCCAAGCCATTACTGAAGAAAGCCAAGTTCTCTAACAAGCTTGACTGGATCTGGTTCGAGTTATGGCATCATGAAGGACGTCGTGCACGTATGGCTACCTCTATGATGGCTCCTGATTACACGCATTGGCATGGTACTTACGATCTGGCCAAGCACTTCTACACCAAAATGGTTCCTGAACTCGAAAAAATAATCGAGAAAGGAATGAAAGCTGGTGGCAACAAGAAGAGCGCTGCTAAAAACCTGCAAAAAGAACTGAATAAGGTTCTTAACAGCGAAAACCACAAGTGGTACTTAGGTAAGAAGTAACTTACCCATAGTTAAAAAAACCTCGCCTATTTTGGCGGGGTTTTTTTTTACCCCAAACATTTAATAGTTATCTAACTGGTATTTAACTGTTAATACAAATTCAGAGATTACATTTATGAAAAATTTTATTATCACTGCAGTTATTAGCCTTTTTGTTATATCAACATCTCAGGCTTCTACACTTGAAGATTTAATAGTTTCAGGAAATACATTCTGGTCTCAGGGTAAGTTTGCAGAAGCTGAAGGTGAATTTAATAAAGCATTAAAAATTGATCCGGACTACAGTGTTGCTCATGCAAGAATAGCAAACCTGTATTTAACTCAAAATAAAACAACAGAGGCTGTTGAATCTTTTCAAAACGCCATTAATGGTGACCCTGAAAATGCCCAGCTATTTATAGGACTGGCTATAACTTACCTGCATAAGCAATATTACAAGATGGCTGATGCAATGGTAAAACAGGCAATAGCCGTTGATCCCGATCTCGCTAACGCCCAAAAGTTACAAACTTATATCACTGCAAAAAGAGAACGAATAAGTGAAGAAGCTAAAACAACAGCTGTTTCATCGCAGGCTTCAATGCATGGGCAGCCTTCTCCACATGGAAAAGCATCAACCAGCACAATGCCTGCTACAATCCAGAAAAATATTCAAAACCTGCACTAATCAAACTCAAACAGATCTAGTCCCTGCAATGCTCAATATTGCAGGAGCTAACTTTCACCTCATGCTTTAAAACCTAACTAGCCGTCAACCTGGCATATAAACTCGGTAAAAGCTTCGGCATTTCAAGGGGATTTCGAATTACAGCATATCCGCTACTGCCAAATAAATGAGGCAGGTAACGGTTTCCCTTCTCATCAATGGTCACGCAAAAAGGCTGTAAACCGAGCTTCTTAGCTTGATTTATCGCATGACGCGTATCCTCTATCCCAAACCGTCCTTCGTACTGGTCCAGATCATTAGGTTTACCATCCGTTAAAATCAATAACAGACGCCTGCTCTCTCCCTGCAAGATTAGCTGCTCGGTCGCATACCGAATTGCCGCTCCCAGTCTCGTGTAGTAACCCGGTTTAATTTTATCAATACGACCTCGAATCTCGGCACAATATTTCTCATTAAATTTTTTCAGAATATGCACTCTAACCGGATCACGTCTACGCGATGAAAAACCAATCATGCTAAACGCATCACCGGTCGCATTCAGGCTTTCAGAAAATAAAAATAAACTATCACGAATTACATCTATAACTCGCTGGTAGTCATTAACCCAGGTATCCGTAGAGAGCGATAAATCAGCCACTAAAAGGCAGGCCAGATCCCTGGCACCACTTTTAAGTTCTCGGTAAAGCCCTTCGGCACTCACACCGGTTTTAGCACTTTTCTCAGCGGCATAACGCAGATAAGCTTCAAGATCAATATCCTGCCCATCAGATTGTTTACGATGCCATACACGCGCTGGAGCCAGCAGCTGAAACTGGTTTCTTAGCTTACGTGCAGTTTTGGTTAAGTGCTCTGGCAAGGGAACAGGGTCAGCATCAGTTGCCATCATTTCAACGATACGGCAACAGTTTTCAATTAATTGATTTTTCTTCCAGTCCCATTCGGGTAGTAATATTCCATCGGATAACACTTCGTCATCTACTGAAGCTGACGGTAAATCAAGATCAAATTTGAGACGAATAGCTGAAGATCGTTCATTTCTGGTCACCGATAAGGTATCAAGGTCACGAGCAACAGAATCTGCCTGATCAGCATCATCTTCATCTTCATTTCCCCGGTCAAGGTTAACAAACTCGCCCCAGGTGAAGATATTTTCCATTCTGACTGTAATCAAGCCTTTGTCATCTTCCTGCTTCTTGACTCTTTCGGCTTTACGTCGGTCAACATCTTCCAGTTCCCGGGTCTCTTGCTGACCACTATTATTATTTTCGCCAGGATCATCACTATCTTTGAACATTGATAAGTTATCACTGGCTGTAGGGTGCAGCCATAACAACACAGGAAAATGATCCCGTTTACTGTACATCAAAAATTTAACAGAGCCCGGCTCTATTAATGCCTGACGAATATCCTCTTCGATTTTTCTTTCCAGGGAAGGCAAACTAGCTGGATCAGGTCGTTGCTTCAGGTGAGCTTTTACCAGTTCAGCATATTTTGATAGCAGCCCAGGATAACGCTTCAAAGTCCACAATACCGATAACTGGCTTCTGGCAAACCAGTGATTATTCTCTGGATTAGTAACCTGAACTTCATTAGCCGCCATTGCCGCTAACCAGTAATACAGATCCCTGTTTAATTGTTTCGATTCAAACCAGGCTATTTTGGGTGGTAGTTTAAGTGCATTTGAATCACGCCACGCCAGTTCAACTTTATTACCACTACCAGCAATTCGTTGTAACCAGTGACGTCGTCGATTAGTAGAGGTGCTATCGACCGCTTCAACCTGCAAACCTCCATCTCCACCCAATGCACGAAAAAACGTCGCTATGCTATTTTTGACATCAGTCAGTTCTACAGCTGCTTCTAAATGGCGTTGATCTGCCATTTGTGTAATTAACTTATGCCAAAGCTCTCCAACCTTTTCTTCCATCGTTTAATACCCGTAGACTGCGCCATGCGCAGTAGAAAGTAACAATATTGCAGAATAATGATGCGCATGGCGCAACCTACGGATAGCTATCAATTCATTTCTCCTTTAACGGAACGCCCACGGGTGGCTCTGACTGATGTAAAGCATCTAAATCTTCAACCCAGTCGATCAAAGACTCTTGTGATTTATTGCCCTGTTGTAGCGTACAGGCAGAGATACATTCACCACACTGAGTACAATTAAACATTCTACGTTTTATATCCCGTGGTTTTAAACGCATTGGGCAGGAGTTATCGCAGGCGTTATTACATTGTTTGCACAAGCTACTCTGCCTGCGGTCAAACGAAACCACCATGGCTCGTCGATTAGCCATCCAGGCCAGGCTTTGAAAAAAACCGACGGCACAGCCATAACGGCAGAAAAAATGCCTGGCAAAGGTAAACTCTATGGTCAGCAGGACTGTTGCAACAGTAATAAAAGTAAACTGATTTCGTGTGAGCTCGGAGTTAAGTAAATTGCTGTATATTTCCGTTGGTGGCAATAAATAGGTTAATAAACTCACCGCCCAGGTAAAAGAAAACAGTAGAACCGCAAAAAATGTAGCCACCCAGTAGACTCGATTGGGTTTGATACTGGAACCATCTGGCTGAAGTTCAGGTAACGGATTTTTTTCCCACAGGCTGGGTTTTCCACTGGCTCGAAACATCAGATCATTAACAACTTCAACAACTGAGAAATGCGGACAAAGCCAGCCGCAATACAAACGTCCCCAACGCCAGGCACTGTAAAGAAAGACGCCAATTACCAGCAACAAGGGAGCAAACCCTCTAACAAGCAAGTTTAACGTAGCTTCAACCGGACCTATCAAACCCAGCTGAAACTGGTCAAGTCCTAGCGTCCAGTGAAAACTGAGTAAATAGAAATGCCCCTCATTTAGATCATACCGAAACAAATCAAATACCGGCGCCAGGATAAATAGAATAAAAAAGCCTGACTGAAACCAGAATCGCTTAAGCTGGACTTTAGTTCGCATGACAGGCTGCTAACTCAACCATCGTAAATGACTGGCTGAATCAGGTTTAAATTTTGGAAGTTGTTCAGAAGCAGGCATTAACAACTTCCATTAATGCATCAATGGTTTCATTTTCATCAGTTAAAGGTTCAACTAGAGCAGCACGACAAGCTTCTACTACAGGAAAACCATCCTTAATTAGTGTCGCGGCATACACCAGTAAACGCGTAGAAGCCGCTTCTTCCAGGTCATGATCCTTTAGGGCGCGAAGTGCAGCTGCAAGCTGTACCAGATTTTTAGCAAGCTCTTTATCGATACCGGTTTCACCGATGAGAATTTCCTGCTCCAGTTCAGCATCAGGAAAATCAAAAGTCATGGCAAGAAAACGCTGCCGGGTGGAAGGTTTCATACCTTTTAATAAATTTTGATAACCGGGATTATAGGATACAACCAGCATGAAGTTATCTGGTGCTTTCAAGGTTTCACCGGTTCTTTCCAGCGGTAAGATACGACGATCATCCGTTAACGGATGCAGCACCACCGTTGTGTCTTTACGAGCTTCAACAACTTCATCAAGGTAACAAATTGCACCTTCTCGAACAGCTCGGGTAAGTGGACCATCATTCCAGTAAGTGCCTTCAGAACCTATGAGGTGTCGCCCTACAAGATCAGCTGCCGTCAGATCATCATGACAGGCAACCGTATACATACTTTGCGATAGTCTGGCCGCCATATATTGAATAAATCGAGTCTTACCACAACCCGTGGGACCTTTAATCAACACCGGTAAATGGTTACGCCAGGCATATTCGAATAGCGCAACCTCATTACCCTGAGGTTTATAAAAAGGTAATTTGTTCTCGTCAATTTGAGAACCTTTTTCTGCAGATTCGATTTCTTTATTCATTGTTTTTTTCTATTTTTTAGTCATTAGCTGGCACTATAAAATGCGATTGCAATTAAAGAGCCCGGCAATATTAACCAGATAACAATTACCCAACCCCAAATTCCCGAGACTGTTTTCAATCCCATATAATAATCACCAATCAGGTGACCTTTCAATAAGGATAGCCCCAGTACAAGAAAAGCGAAACTCAACCCGCTAAGCCCGGATACACCGACGTACCAGGTAAAAACGGTTAACACCATTAACAGGATATAAACAAATGTGCAGGGTCTTACACCAATAAACTTATACATTTTTGATCACCTCATCACGTAGATAAGAGGAAAAAGAATAATCCACACCATGTCCACCATATGCCAGTAACTGGCCCCGGTTTCCAGACCTGTATGATTTTCCGGAGTATAGTTTCCTGCCCTTGTTTTAATCGCATTTGCAGCAAGAATCACCATGCCCATCAAGACATGCATAAAATGGAAGAATGTCAGGGAAAAATAAAACATGTAAAACTTATTTGTTCGGAGGTTAATACCTTCACTGTAGTGATGATTATATTCATATGATTTCACCAGCAGAAACAATAAACCCATTAATAAGGCGGCTATTATCCAGTTGAAACAATGTTTAGCATTATTTTCTCTGATTGCAGCCACCGCTCTAACAACAAAATAGCTACTGGTAATTAAAGTCAGCGTATTAATTAACGCAAGATTTCGATCAAGAGTGAGCTGTGATTCATTAAATAACTCGACATTATTGGCTCGTGTGAAAGCATATACAGCAAAGAAGATTGCAAATACCGACAATTCAGCCATGATAAAAATCCAGATAGCTAGATCGCCAGGAGGAGTATTTCGGTTTTTCATTATTAGAAATTTATGTGTAGATTGAAGCTAAAAAGGATATTAAATTCTGACCGATTAGGTCAGATTTATTTCCATACAATAGCATGAAAAAATTGAAATTTTGTACCATACCCCAATAAAAAATGGCGGGCCAAAAGCCCGCCATAAGTACTTCTTAGGTAACTAACTTAATTAAACTTAAGCTGCATCTTTAACAGTTGCTTCTGGCTCATCGCCACCAATGAAGAAACTTGCAACATAAACGATTAAGCCGATCAGGAAGAAAATACCAGCACCTTCACGTAACCAGTAGAAAATCGCGACCTTGTCCTGAACTTCCATAAAGGAAATAGGCGTATCGGTATAACGTTGCATATAAGTTTGCAAAATACCTGCACCTGTTAAGAACAGTGTAATAAATACCATAGAAACAGTCATTATCCAGAAAGACCACATTTCAACGATCTGAGACTTATTACTATTCGCTTCTTTACGTCCATTCAACATAGGCATGGAGTAAGAGATCATAGTCAACACGATCATGACATAAGCTCCGTAGAAAGCCATGTGACCATGAGCTGCAGTGATCTGAGTACCATGTGTGAAATAGTTAACTGGAGCCAGAGTATGCAGAAATCCCCATACACCAGCGCCCAGGAATGCCATTACCGCTGTACCAAGAGCCCATAAAACAGCCGCCTGGTTAGGATGATTTCTACGACGACGATTAACCATATTGAAAGCAAAGATAGTCATCATGAAGAAAGGAATAGGCTCCATAGCTGAGAAGATTGAACCCCACCACTGCCAGTACTCAGGAGTACCGATCCAGTAGAAGTGATGTCCAGTACCGATAAGACCTGTGATCAATGACATCGCGATGATGACATACAACCATTTTTCAATAACTTCACGGTCAACACCTGTAGTTTTAATCAATACGAATGCGAGGATAGCACCCATGATTAATTCCCATACACCCTCTACCCATAGATGAACAACAAACCACCAGTAGAATTTATCTTTAACCAGGTTCTCTGGAACATAGAATGCAAACAGGAAGAACACGGCTAAACCTGTTAAACCGATCATTAGTACCAGTGAAACAGCTGTTTTACGACCTTTAAGCATTGTCATACCGATATTGAACAGGAAGGATAGAGCCACAATTACTATACCGATTTTGGTAATAGTCGGTTGTTCAAGGAATTCTCGTCCCATGGTCGGAAACAGATCATCCATCGTTAACTCAGCCAGAGTGGCATAAGGCACTAAAAGATAACCGAGAATAGTCAAAACACCTGCCACTGCAAAAATCCAGAACATCAGAATTGCAAGAAACGGACTGAATAATTCTGTTTCACTTTCTTCCGGAATCAGATAATAAGCTGCACCCATGAAACCAAACAATAACCAGACGATCAGCAGGTTAGTATGGACCATACGAGCCACATTAAATGGAATTTCAGGGAACAGAAAATCACCGATTACATACTGTAGCCCCAGGATAGTACCGAATAGAATCTGCCCGACAAACAGGGCAATTGCTACTATAAAATACGGTTTTGCAACCGATTGAGATTGATAAGTCATTATTGTCTCCTGTTAACCCTGAATATTTGGTGGCCAGTTCTGGGTATTAATTCCTGAAGTATATTTCAAAAATTGTGCAATACCTTCCAGCTCTTCATCGCTCAAATTAAACTGGGGCATACTTCTACGACCCGGAATACCATCTTTAGGACGACTCATAATGAAGCCCTTGATAGCATCTGTACTGTTTCCAAAACGTTGATAAACATTACCCAGCTCAGGAGCAAAATAAGCACCTTCACCCAGTAAAGTATGACAACCTACACAGTTGTTCTTTTCCCATACGCGCTTACCTAGAGCAACTTCTTCGGTAAGGTTTTCCCGATTATCCAGCTCCGGAAGTGCGGATTCGGTATCGAAAGTTAGCGCGAGTAACAGTAGAAAGAAAAAAACGCTTCCACCGTAGAAAATATTTCGCGCCATCGACTTTGTAAACGTCTCTGACATGATTAGCCCCATCTATAACTAAAATTAAAAAAATCATTTACCTTATTCAGGCGAGGCAAGGCTAGCTAATATCACTTAAGGGCAACATGACAAATGTCAATTGACTAATATTATTATATTATTATATTAGTTTATATTGATTTAAGTAAAAATACTGACAATTAAAAAATAAAAAATTATTCGATTAAGACTCATTTACTTAAAAGCCCTGAAATAAAGTTTCTTGATTACGTACATTCCAGGGCGCTTTCCATGTCGGCAACGACTATATGCACTGGTAGGGGGACTGCTCTGAAAACCGACTTGAATAGAATACTTGAGGAAGCTAGGCGGTTGTGTGCGGAGCGCAGGAAATAAACCGGCTCATCTGTTTTTCAGCAAAAGATCATCCATGTATTTTTTCCTTATCTATTACTGTTGAAACAGCTTAAAAGAAAATGATGAGCAGGGCTAATAACTATTAATCAAATTCACATCTTAAACTTTGAAAAAAAAGACCTTATCTTGCCTTCATCAGCATTACTATCATTCATGAGTTTTTCCAACTTATGCAACCGGGCATCATGTGTTCCGAAATGCACACAAAACCAGTCATTAAGTTTTTTCTTTAACTTCTGTTCATCAAAGTTATCGGTTGACTCTACCTCATCAGTAATATCACGAATATCATCCAGTAAATTCACATGATCTTCATGATGTTCCTGATATTGATCATATCCATACTTTTCCATCAGATTTTCTTCATGAACAAAATGGGAGTAAATCTCACCATAAGTATCATTCAGAACTTTCACTAACTGTTTTTTTTCAGCCTTATCCTCAAGTGCTGAATAAAAGGAATTAATTAAAATAATTAATTCCTGATGCTCAACATCAACATCAGAAACACCCGTTAAAAATTTATCATTCCATTCAATTAAAGCCATTTCAGTTCCCATGATTTAATTATCAAAAAACACACAATCTATCACCTGACTATCAGCTTGCATTTGATGTTTCTCAGACAACAGTCTGAATAGCCGGTCACAAAAAAGCACTCCATCAATTCTCAATAATTTTTAATGAGCATTCACATTCACATGATCATACACAATGATATGGTCAGCCAGAATACCTTTCTTAATAACCTTTAAATCCTTCTCTGTAAACTCAATGCGGCATGGAGATGAAGAATCACAATCAAACAAAACTATATCCTCACCCGTTTTAACAGTTCCCAGATTTGCGATAACACTCTGATCCATCACATCAAATTTACCTCGAATAAAAGCATCACCCATTGATTTTTTACTGACAATATTAAAAACTGAAGCAATCGCTTCTGGCTTAACCTTTGTTGAATAGGGGTAAGGAATAAATAATCGTATGATCCGGTTAGGCGGGTAGAATTTCATATAATGACTTTTCCCGGATAGTTGAGCCATTTTGCCATCATTTTCTTCTCTGGAGAAAAATCCTGAATAAAAAAGTACTGTACCTTCAGACTGTACCAGTTTCTGCTCTTCAATTGCATGGGAAATACCTGACACTGACAGGGTTAGTGCAATGGTTATGAAAATGGCAAGGAAATTATGATTAAAAAACATTTATATAGCCTGGATTATCTAATTATTAAATCCAGCTCATTATAAAATACTTATAAAGCAAGCTCTATATCTATTTCCATATAGAGCAAATAAAAAATACGCCCTCAAGATTTATCACAAAACATTTTTATTTAATCTGATAAGTTTCAACTCTTTTATCAATATACCAATTTTTATATACCTATTAATTGCGAGCATAAGGAGAGATGATAAAATTAAAATTTATTATAATTTTTTATTTCCTACTTTTTATTTCTACCCCTTTTAATCTCAACCTCAATTCAGGCTGGCAAGGTTTCATCGGGTAAAGCAAATCAGTGTTTCGCCTGTCATGGTGTTAATGGCGTTAGTTTAAACCCGGCATTTCCATCACCGGCTGGACAAAACCAAAACTACCTGGTCCCACAGCTCAAGGCATTTAAAAATGGCGAGAGAAAAGCCAGAGAATAAAACCCATGGCATCCAGTTTAAGTGATAATGATATGGAACGGGTGGCCGCTTATTTTGCCAGCAAAAAAGCTGGAACAGGCGAACAAATCAGTAAAGGTTATGAAGGAGCACCTTCAGGTATTGATGTTGGTGAAGTTAACCATAAAGCCAAATTAACCGGCGTTGCTTTATCTGATAAAGATTTTGAAAGTGCAAAAGAAATTTATTTCCCACGGTGCGCTGGTTGTCACGGTATATTATGTATAGGAGCAACAGGTAAACCCCTAACCACCGATACTGCTACAAAAAGAGGCACCGAATATCTTAATATCTTCATCACCTATAGATCAGCTTATAGTATGCCAGCATGGGATGAGACCAGGATTCTATCTGATAAAGAAATTGATACCATGGCGAAGTATCTGCAGAACGAACCTCCAGTTCCCCGCTGAGTATGGGATAAAAGAACTGACTGCAAGCTGGAAGGTGGTCATAGCTGTCAGTGAGCGACCTACATCTTCATTATATGATCACAACATAGAAAATATTTTCTCAGTCACATTATAGAGACGACGGTACAATTGCACTTACTTGCCCTTTTTTTATTCAAGATTCCATCTGTGCAACAGCAACAATCCAAAATTTCCCATTACACATTAAGCAGGTTTTGAAAATATGCGATTTATAGCTTTCTTATCAATATTTTTGATTTATTCAACTTCATATGCTCAGGATATAAATTCAAGGCTGCGTTTATCAAAAAAAATAATGGAGGTATATCAGGTATCCTGCCGGGGAGAATCAAACGCCATAAAAGAAGCTTTTACTTTAGCTGCAACCTATATAACTCATGGAGAATACAATAATATGAGACAGCAGTTGCTGGAAGCCAGGGCAATTTCAACAAAATCAGATTGTCAGAAATCTATCGATAACTTACTGGATTAAAAAAGTTAGTATTGATTGTAAATTAAGGCACCCGGTTACTTCTATCTCATAACCGTTATCAATCAACGAAGATACTCTGATGAAATCAAAAATATTTTACTATATAATTCGCTGCTTTAAGTTCGAGCATCCTCAGCAGCATTTATGCCTAAGATTATCAACAAACTGCTATTATTTGTTTTCATACTAAGCCTGCTTAATCCTGTCAGCGTATTCGCCATTGTTGAAAATACGGATAAACAGTCTACCCAGATTCAACACAATACTGCTACTGTTGAAAAAGACATTAATCCACAAGAAAGGAAAAAAATATTAGCCGGGGATAGACATCTGAATATATTTTTTGCCATTGGGATTATCATTAACTTGATCATGATGACTTCATTTGGATTCTGGGCTGTTGGACAATTTCGGCAACATAACAAAAATAAAAAATAAATCTGCTCTTTTTTTAATATGTCTAAACAAAGTCTATCCATATTACTGGCAGTCCTGTTCATCACAGGGTCAGCAGCCTATGTCAGTTACCATTTTTTCACCACTGAACAAACCCCAACTGAACTTATAGCTGTACTCAGGGCAGTTCCTAAACAGTTACAGGAATTTAAGCTAATCGACCAAAACAGAAATTCTTTCACTTTGGGGCATTTGAAAAACGCCAATACATTACTATTTTTTGGTTACACATCATGTCCCGATATCTGCCCAACAACTTTGACGATTTTAAACCAGCTGTATAATCAACTTAACAAAAGCAAACCTTCAGAAAGCTACAACATCGTCTTTGTATCAGTCGATCCGCAAAGAGATACGACAGAAAAACTTTCTGAATATATGAATTATTTCAATCAGGATTTTTTAGCTGTTACAGGCACTAAAACAGAAATAGACCAATTTGCGCGTCAATTTGGAGCCGGTTATGTCATTGATGGAGATGTATCCGGAGATAATTACCTGGTTAGCCATACCAGTTCAATTTTCCTGATAAATTCCCAGCAAAAATTTATAGCTTCATTTTCTCCTCCACACCATGCTGAGATTATTGCATCACAATTGCAGTTAATTGAAAAACTCTAAATAACTACAGATGGATATAATTTCTACGCTTCCGGCCGTTGAGGCCATACTCAATTCCATATCAGCAACACTGGTTACTACTGGCTATTATTTTATCCATAAGAATAATATTCCAGCCCATCAAATATGCATGAAGAGCGCTCTGTTTACGTCCACAATTTTTGCTGTTGTTTACCTTATTTACCATTTAAATATTGGTAATATTCCTTTTGCAGGACAAGGTTATATACGCCCGATTTATTTTTTGATCCTGATATCACATGTAATTTTGGCTATAACAACCGTTGTTCTGGTGCTAACAACAGTTTACATGATCATTAAAGGTGAAACAGATAAACATAAAAAAATTGCTCGCTGGACTGTACCTGTCTGGCTTTATGTTTCAGTCACCGGGGTAATTATATATTTGTTGGCATTTCATTTTTATCCGCCAACAGATTAATGGTATTATGCTTCTGATATGTACAATCACATTTATTAAATCACAGGCTTTGAATTATGGAACTGATCTATTTCACATTAGTTGGAATCATTTTATACATCGTATCCGATAAAATCGTGCTGACCATTGAAAGAAAACGTGGTGAGCGCCTACCAAACAGGTCGGTAGTATTTTTTTTCATAATCATTATCCTGGCTGTTATATCTTTTTCAGTTATCCAGAGTCTGTATGAAAAACCAGTCGGTGAAACACCCCAAACAGAACAACCTCAGAATGCACCAGCAGCTGAAACTAAGTCACAATAATTTTTAAATAACTTCTATCAAAATCTAATCTCTGGTTCTGGCAGACATCATCGATTTATAAACAATAATTAGAAAAATTATCCCGCCAATAATGGCAATCCCTGCACCCACTCCTACAATTCGCATACCAATAACCTTTTCCATCGTATCCAGTCCCTGAGCAGCTCCAGCTGTTTTACGTTGTACACCATGCCCACCCGACCAGGCAAGTCCACCAATATGAATAAGTTGCCCTACCCCGTACAAGACAGGCTGCCACCTGACCATCTTTCCAGTCGGTTTTTTGAATCCCAGACGTGGCAATAAATGATATGTAATACCCATAAAAGCAAGTGTAATCGCGGTGATCGATCCATGATAATGAGCAGGTACAATAGTATTACTACCGCTAATCATAAAACCAATAACCCCGCCAGCAGCAAACAGCAGAAATGAAAATATTAATGCATTTCGTTCACCACTAGCTTGTGGAAATCCAGAACTGTTAGTAAACAAGCTATAAATAATAGCCAGGCCTATGGGCAAAGCCGCCAAACCACCGCCATACTGCATTAACCAGGTAATTGCTTGCAGATGATTTCCAGAAGAAACATCAAACATCAGGTAAACAACCGGAGTCAATAAAACCGGTAATAAGCCAATGGCAAAAACAAAAATTACGCTACGCGGTAAAATTTTCAGATCAATACCAGTGATTACCGCCAGGCACAGCCACACAACCAAAACGAGTTGCACATGAACAAATTGAAGTGTGTGACCACTCCCCCAGAACAATAATTCAAAATAGTATGCACCCTGTGCATGTTCAGGTATACCAACCCAGGAGGCAATCAGAGCCATTAGAGAAACCAGTGCAGCTACTAAAGCGGTATATAACCCAAAACGAATAGCCCCACCACCACTCGAACTTTGACCTACCGGGTTAGAGAAAAATAACCCGCGTATAACCAGAACAGTGAATCCCAAACCAAAAATACCCAGACCGACAAAAAAGACGGGGTTCTGAAGTACCGGAACATAGTTATTCATGAAAGGGTTTGCTGCTCCCAGAAAAGGGGATACAGCAAAAACCAGAGTCCCCACAACTGCCAGCCAAAGTCCGACCCATCCACATAAGATACAGCGTTTAGTACTATTTAAACTCCAGAATAAACCGGCAAACCCCAGAAACCACGTCAAAACTGTTAAATCGACATGTACTACCAATGCAGTGTGAAAGAAATCCGTCCAGGGGAAAAATTCTTTGGTGTAGGGTACGCGAGAGAGGACCACCAGAATGGTAAAAATACCTGCCACAACCATAGAGCCAACAGCTAGTAATAACCAACCTATGCTGATTTTTCTATTTGACTCGTCCTGAGGAATGTTTAGAGAAAATCCCTCTACGGTCTCGTTAATGTCACTCATGGTTTTTTCCTGAATAGAAATGAAGCTAAAAAATGCGGGGAAGTTATGCTTAAATATTGGCTCTGTCAACCGCCAATAATATGCCTGGGACAACCCGGGCCATCAACCATAACAATCCGGCTCTTTTGATTCACACCAAACTGCCAGTAACAGGCTAAGGACAACCCAGGGCATCAACCTGCGTATGATTCAAATTCCATCTTATTTTACTATGAAGCCACCTTCTCCAGAATCAAACTGAATAATTAAATGCTGTTCAGGTTTAATAACAATATCCTGTTCATGCTGATAGATAGGACCTTCGACTTTCACGTCATCATTTAACCAGGTTTTCATCCGATGTTTACCCGCTGGTATTTTTATATTCTGGTATATATCAATACCCTGATCTTTGTATAAACCGAGTGGTTGAGCAGAATGACTAAAAATCACTTCATCATTTATCTGTAATTCCATAACCACGGGGGAACGCTCACGAGGACAGTCCATAGGTTTACGCATATTGGGAGGCAACTTCATCAATTCATCGTAGGACATCTTTTTACACTCAGTGACATGTTTACCCACATGACTCATGGTATAGGTAATTAATGCCTGGTTTTCTTCCAGCTGATGATAGGGGGGTAAAATAGAAAAATACCAGACCAGTCCCATAAATATCGAATAATTTAAGATCTGTAGAGGATATCGAATTATTTTATTCATCTATTCCTCCCCTTTTTTACTTTCAAGTGATTCATTGTCTTTCTGCATACTGGAAAGCTTTTGCTGAAAACGATCGAGTTCAGATCTAAGTTCCTTACACTCTGTTTCTACTGCACGGAATATGTTTATCCTGGCACGTTCAGCACGTTTTCGTAGAATAGGTTTTCGACTCCCATCGAAACGTTCATCCATCCACTGATTGCCATGACGAAAATAACAATCACCTGTTCGACACCCGGTTATAAAAACACCATCAGCACCTTTTTTCAATGCATATTCAACCATTGTTGGCGGGATCATGCCGACGCAATAATATTTGATAATACCTATATTGGATGACTCAAGCCCTTTAAAATCGAGCGCGTTATCACAACCAAAAACAATAATCTTATTATCACTGTCTGAGCTGCTTTTATTGATTCTCTCTATTTCAGCATCTACCTGGTCTCGTACATCATTTATAGGAGAATTGGGCATATCTATGCCAGTTATCAAAGACTTCTCGCTATGGCGAAAAGGGTTTGAAGAGGGGCAGGATCCGACGCAGATGCCACAGGAAGCACAAAGATTATCATGCACAACCACTTCATTTTCCCATCGAGCACCATCCGTTCTTTTTTGTACGGTAATAGCATCGAAAGGACAATCTTTGGCACACTGCTCACAACCGTTACAATGATCAAGGAATACCTTGGCAACTTCATCCTGTTTTTTCTTTGGCAGCCATGGCATTAACATTAAAAAAACGGTGATGCCAATAGTTAGTAACCATACTTGCCCTGCTGTCAAGTAATCAAGCAAGGGATAGATATTCAAATAAAACCAGTCAATATTTAATATGGCAGGAGTTTGCGTCACATCGGCGGGATCATGACTGACTGCGGGTGCAATCAATGAAAGAATCACCAGAGCCATAAAAGTACCTATTGCTAAACCTCTTGGAGCCATTATTGAGACCCCTGATAAACGCTTAACATGAAACCAGAGAGCAAACACCAGAATAACAGGTTGACCTAACAGGTGTAAAAATGCCATTAAAGTAAAAAAACGGTCATTTATCTGCTCAGCCAAAAAATTTCGCGACATAGTTCCTGGTAACAATGGCAAACCATCCATTAACTGCGAGGATAAAATCGCCACATATAATGCCAGCTCATCCCAGACTAACCAGTAACCTGTAATACCAAGCGTAACAACAAGCCATAAAGTTGGTACACCTGTAACCCAGGAAAACCAGCGAAAACCCCGATAACGATCTAACGAAAATTCTCTAAACATATGCAGAAAAATTGTAATTATTGCTGCATCTGATGCGTATCTATGCAAGCTACGCATGACGCCGGCTGCATACCATTGCTCATTCGTCATGTACTCTACAGAATTATAAGCCCCCATCAGAGTCGAATCGAAAAAGATGAACAGGTAGAGCCCGCTAACAAGAATAATCCAGAAGAAAAAAAATGTTAGCGTCCCCAGGTTATATAGCGGGTTCCATTGATGTCCGAAAGAAATATTGAACCAGGTTTCAAGCGCAAGATAACCGCGCTTAACTGGGTTAATGTAACTCATTTATTTACCTTGTTAGTTAATGTTCAGGGATTCAAAACTGGATTACAGTTAGTTTCTACAGTTGTCTTCTGTTCTGTAGATACAGATTTTGCATTTACACATCAAGCATTTCGTTGGCGTTTTGCAAAACGCAATTCATTAATAATGAACAGCAGTGTAAGAATAATAATTAAACCTCCAATTATCATTCCAATAAATAATGAATAGTCAAAACGATATGAATCCGATCTGGGGTCATAGGTCGTACAAAAGAAACGTACCTTATCAACCATATTTGTTAAAAAAGATTGATTGCTCTTAGGTCGATCCAGCACAAGATCTATTAAAGGCTCAATTAGTAATTGAGTATCAAATGTTTCACCGTATACCTGACGATAAATCTGTCCTTTTTCATCAACAACAGTTGCCTGGACAACGTGATCAAAACCATTTGGTGAGGTGAAATACTGAAAACCCAGTTCCTTTGATAAAGATGTAACCGTATCAGAATCGACACTTAAAGCATGCCAGCCCTTTTTATCTACACCCTGTTTCTCAGCAAAATATTTCATTTTTTGTGGTGTATCGAACTGTGTATCAAAACCAATGACAACAACCGAAAAACTGTCTTCGCCCAATGTTTCTCGTGCTTTATCCACTACCTGAGAAAGATGGCGTATGGTCATAGGACAAATTTGATAACAACTGGTATATACCATGCTTATAACCAATGGTTTACCAAGGAAATCATGCATAGTCATGCCCTTGCCATTCGCATCCGTAAAACGGTGTTTACTTAATACCTGGTCAATTGCATCCTGACTGGCCTGCAATGCTGACTTATATTGAAACTGCTGAATGACTTTACCCGGTTGGCTATCAACAGTCTGGCTTTGCGCATGAAGTCCATGAACAAAAAACAACAGCGAAACAAACAGCGACAGCGAAAGTTTTAAATATAAGTCAGATTGGTTTTTCGTGTTCATTGCGCTTCCTTAAAAAGAAACATCAAGTACAGCAAACACCAGTAATAAAGCTAATTGAATTAATGAAGCAAAGAAGCTTTTCATTGCCATCTTAGTGCTAGGCTCTCTCGCTAATAGTACACTACGATAAATAAAGTATGCACCACCCGATAAAGCACCCAGCAGATAAAGAAAACCTAACCCATAAAAAAATGGGAGTACTGAAACAGAAACCAGAAGAATGGTATTCCACATAACAGCCCTTGCTGCCGCTCTGTCACCTTTCACCACCGGTAACATGGGAATACCTGCTGCTGCGTAATCTTTGTGTTGTGCTATCGCTAAACTCCAGAAATGGGGTGGTGTCCACAGAAATAACACCATAGCGAATGCCAGCGGAATTGGCCCTAAGTTAGGATCGACAACAGCAGCACCCGCTAAAACAGCAAAACTTCCAGAAGCACCACCGATAATAATATTAGTCCAGGTACGACGTTTTAACCAGACGGTATAAACGATTGCATAAAAAAAGGCACCCAGAAAAATAAACAATGCACTGAGACCATTAAGCAGAAATCCTGCCGTTCCGACACCTACTATTAGTAAACCAAAAATTATCAATAACCAGACAGGGTTACCACTGGAAAAACGACCGGTTACAAAAGGACGATTTTCCGTACGCTTCATTAGCTTGTCATAATCGCGCTCGTAATACTGGTTAAAAGCACCCGCACTTCCTGAAGCCATTAATACAGTAACCGCTAACAGGGCTGCTTGCCAAACGCTGACCGACTGCCCTGGTGTAATGATAAGAGCAACCAGCGCTGTAATCGCCATAATGACACCAATACGGAGTTTGAACAGATTGATGAGTTGATTGATCATTATTATCTTATCGTGATAGCTCTTTGAAAGAATAACTGGATTGTACTCTATTACTGTAAACAAGTTATAGAATAATCCATTGGGGAAAATATGGATAAAGAGCGAGGGATATCAAACCCTCGCTCTGTAGACTTGCTTCTTAGCTCATAGGCCAGACAGAAGACAGGTATTTCCAGTTGATGAAGTAGTACACCACGAAGGAAACCAGTAACAATAGTGCAAGCACAAAGGTACCCGGGGCTTCAAAGCCTTTACCATGATGCTCTTCAGCAGGTGCAGCTCTTTCAAGCTTTTCTGGCTTACTAACGCTATAAACAGATGAAGCCAGCGGTAATCCTGCGAAGCATTGCAGTATTCCAGCCGAAGGTTCAAGCTTTTTACCGAACAGCAATGAACCGACTGTAACAAGCAGATAGGCACCACCACCGAGCACACCGAGAACACCGCCAATAGCACCTATAGCCATTAAGGTGTAAGCCATACCAGGGTATTCAAAGGTCAACAGCGCACCTGTAAAGTCCATATCCCAGTGACGACGTGATACTCCCAGTGTTCCTGCACCTAACATAAACAGGATCAGGATAGTCATACCACCACCAAATAGATAGGGTTGTATCTTGGCCAACCCAGGAAGGAAAAGCTGACGTCTGAACAATACTGGAATAAGCAAATATGTCAGAGCCATAAAGGCTAATGTTGTACCTGTAACAACAGTTGCATGGAAATGAGCCGGTACATAAATAGTATTATGGATAATCAGGTTGATCTGCTCTGTACCCATTACAACACCCGTAATACCACCCAGGAATCCAAATGTTACCAACGAAATAAACATGCCGGAAAATACAGGATTGCCCCATGGCGCTTTACGTAACCATTCAAACATACCATTGGTATAACCTTTGCTGCGTTGAGCAACTTCCATGGCACCTGGAACGGTTAATCCATGAATCATACTGGCTAATACTGCCAGGTACATCGCATAGGATGTATTGAAAATTTTCCATTCTGTACCCATGCCTGGATCTACCAGAATATGATGCGCACTAGCTAGTTGCAGGAACAGGATATACAGCAGGAATGCAAAACGACTGACTTTCTCAGACATTGGTCGCGCACCAAACAGAACACCTGTCAGTAAATACCAGATTGATACATGAGCTGCCACATTAATTTGCTGAGAAGAGTGACCCATTCCCCACCAGATAACACGATACATTTCAGCATCGATATGGCTGATGTAACCCACAGACCATAGAAAAGTAGGCACCAGGATAATCGCACCGGATGCAATAGTGAATACTGCTATGATAGCTGCTGTAATTGCACCAAATGTTACCAGTGGAACGGAACCATCATAGGTATTTTCCTGTTGTGCGACGACAAGTGTTCCAAAAAACACAAACACCTGAATCAATGCACCAACAGCAAACAGAATCAGTCCCAGATAAAAATGAGGCGCAGCCTGCATCGGTACATAAGACGTCATCATGACACTGGAGTTACCCTGAAAAACAGCGACATTATTCATCACCGCTCCAACAATCATCAAGAAGAAACCAAACCAGGCCCAACGAGGCGTAGCCAGTCTACATCTTAATAATGTAGTGGAAGCAAAATGCAAAATGGCCATTTCAAAAAAGATTATCCAGAAAATCAGTGCGTTGATACCATGACCTGTCAGGGCTTGATAAAACTGGTCAGCCGGAAGCAGGTGCACTTCCTGCCAGCGAGTTAATACAACACCAAGACCAAGAAGACCCGCGACTAACAGAGCAACCACTCCGGCAACCGCGTTGACTTTCATCAAACTTTCGGCAGGTTTGTTAAAATAAAATCCCGAATCGGGACAGATACGAAAAGATGACATTCTTAATTCTCCTTCACGTAGATCTTGCCCACCATTGTATGGTGACCAATTCCACAGTATTCATTACATATTACGCCAAACTCACCAGTGGTATCCGGGGTCATTGTAGAGACCATTTCATATCCTGGTACAATTTGCAGATTTATATTAAGAGGCTGAAGTGAGAAACCATGCTGCCAATCCATCGATGACAGGTGGATACGGTAATCTTTATCCTTCTCCAGCTCAAGAATGGGATACCATTGCCACAGGCGACCCAGCATGTAAACATCACTGCCAGCAGGTGGACGAACGATTGGAATCCCAGCTTCTTCACCAACTTTATATTTTTCAACCATTTCTTCGACTTTTGCACCAAATTTGGCTGGTGTAGTTTGATAAGCTTCGGTTGAAAGGTTCTGTTTACCGTAAACATGCCAGATAGGCATCATCAGGAACATAATCAGACACCATGTCAAAGCAATGGCAATCCAGATAATCTCCTGTTTTCCGACGGGAACCTTCCACCATATTTTCTCAGCAGGTGGTAAAAATGAACTCATAACTTAATTCTCCTAAAGTTGTAATTATTTTATGGTGCAACAGGTAAGGTCACGATTTCCATAATGCCCCAGACAATATAAAAAACTGTAGGCATTGCGACCCCTATAAATAGTAAAAGGAAAGGATTATCGAGCAGAGATTGCATTCCAGGTATGCGCTCTTCATCCTGATTTGAGTTTTCGGTCATGATTAAGGTCTCTTTTTTATTTATGGACTATGTGGTGAGGACAAATCAAAATCACTGACACCACTTCTATTGCTTGAAATAACCTTATCTGACATGCAACCTCATCACACTATCAAGCTAAAATAAATATATTTATATTTATATTTATTTTTATTGCTATATCCAAGCTGACGCGAATGTTACTACTATTCATAGGGCTTCGAATTTGATCTATATCAAGGCTTTTTTATCTAACAGGTGTTTTTTATTAACCTAAATTAATAGGCAAATTAAATTAGCCTGTTAATTCAAACACTTATGGAAAATCAAAAAAATAATTAGAATCTATTTTTTTCAAAGATATATTGATTTTTATCTCTTTAATATTGCTCTTAATCTTTTTAGCAACTGAAATATTGTATACAAATGATTTTTAAAAACCCTTACCTCTGATACCATTTAGTCTGAATTTCACTAGCCTGAATGATAAAAAAATGCGCAACAAAGTAATTCTCGTGGATAAAAATGATCAGCAAATTGGAACAATGGATAAGTTATCTGCTCATATAGAAGATCGTCTACACCGTGCTTTCTCTATTTTCATCTTTAACCATGCCGGAGAGCTTCTGCTTCAGCAAAGAGCTCATGACAAGTACCATTCTGGCGGGCTCTGGTCTAATACATGCTGTAGTCACCCTACCCCGGGTGAGTTAACGATTGATGCCGCTCATAGGCGCTTGCAAGAGGAGATGGGCTTTGATTGCCCTCTTCAGGAGCAACCATCACTAACCTACCGGGCCGAACTGGATAATGGACTCACAGAAAACGAATTTGACCATATCTTTTTTGGTCGATATAAAGGTAATCCAGTGGTAAACACCGATGAAGCAATTGACTGGCAATGGATGACTACTGATACATTATTGCAAAGCATTAAAAAACAACCAGAATCATTTACCAGCTGGTTAAAATTGATAACCAGGCAAAACCAGCTCAATTTTTAGCTACAAACCTGATGATAAATTCATTAGGTAATGTCATCAATTTTCAAATTGATATTTGTCAAACAAACCAGCCTGAATGAAAAGAACATGATTTACATCAATTTTCAATTATTCAATCTATGAATAATTAGCACTTCCTAACAAATGATTAATTAGATGCCAGCTAAGAAGACACCCATATCAGAATCCCCGAGAAAGCAGGAACTGCTGATTAAAAACCCGTTATTCTCCAAACTGAATGACTCTCAACTCACTGAAATATGTAATCACATTTCTACTGTTACATATGAGGAGGGTGAAGTACTGTTTAACCAGGGAGATGTTTATCACAGTTTTTTCCTGGTTATCAATGGTTTGGTCAAACTTTATCGACATTCAGCAACTGGACAGGAAAAAATAATAGAGCTAGTAGGACAGGGAAGAACTTTTGCAGAGGCACTGATGTTCAACGAAGAATCGAGTTACCCGGTCACCGCTAAAGCGATGCAAAGAATAGTATTGTTTAAAGTCAATGCCACACATTTTCGAAACCTGCTACTCAAATCACCCGAGACCTGTATGTTAGTCATGGCCAGTTTGAGCATTCGCCTACATGCCCGGATTAAAGAAATCGACCATTTGAGCCTGTTAACAGGACGTAATCGCGTATCCATGTTTTTACTTGACCAGGCATTAACCAAAGATAAGGCGTTTCGCCTTGAAATACCTAAGAATGCAATTGCCTGCATGCTATCTTTGAAGCCGGAAACTTTTTCGAGATTACTAAAAGAACTTTGTACCCAGAAAGCCATCGAAGTACATGACAATCTTATTATTGTATTAGATATGCAATTGTTAAGAAAATTTGCCGGAATTATTGATTAGCTTTCAATTCATCTGTCATAGTTTCTACAACTAACCACCAGCTATTGAACTAAAACTGCTGAACTGAAATCAAAGCCATGTCTCAACAAAATTTATACCTTCCTTGCAAACCAGCATATTTTGGTTTTTTAGTTTCATTGTTACTAAAAAGCCTGTTATTGCTACTAGTTGTCAATACAACCGTTCTAGCCGAAGAACAAAGCACCAATGAGCTATATCAACAACACTGTGCGCAATGTCATGGAGTTGATCGCCTGGGAGCACTAGGCCCCGCTCTATTGCCTGAAAACTTACATCGTCTACGCAAGAAAAAAGCCGTAACAGTAATTGCCAGGGGTAGACCGGCTACCCAAATGCTTCCATTCGAAACATTGTTAAACCCGACCCAGATACAATCCCTGGTCGATTATATCTATACCCCGGCAAAACATAACCTGGTCTGGGGAGAGAAACAGATCAAGGCCAGCCAGATCATTCATAACGCCCCGGGGTCTCTACCCGACAAGCCTAAATTTGAAGCCGACATTGATAACCTGTTTATCGTTGTAGAACTGGGCGACCATCACGCCAGCTTACTCAATGGAGATACTTACGAACGTATTCACCGCTTTCCTACGCGTTTTGCACTGCATGGTGGACCCAAGTATGCCAAAGGGGGACGCTATGTGTACTTTGCTTCACGAGATGGCTGGATCAGTAAATTCGACATTTTTAACCTGACTTATGTTGCAGAAGTTCGAGCAGGTATTAATGCACGAAATATCGCTGTTTCACATGATGGTAAATACGTCATTGTAGCCAACTATTTACCCAACACACTGGTTATTCTGGATGCCGAAGACCTGTCTCTACTTAAAGTCATACAGGTGCAGGATGAATCGGGTAAAAGTTCAAGAGTGAGCGCCGTATACACCGCTGACCCTCGTGGAAGTTTCATCGCCGCCCTTAAAGATATCGCTGAAGTGTGGGAAATTAATTATGAGAACCCACCTCCGACCGGTTTCGGGGAATGGATTCATGACTACCGAAAAGATTCAGGTGAAGGCAGCGCTGAACAACTCTTTCCGGTTCGCCGAATTTCAGTTAAAGGTTATCTCGATGATTTTTTCATCAATCAGGATTATACACAAATAGCAGGCACTTCACGTGAAGGTTCGGGACAGATCGTAGATCTTGATCTTGGACGCGCAGTTTCAGCGCTGGAACTACCCGGCATGCCACATTTAAGCTCAGGTATCAGCTGGAAATACCAGGGAAAAACAGTCCTTGCGACACCCAATATCAAGAAAAATACAGTCACCATCGTCGATACTGAAAGCTGGAAAGTCATTAAACAAATTCCCACCAAAGGACCCGGATTTTTTATGCGCAGCCATGAAAACAGTCGCTATGCCTGGGTTGATGTGTTCTTCGGTAAAAACAGGGATTTAATGCATGTTATCGACAAACAAACTCTCGAAATCGTTAAAACCTTACGCCCTGCTCCCGGTAAAACCTCTGCGCATGTAGAATTTACCAAAGACGGGAAATATGCACTGGTCAGTATCTGGGACATGGATGGTGCATTAGTCATTTACGATGCTAAAACCCTGGATGAAATAAAACGCATTCCCATGAAAAAACCTTCGGGTAAATACAACGTTCATAACAAGCTGACTCGTTCTGCGGGCACAAGCCATTAATCGAGACGTCTTATGAGTAAAATATTAAAGCTTATTAGTGTTATTACCTTTTTATCAATCAGTTTACCGGTAGTCAGTTCTGCCGATGAAAGGTTATTACCTCAGAAAGATATTCAGGTAGAAGATGGCGATACTCTGATCGTCAATATAAAGGGGAAAACGCAACGAATACAGCTTACCGGAATCGATGCCCCCGAAGATATTGAAAACCCTAAATTAAAAGTCGACCTGTCTCGAACTAAACTCGAGCAGGATAAATTGTTAGCTCTGGGAAAGGTTGCTACCGAACAATTACGTTTTTTAATTACAACACACGCACCCTTTATTCTGCACTTTAACCCCAACAAACGTGATCGCTATGGTCGAATTCCCGGAGACATCGTTAATGCTGCAGGACAATCCATTTCAGCATTAATGATTAATAATGGTTATGCAATAGTCACCATCCGTTCAACCGATCCAAAGCTGGTCAAACGATTAAAACCTTTACAGCAAAAAGCAGTGGATGAAAATTATGGGTTATGGGGACTGTACGCCAAAGCCAGTCGCTTATGGGCAGGCATTCCGGTAACCAGGTAAAGCGCATTACAGAGGTACTGTATTACTGGTCTTTACAGCCTTCAGCCAAAATCCATTCCAGTAGTTTATGTATCTGAACAGCGGCTTCACCTTCAGCTTGATATTCACACGCTGCATGACCCGCATTTAGTGAATCAGTGAATGCCTCCAACCTTGTGATATTAACTGGAGAAACCGGTATCTCATGCTCTTCAAGCATAGTTTGAACTTCTAACGTTTTAAAAGACTCCTCTACATCAGAATCTGCAACGCATGAATTCAAAATGACCGAGTATGCTACAAGGCCAGGTAAATTAATATATTTTGACAGTGACTGTAATTCGGAAAATCTAGGAAAGATGGGTAACAGGGTAAAATCAGCTACACGTAATATATCAAGAATTTCATCCGTAACATAAGGCGCGCAATCCAGGATCAGCAAATCAAATGATTCATCTGTAGCCTGTTGATGTAATTCAGCTATATCAGATAATTCTGCGGTGACAACTAAAGGTTGCTCCTCTTCTCTAATACTCGCCCATTCTGAAGCTGTACTGGAAATGCTATCCAGGTCTACCAGCAGGGTTTCCAGGCCTTGCTGCTTTGCCTGTACTGACAGGTGAATGGCCAGGGTTGATTTTCCAACACCTCCTTTATGTGAAATGAGTGCCAAGGTTTTCATTGATTGATTATAGTAAATTTCCTGTAGGTGTTGATAGATTCAGTTAATTATCAAAGACCATTGAATAGGGTCGTTCAATTTCATCAGCAACCTTGCGTAAACTAAAGCTGCGTACCTCTTCAATAAAACGCTGCCCGGTAAAAAACACCTGCAAGGTCGGTAATGACAGCACCTCATTCTGCGAGCAGACATCAATGATCTCATGACAATCCACATAAACCATTTTTATCTTTGGAAAGCTATCTGCAATTAAATTCATCAGCTTTGGTTTAATGGCATAGCAAACATTACATTCTTTTCCTCCAAACAAAATTAATAGCGCTTGTTCAGACTTTTTCAGGGTCTCTAACTGCTCTAATGATTGAATATCTTGCATGTTATCCCTGCTTGTTTTGTCCAATTATATACAACACAAATATTGTAGTTCAACAGAAATGGAACTAGAATTTACCCCGGTGACAGGTTTTATAACTGGTCGACAGACCTTTAACCTAAATAAAGCTGATAGACATGACTGACTCCTTGCTTAAATCGCGTCGAACCTTGCTAAAGCACTTAGCCTTTTTGGGTGTTATCTCCACTTTACCCTACCCCGCTTTTTCAAAATTAAAACCAACTCCAATTACACGCCCTATCCCGTCAAGTGGACAGCCTCTTCCAGTCATCGGTATGGGTAGTCATATTACTTTCAATGTCGGTAACGACCTGGAAGCCCGTTTGAATCGCACTGAGGTTTTAAGGACTTTTTTTGATATGGGCGGTCAGCTCATTGATTCATCACCGATGTACGGATCAGCTGAAGCCGTACTGGGTTTCTGTTTCAATAAATTAGGGCAGAGTGCTTCACCATTATTTTCGGCGACCAAAGTCTGGACCTCTGATACTGATGAGGGTAAAGAGCAGATCGCTGACTCTCAACGTTTGTGGGGAGTCAACCAACTTAATTTGAACCAGGTGCATAACCTGGTTAACTGGCGTAGTCATCTCGACACCCTGTTGCAGATGAAAGCTGATAAGCAGCTGCAATATGTTGGCATCACAACGTCACACGGCAGACGTCACCGTGATGTGGAAAAGATCATGCAAAGCCAACCCATCGACTTTGTACAACTGACCTATCACATCGATAACCGGGATGTGGAAACCCGGTTGTTACCGCTGGCACTTGAAAAAGGTATCGCAGTTATCGTCAACCGTCCATTCAGCAAAGGAGAACTGTTTGACAATTACCAGCAACACCCTTTACCTGACTGGGTAAAGGAGTTTGACTGTAACAACTGGGCCCAGTTTTTGCTGAAATTTATCGTGTCGCACCCGGCCGTAACCTGTGCCATACCCGCTACCTCGCGTGTTGATCATATGATAGAAAACATGGGAGCCTGCTATGGTCGGCTACCAGCCCCTGACATGCGGCAACGAATGATCAGCTACGTTCAGTCATTATAATGCAGGAGATATTGTCTTACCGTCTATCAGATCTGTTATTGTTTTCTGAACAGACTTATCTACGACAGTTTGAACTTTATAATCAGTGGCTTTCACCCGCTCAGTGGCTGTTTTATGTTTACGGAGTATTTTTTTTATTTTCTCTGCTGAATTCAGAGCGATATGTCACCCGTGTTCTTTTCCTGCTCAGTGCACCATTCTGGCTGATCTGTTCGTATGGATTTGTATGGCAGTTTTATGTATCAATTAACTGGATGGCCGAGTATTTTATTGTGGTATTTATTATTCAGGCTGTACTAATTTTATGGTCAGGAATTTTTACATATCCATCGACTAAACAGAATTCACAGTCCATTTTTCTCCACCCGGGATTACTGTTATGGACATTGACTCTGTTTGTGCAACCCGTGCTTGAAATGGTAAGTGGACGAAGCTGGAGTCAGTTATCCGTATTTGCCGTTACCCCGGATTCATTATCATTCGTGGCCATTTCCTTTATGTTGATTTTACGCCTGCCTGTTGTATTTTTTCTGCCTTCAGCTCTGTGGCTACTATTCAGCACAATGACTTACCTTACCATGCACAGTTTGACTGCATTTTTTCCAGCCTTCGCACTGGTGATTTATTTAGCTGCTATATTTTTGCTACCACTTTTACCGGGTCAAACTTCAGCAAATAAATAATATTAACCATGTTGAAATTTTCACACTATTACTCAACTAATTCATTAATTTGATATAATAAAATTCTTTTTACTCTGATTTTCAATCATGGCGATTCGATTCTTTTGCTTACCAGCTGCCAAAATTCTGTGCGCCTTATGTTTGTTATGGCTCTCACCGTTATGGGCTAGTGAATATATGGTGAAACCTGGCGATACTCTGGAAAGAATTGCTAAACAGCATCTACCGGTATCTAATCAGAATGATCGACGGGCTATACGAGATTTTGTCAATAAAATCGTAAGTGATAATCTCAAGCATTTCCCGGATGTTAATCCTGATCGTCTATCGTCTGGAATAAAGTTGAAAATTCCTGAATTTAAATCCACACATAAATCAACTCCTAAAGCTGTCATCAAAGACACGATTTTTCCATTTCGCAACTCGATTTCTCATACAGAAATTATTGGGCATATAACAGCAATGAATGGACAGGGCTGGTTGATGCACCCGGATGAATCCCGCCAGAAACTGCAAACAGGGCTAGGAGTTCATCAAGGTGACATTGTCTTAACCGGCTATCAGTCTGGTGCAAAAGTTGAATTTCTGGATGGGTCCAGTATTTCACTTAATCAGAATAGTCAGATAGAAATCAACGAATACCAATGGAATACACAAAATAAATCAGGGCGTTCAATTTTAAATTTCCTGAAAGGGGCTTTTCGTGCCATTTCCGGTTTGATTGCAAAACAAACTCCGGACAATTATGCAGTCATCACGCCGGTGGCCACCATAGGCGTCAGAGGAACATATTTTGGTGCCAGAATATGTCAACAGGAAATTTGTCAGCTACAGTTAACGGATAAAAATATCACGCTATCAGAAGGCATTTATATCAGTGTTTTACAAGGTGAAATTGTATCTAAAAGTGAAGCTCAGGAAACTGTGATCAATCAGGGGGAGACGTACTATCAGAAAAACACCCTGGCCAAGGCCAAACTAACTTCAAACATTCCAGGTCTGATTTTTAGCGCTGAAGAAATAAATAAATATTCTGCGGCTAATAGCAAAAACATGAAACAGGCACCTTTCTATAGCGCTTTTATGCTCGACAGTCAGGGCAAGGTCGTCAAAAATAATCAGGGAAATTGTATTCGCAGCAGAAATTATCGTAACAATCATTACGTTGCTGAATGTCAATAATAAAAGCTTAGGAAAACACATACGAATCAAGTCCTTTATTTATGACAGAGTAAGTACAGGCTTGATCGGGTATGACTAAAACTGAAGAACCTCTATCTCGATCAGTTTTTACCTACCGTTTCAATTTCATCCCGCATGCCAGAATCCAGTTCAGTCTTAAACTGGTTATGATAAAGCTGATAATAGCGCCCTTTTTTCGACACTAACTCGACATCATTTCCCTGCTCTATAATTTCACCTTTATCGATGACTAAAATCTGACTGGCAGAGGGAACAGTGGACAGCCTGTGTGCAACAACAAAGCTGATACGCCCGTGAAATACCTGCTCTATCGTACTCTGAATCAGTTTCTCGGTTTCAGTATCTATCGATGATGTCGCTTCATCCAGAATAAAAACATCGGCATTGAAAACTTCATATCAATGCCAAAACAATTTATTTATAATTAAATATGATAATGGTGAACAACGCATTTAATCCTCAGCAAGTAACTGATTGCGTATATCTGCTGCCGTTCGATGAACACCATGGCAACGCGCACACACCTTAACAGCCGTTTCACCCAGACTCATTTTGACGCTGCGGATATTTTTTTCAACAATTGCTGCATCCATTTCGTCGATTGAATGTTTCGTTGAAGCCCCCAGGATTCTTTCGACGGGCTCATCATCTTTATGACAACTTGCACAATTATTTCCCAGCATTTTCAATTCCTGCTGAAATTGATTGCTGGCATCAGAGGCAACAGACCAGTGTTCATCTTCTGCAGCAATGCGAATACGATTAAGACTACGACTAATTGTTTTCATAAAGCGAGGATATTTATGCTCTTTATCTTCGCCAGTAATAATCAACGAACTGAAATCTGGAGAGCGATAACGCAATGTTGCCAGAATACGATTTTTTTTATGGCAGGAGCGACATGTTTTTTGCAACTGGCGTAAATTATAACGGATACTTTTAAATTCACTGTTTTTGACAGCCTGATCAAGAGCATCAACTGCATCCAGATCTACATACTCTTTCCATTCTGGCACCATTACTGGCAACTTTCGGTAATGAGTGACCAGGCGTTCCGACCATTTGTTGATGCCGTTGATATCTTTTTGATCCACATACTCTTCAACCGCCTGTAACTCCCGCCGCATACCAAACATGGTATGTAACCAGACCTGGCGTTTATTTTCCGGTTTGTACCATTTACTCAGCGAATCGGGTAACACACCATCCAGTTCTTTTGCCTGAAGATGTGGAATAAAAAATGAGATTGATAGCAGGGCTACCCATAACTGTAATCGAATCATGATGGTTGCGGTTTAAGGTAGTGGTGGAATATTGTCGTTAAATGATCGTAGAAAAGCTAATAGTCGTGCTCTTACTTTATCCCGTCGAATACCACGAAACTCCATAATTCGGCCCGGCACAGCCTGCTCAGTATTGGTTAGATAATAATTCAGAGTGGCAAAGTTCCAGCTATGGCCAGACTGTTTCATCGCATCGGAATAATCAAAGCCTGGTGAAGAACCAGCCTTTCTACCCATCAAGTTCCACAAATGTGGTCCTTTTCCATGTCCACCTGATTTTTCATGATCATGACAGGATGAACATTTTCGCATGAAAATGATTTCACCCTGATCAGGGGTTGCATCACGTAGCAGGGTTTTAAATTTGTCACCGAGTTGTGGCTCAAACTGCGATAGACTTTTACCTTCAGCAACCACATGGCCCGTCATGAATAATGACAGGCCAATGGTTAATAGTAATCTAGTTAAATATTTATAATCATTACTGGCTAATTGCATTCACTTCTGCCTTCGGGTTATCTAAAGCTAATTTATAACCCAATGATACATGATGAAAACGCTCATTTGTATAATCATCATGAATAGCAAAACCAAAGTTAATCATTTTTCCAGAATTCAAGTCTACGTCACCCGGCTTGTCAGACTTTAGTTTACGTTTCATCACAACAGTCCAGAAACCACCTTCTTCACTGATAGTTGATTCAAAACCCTGTCCACCGGACATGACCCTTTCAGCAAGAATATGTCCATCTTCGTTAGAACCATCACCGCTGTTGATGCGAAGTAAATCCATTGCATGATTAGCATCCATTTCTGCCTGTATGTCAGCAGGCTCTTTCAACTTATCCCAGCCACCGAGTTTTTTGCCTCGACGACCTTTTTCTTCAATCTTGGTACGGGATGCAGCAATGTACTTGGAAACACCTTTTGAGAAATCAATTGAAAGCCCGGCAGCAGCAGGGTTTTCTGGTTCATTCGGCATACTGTTCGCATCCTCATGACAGGTGCCCCAGCAACCAGCCTGCGAAGCATATTTAACTTCATCGGTCGCAAACATCATCGCCAGTTTAACTTTATTAGCTGGGTCCATTTTACCACCGTCGACAAAGGGCACGGGATTGTGGTCAACGCCTTCCCACTGAAATTTCAGGTAAAGGTTGTCAGCATCATGGGTCGCCTGAACAGAGACAGGAATAGAACCACGCTTACCCGGTATAGGCGTTTTTTCAGCTTTTTGACCAGTCACCATTTTCTGCCCCATGTCAGCCGTCTCCTTATCGTGACAGGTAACACAACGGTCTTTTGCAATCATGAATGGGCGTGCACCACCGTGGTATTTGCCTACCAGTGACCACTCCATTGAAGTTTGCCCGGGATAAAACAATGTAATTTCACGTTCCCCCGCTTTTGACCAGTCAATACCGGTATCAACTGCTGCACCTGACCCAGCTTTTGCAACAGGAGCTGCTGCTGTAGCAGGGGCTTGAGTTACTGCGGTAACCGTTGCTTTAACTGCATTCACTTCAGCTTTTTCATTATCAAGGCCAATTTTATAACCCAGTGAAACATGATGAAATCTTGCATCACTAAAATCATCGTGGATGGCAAAACCAAAGTTGTATAACGTGCCGGCATCGATACTGACATCACCCGCTTTATCCGTTTTCAGTTTGCGTTTGAAAACAACAGTCCACAGACCGGCTTCTTTCCAGCCCTGAGCTTCAATGGCATCACCACCCATCATGTAACGCTGTTCCAGGATATGACCATTTTCGACTTTCCCACTGCTGTTCCAGCGAAGTAAGTCCATGAAGTGACCATCGGCGAGAGCAGCTTCAATTTCAGCTTTTTCTTTCAGTTTGTCCCAGCCACCCAGTTTCTTACCACGACGGCCTTTTTCTTCAATCTTGGTACGGGATGCAGCAATGTACTTGGTCACACCTTTTTCGAAATCAAGTTCTACACCAGACGATGCAGGGTCTTCAGGGTTATTCGGCATAGTGCGTGTATCGTGATGACAGGTTCCCCAGCAACCAGCCTGAGATGCATATTTAACCTTGTCGGTGGCAAACATGATCGCCAGTTTAATCTGGTTCTCAGGGTCCATCTTACCGCCCTCTACGAAAGGTACAGGTGCATGTACAGTATCTTCCCACTGAAACTTGAGATACAGGTCATTGTCATCATGAGCAGCCTGCACAGTTACAGGAATAGCCCCGGGCTTGCCTTCGATTGGGGTAGGCTCTGCTTTCTCACCGGTCACCATTTTCTGACCCATGTCAGCCGTTTCCTTATCATGACAGGTCATGCAACGATCACCTGCTTTAAAAGGACGAACGCCCCCATGATATTTACCCACCAGCGCCCATTCCATCGAGGTTTGTCCGGGATAAAACAGGGTGATCAGACGTTCTGGAACTGCTGACCAGTCTACGCCAAAACCCTGTGTAGCAGTTGCAGCGGCAGGAGCTGCTGCCGCACCTGCTGGAGCAGTCTGTTGCGCTTTATAAGCTTCTATAGCCTGGTTAACCGCTTCTTCAAGTTTTTGCTTTTGAGCAATCGCTTCAGCTTTGCGTTTTTCACGTGCTTTCTTAGTGAGTTCCTGCTGTTTAACGACTTCTTCAGCTTCTTTAGCTTTAGCGCGGGCCAGGCCCTTTTTGAAAGATTCAGGAATTTCAGTCTTATAGGATTCAATGGGTTCTGCCCATTTATTCAACTCATCTTCATCAATATCTTTATGCACGGCCTTATGCGCTATACCTTTATGGCAATCAATACAGGTATTGCCATTTTCCATCGCAAATATATGTTGATTACGTGCACGAGGCTGTTGTTTTTCCGGGTTCATGGTTTCCCAGTCGTGGCAGTTTCTACATTCACGTGAATCGGTTGTTTTCATCGCTTTCCATACTCTGCGAGCCATGGTCAGGCGGTGTTCATCAAATTTTTCGGGAGTATCTACAGTACCCAGAATCTTGTGATAGATTTCATTACTGGCCTGTATTTTACGAATGACCTTATGAATCCAGGGTCTGGGTACATGGCAGTCTGGACAACTGGCTTTAACACCGCTTCTATTGGCATCATGAGCTGTACCTGTGTATTCAACGAATACATTTTCTTCCATTTCATGGCAGGAAATACAAAATTGCTCTGTATTAGTGATTGCCATACCCCAGTTAAAACCACCCCAAAGGATGACACCAATAACCATAAACAAAACCGCACTACCTAAGGTAGCGCCAAAAATCACTTTTCTTGTGGCAAGACTTTTAAATAATGACTGATGTTGCATAACAATCTCTCAACTTTTATCAATGAGGGGGGGGATAATTTTTTGCAAACAGAGCTTGAACAAACTCTGTTTGCAAAAAAAAGCGGGTATGGAACATCCATACCCGCTTCTCTATTTCCTTATTTGCTTAAATATCCATTTATGTTACATGGTTTACACGATTGTACACATTGAACTTACCAGTTGGTGCATACAGACCTTTAATACGACCTACTTCTTTCAAAGTTTTCGCATCAAAGATGATGATTTCACCGTTAGGCTTTTTACTGTCGGCACGATTCCATACAGATGCCCAAACTTCTGAACCATCAGCATTGAACTCGAAATGAACCGCTGCATAACCTTTCTTGGTAGTCAACTGAATAGTCTTAACAATCTCACGAGTCTTCTTGGAGATGACCTGTACTGACTGCTGAACTTCTGGCTCAGGGTGTTTAGTCTGGTCAGCCCATACGTAGTCAGACTTTGGATGTGTACGTAAGAATACGCCAGCACCGTCAGTTTCAACTTCGTAGCAGATTTTCCAGGCTTGATCAGGATGACCTACAGGATCATTACCCCAGGCAGTCACTTTACCAACACCTAAGTGAGTTGTTCCACCAACAGGACCACATTTAGGATCGATCCAGTTTGCGCCAGGACCAGGATGTGGCTTGGAGTCAACATCAATCATTGCTTCCAGCTTCTGGTCAACAGTATCAACTACAACCATTTTGTTAGATGCATTCGCAGCAATCTGGAAATAACGATTAGTAGGATCATAGAAACCGTCATGAAGGTACTTTGCAGTATCCATTTTAACAATCTTCAGGTTATCCAGATCAGAGTAATCAACCTGCCACATTTGACCCAGTTCCTTCGCAGAAACTAACCATGATGGAGCTTTAGGCGTATCATAAACTGCAGCAACACGTGATTCGTTAACATACTCACCGTCAACGTTAACACCACGAGTAGAAACCACTTTTAGAGGCTCCATAGTCTTAGCATCAGCAATTACAAAATGAGGAGGCCAGTAACCACCACCGATAACGTATTTTCCGTCACCAGAAACCGCTACGTCACGAGCATCATAGGCAACCTGCACCTGTGCAACTTTCATTTTGTCAGGGTTAGCCCACAGGTCAACCTTGGTCATCATTCCATCACGTCCCATGATGTACCAGAAACGGCCAGCATTTTTAACGTGAAGAGTCTCATGATGTTCAACAGCTTTCAGTACGTGTACCGCGTAACCTGTTGGAATATGAGCAACGATTTCTTTTTTGTCACCATCGATAATTGCAACCTTACCTACATCACGTTCGATAACGAGGAAAAAGTTTTTCCAGTTACGACCATGCATTGGCTTGGTTGGATAATCTTCAGGAGCAACAAAGACTTTGTGACGCTCTTTCATCAGGGCTAGAGACATTTCAGGAGGAACAGGTGGTTCCATCTGAATGTACTTGGCCATCAGAGTAATTTCTTCTTTCGTTAAAATATCATCGAAGTTATTCATACCACCTTCTGTACCGTAGGTGATAATCTTTTCAAGACGATCCTGACCAAGCTTGAGTGTACCACTCGTCTTGACCGTTCCATCTTTCATTTTCTTTTTGACGATTGGCTCCAGGCTTTTACCTGTTGCGCCTTTACGTAACGTGCCATGACAACCAGCACAACGCTGGAAGTAAATGGACTTACCTTTTTCAAAATCTGCTTCACTCAGGGTTGGACCCGCAGCCTGTGCAGAAATACCTGCAGTACTCAGAGCAACACCTACAGCAACAGAAAGCACGCTTGCTTTACTCAAAGAGCGCATACGTGAACCTATACTTTTCATCATTGGAGAAATACCTCATTAAATTGTTAGCGGGGTAATTTGACGCCTAATTTCAGTGTACATCCTTGATACATATCAAATAGATTACTACTACCCTGCGACAACTTGACACACATCAATTTTTGGTCTGAAAAACCGCTAATCTTGAAAAATACAATTCTATTCTGTGATTTTTAAGACGGCATGCTGGACTGAATAAAAATAATAAAATAGTATCCTCATCTTTATCACTTTTTAATATTTACTAATAGCTGAGATCAATTATGCGTAATAGTAGCTTGCAAACTTTCGGGCTTTCCATTTTTATCGTTCTGGCGTTTATGGTCATCGGTATCGGATTTATGTTTGGAATCGATAACCCGGTTCCGTGGATTATGATCGTCGTGCTTGCCGCACTACCCTATATTCATAAACGTATTTCAGCTCGCCATTATTTAACCTGGGATGACGAACTCAGCGTAGGCATACAATCAATTGATGACGACCATAAGAAACTCATAGCCCTGATAAACACCTTACAAACCGCCATAATGTACCCGTCTGGTGAAAACTATGAACGTCAGGCTCTTAAAGAAGTTGTCGACTACACAATTTATCACTTTAAAAGGGAAGAAGAATTGATGGCCAAACATGGCTACCCGGATTATGAACCTCATAAAAAAACCCATGCTGTAATGATTACAAAGATTGGGGAATATATGGAAGCCTATGAAAAGAATAGCGAAGGCGCTATCTGTGACCTGACTAAATATCTGAAAACATGGTTAATCAAGCATATAGCCGGAACGGATCAACAATATTGCACCTTCCTGAATGAAAAAGGTGTTCATTAAATACACCGTAGGGGGCTCCCCTTGCGGGGGCCCGTTAAATCGATAGATTTTTCTTCTTTTCGGATTTTCTATCGTATGCACTGACCTCAATCCGGTCAGGCATATCAGTCACACCGATTTCTTCATCAGTTAAATAACACCCGGGATCTTCTGCCCAGGGGTTGCCGGTAAGCTGCCAGGCTCTTGTACGGGAATTACCACCGCAAATCTGTAAATGTTTACAGGCTGCACAACGCCCTTCTACCGGTCTTTTCTTCAGCTTCAAGCCTGCCATCAATGGATCAGACGTATCCATCCAGATTTCAGAAAATAATCTCTCTTTGACACTACCGATGGTGTAATCCCACCACATGGTGTCAGGATGAACCTTACCAAGATTATCAATATTGGAAATATTAATACCCGAAGAGTTGCCCCCCCAGCGCAGTAATTTTTTGGTCAGTGCATCAACATGCTGGGGAAGATTCTGTTGCGCCCAGTAGAGTAAATAAACACCATCAGCATCATTATTTCCGGTCACAAATTCTCGTTTTTTACCCGACTGGACATCGTCCCAGCAGGTCGAAAACAGTAAATCCATCGCCTTACGCGTCATCTGATAATGCAGGTCGCTGCCACGATTTTTATTCCCCCGCCCGGCATAATTCAAGTGCGACAGGTAAAATTTATCGATATTTTCATCATCCATTAATTGCAGCAAATCCGGCAATTCATCGGCATTATCCTGGGTCAGAGTAAAGCGTAAGCCAATCTTCAGCCCTGCATCACGACACAGGCGAATACCTCTCAGGGCTTCATCATATGCCCCTGCTTTTCGTCTGAATTTATCATGAGTTGCTTTGGTTCCATCAATACTGATACCGACATAATCATAATCGACCTGTTTGATTTTTTTGATATTGTCTTCATCGATTAAGGTGCCATTGGTTGACAAACCTACATAAAAACCCATCTCTTTTGCTCGATGAGAAATGTCGTAAATATCAGCTCTCATCATTGGTTCACCACCCGACAGAATAAGCACTTTTGTGCCAAATTCCTTCAGGTCATCCATCACATCATAAACTTGCTGAGTGCTTAATTCTCCGGGGAAATCTTTATCCGTAGACGTGGCATAACAATGTTTGCAGGTTAAATTACAGCGTCGAATCAGGTTCCAGATAACCACGGGGCCCGTCATGCTACTGATGGGTGCAGCACGTTTTTCCAGAGATTGCGGAGGTACAGCAGAATTACTCTCTAAAGCGTGTAAATATCGACTTAAACGAAACATATCTTTAACTTTTGTTTTTCAGGAAAACCTCAAAATATTACCACGAAGCTCACGAAGAGCACGAAAGGTTTATATTTGAGTACTCAATTTTACTTTACTCACCTTGCTGCAACACAGTTTTACTAGAATCACTTTATTCACGTTTAAATGTGCTTTTATCTTCGTGTCCTTCGTGAGCTTCGTGGTGAAAATGTCTTTTTATCTATCAACGCAAAATTCTAAGCCCGGATTTCTTCAATATAGCACTACTGAATAAAACATCATGACGAAAATTATAGGGATATAACTCTGCTTCCATTTCCTGCAGCTTGTTAATCGCCTGATCTTTATCAGCCCCATGCACCATAGCAAACAGATTATAGGGCCAGTCGGGTAAGTGTCGTGGACGTTGATAACAATGGCTGACGAAACCCATACTGCCTATTTTCTCGCCAATTTCACTCACCAGTTCATCGGGTACATCCCACACCGTCATGCCATTACCTCGCAGACCCAGTTTATAGTGATTAGGTACTGCACCGATACGCCGCATCGTGCCGTTTTTTAACAGTGCATCAAAGCTATTCATTATGCTTTTAGTATCACTGTCCAGTTGCCTGGCAAGCAGTTCATAGGGTTTAGAAACCAACGGTAAACCGGCTTGTGAAGCAGCGATAATTTTCCTTTCAAATGTATTCGGCGCAACAGGAGCCATTGAGGAGTAAGCCAGTTTATCGCGATTAACATCCATCGGTACCGTATCAACCTGCCCTTTGCTGTCGATATGCAACTTCAAACCCACATAGAATTCTTGCAGTTTCGGACAGTTAAACACCTTTAAACCGGTTTTAGACTCGATATCACTGATCACATTTTGTATTGCCTGCTCAGTTTCAGTCGCCAGTACAAACCACATATTTAATTTATGCTCTCGCCGATAGTTATGAGCCACTTCATCAAACGCATTAACAATAGACGTAATTTTATCAAACTGATCTTCAGCAACGGATAGCGCTGCAAGCGTCAATCCACCACCCATTTGCTTGGCATCATAAAGGGGGCCAAAGCGACTTAGCCAGCCATCTGTTAGTAGTTTCTGGATGATAGAAATAAGCGTGGTTTCGTCGGTTCCCAGCTCTAAAGCCACGTCAAGGAATGGTTGTTCACAAACAGGAAAACCACCCTGGTACTTATTAATGAATGATATTTCTAGAGGATCGGTAAGGCCCATAAAGTTAGCCTATTTTTGATCAGAAGCAGGACTGATTTTAATTTCGGCAAGCGGATTATTACTAATATAGCGTGCTCCACGCTGTTTAAAACAACGTGAGCTAAACAGGATTTCATGTTTGATATCATCCAGCCCGCATTGCTCAACCAGAAGCAGTGTTTTTTCTTCAACTTCCTGCTGATTGCGACCGTGAACCATGGTAAAAAGGTTATAACCCCATTCGGGTAATTGTCTGGGTCTTCGATAGCACAGGGTTACAAATGAATACTGACCAATACAGTGCCCCAGCCTCTTCACTTCTTCATCTGGCACATCCCAGACCACCATACCGTTGGCTCTATACCCCAGTTTCCGATGACGTACAACCACACCAAAACGTTTGATATCACCACGATTTTTGAGAGCCTGCAGACCTTCTATGACTTCCTGCTCGCTACAGCCTATTTGCAGAGCAATATCGGCATAGGGCCGTGGTACAAGAGGCAAACCCTGTTCGATGACAGAGATAAGCGCCTGCTCAAGATTTGGATTTAACACGGTCATGTCCATTTCAGATCGAACCCAAGGTCAATAAAATAATCTTCAAGCATCGGTAGACTCATCACCGAATAACCGCAGTTGTTTTCCATTTCCTGCAAGACCTTATCAAGATGGGAGTCATCACGAGCGGTTACTACAAACCATAGGTTGAAATGATGCAGCCTTTCATAATTATGATTAACTTCAGCATAGGCACTGACCTTTTCTGCTACCAGCACTAACTCTTCTTCAGGTACTGCCATAGCTGCAAGGGTGCTGACACCGATACGGTTGGGGCGAAAAACAGGACCGACCCGGCTGATAATGCCGCGATCCTTTAAATTTTGAAGCGTAGAAATAACGGTTTGTTCATCACTGCCCAGCTTACTGGCTATATCAGCAAACGGATTTTCAGTTAACGGCAGGTCATGCTGGAAATCATTCAGCAAGTGTTTTTCCAGTTCACTAAAGTTTGATTCTGACTTTTCTGGCACCCGGGTATTCACGGTTTAAAGTCCTATACGGTGTGCACGAGAGGTGAAAAATATGCCACTGGGAGTATCAGCATAAAGTTCTGCTTTCACCGAAAAGTCTGTTGTATTGTAAACCTGAATTTTGTTTTTATCCCTGACCGATAACCACACTTCTTCACCTCTCGGTTCAAATTCCATGTGCAATACGCCTTTGCCTGGCTGTAATTGTTTCACCAGCTTCAGGCTTTGCGAATCTATAACCTGAATTGTGTCATTATTCGGAACCGCAAAGTTTACCCAGACATGACGACCATCGGGTCGAGCCATGACGAAAACAGGCTGTCCATGCACAGGTATGCGCCCTGCTTCAGTCCAGTCCAGCGTATTGATCACCAGCACTTCATGCAAACCAACCGCAGGAACAAATGCATAGTTTCCGGCTATTGCCCAGCCTTCAAGATGAGGCATTTTATAAACAGGTAACTTCTTCTGACCTTTACCATACCCGGGAAGAATTCTTTTAACGCCCTTGTCCAGATTCCATAAATCCAGTAAAGCCATTCCATCTTCACCGAACAGGCCAGCGATATAATATCGACCGTCTGGAGTAATCAGTGCATCGTAGGGATTTCGGCCAATATCCCTGAACTTGGTAATGACAGGATTTTTGACATCCTTCATGTCCACAACCCAGGTTTCTCCAGCATCCCATAAACTGAACACAAAGATTTGATCAGGTGCATCAACCAGTCCAATAACCTTGGACAGTAGATTACCTTCACCGTAAGTTGCAGGAATATCGGCTACCAGATCCAGAGTTTCTGTATCAAATATTTTTACGCCACCGGGTTTATAGTTGGATACCGCGACCAGTTTTCCATCCTGAGAAATTGCACCACCAATACTGTTTCCAGATTGAATGGTTCGATTGACCAGTGTTTTTGAAAGCACATCAATCTTGGTCAAACCACCATCGCGGCCAAACACGAAGGCATAACGCGCATCACGTGAATAAACAGCTGAAGCATGTGATAGATCACCCAAACCGGTAATCGTGCCCAAAACCGTATTTCCACTGTTTTCAACGACCTTAACACTGCCAGTAGCACGCTCGATGATAATGCCCAAATCACCCGTTCCCCGGGCCCAGGAAACATTCGATAACAGTAATAACAAAACTAGTAATAACTTCACTGAAGTTCTCCTCGAACCAGTACACCAGCCAGCCATTCAGCTTCTTCTGGTTTGAGTAAATATTTCCATGGTGGCATCGCTGTACCGGGCCTGCCCTCTAAAATGGTATAAGCCAGAAAAGAAACCGGTTTGCCGGTTAAATTTTCAGGTAACAGTGCCGGCCCCAGACCGCCTTTCAGGGTCAGGCCATGACAGGAGCCACAGTCCTGTTTTAGCAGGTGCAGCAACTCCTGCTGACGCGCCGCATTAATGCTGCCGTCAGGGGATTGAGCAAACACCGTTGAACTAAGCATTACAAGTCCAGCGATAAGTTTAAGCAGGAACACTTTCATAAATCGTATTTTCAGACTGAAATTCATCAGCATTTGATATAAACCAGTTTAAATCATCGGCTAGTGTCACAACTTCACCGATGATAATCATAACCGGAGCCTGCATACCGCTTTGTTTTACAGATGCAGTTAAATGACTCACATCAGAAATAAGACTGTTTTGCTGCATTGTTGTTCCATTTTGAACAGCTGCTGCTGCAGTATCAGCAGCCAGTCCAGCTTTCATTAACGACTGGCAGATAAAATCGAGACTACTTAGTCCCATATAGAATACCAGCGTGTTTTGCGGGTTAACAAGCTTTTCCCAATCAATTTCAAGCGGTTCATCTTCACGAAAATGTCCGGTAATAAACTGCACACTTCTACTCATGCCACGATGAGTTAATGGAATTCCGGCATAACTGCTACAACCGGAGGCCGCCGTGATACCCGGAATAACTTCAAATTTGATACCCTGTTTATTGAGTTCAAGAGCTTCTTCGCTGCCTCGACCAAATATATAGGGATCGCCCCCTTTCAGACGAACGATAGTACGATTTTTATCGGCTGCATTGATCAGTAACTGGTTGATTTCATGTTGAGGGACACAGTGATGACCGGATGCCTTGCCGACCATGAAACGGCTAACACCCGTGGGAATGAGTGCCAGTATTTCATCAGAAACCAGACGGTCATAAAAAATTACATCAGCGCTTTGAATTAAGCGTAATGCTTTAACAGTTAACAAATCTGGATCACCAGGACCTGAGCCCACCAGATAAACCATACCTTTACCCATTTCTATTTACCTACTTTACCTATGGACAGAATCTCAAAATTCTGTATCAAAAACTGAGGAAATTTAACCTGAAAAATATAGTTTGGGTATTCAGGTTTACATTAAACTGTAAATTGCACAGTAGGTTAGGAACTTAGACGCTACACCGTTTTTTAGCATTGACCATCATCAAGTTCTGTCAGCTGAAGACTATAAACTAAATATCAATTGACCTACGTCAAATCTGTTTATAGAGGAATTTAGCTAGCACGAAAATATCATCACTGTAAGAAAATAAACCTGTGTCTTAATTTTTTGCAGAGCAAGCTCAATTTATTAAGCCATCATGACTACACAGAATGCAAACAAAAGGTTAGAATTGACAAATATCAACTGTTATTTTACTAACCGGGTAATTAATCAGGTAAATATTACCTTACAGAATTATATTTTTTTTGTTAACAACAATAAATAATACTCCGTGGACATAAGAAAACAAAATAGAAAAACCTGTAGCAATATGGAATCGTTATTACGTCAGAACCCTCTGTTTGGACGGCTTGAAGCTTCGCAGCTGGATGAAATGTGCGTCTACTCAAAAGTAATCAAACTGTCAGAAGGGGACGTATTATTTACTCATGGAGATAAAGCCATTAACTTTTACTTTGTGTTCGATGGTTTAATCAAACTTTACCGTCAATCACCTGCAGGTCAGGAAAAAATATTTGAACTGGAAGAATCCGGTCAGATATTTGCAGAAGCCTTAATGTTTTATGACCATACTAACTACCCGGTCAGCGCCGCAGCCATGAAAGACTCTACTCTAGTCGCTATAAGTTCACATAAATTTCTTAATATTTTACGCAAATCGTCAGAGACCTGTTTATTGATCATGGGTGACCTAAGTAAGCGAATGCACGAATTGATTAATGAAATTGACAAATTAAGCTCATTAACAGGGCGAAATCGAGTGGCTACTTACCTGCTCGACCAGTCTTACAATAAAGGATTGAAATTCAAACTGGAAATTCCAAAAAATGCTATTGCTTCAATGCTGTCGTTACAGCCTGAAACATTTTCCCGTTTACTGAACGATCTCAGCAAGAAAAATGTCATTGAAGTTAAAGATAGTTACATTCAAGTTATTGACCAGAAAGCCTTGAAACTGATTGGCGGGATTATTTGATTCC
>JAAEMR010000150.1 GCA_024225395.1 Gammaproteobacteria bacterium
AGCCTTCATCACTCACGCGGCGTTGCTGCGTCAGGGTTTCCCCCATTGCGCAAAATTCCTCACTGCTGCCTCCCGTAGGAGTCTGGACCGTGTGTCAGTTCCAGTGTGGCTGATCATCCTCTCAGACCAGCTAACCATCGTTGCCTTGGTAGGCCTTTACCCTACCAACAAGCTAATGGTACGCGGGCTCATCCCCAAACAATAGCTTACATGTAGAGGCCACCTTTGATCCCGAAAACATAAGTTTTCAAGATGTCATTCGGTATTAGCCCGCCTTTCGGCGGGTTATCCCCAATTCAAGGGTAGATTACCCACGCGTTACTCACCCGTGCGCCACTTTACTTACTTCAGCAAGCTGAAGCGTTCTCGTGCGACTTGCATGTGTTAAGCACGCCGCCAGCGTTCATTCTGAGCCAGGATCAAACTCTCCAATTGAACTAATAAATGCTGATAATGGTTCACAGCATTATAACTTAAGACCCAACTCATTCACTTCCACTATTTAGTTTTCAAAGATCAAATGACCGCCATTATCAATGATGACGGATGGCATCAAAACAGGATGCCAAATTTATTCGCAGAAATCCATTTCTAATATACTCACAATTCTTTTTTTGTCAACCTCTTTTTTAACCTCTGAGCACAGTTTATTGAGCACTATTTAACGATTATAAGATTGGCACAAAACGTTCTTAATATATTTATTC
>JAAEMR010000151.1 GCA_024225395.1 Gammaproteobacteria bacterium
GCTTCCAGCCGAGGCGAAAAAAGAACCTGTAGAGCTGATCCTGGTGGTGAATACCAGTGTCAGTATGGCGTTAAAAGATTATATGCTAGATGCCAGGCAGCTAGATCGGATGGCTATGACCCGATTACTGTTGCAACAGCTAGCCAGTGAATTCAAAGGTAGTAAAATTGCACTGGTTATTTTAGGGCGGCCTTCATCAGTGTGGTTACCTTTAACCACTGATTTCGCACTGGTTGAAAATATGATTGGTCGAATAAAAACCACACTGGGTGGTCGCAACAGTGATATCAGTGAAACCCTGGCATTGATACAACAACAGTTTCCTATGGGGCAATCATCAACAGCCGACCAGTCTACTGTTAATTCTTCGAAGCGAATAGTGATGCTAGTCAGTGATGGTTATGAACAGTTAGGTGTTTCATCACCAGAGTCAGCGGTAAAAGCATTATTGCAGGATGGCTTTGAATTACATGCTTTGGCCGTAGGGTCCACAAACAAACCTGAGTTTTCACTGGGAAAAGGGCACCTGATATATCAGCCCGTAGATCTTCCATTGATGACCCGACTGTCTTCAATTGGTGGAGGAAAGGTGGTACATGTCAAAAATCTTTCGGCCATTGATAGTATTCTAATTAACCTGTCGACTCCTGTTATCGATAATGAGGCTGAAATAGATAAAAGACAGCTTATTTCTCTGTATCAATACCCGTTAACTCTGGCCCTTATATTATTGTTTATCATGTTGTTACCCGTTTCATGGTCCAGAGCTTTTACTGAAGGGAAAATGTTTTGAGCCTGTCAGATCTGTATTGGCGCGAACCGTTATGGTTGTTACTGATTTTTCTGCCGCTGTTGATGATGGCGATGAACAGTTTGTGGCAACGTCGGCAGTTACTGCTTTTTGCTGATGCAAGCCTTATTCCGTGGGTAAAAGTTTCTGGCACAAACCGATCTAATTATTTACCCGTGATGAGCCTGTTGCTGGGCTGGGTATTTTTATGTATTGCTACGGCCGGTCCACGATCAATTAAACATTTACCGGCTGAGTACCAGGTCGAACCGTCAACTTTAATCGTTATTGTCGACTTGTCGGAATCGATGAATGCACGTGACAGTCGACCGGATCGGCGCAGTACCGCTCAGCAGTTATTAGATAAATGGATTTTACAAAAGCCTCCAACTCTGGCTGTTGGTATGGTGTTATTTGCCGGGCACGCTTTTGAGCTGCTTCCAGCAACCACTGATTTGTCTGTTCTATCCCATTTTGTTAAAAGTCTGTCAGATATTCGTTTGCCTACTGCGGGCAATGACTTTCCTGCAGCATTAAAACTTGCTGAAGCGTCATTAAGCGTCAGGCAGAATCATCGCCGAATTCTGGTTTTAACGGATGGAGATATTGAGTTAAGCGAGCGTGAGAAAGTAATGCAGATTTTCACACAGGAATGGAATAAGTTAAATATTAAAACCAGTATCATAGGCCTGGGTGAATCAAACCCTGTCACTGTGCCCAATACTGTTAACGGGCTGGTTAAATTTCAGAATAGACCAGTTTTAAGCCAGCTTGAAGACGACTGGTTAAAAAAACTGTCTACAAGTTCAAACATAAACTATCGGCATTATCATCAGGCGAACCGGTTAAACCTGGACACTATTGTCGAGCTGCCTGCGCTTAGAATCAGCCCGGATATTCAGCAACAGGTTATCTGGTTCGAATGGTTTTCGTTGCCGTTACTAATTGCTGTCTTGTTGTTATTGATGAGTATGTTTTTTAATCAGCGAAAATTAAGTAATGTCCGATCGAAGTCGAATGTTTTACCGCTCTTCATGTTGTTTTTGTTATTGCCAGTTTTCGCTGTGCTGGAGCCTGTCGCTTATGCGGGTGATAGAGAAATAATTGAGCAGGCTCAGCAGGCGCTCGATAACAAACAGTATCGGCAGGCACAACAATTATTCCGTCAGTTGAGTTCGTTCGAATCCTATTTTGGAGAAGGGACTGCCTGTTACCGTCAAAAAGATTTCAAATGTGCACAGCAGGCTTTCTCATCTGCTGCATGGGTGACTTCCGATCAGTTAAATCGTGCTAAAGCAGTCTTTAACCTGGCTAACAGTTATTTTTTTTCCGCTGAATATGATCAGGCGATTACCCTTTATCGTGATGCCGGGTTACTAGGTCTCGACAATGATTTGATAGCGATCAACCTGTCTTATGCTGAAACTATGCAGGCTGCGATACAAAGGCACCTCAAACATATTCAACAGAGTTATAAACGAGCACTATGGAAAGCGGCAACAACTGGAGAAAGAAATCCTACGCTTGCCGAATTTGTAGCTGACTATGATAGCTCTTCGTTACTCACTGCCGATTTATCTTCCCAGCAATCTGAATACAGGGTTTCAACTCAAACTGTTCAATCTGAAGTTATTCGATTACTGGGGTTAAACCGGCAGAGCGGGAAAATATCATCAGGCAGGTGGATAGAAACCGAAAGGGTATTGCCGCAAAGCACCGCAAAAATGCTGAACCATTTATTTGAAATGGAGCTGGGTATTTTAACTCCATTGAAACAGCCCCAGGTGATTAAAGGTAAGCGGAAATGGTAAAATTTTTCTGTAACCAAAAAGTAATGTCGATGATTCCTGTCTTATTGTTGATGTTCATAAGTTCAACTGGATACACGGCTGAATTACGGGTGAAACTGAATAAAAATGAAACTGAAATGGGTAAGTTTATTGTCGCCACAATCAGTTATCAAGGTGATAAAGATCCCGGTTCACCTAATTTATCGGAATGGCATGAAAAATTTTATGTAGATATTCGGCAGAGTGAATTATCCACGTTGCCGGGTGGACGGCTGCAAAGTGATACTCGAGTACGACTTTATCCCCGTGTCAGTGGACCGCTCACGTTAGACTCTTTAGCGCTTGGGGGAGCGATTGCAAAATCTCAATCCATAAATATAAAACCTTTAATTCGCCATGATATTGATGCGACTCCGGTAGTGCGTCCTTTGCAGCCCGTTTACTGGGCTGATCAGGCTATTATTTTAAGCGTTGATATAGCGCTGGTCGAGAAGCGGAATAATGTTGTTGTTAATGATTTTGAGCTGGATGGTTTTGGCATTCGTGCGCTGAAACCACAACGTTTACAACTGGAAACAGGTGATGTGGTTCGATTGCGGTGGATGCTGTTAACACCCCATCACGGCATTTATGAAATTGAGTTACCATCGATACAGCAAAGGGGACGTAGCCGGTTTCGTTTTTACCTGCCAAAGATCAGGCTCAATATTAAACCTGTTCCAGCCTATTTGCCTGCCACTGTTGCGGTTGGAAATTTAAGGGTTCATAGTCTGCTTGTCGAAGAAAAAAATGAACAACCTTCATGGCTGCTTAAAATTGAGAATAGTGGTCGTTTGCCCGGTCATGTGGAAGGTGTACAGGCATTTCTTGAGTCTAAAGGAATAGCTTCAACTGACGTTGTGATCGAGCAGTTGATAGATGAACAGTCTGCGACAGTCAGTCAACTTTATAAAATAAAAATACCGGATTGGAATTTAACATCATCAAATGAACTTCAACTGGCATATTTTAATACGACAACGGGTCGCCTGGAATACCTGCAACATAGCCTGCCCGGGTATTGGAATATTCCCCGGTATGCCCGAATAATGATTGTTTATATTGCTGTGTTAGTATTTTTTTATGTGGCTAATCGAGTTGATAAACTGGCGCAGAGGGTTCGATCCTGGTTGCATTTTCGTTCGACAATTCGACAATCATCGACCGGGAATCAGTTAAGAAAAGTGCTGCTGCAAAACTCATCTTCGAAGAATTTAACTGAGTGGAGTGATCTTTTTCAGGGCAGGGTATCTCAGCAAATAATGGAAGATTTAAATGAATATTGTTTCAGGCTGGAACCCCATCTCGAGCTGGAAGAAATCAAACATCGGTGTTTACTGTTTTTAACTTACAGGCGATCGAGTATTGTTTTACCCTGAGTTCGTAAAAAGATTTTTTCAGTGGATTATCAACAACACCACGATAAACGGCTGTTAAACGTTTTTTCCCTGTTGATATCGATCGATAAACCGGGAAACATACCAGTCGACTGTGTGCTCAACTTTAAGTTGTGAAAGGGCATTATACTATTTTGGATTTGCCTGGAATATCCAGAATTGTCGGCAGGGTTCCTGAGTAGAGTCCATCACTATTCCTGTGAGCATTTTTAAGCAGTATGAGCTGAAAGTGTTTATTATAAAAAAACGTATCATTTTTAATTTAAGCATTATAATCAGGCAATGCTATTAGTCTTTTTACCACTCTAAATATACTCCATATGAGTACTCAATTTCCTGTAACCGATAACCTGATTCACCTCAACCATGCAGCGGTTGGCCCCTGGCCGCAGGTAACCTCCGATGCAGTAAAGGCATTCGCGGAGCAAAACCTTCAGTTTGGTTCAAAGCATTATCTGCAATGGATGGAGGTAGAGAAAAATTTACGTAAGAATATAACGCAATTGATTAATGCGGCTTCAGAGGATGAGATCGCGCTGGTAAAGAATACTTCTGAAGGGCTCTCCTTTGTGGCTTATGGATTACCCTGGATAAAAGGTGACAATGTTGTGGGTATTCAACAGGAATTTCCATCCAATCGTTTCGTATGGGATTCATTGCGTTCAAAAGGAGTGGAATTTCGCAAGCTGGATCTGGAAAATGCCGATGATCCTGAACAGGCTTTATTCGATCTGTGTGATAAAAATACCCGGCTTATTACTATCAGTGCGGTGCAGTATGCTAATGGTTTTCGCATGGATCTGGAAAAAATAGGACAGTTTTGCAAAGACAATAATATATTGTTCTGTGTTGATGCGATTCAGCAGATCGGTGCCTTACCATTTGATGTTCAGGAAATTAATGCTGACTTTGTTATCGCCGACGGGCATAAGTGGTTGTTGTCAGCAGAAGGTCTGGGGCTTTTTTATGTTCGTAAGGAGGTGATGGATAAACTGCAGGTGTTGCAATATGGCTGGCACATGGTGGATAAGCTGAGTGATTATTCTGCACAGCAATTTGAACTTGCCCGGACTGCAAAAAGGTTTGAATGCGGCAGCCCGAATATGCTGAGTATTCATGCGATGAATGCGAGTGTTGAATTGTTGCTGGATATTGGTCTTCAGGATATTGGTGCCAGAGTAATTTATCGTAGTCAGCAGTTAATTGAGCAGTTAGACATAATTAATCATGTGGAAATATTGAGTGACAGGTCTACTGACCGTTTATCCGGGATTGTAACCTTTCGTAGCCATAAAATAGAAAATGATGACCTTTATCATATTTTGTCGAAAAAGAAAGTGCTATGTGCCCCTCGAGGAGGAGGGGTCAGGTTGTCACCACATTTTTATACGCCCCTGGAGCAATTGGAAGAAGTGGTTTCCATGGTTAGGAAAATATAAGACTTTCATCACATTATTGGTTTGTTTGAGCTGCTATCTTTTTCGGCTATATTTTTCGCTAGTATCTTTTTCGCTAGTATATTAATGAAAATATTATTAAAAAAGTGAAATTATTTCAGCAATTTATTATTAATGGTCTAACATATAAAATCTATAGTCATCTTCATGACTGTAATTGGGGTAAATTCCTGAATTAGATATTAGTAATATAATGAATTGGGAATGTAGCTTTGTGTTGACATTGTTTTGAATTATTTTTAGTGTGTGCGATGAATTAATATTTTCTGTCGATATAGCAAAATATAAACTAACAAAATCAAATTAAGAATTTATAAAATCGAGTAGAAGTTTCTGCTTGATTAGAGAGGGTGTGATGGAAGTACGTTATAAAGCTCTGCAGTCAAACAAAATTTTATTTACAGCATTTATTGCTTTGTTTTCTATAGTGTTGGCCGGCTGTGGAGGTGGCGGTGGCAGCAGTGATCCAGACGACCCGGATCCAGTTGATCCAGATCCGGGTCCAGTTACATTAATTGAGAAGTCGATTACCGGACAGGTCAGTGCAGGGGCAAGCGGTGATGCTACAGTAAGCGGTGGTACTTCACCGGATATAAATCCCCAGTCTCTTGTTGATGTCCAGGTGACTGCCGTTTTATTTTCTGGTGATGTTGAAGTTGGTTCCTTATCCACTACAACCGATGAAAATGGTGCTTTCAGGCTTGCGATAGCTGAACAGGATGACCAGTTAGTTGATCGTGTTGAGCTGACTTTCGAAAAGGATGGTTATACGGTTGGTCAGAAGACTGTTGTTCCTAAAGAACGAACCATTGTTATCACTCGGCTGGGTCCGGTCAATGTCGTTACTCAAACACGTGACGAACTCGCTTTTACTGCGAGTGGTTCACCGGCCTTTCGTTTTGCCATTATCAAGCAAGCTGACGGTTCTGTCGCTGCTGTTGCAGGTAATGATTATTCCAGGGCGAGAACTGCTGCTGGTACTGAAACATTACTGGACATGTCCATACCGGCTGACCGTGTTTCAGATGATGCCTCTGCCGTAAGGGCCAAAATTGCATAATTTGGTCCAA
>JAAEMR010000152.1 GCA_024225395.1 Gammaproteobacteria bacterium
GAAGAATACTGTAAACCTGTGTACAAACCGGAAAAATCAAACTCAGCTGAAGCTGGTAGACTGGAAACAGATAAGGCGATAAAAATTATCAGCAGGTAGGACTGCTTTAATTTTGGGTAAATTGTAGTTTTCATGAGTCTCCCTGTGTAACTCATCTTTAGAATACGACTGATTATAGCAGCCATTTAATATTTCACCTTAAGATTATCGAATAAACAATTGGCTTACAAGGTTTTTTTCAAATCACAACATCCTGAAATAAACTCTAACAAACAGCTAAATCTGATTGAATTCAAAATGAATATAGTACGAAAAGGCAAAAAAGCAATCTGATTGATAGAATTGCTTATTCGAAAAAATCATCCATTTTAAAAGATCAAAAGACTGACGCCACGAAGGCACGAAGTACACGAAGACAGTCTAATAAGTGACAAAACTTAAGCTGGACTTGCTGAATTACATTCAAAATCAATCATGTAACTGTGGGTCACTCCAGAACAGAGTAACTTTCAGCAACAGTGTATTATCAAATATAATATGACTGTTAAAATTTCTTCATTTACTTAGCGCCTTCGTGGTGCATTATTTTCTTTTAGGAATATACAGGTCGGTAATCGTGCCTTCCGCCATTTCTGCAGCAAAATTGAAGGTTTCAGATAATGTTGGATGCGCATGGATAGTCAGGCCAATATCTTCTGCATCAGCCCCCATTTCCAGCGCTAATACGGCTTCAGCCAGTAATTCACCGGCATTTACACCCACGATACCTGCCCCCAGGATGCGCCTGGTCTCTTTATCAAATAACACCTTGGTCATTCCATCATCACGATCAATCCCCAACGCACGGCCGCTTGCTGCCCACGGGAAAGCACCTTTTATATAGTCGACACCCTGTTCTTTAGCTTCTGTTTCGGTGAGTCCCATCCACGCAACTTCCGGGTCGGTATAGGCGACTGAAGGAATAGTCATCGGTTCGAAGAATGATTTCATACCGCTAATCACTTCTGCAGCGACTTTGGCTTCATGCGTGGCTTTATGCGCCAGCATCGGTTGACCGACAATATCGCCAATCGCAAAAATATTAGGCACATTGGTACGCATTTGAGAATCAACCGGAATAAACCCGGACTCTTCTACTTTTATGCCCGCATTTTCAGCGCCAATTTTAAGCCCGTTAGGTCGACGACCCACTGCTACCAGAACTTTATCGTATAACTGAGCACTATCCGGTGCATTTTTACCTTCGAATCCAACCTTAAGTCCATTTTTCTGAGCTTTAATTTCAGTCACTTTAGTACTCAGTAAAATAGCCTTGTATCTGGATTTGATGCGTTTCATCAATGGGCGCACCAGATCTTTATCACAGCCCGGGATTATTGAATCCATAAATTCAACCACGGTCACTTCCGAGCCCAGCGCATCATAAACAGTCGCCATTTCCAGGCCGATAATACCACCGCCAATAATCAGCAAATTTTTCGGAACTTCCTTCAGTTCCAGTGCATCGGTAGAATCCATCAAACGATCATCATCATTTGGAAACACCGGAATTTCGGTAGCCTGTGAACCGGCAGCAATTATGCAATTCTCAAAAGAGATGGAAGTATCAACGCCGTCTTTATTTACTTTAAGCTGATGATCATTAACAAATTCACCTATTCCATAAACTACTTCGACTTTCCGTTGTTTAGCTAATTGCTTCAGGCCACCGGTTAATTTAGTAACAACCCTGGATTTAAACCCGTTAATGCCATCCAGGTCTATTTCGGGTTTGGCAAATTTCACGCCATTTTTCGATATGTGTTCAGCTTCGTTAATAACCTGTGCAGTATGCAAAAGAGCTTTAGATGGAATACAGCCCACATTCAGACAAACGCCACCCAATGAGTCATAACGCTCTACCAGGATGACTTTTTTACCTAAATCTGCAGCACGAAAAGCTGCCGTGTAACCACCGGGTCCTGCACCCAGCACTAAAACTTCACAGTTTTTATCAGCATCTGTTACTGCTTCTGGAACAGACGCTTCCTCAGATGAAACCGCTTCTTCAGTAGCTGAAATATCTCCGGAGGCTTCAATAACACCCAGCTTGGCGCCTTCAGAAATTTTGTCACCCACCCTGATGCTCAATTCGGTGATAGTACCAGCCATCGGTGATGGAATATCCATCGTTGCCTTATCTGATTCCAGGGTAATAATTGAATCTTCTTTTTCTAACTTATCGCCTTTCTTCACGTGTACTTCAATAACTTCTACATTATCGAAACCACCGATATCAGGGACTATTAAATCAGACTTGCTCATTATTAGTGTGCCTCTTAAAATTAAGTTTTTTTTGTGAGAGTAAGAAAGCACCGCGCGCAAGACCGCAGTGTATAAGTATGACATGAGAATCTGAGCACGGCGCTGACGCAGCTATCACAGAAAAAGACGATTTTAGCTGGTTCACTATAGTAGTACTCTTCTCATGTCAGATATAACCTGACTCAAATAATTAGTAAAACGTGCACCCTGCGCCCCATCAATCACTCGATGATCATAAGATAATGCCAGCGGTAACATCAGTGCTGGTTTAAATGATCCATCGTCCTGATAAACCGGCTGCATCCTGGCACGTGCAACGCCCAAAATTGCAACTTCGGGCGCATTCACGATAGGGGTAAACTGTGTGCCACCAATTCCTCCCAGGCTGGAAATAGAAAAACAACCACCCTGCAAATCTTTTGGCATCAATTTGCCTTCTCTTGCCTTGCCCGCTGTTTCAGCCAGCTCGGCAGATAACTCATAAATACCTTTTTTATCGACATCGCGAATGACAGGCACCATCAGTCCATTAGGTGTATCAACTGCAACTCCGATATGGAAATATTTTTTCAAGATAAGGTTATCACCGCTAGCATCCAGAGAAGCATTAAATTCAGGAAATTGCTGTAATGCAGCCACCACAGCTTTCATGATAAAGACTAACGGAGTCAGCCTGACGCCTTTTTTCTCGGCTTCTTTGGCCAGGGATTTTCTAAAGGCTTCCAGTTCAGTAATATCTGATTCATCAAACTGGGTGACATGAGGTACAGAAACCCAGCTTCGATGTAAATGCGCACCTGAAATTTTCTTAATGCGACTCAACGCTTTTGTTTCGATGTCGCCAAACTTGCTGAAATCCACTACAGGAGCATCACTTAGCTGAATGCCTGAAGCTGAAGCTGCAGGTGCTGCCACGGGACTGGCTAAAGATGATTTAACATAATTTTGAACATCTTCTTTTAATATCCGGCCTTTACTTGCAGTACCTGTTACCCGGGTTATATCTACACCTAATTCTCTGGCAAACTTTCTCACTGAAGGACTGGCGTGTGCTACAACCTTGTTAGAGTCATTATCAGAAGCCGGAACAGGGGGTGGATTTGGTGCGGATTTTGGTGATTCTGGAGCACTGGCTACAACAGTTTGAGGAGCTGGTTTTTCAGCAACTGGCTGTTCTACGGAAGTTTCAACTGGTTGCTCTGGAGCTGCACTTTCTTCAGCAGCAGATTCAGACACTTCAACTTCAGCAATCACAGTACCTTCAGAAATTCTATCACCGACATTTACACTAATCGATTTTATTTTACCACTGATAGAAGCCGGTATTTCCATGGTTGCTTTATCTGATTCGAGGGTGATAATCGAGTCATCTTTTTCGATTTCATCACCGACACTAATAATGACTTCGATAACTTCGATTTCATCAAAGTCACCCACATCAGGTAATAATATTTTTTCAATATTCGCCACGTTTTTCTCCGTCAAAATTCAACTAAAAAATCAGTTAAATTTTTATCATTTTTAAAATTTCTACCGCGAAGCGAACAAGGAACACGAAGAAGTATTTCTATACTAAATAAAACCTTCGTGAGCTTAGTGCGCTTCGTAGTGAATATTTCCAGCTCTAGTTAAACCTTAAGTGGGTTAGGTTTTTCAGCGTCAATATTGTATTTTTTAATTGCCTGCTGAACCACTTTAGTTTCTATTTCACCATCGTCTGCCAGTGCTTTTAATGCAGCAACCACAACATAGTATTTATTCACTTCAAAGAAAGACCTGAGGTTCGCACGTGTATCACTTCGACCAAAACCATCTGTTCCCAGCGTCACATACTGCATAGGAACATAAGCCCTTATCTGATCTGAATAGGTCCGGGTGTAATCGGTAGCAATGATTGCAGGGCCTTTACGACCATTCAACATTCTTCCTACATAGTTTTGCCTGGCTCTCTTAGTTGGATGCAACTGGTTCCAGCGAGTTACATCACTGGCTTCTCTCGCCAGTTCGTTAATGCTGGTCATGCTCCAGATATCAGCTTCAATATTGAAATCTGACTTTAGAAGGTCTGCCGCTGCCATCACTTCACGTAAAATGGTACCAGAGCCCATTAACTGAACTTTTGTACCCTTTGCTTTACTTTCTCTCAGCAAGTACATGCCTTTAATAATGCCTTCTTCCGAACCTTCCGGCATCGCCGGGTGATGGTAATTTTCATTCATCGCGGTGATGTAATAAAACACATTATCCTGTTGTTGATACATGCGTTTCATGCCGTCATGCACGATCACGGCCATTTCATAAGCAAACGCAGGATCATAAGAAACACAGTTAGGAATAGTGCCGGCAACGATCAAACTATGACCATCCTGATGCTGCAAACCTTCACCGGCAAGCGTTGTTCTTCCGGCAGTTCCACCAATCAGAAATCCTCTTACCTGCATATCACCCGCAGCCCAGGCCAGATCACCGATACGTTGAAAGCCGAACATGGAATAATAAATATAAAACGGAACCATGTTAATGCCGTGGGTGTAATAGGATGAACCCGCAGCAATCCATGAAGACATGGCTCCCGCTTCATTTATCCCTTCCTGCAGAATTTGTCCTTTCCTATCTTCCCGGTAGTACATTACCTGATCGGCATCCATCGGTTTGTATAATTGCCCGCTGTGAGAATAGATACCCAGTTGACGAAACATGCCTTCCATACCGAATGTACGCGCTTCATCGGGTACGATGGGCACAATATTTTTTCCAATATCTTTATTACGTGTCAGAGTGGATAACATCCTGACAAACGCCATGGTCGTTGAAAACTCTCTTTCACCACTATCCTGTAGCAGCGCATCAAAAACATCCAGACCCGGAATATTAAGCGGCTCAGCCATGTCCTTGCGAACCGGCATATACCCACCTAGTGCCTCACGTTGATTACGCATGTATTGCATCTCTTCACTGTCTTCAGCGAAACGATAAAAAGGTGCATCGGAAATTTCATCATCAGACACAGGAATATTAAATCGATCTCTAAACGCCTTTAGCGCATCTTCTCCCATTTTCTTTTGCGAATGGGTAATGTTCTGCCCTTCACCGGCTTCACCCATGCCGTAGCCTTTAACCGTTTTCGCAAGAACAACCGTGGGCTGCCCTTTGTGAGCAACCGCTTCCGCATAGGCGGCATAAACTTTATGCGGATCATGGCCACCACGATTCAAACGCCAGATATCTTTATCCGACATGTTTGCAACCATCGCTTTTAATTCAGGGTATTTACCGAAAAAATGTTCCCGTGTATAGGCTCCACCATGCGCTTTATAAGCCTGGTACTCACCATCGACAGTTTCTTCCATGCGTTTTTGCAGAAGCCCATCTTTATCTCTATCCAGCAGAGCATCCCAGTATCCACCCCAGACGACCTTGATGACATTCCAGCCAGCTCCACGAAACACCGCTTCCAGCTCCTGAATAATTTTGCCATTTCCACGTACCGGTCCATCCAGCCTTTGTAGATTACAGTTCACCACGAAAACCAGGTTATCCAGCTTTTCTCTGGATGCCAGGGATATAGCACCGAGTGATTCGGGTTCATCCATTTCTCCATCACCCATAAAAGCCCAGACCTTTCGATCCTGCTTCTCAATCAATCCTCTATTTTCCAGATATTTTTCAAAACGAGCCTGATAAATCGCCATCAGCGGGCCAAGACCCATGGATACTGTTGGGAACTGCCAGAAGTCAGGCATTAACCACGGATGAGGATAAGAAGATAAACCATTGTCATTACTGGCTTCCTGTCGGAAACTTAATAACTGTTGTTCGGAAATTCGGCCTTCAAGAAAAGCACGAGAATAAATACCGGGTGCAGAATGCCCCTGAAAAAATACCATGTCACCCTTATTTTCATCAGTAGGCGCTCTGAAAAAATGATTAAAACCGATATCATAAAGCGTAGCCGCAGATGAAAAACTGGCTATATGACCACCCAGTTCACTGGTTTTCCTGTTCGCCTGCACCACCATGGCCGCAGCATTCCAGCGAATAACCGAGCGAATTCTGTGTTCAATCGGAAGATTTCCCGGGGAAGGTTTTTGATGCGCTACAGGTATCGTATTTAAATAAGCGGTATTGGCTGAATAAGGTAGGTGGGCACCGGAACGCCTGGCTTTATCAATTAATTTTTCCAACAAATAATGAGCTCGTTCGGTGCCTTCATTTTCCAGCACTGACTCAAGAGCTTCAACCCATTCCTGAGTTTCCTGTGGATCCGGATCATTTATATCTGTCATTTGTTATCTCTCTTATCTCTAGTCAACCAATACAGGTAGAACGTTATTAAGTTGAAAACTTCTTTCACACCATAACCTGTGCCTGTAACTTGCCACTTTAAAAAAGGCGTGCATTATACGTTAAATTTAGAGTTTATCAGCTATTCATGAGATAATTAATGATTACCCAAAGGCCATAAAAAACATTTATGCAGGAAATAACTCTCATCAGACCAGATGACTGGCATTTACACCTTCGTGATAACCAGCAAATGAAAGCCGTGGTAAATGATACGGCTCGACAATTTTCCCGCGCGATTATCATGCCAAACCTGGTGCCACCGGTTACCAGTTGTGACCAGGCCCTGGCTTATCGGCAAAGAATTTTGACCGCTATTGCCCCATCTAACAACTTCGAACCACTAATGACTTTGTACCTCACGGACAGCCTGTCTATTGATGAAATCAAACTGGCCGCTGAATCACCTTTTATTCATGCGGCAAAACTTTATCCTGCAGGTGCTACCACCAATTCTGACGCGGGTGTGACGCACATCGATAACATTCAGCAAGTGCTGGAAGCGATGCAAAAACATGGTCTGCCTCTGCTGGTGCATGGAGAAGCAACCGCAGATAACATCGATATCTTTGATCGCGAAAAGGTTTTTATCGACAACACGCTGATAAAGATCAGGCAACAATATCCTGAACTACGCATAGTTTTTGAACATATTACTACCTCGGACGCAGTCGATTATGTGTTATCTCAAGATTCAAACACGGCAGCCACCATTACGGCTCACCACCTGTTAATCAATAGAAATGCATTATTCAAAGGCGGCATGAACCCGCACCATTACTGCCTGCCGGTGGTAAAAAGAGAGCAGCACCGGCTCGCCCTGCTAAAAGCAGCAAGCCAGCATCCGGGCAAATTTTTTGCAGGTACAGACAGCGCTCCGCACGCGCAAAATGCTAAAGAATCCGCCTGTGGTTGCGCCGGCATCTATTCAGCCCATGCTGCCATCGAGCTTTATGCAGAAGCTTTTGAACAGGCGGGAGATTTCTCCAGTTTTGAATCATTCATGAGCCTGGCAGGACCAGCATTTTATAAATTGCCTATCAACAAGGAGAAAATAAAATTAACAAAACAGGACTGGATTATGCCCGATAGCCTGACTTTTGCTGAGCAAACATTAATACCCTTTAAAGCGGGACAGACGATTAGCTGGACTCTGAGTCAATAGAACAGACACTGGAATTATTAACAAATGACCGACATAACACCCATGGATAAACGCTTCAGAGGCTTTCTACCCGTCGTTGTAGACGTAGAAACCGGCGGATTCAATGAACAAACTGATGCCCTGTTACAGATTGCAGCTGTCATGCTGGAAATTAATGATGAGGGAAAAATAGTCTCCACTGAAACACACACCTGCCATGTCACTCCATTTGAAGGTGCCAACATGGATCCCAAGTCAATGGAGATCAATGGCATAGATCCTGATCACCCGCTGCGTATGGCTCTCGATGAAAAGCAGGCTTTACCTAAAATTTTTAAACCGATCCGGCAGGCATTGAAAAGCAACAATTGTAAACGCGCCATTCTGGTGGGTCATAATGCTAATTTTGACTTGAAATTTATCAATGCCGCTGCTGCACGTTGCGGCATAAAACGAAACCCGTTTCATTTATTTAGCACCTTTGACACGGTCTCTTTAGCAGGGCTGGCATATGGTCAAACTGTATTATCACGCTCGGCTCAGGCAGCGGGACTGGGCTGGGACAACAACGAAGCTCACTCGGCAATATACGATGCGGAAATGACTGCAGAACTATTTTGTAAAATAGTGAATGACATGCCTTTTACGCCTGCTCAAATTTAAAAACGGGTAGCATAGAATTATTAAAATTATTTAATGATTAAACAGCAAACTGAATTAGTTGAACTATAATCAAATCAAATAATTACAAACCTCTTTCGAATGTTACGCAAAGAAGACCTATCTATAATCATAGTTGATGATCTTCATTTTAGTTGTGAAGTGATCAAATCAGGGCTGAAAAAGGCAGGATACAAAGATATCCGTACTGCCAACTCGGCTAATGAAGCAATGCTTCTCATTAACAAAAAAAGACCCGATGTCATTGTTGCAGATTTCTGGATGCCAGAAATGAATGGCCTTGAAATGACCGACCTTATCCGGCGCTGGGATGAGAACAATAATCGCTACACCGGCATCATATTGCTCACCGCAGAAGACACAACTTCCAGTGTTGTGGTTGCATTCGATAAGGGCGTCGATGATTTTCTGTCTAAATCAGCTAACCTGTATGAACTTGCTGCACGAGTCTACGGAACAGGAAGAACGGCACGCTTGCAAAATGAAATTCGCCAGAAAAATCGTGACCTGACTAATCACTATCAAAATCATAACCAGTTATGCCTCACCGACAAAGACACCGGTTTAGCCAATCGAAAACAGCTTGAAATATCTTTCTCTACGATGGCTGAGCACTGTAAAGCCCGGGGCGGCGGAGTCGGTTTATGCCTGATCCGGGTTAACACCGAGGATAATCAAAGCCTGGAGGATAGCAGTACAATACAGAACATCCGCAAAGGCACATTGCGCACCATATCCAATTCATTGAAACTGGTGTTACGCCCGATGGATCAAATTGTACGTTATGACGAATGCACCTTTGCCATCTCTCTTCTGCATGATAACCAGCAAAAGTTCAACTCTGAAATGTTTAAGCGCAGCACCAACAGTATTTTAAAACATACCAATCAGTTTACTGACGAGGGGAAAAAATTACGCTTATCAATTTCAATCTGGTACAGCGATGAATTCGACCCGTTACCTGATCTTTCAGAGGTTCTTGTTAAAGCAGAAGCAAATTTTCAATCTGTAGAAGTCTAGTGACCCGGAAAAGAAAAACCGGATTTGAAAAAACCTGATTGCGTTTAACAATCAGGTTTAAGCTGAATTCTTAACCCCAGTTCGAGCGAAAGGGTCTAACGCATTGAAATTACGGATTCAGGTTTTGTTTAACTGGCTTTCTTAGCGACAGCTTCCTGGGCCATCTTTTCAAGATCACCGGAATCTTTCATTTCCAGCGTAATATCACAACCACCAATCAATTCTCCATCGATATAAACCTGCGGAAACGTTGGCCAGTCAGCATAACGTGGTAAATTCTGAAAAATTTCAGGATCCGTCAATACATTCACATAAGCAAATTCCAGGTTTAAAGATTTCAGTGCTTCTGCTGTTCTGCTGGAGAAACCACACTGCGGTATCTGCGGTGTACCTTTCATATAAATTACAATAGGGTTGGATTCAACCTGTTCTTTAATACGCTCTAAAACGTCCATCAAATGTACCTCAAAAAATAATAGCTGACTAATTTTGTCAGGTATTATAAAAGGAAAGTTAGAAGTTACAAGTTAAAAGTCCGAAGTCCGGATTTTAGTTGACACATAAAATGACCTTTAAAAAAATTTTATGACTTACGACTTCTCAATCAAGGTGCGTCTGCAACCAGAACTCGAGTAAAGCGCTATGCCATAACTTACTTCCATTCAAACGGGTAAAATGAGACTCAGGCTCAGCCAGTAACTTATCGATATAAGTCCTGGAAAATATGCCTCTCTCACGACTTTGTTGAGAATTAAGTATGTCAGCCATAAATTCATAAAAATCACCACGCACATATTTAAGTGCGGGCATCGGAAAGTAGCCTTTCGGACGATCAATAACCGCGTCTGGAATAATGCCCCGCGCAATTTCTTTCAAAATACCTTTGCCCTGGTGTAATAACTTAAGTTCCGGCGGACACTGCGCTGCCAGCTCAACCAGATGATGATCCAGAAAGGGAACACGTGCTTCCAGTCCCCAGGCCATGGTCATGTTATCCACTCGCTTAACCGGGTCATCAACGACCAGAGTCGTGGTATCAAAACGTAATACCGAATCCATGAAAGTATCACTGTGCTCTGTATTCAATGCTTCACCCACCAACCTGGAAGTCACATCACCTACATGATAAGCAGGATCAACCGTTTGCAGGTATTCATCATGATCGCGGTCAAAATACCATGAAGAGAAACGTTGCAGAGGTTTTCCAGCGCTGGCGAGCATTTTTCCATACCAGAAATAGCCGGCAAAAACTTCATCAGCTCCCTGCCCGCTTTGCACGACTTTAACCGATTTTGAGACTCGTTCTGATAACAGGTAAAAAGCCACCGCATCCTGACCAAACATGGGCTCAGCCATACTGCCCACTGCTTCCGGCAATCGCTGCAAGACTTCTGCATTTGGAATTAAAAATTTATGATGATCGGTTTGATACATTGCTGAAACCGGATCTGAAAATTCAAATTCATTACCTTTTTCTTCCGGTTGGTCCTCAAAACCGATACTAAAAGTTTTGATATCCTGCACTCCAGCCTCAGCCAGCAAAGCAACCAGTAAGCTGGAGTCCAGTCCACCTGATAACAGGACTCCCACCGGTACATCAGCAATACTCAGTCGTTTTTTTACCGCATGCAGTAATGATTGATGAATTTCTTCGCGCCACTGTGCATCTGTTTTAGGCGTTTCGGGTCGCCTGGCAATTAACTGCCAATATCTGGAAATGGTTAAAGAACCACTTTTATCCAGTTTCATGGTATGAGCCGGTGGACACTTCTTTACCCCGTTAAACAGAGTACCCGGCGCAGGAACGACGGCATGCAAGGTGAATAAATGGTGTAGAGAAACCGGATCAATTGACGTATCACAAACTCCAGTTTGTAACAGCGCCTGAGGATTAGAGGCGAAATAGAAAAAGCGATCCGTTTTTAAATAATACAGCGGTTTGATGCCCATTCGATCGCGGGCCAGAAATAAACTCTGAGACCGGTTATCCCAAATAGCAAAAGCGAACATACCGTGCAGTTTTTCCACACAGCCCTCTCCCCAATGAGCAAAAGCATTCAGAATCACCTCGGTATCACTATGAGATTGAAAACTATAGCCTTTAGATATTAATAATTCCCGCAGTTCTGGATAATTATAAATAGTACCGTTGAACACAATAGTAAGATGATGCTGCACATCAGTCATTGGCTGATGTCCTTTTTCAGACAAATCTATAATCGCCAGACGTCGATGCCCCAGCACGACAGGACCATCATGAAACTCACCCCGATCATCAGGACCACGACGAGCCACCTGACTGGACATACGATCAACTATAGATTTATCAATTGCCTTGTCTGTTAGACTCAGACCACCAAATATCCCGCACATAAAACCTCATGAAAAATAATGTAATTTGTTAATTTTCAATACTTTAACAGAGATTGATTGCTTATTCATTAGAATGTACTTATACTCGCCACGTTAAAAAATAACACATCAATTCATTATTCTGGGGAGATTAAAATGAATCCATTAAAGTCCATCTTGGGCACTATTGTCGCAGGCTTTGTTCTAGCCTTTATTATCATGTTTGCACTTGGCACTTCCGGCCATGTCAACCCGTTAGAATTCTGGGTTTGGATCCACGTCATCGTGGGTATTACCTGGATCGGTTTACTGTATTACTTCAATTTCATTCAGGTTCCAGGTGTTGGTAAAGCACTGGCTGAAAAAGACAGTGGCGGACCCGGTCCGGTTGCCATCAACAAATATATCGCACCCAATGCTTTATTCTGGTTTCGCTGGGCAGCACTGGCTACCTGGTTGACAGGTACTATGGCTCTGGAAGCTATACATGGCGGTCCAGGTTCTGGTGTTGTTGCTGCATTTACCTTTGCTGATGGTTATGCCGTTATTGGTATGGGCGCATGGCTGGGTACTATCATGTTGTTCAATGTCTGGGGGCTTATCTGGCCTAATCAGAAGAAAATTCTGGGTCTGGACGGTAAAGAGCATAGCCCTGAAGTGATTGCTAAAGCTAAAGTTGTAGCACTTATGGCTTCACGTACTAACACTATGCTGTCTATTCCAATGTTATACGGAATGACTGCTTTTGGTCACGGCCCGCTGTTCTAATAGCAAAATGAAATTTAGCTAATCTTTACTGGTTAGCCTGTTATAGTAAAACCCCGTTTCGACGGGGTTTTTTTTGCCCGAAATCAAGAGGACTCTGTGCAAATACTGCTCGTTGCCATTTTCGCCAGGGATGGCGTATATGCAGATATTGCATGGAGCAATATATCTGCCCCTGGCCTCGCAGCATAAGCACAACA
>JAAEMR010000153.1 GCA_024225395.1 Gammaproteobacteria bacterium
CAAGCAACGTAGTGGAGTCGGGCGTTACCTGGGTCTGACTGAACCTGGAATTATTGCGGCAGAGTCACCTAATCCCATTGTGAATAAACTGGTTATCATGCCCGACATTGAAAAGCGCCTGGAAGCTTTTGTGCGCACGGGGCATGGCATTGTGGTGTTTCCCGGTGGTGCTGGAACGGCTGAGGAAATACTTTATTTATTAGGTGTTTTATTACACCCGGATAATAGTGATATGCCCTTTCCATTGATTTTTACTGGACCCAAATCAGCGGAAGAATATTTTGAACAGATAAACCAGTTTGTTCTGGATACGCTCGGACAGGCTGCTCAGCAGCGATATAAAATAATTATTGATGATCCTGCAACAGTGGCTATTGAAATGAAAGCTAATATTAATAAAGTCCGAAAGTTCAGGAAAGAAAAGAGTGATGCGTATTATTACAACTGGTCACTGACAGTCGATGAGCAGTTTCAACAGCCTTTTACACCGACGCATGAGAATATGCGAAATCTGAACTTAACCAAAGATCAGCCGGGGCATCAGCTTGCCGCTAATTTACGCCGGGCTTTTTCAGGAGTAGTTTCTGGAAATGTTAAAGATGAAGGTATCAAGATGATAAAGAAATACGGAATGTTTGAATTAAAAGGTGACAAAGCGATCATGCGGCCGATGGATGCCTTGTTATCTGCTTTTGTTAAACAACAACGAATGAAGCTTCCGGGAACAGAATATAAACCCTGTTATCGAATTATTAAGTAAGATAAAGCTTAATATAAAATTTTAAGTTATGAGGCCAGAGAAATTACTATTCTTTGGCCCGCATAATATTTAGCGCTAATCGAATCTTATTTGATCTCTAATAATTCAAGTTCAAAAATAAGTGTTTGATAAGGTCCAATTGCACCGCCAGCACCCTGCTCACCATAGGCTAGCTGATAAGGGATGAACAATTTCCATTTTGATCCAACTGTCATTAACTGAAGCGCTTCTGTCCAGCCGGAAATAACACCATTGACTGGAAATTCGGTAGGCTGGTTGCGACTATAAGAGCTATCAAACTCAGTGCCATCGATTAAGGTACCTCGATAATGCGTACTGACCGTGCTGCTGGCGGCTGGTTTTTCACCATCACCTTCGGATATTACTTCGTACTGTAGTCCGGATTCTGTGACTGTTACTTCTGAACGAGTTGCATTTTGCTCAAGAAATGCATTACCTTCGGCAGCAAACTGTTCTGCATTGCTAGCTTCCTGATCTTTCAATTGCTGCTGAATAACCTGGAAAGCTTCATTAATCTGATCTGGATTCACCTGGGGTGCTTTACCGGCAATCGCATCCTGAAAACCGCTTAAGGCGATTGAAACTGAAACACCGGGAAAAGTGTTAGACAATTGTTGCCCCATTTGATGTCCAATACCGTAAGAAGCTATTTCTTCTGTGGTTGTTAACTCGTTATCTGCCATTTTGTATCCTGAATGTTCGTTTTTTTAAAAAGATTGTAGATTCTAAACCGGAACTGTTTAAATTTATATGGGTTTAAATTATTTTTTATCGTGAAGAATATCATCAGCTTCACTCGTTTCTGACACCTGCTCGATAATGCCGGCTTGTTGCTGTTCTTGCAGAAGTTGTTTTTCTCTGGCTCGTTGAGCATTTTCCCGCTGTAGTTTTACCTTGAGCATAGCGGTAAAGGCTGACTTGTCACCGACCAGGCCACGAGTAGCTATTTCGGCCGTTACCACCACGATCATGCCCGGTAGAATAATATTAAGATTACCGGTGAGTTCCATCAGCGCGACCAGAGCAGCCAGGGGTGCACGTAATATGGCCCCCATCATGGCGACCATGCCGATCATCGCATAAAATCCTGCGGATCCCTGGTAAAGGGAATTGTAACTGACCAGAAGTTCTGTCAAACCTCCGACTGCTCCGCCCAGAATAAGAGACGGGCCTATCAGGCCGCCTGGAATGCGTACACCTACCGATATTGCGGTGGCAATAAGCTTGGCAATGAGCAGTAGCAATAAAGCCTGCATACCCATGTTGCTGAGAAAAATTCGATTAATGGCATCATAACTCACGCCCATAATGGCAGGGGACCATTGAGCCAGCAGACCGGTTACTACACCGGCAAATAGAAAAGCATATAGCGGGCGCCATGACAGGGTGTACTTTGCCGTTACAGTGCATGCCTGAATAAATGCCGCTGCCAGTAAACCGATGAGTAGCCCCATCAACATGATGACTGGCAGTTCAGCAAGTGAGCCGATAGACAGTGAGGGAACTAAAAATGCAGGATGGTCACCATACACCAGTCTGCTGATGACGGTACCGATGACGGCCGCAGTGATGACCGGTATGATGTTATTGATCGCGTAACGAACGCGAAACACTTCAATCACAAAAATAACGGCCGCCAGAGGTGTATTATAAGCTGCGGCAATAGCAGCTGCACCACCAGCCGCTGCGAGCAGGTAATCCTCGTCTTCTGACAGATTCATTCTGCGACCGAGTAATGCAGCATTTGCAGCGCCAAGATGTACGCCGGGACCTTCCCTGTCTACAGAATGCCCCGATACGATAGCAATTAAACCACCAAAAAACTGCACTACAGCATTAGAAAAGGGCAACTGCTGTTTACGAAAGCGCAGGTAATCAAGCAGATGAACTATACCCACAGATCGTCTCTCCACGGGTAGTTTTTCGAAAACTAAACCCAGGATAATGGCGCCAGCAACTGGAAACAGAAACCGCATCCAGCCGGGCAGGGCTTCATAGTTACCGATTTGACTCTCGGGCAATAATATTTGCTGGCCTATCTCTATGGAAAGTCGAAACAGAGTGACCAGTACGCCAGCCATTAATCCTACGACAGCGCCGAGAAGTGCAATACGGAGAAGTAATCTGTCCAACAGGCTGGATTCTCGAGGAGTTAAGTTAAGGGAGAAGGATGGTATCAGATTATCGTGGATTCATCATAAGTCATTACTGAAAGGACATTTTAATCTTGTGATGTAAATTTCAGCCAGGATCCTGAAACCAATTAAGAATTCAATTAGAGACCATGAAATATCCATTAGCAACTATACTCGGGTTATCAGATAGTCGTTCAAGCAATGATGTTAATGAGGCTATCGAGTGACAGGTAAAATTAAAGGTAATGTTATGAATGCTAAATTTGTTATTTTGATTGTTGATAGTAAAAATATATTTGATTTAATGCGACCCGTATTAAAAAAACAGCTGCGTTCGGCGCAGTTCATTCATTGCACTAGCCACCAGCAGGCGATGGATTTTGTGCATTCAGATCAACGAGCTCATCTTATCTTTGCCGACTGGTCTTTGACCGGTTTTACTTTTGTTGATGAAGTTAGAAGCGATGAAGAAAATCATAATACGCCTGTCATTATTATGTCTGAGGATGTGACTAAAAAACAAATAGTGCTCAATGAGATTGAAAATAAATCGACTTATTTCCTGTCGAAGCCCTTTTTAGATAAAGGTTTGATTAAAAAGCTCAATAAAGTCCTGGCGCAGCGTGAAAGACGCCGGTCAACTCGAATACATCCTGGAAAAAGTTATGCCGTTGAGTTTAATATTAAAGATAAGGGAAGTTTCCAGTCACAGTTAGTTGATATTTCGATCACTGCCTGCCTGTTAAGATTACCGATTGAAAACACCAGGGAAATTGGTATTTATGAACAATGTCTTTTAGACATCAATATCGATGAATTTACTATTAAAGTAATGGCTGAGCTCGTTCGAATTGGGCATGATGAATTAAGGCCGGGAAATAAAAAATCGGTACTGGTGGTGATGAATTTTATCGATACACAACTGGAGCATGTTACAAAATTACAGCTTATGATTGATGAACTGGGTCTACGTTGGTAAACCACTTTATCTGAAAGAAGAATGTCTCTGCTGGAATAAACCCGGACAGGTTTGTTGATTTCCCGTCCGGATCTGCAGTTAAGATTTAACTCCGATGACTGACATAAAGGCTTCCGATAATTCATCTCTTCCGACTTTGTCAATAATTTCCTGGGCAACCATCATAATCGTCGATAGCGGTCCGGAAAATAACACCATTCCCAGCTGTAAATTTACGCGTTTATCGGCAATGGGATTTAATTTATTGGGGTGTTCAGGGGAGACAAATATCATTTGAATTTCACCTAAGTTGTCAGGCATCTTTTCGCAGCCACCTCCCGGTGATGCATACTCAAATAATTCTTCTACAGTGCGTAAGGTAACGCTGTCTTCCTTAAACGTTTCATCCCCCTTTTTGACGTTAAACTCAATAGTAATCGGCATCATGGTAATTCTCCTTTACTGAATTCATTTCAGTTTACCGTCTAACATGGCTGTAAACCATGTCCTGGATCAAAAGGTCATGTTGCTATTGAATTCCCCGGGAAGAGAACCAGCCCATAAGGGCTGACTCAGCTATTAGCTTACGCAGCAGGAAGTGGAGCGGCGCATCCCCGAAAATTAGTAACCCTGTTAAGAGTTTTTACTATCCGGAACAGGAATTTGGCTTATTACTGATTTATCCCGAGTAATTCCACATCAAATATCAATGTCATATCCGGTCCTATTATCGATCCGGCACCACGCTTTCCGTATGCCAGGTTACCCGGGATGAATAATCGGGTCTTTTCTCCAACGACCATTAACTGCAAGCCCTCGGTCCAGCCTTTAATAACCCTGTTTAACCCAAATGAAATAGATTGCCCTCTATCGACTGAACTATCGAATACCTTGCCGTCGATTAAAGTGCCATGATAGTGGACTTTAACACGGTCAGTAGGTCCGGGATGAGTGGTTCCTGTTCCCTTTTTTAACACTAGATATTGCAGCCCGGAAGAGGTTGTTTGAACACCTTCAATCTGCCCATTTCGGGCTAAAAATTCGAGTCCCTTATTGTAGTTATCCTGGGCAGTATTTTGTGCAAATGACATACTGCTCACCAGTAAGACCAGTGTTGCAATGAAAGAGGGTAGAGATATGATTTTTGACATTTATTTTCCTGTTTGAAAGAGTAGTTAGGTTATTATCAAGTTTATTATATGAACGTGAAATGAATATTGAAGCGAGTTTATCCCATTTTAGTTGTATTTTTTAACATTATGTTCTGTTTAGCGTTTACTATTTTCTAATATGGTGTAGGTTATAATTCAGTTTCTTGATTTTCTTCGACATGATTCAAATATTTTAACAATAGTAAAAACTTATGTCTGATAAATTAGCCGATAAACGTAGAAGGTACCTGGTACAGGCATTGGGAATGGGGTTGTTCGCAACCGGGCCGATAGCCAGTCTTAATCAACCAGCCCTGGCGTTGGGCAGCATGTCACCAAAGCTTCCTCCCGGACGCTCAATTTATAAGCTGAAAGGGACTGTGACAGTTGATGGAAAACCTGCCGATATCAATACCTTCATAGGAGCTAACTCTCTGATTAAAACAGGGCCATCCAGCCGGGTTATTTTTGCTGTAGGTACCGATGCTTTTATTTTACGCAGTAAAGGTGAGCTACAGTTAGGAGGCGACAATATGCTGATTGAGGGTATGAGAATGTTCACGGGAAAGCTGCTGTCTGTATTTGGAAAACGGGTTCGACCTCATAAGATTACAACCATGACTGCTACTATCGGTATCCGCGGAACCGGGATTTATATTGAATCGGATGAACAAAAATCTTATGTGTGTACCTGTTATGGGCACACAGAAATAAGTTCTAACGAAAATCCACAGGAACGTGTAGATGTTAAAACCACGCACCATGAAAGTCCTCTTTATATTTTACCCGGCAAAGCTGGAAAAGTTATTGTACCAGCAGGGTTAGTTAATCATACGGATGCTGAACTTGAGTTGATTGAGCAATTAGTTGGCAGGCATACACCATTTGATCCGCTTGCAAGTGGAGAAGACTATTAAGGAGCCTTTGACCAGGTCATGATTTTTTACAGTGGCCAGAAAATTAAAATAAGAGGAATGGATATGAAGATGATAAGAATTTCGAGCGGTAACCCCATTCTCCAGTAATCTCCAAAACGATACCCTCCCGGACCCATAATAATGGTATTGTTTTTATGCCCGATAGGTGACAAAAATGCACAGGAAGCGGCAACCGCGACACCCATTAGCATAGCATCCGGATTTACCTGTAGTCGTTCTGCGATATGGATGGCGACCGGTGCTGCTACAAGCACAGTAGCGACATTATTAAGGATATCTGACAGCGTCATGGTGACTACCATCAACAGTGCTAAAATTGCAACTGCAGGCCAGCCGGGCGTGATATTAATAATAGCTTCTGCGATCAATGCCGTTCCACCTGATTTATCCAGTGCAGCGCCTAATGGGATTAATGATGCTAGAAGAATCAGTACTGAACCCTGAATTGATTCGTAAGCCTGAGTTAAAGAAATAACTTTTAACAAAATAAATAGCACGACACAGGCCGCCAAAGCTATTGGTAAATAGATAACCCCGAAACTGGCTAACAATATTGCGGCAGCAAAAAGAGAAATTGATAACCAGGCTTTATCGTATTGAGTGACCTGTAAACCACGAGGGGCTAGTGGTAAAACACCCAGCCAGCTTATCACTTCATCAATTTGCTCCTCTTCGCCCATCAACAATAAAACATCACCCGGTTGAATGACCAGTTTTCGAACGCGGTCTCGAAAGGGTTTTCCTTCGCGTGAGACACCTAACAGCATAATGCCGTGACGATATAATAATCGAAGATCGAGTGCGCAACGGCCGGTTATACGGGATTCAACAGGTACGGTGGTTTCGACCATAGACAATGTGCCAGCCAGGGTGCCAGTGTGTTTTTCTGAGCGTGAATAAGATAACTTTACTGAAGAGGCAAAACTCTCTATTGCTTTCGGACCTGCTTCAAGTACCAGTAAATCTCCATTTTTAATCCGCTCTCTCAAGGCTCTTCCGGCTAATCTCTTGCCATTTCGTACCAGACCCAGAATCAGAACATCATTTTCCTCAGCAAGATCGGTGAGTTCTCTGATGGTTTTATCGATAGCAGTTGAATTTTCCTCAACGCCTACCTCTACAACATATCCTTCAAGGTTGCTTAATTCGTTTGCAGCATTTTGATTAGATCGCTCTGAGGGTACTAGCCGCCAGCCAATAACTGCTACAAATACTAAACCTGCGAAAGCTGCTCCCAGTCCCACGGGTGCAAAATCAAACATGTTATAAGGTTCACCTAAAGCTGTTTCACGAAATTGAGAAATGACTATATTGGGAGGCGTGCCTATCAGGGTTACCATACCACCTAAAATTGTAGCGAAAGATAAAGGCATCAGTGAAAGGGCGGGGGATCGTTTTGCTTTGCTGGCAGCTTGCATATCAACAGGCATTAATAGTGCCAGGGCTGCTACATTGTTCATGAATGCAGATAAAACAGCACCCAGAAATCCCATGGAGGCGATATGTAAAGAGAGTGGGCGTCTGGCATTGATGACTCGGCTGGTTAACATTTCAATAGCCCCTGACTGAGAGAGCGCGCGAGATACGATCAAAACCAGGGCAATGATGATAACTGCGGGATGTCCAAATCCAGAAAATGCCTGATCTTTAGGAATTACCTGAAGAATTAAGCCGATAATTAAAGCGCTGAAAGCAACCAGGTCATAGCGCCATTTTCCCCATAACAGCATTCCCAGGACACCAGCCATGAGTGAAAATAATATTATCTGTTCATTGGTCATCGATAATCCTTGCCGTCAGGTTATGGATTTTTGCTGGAAAGAAGTTAAGGAGCCTCTAATCAATTAATGAGCTCATATTTTGAACCCGGAAAGCCCGGCTTCTGTGTTGCAAATCTCCGCAATAGACCACTATTACGTGCGATTTGACGTCTTAAAGCTGGCTTTTCTGTGCACAATCTTTTTTGTCCAGAATTAATCAGAAGCTTCTTAAAGTAATTGAGAGTCAGGCTAAAATCAAGGAGTCATTCCCGAGTTCCAAATTCTTCTTTCATATAACGTTTAATATAGCTTTGACCCTTAATAGTAATATTCAGCAACCACAGTAGAGCCAGTACAGAAAAAATAATAACAATAACTTTAAATTTTGGCAGGAAAAGAAAAATAGAGACAGCAGTGATGATGAGTAGAGTCGTGAAAATCAGAGCTCGCTGGTGAATGTTTTTTAGCAGAGCTTCAACTTCACCTTGAGTGCTGATAGAAGATTTTTTTAAGGATGCTCGAAGTGCAACATATTCATTTTGTTGTTTTTGTGAAAGCCTGTTAAATGGATCATTTAAGTTCATGATGAAGTTTTATTGTTAGCGGTAACTAACAGTTTACCTGTGTGCATCATGAGATGGTTATTTATCATTATCAATTTTAAAACTGGGCAGGTCAGCTTTAGCGATGACCATGAGCACAAGACCTACTGAAACAAAAAAGAAGGATGCAGCCATCAAACTGGCTGAAATCGGGTTATCAAAACCAATATCATCGACTTTCAAATACAGAATAACAAGGCAGGTTACAGCCGCTATCAGGCTCGTAATCGCTGAAACATAGGATGCTTTCTGTAATGCATTTTTACTACTTTGCATGGAATCACTCTCGAAAAGGAAGCTTAATAGCTTGTCATTATACAGGCTCAAGGGGTTTTATCTTACAGTGTTATTAAGTGAGAATTCCCTGTTTTTTCAGTAAATTTGTTTATAAATACTGGAATAAGACAACCACAGGAATAATCGCTGTCGAATTTTTCCGACCGGAGGAAAGTTGCGCTCATTTAATCAGTTATTCTAACAGTATATTTCTTTATGATGCATAAGTTATGCATCGACCTGAACAGGATAGTTAAAAGTAAAAACACATGATTTTGTGACAAAGTTATTTCTAGCTAATGACTATGAAAAGCCATAGACTCACCAGTTCTACATACTAATAGAGTTATTCCATGTCGATGAAAAACACTTTAATGCGTTCAATTTTAACTGTGCTGTTGTTATTGGCTTCAACTCAACTCTGGGCAGAGATTGATTGCAGTAAAGAGGCGATAGGTTTTTACCTGGATAGAGGGTTTACAACCGATCAGGTCACTCAAATGTGTCAATGTTCGGGCAGTAGTACCAGTGTTAATAAATCCACTACCCCGACTGCAATTGCAGCGAGTGTGCCAGTAGTCACTTCTGTCCCTGGAACGGCTAATCAGAATTTACAGAATACAGATGAATTACATTTATTTAGTGCTTCAATTGTAGCAGATACACTTTCTATCAACTCGGATACCCTGACTTACGTTAACGACGGGTGTATGAGATATGGCGAAGAAGATATCACCGGCTTTCGGCCTAAAGTTTGCGGTGTATTTAAAACCACCATTAAACGTGTCGGGCTTAAAGTGTTGAGTGCTAAAAATGGACTGTCAATCATCAGAGATGCTGAATTTATTGTCCAGGGTGATATACAACGTGAAGTGCTCAATATTAATGAACTGAGTGATCGAAATCGTAAAAAACTTAAGAAGGTATTCGTTGCATCACCAGAAATATTTGAAATACAGACTCGAAAAGGTGCTGATGTGAAAAAAGCAGCAGAACAGTTACCGCGTTAATAGTGAACCAGGCTAAAGATATTCAATTGGGAAATGCGAAGGCTGTTATAGAGTGTTTTCCAGTCTGAATGATTGTGTTGAGAAAATCAGGATTCATTTTTATATAGTTATTTTACTCCAGCTGTGATTAGAAATTTTTTTAGCTCATGCAGGCTTTTTTTATTCATTGTAGAGTTATGATGTCCTCGATGTACGGTGAACTCGATGCCATTGATAGTAACCACCATACTCGCCCCCGAACCTTCTCTAAATTCAGCGCCCAGATGGTTGAGTAGTGACTCTATTTCTTTCCAGTGAATGTTACTACTGAGATGGTCACTAAAGATTGAAGACAGAACTTTCTGGTGTTTTTTACTCATGGTCAAACCCTCGGTAAATTTTACTTTATCATAAATTGGGGATTAAGAGTTTATTCTGCAGCTCAGGTTAATTACTGAAGCGAAGGCTGATTAGCTTTTATAGAGACTGTAAATAAAACTGTGTAGCAGAATATTGATTCGATAGTGATGCATAAACATCATCCCGGTAAGATGCACTGTTTACATTCAGCGTTCAAGAATGTCTTCAAGGTATTCATTGTCCTCACGGCCATTCCATATTTTGGTGTATTGACCCCTTTTTAGAGTTATTTAGAATCTAAATCTGTACGTCGTCAAACCAGGTTGGACAGCTTGTCCATTCCAGCCTGGTTCGTTTTTTTCGATACAGCCGGAAAACAAAAGATTCCTGCTCAAAGGGAATAGGGCGTAAATGTACCATTATCTCTGACTGATCGCAGTCACCACTAAAGAATTTTCAATATTGATAAGGAAACTTGTGTTCAGTACGATGGCTCCATCAAGGTGACTGGCCCGGATGGCAAGACACCGTGGACATTATTAATACATCTATATCACTCTTTTTTATCAGCAACAGGAAAATTTACTATGAACCTTGTCCCCAGATCGGTATTCAGAACACTCATACTGCCCCCCATTTCACGAACGATACCATAGCTTATGGAAAGCCCCAGGCCGGTACCCTGACCAATCTCCTTAGTAGTGAAGAATGGTTCGAAGACCCGATCTATTATGTTTTCATTAATACCACCTCCCGTATCCTCTACGATAATACTGACTTGCCCGGCATCTTTGGCATCAACCTTAATCAATATTCGTTTATCCTCTCCGACTTGCCTGGGTTTAAGTACATCCCTGGCATTAGTCAGCAGATTAAGCAGTACCTGTTCAATTTGAATTTGTTCACCCTCAATTAACGGACAGGATTCCGCTAGCTCCAGTTTAATCTCTATATTGGCAAGAGTCAGTTGTTCACCTATCAGGCCTAACACTGAATGCACGATTTCCCCGGGATCAAGTCTGGTTTTGATATGCTTCGGCTGACGGCTAAACATTCGCATATGATCAATGATTGAGGCAGCACGCTGTGTCTGTTCATCTATACGTTCCAGTTTATTGCATAGATACTTGTCATCAAGTGATGACTTATTGATTCTGCGCATTATATTTCCGGATGCCATCCTGATAATATTGAGCGGCTGGTTTAATTCATGGGCAACCCCTGTTGCCATTTCACCCAGACTGGCCATTTTTGAGGACTGCATAAGCAGGGCTTCTGTCTGCTTACGTTCAGTAATGTTTTGACCCACGTTGATAACGCCAATAATGTTGCCAAATTTATCACACCGGCTATCGCAATTGAGCAAGACACTCACCATGTCTCCTGCCTGGGTGTAGATTGGAAGCTCATAATTGGTGGTTCCTTTACCAGCTAGTGCCAGGTCGAGGATGGACTTGAACGATGCTTTGTAATCATCAGTAATGTATTCATTTATAAGATGATGTCCAATGACATCATCTTTACTATACCCCATGATGTCAGAGATTGCCTGATTCCAATCATTGATACATCCATCGATATCGATGCTAAAGATCAGTGAGTTGGTGGCATCCATAAGTTGAATCAGGTCAGTAGCTGTTCGTTCATTATCCAGGCGTGCTTGTTTCAACTCTCTAGTTCTATCTTCAACCCGTAACTCTATTTCATCATAAGATTTTTGTAATTTAGATTCGGTAATCTTTCGTACTTCGATTTCTTTCTCTAGCTTTTTCAGCAAGTCACTCTTTGTTTTATTGACTTCCAGCAACTGATCATTAATAGCTTTCACTTTGGTGTAATCCAAAATAAAGCCATCAAGATGGTGAACTTTAACGCTATCGTTTAGATATGTAGCGCATCCAATTTCATTCACCCAGATAATTTTCCCTGAGCGTGTAGAAATGCGATATTTAATATCCCATGATTGATGTAATTTGATGGCCTTATTTACTTCATGAGAAACATATTCTTCATCATCTTTATAAATAATGCTGGCATAGCTTCTGACCTGGTTATTTATAAAATCATCTGGCGGGTAGCCTGTTAATTGCTCTATTTTTCTACTTAAAAATTTCATGCTCCAATGTTTATCCAGCCTACATCGAAAAGTAACACCAGGTAAGCTCTCAACAAGCCTGGTATACTTAATTTGGCTTTGACGAGATTTATTTTCTGCTATATTTGACCTGTTGATAAATAACACAATGAAATAGCATATGATAGCCCCAATAATTGTCAAAATTAAGACCGTTATACTTATCAATTTAATGTGTTGTTGACGAATATTAGTTACGCTTTCTGCTGGGGTATGTAAAACCAGTTTCCAATCAAAATTGCCTTTAATCTCATCGTTTGCATGAGCCCCCAGCTTTATTGGATTGATTGTCGCATACGACCAAAATCCGTATCTATCATGAAGCTGACCTGATAAATTTGCCGAAATATTGTTCCAGGTCTGTGGGTAACTATTCTGAAAGGTCGTGTTTTTATCCAGCATAAATCCCCATTGCTCATCTGAATGTGGACTAACATAAAAATAGCCGTCTTGATTAAGAAAGCTATAGTAACTATTCGCTAAGCTTGTGCTTGCATATGTACAATTCCTAATGATATTTAACAAATAATCAGCACTATAATTTAATACAACAATACCCCGCTTTTTTCCTGACTTATCATAGATGACTCTGCCTAATCTGATCATTGGGTTGAAGGGTATCTCTATGACCCCATTCTCAATATTCAGATCCAATGGTGATATATAGATTTCCCCTTTATTAAGTTTTAATGTATTTTGTACGTAATAACGATTTATTTTATTTTGCAGTTCTTTTTCAGGGACAATGGTGGCTGCATTGATATCATAGTCCACACGAACTTTTTCTCTGCCAGTTTCGTCAATCCAGCGAATCTGGTTGTAGACTTTTTGAGAATTAGAAAAATTTATAAAATCACTATTAACTCGATCTATTAAATCTTTGTCATCATCATTTATTACTGCCAATAAGCTGGGCATTTTCCCTATAAATTCTAAATCATTAAGGGCATCGGATAATGCGGTATTCAACTTGTATTCAACCATAGAAATTCCGAGGGTCGAAATTTTTTTCAAGCGGTTTTCATCTATTTCATAAGCATAATTTAAAAGACCTACCCCCCCTGCAATAATCATTATTACTAATGGGAGAAAATACATTAACCAGTAAATAATTGAATCGTTATTATACTTAGTCATAGTGATTTCCTTATGCTTATGGGCAACATGCTATATTTCCAAAGACCTTTAACCTTTCCTCTACTCAAACAGCGTCAGCACTCTAAGACATCATGCGCCTAACCAACCAATCGTGAATAAATTTCTGAAAAACCTTTGGCAACGTCTTTAAACATCGCAAGTAATTCCGGGTTAAAATGAGCAGGCATTGTGCGGCCATCGCCATTGATTAGTATCGATACGACTTCATTATGATCTAATGGTGGCTTATAAGGTCTCTCTGAACGTAAAGCATCATATATATCTGCAATAGCAGTTATTTGAGCTTCTATGGGTATTTCCTGTCCTCTAATCTGCTGAGGATAACCAGTACCATCCCAACGTTCATGATGACATAATGCTATTTGTGCAGCCATGGTCATAACGGGTTGCTGTGAATTTGACAGAATTTGGTATCCATTTAGCGGGTGATTTTGCATTATTTTTACTTCATCTTGTGATAGTGAACCACTCTTATGCAATATATTTTCTGGAACACCAATTTTCCCAACATCATGCAGCGGAGCAGCAATTCTGATCAAATCCTGCTTGTCCTTGTTCCAGCCATATTCTGCAGCAAGTAAAGCCGAATATTCTCCAATTCGGCGGATATGGGAGCCTGTTTCGGGGTCCTTAAATTCAGCGGCTACCGCTAGACACTCCAAAGATTCACGATAGGATTGTTTTAAATTGTGTATTAATAAATTAATTTCCACTTTTTTTGCCTCGACATCAGACGTTAGTGCCTGCTTAAAATGGAAATCTGATACTCTTAGCGTAGTCAATTCGAAGGCTTTATTTACCACATGAACAACATTATCAGCATTAATTGGTTTTTTAATAAAATCAAAGACATTGAGACGTAGGGCATCTATTGACTCTGTATAGCCTCCATGACCCGTAATAACAATGTATTCAACGAAACGCGATGATGGTAGTTCTGACCTGGCTTGAGATATCATTTCGAGTCCAGTTTGCCCAGGCATCTGTAAATCAGTGATAACAACTGCAATTTCAGGATCTCTTAGGATTTGTCTCAAGCCTTCATTAGCATTACCAGCCTCAGCACAATCATAGTTCTCATCTGTAAGGCATTCTCTGACTTCTTGCCGTATTAAAGGCTCATCATCAACAATCAGTATTTTGTTAGCCATAATTTATGTCCAATGTAAAGTCTAACTATTTCTATCTATATATAGTATCAAAGACATTTGTTTAAACTATGTTGCTATTGTGTAGAATTGTGTAAAAATTCAGTGGAAGTTTGTTTAGTCTGTCAGTTCCAATTTACAGGGATATAAGTGAATGTTTACGGATATAGTGTGAGTTTTAAACTACATATGTAATCATTGTGTGAAGCACACTTTTGAAAAATACTTTTATCTACTACGGCGGCAGAGGGTTTAATTCTATTCTGAACGTTAGGTCTGAAAGACACCACGAAAATTCTTCTGAAAAATGTTTGCAGGAAATTTAGTTGAAGTGAGTAATCTTGAGTAGGTGTTTAGAAGCAGCTATTTAGTAAGAGTCTCAACAATATCTAAAATTTCTTCAATATCTACTGGTTTAAGAAGAAATTTTATTTTCTTAAACTCATTAGAATTAAGCTCTTCTGAAAAAGAGTCATGGCCAGACATGATAATATATTTATACTTACCTGGAGAGTGAGCCATGGCAGATTTTATCAGTTCAAAACCGGACTTTCCCGGCATTTTCAGATCAGTAATAATCAAATTTATTTTATAATTATTCCTGAGAATTGTAAGTGCTGTATCAACTGTGTTCGCTTGTAAAACTATATATCCCTCATCTTCCAGGGCCTCAGAGAGTTCTTCCAGGATATATTTCTCATCATCAACAATAAGTACTTGCATCAATTACTTCATCCACAGTATAAATAGACTTATTAGCTCAAAACAGGAAGAGAAATTACAAAATTTATACCTTCACCCACATCCCTGGTAGTAAAATAAGCTCAAATATTCGATCCAGAAATTTTTCAGGAATACCTCCGCCCGTATACTTCATGGTCTACTTCTCTTCAGCATCCAGAAGGTATCACTATCTATAGATGTAACATGTTATGAATATAACGACTAATTGTTTCCAAAGATAATGGCTTTTTGAGTACTGCAATTGAGCCTGTATTGTTTAAGGTTGCCTTGTCAATGAAATCCTCATGGCCAGACATCATAATCACTTCTACTTTAGGAAGGAAAGTACGGATTTCTTCAATAGTTTTTATTCCATTGGCATCAGGGAGATTGTAATCCATTAATATAAATTTCGGTTTAAATTTTTTCGCCAGTAACACCGCACTATCACTGTTAGTCGCCTTGTACACAACTAGTTCACTATCTGACAAGGCCTCTGAAATTTCTTCCAAAGCATACTTATCGTCATCGACTATGAGTACTCCATTTTTGATAAATCCAAATTCTTTTGACATGACTGTCTCGCTTTAACACATATAAATATATTGTATATTTGTTATTCTAGCTGAAGAATATGCTATTAGTTTGCTTAAAATATGTAAAATTGTGTAAACTTTACTGACATTTTTCAGATATTACAGTCAATAACAGGGAAAAGGGCTCTTTCTGGATTTGGTTTCGCGGATTGATACTGGTAGACAGGTCTTTTAGACTTCTTAACTTGACACTTCAGAGTTTACCTTCTTTTCGACTACCTTGATAAAAGCTAAAACTTCATCAAGATCAATTGGTTTGATGAAAACCGGGATTCCGTTTAACTCGACAGAATTAAGATCATTTGAAACATCTCCATGCCCCGTCATGATGATAAACTTATGACGATCAGGAAACTCTCTCATTGAAAAATGAATAAGTTCAGTACCAAGCTTTATCGGCATTTTGATATCGGTAATCAAAAGTTTGATATCCAGATTATCTCTCAGGATATCAATCGCTTTGTCCACAGAGTTAGCGGACATGACGTCATTACCATCTTCTGATATAGCTTCAACAAGCTCATCAAGGATGTATTCTTCATCATCAACAACAAGAATATTCATAATTATTTACAAGCCAGGCTTAAAAAAGTAACTTACAATCCAGTAACGGGAATGCCAGGTAATATTATAGTAAACTCTGCACCTTCTGCACTATTACTGACGTTAAACATTCCGCCCATCTCGTTTACTATACCGTAACTGACTGAAAGCCCCAGTCCTGTACCTTTCCCCACTTCCTTGGTAGTGAAAAAAGGATCAAATACCCGGTATAGAAGCTTATCAGGAATACCTCCACCCGTATCTTCCATGCTCAACCAAACTTTATTACCTACCATCTTGACTGCAATGTATATTTTCATCTGTCCTGATGATGATTTCGCAAGGATTGCATCACGAGCATTCGACAATAGATTCAGTAACACTTGTTCAAAAAGTATCTGATGCCCCATCACAAGGATCGGTTCATCCGGTATATCCACTACAACTAAAATATTATTTAGTCGTAATTGTTCACCCATCATATCCAATGCGCTAGCTACACATGTATTAATATTCATGGGGGCAGGGCTTTCATCAGCGCGTCGACCAAACATCCTTAAATGATCAATAATGGATGCTGCTCGCTCTGTCTGCTCTCCAATACGCTGAAGTTTGGCTTTTAGATACTCCAAATCTATCTCAGTATTATCCTTTGTTATCTTGCGCAGAGCATTGCCTGCTGCCATTCGAATGACATTAAGCGGCTGATTCACTTCGTGTGCCACTCCCGTTGCCATCTCGCCAACAGTGGCTAGTTTTGATGCCTGTATGAGCTGGGCTTCTGCTTCCTTCCGTTTGGTCATATCCAGTCCGAAGAAGATCACTCCTACAATATTTCCAAATACATTTCGTCGCACTGAGGCGTTAAGCAATAAATCCACACGCGTAGTATTTTTTTTATTTAACAGCACTTCAAAATTATTGAACTCGTTCTCATTGCCCTGCAACGCCTTGACAAGCAAATGCCGCATCGGTTCCTTAAAATCCTCGGTTACGAAGTCATTCACCAGCGAACATCCTAGTGCTTCTTTTTGATGAAAACCTGTTAAAGTCTCCGTTGTTTTATTCCATTCGTTGATAATGCCATCCGAATCAACACCAAAGATGGGAGCATTGGCTGTCTCTATTAATTGATTCCGTTCTATAAAAAGTTGGTCTTTCTCTTTATTTGAATCAAGCAAGGCTGACTGTTCTAGTTCAACGCTGTTAATAAGCGTCTCGAAGTGACCAATCAAATCCTGCATTTCTTCAAAATCCGTGTCAGGCCAATCCAAAGATTCAGAATGACCCGTAGATTCGTACTTACTTACAAGAAAAGAGAGTTTTTTTAGTTGATTGGTTGCCCGAAGACTCACTATGGGGGCTAGCAGTAGCACTACAACCGTAATCAGCATGGCTAAAAACATACTTTTCCTACTATTTTCATACCTTTTATTTACAAGGGTGCCTAGAGAAGTAAAAGTCTTTAATACAACATGATTGGGTATTATTACTTCATTATTTACGTAGAACGATTTTTGCCACATTACCATGGCCGCAAGCGACTCTTTTGGATGCAGAATGTTTGATTTCTTGCTAGTTTTAAATTGATTGGTGGGGAAAATTCTATTTACATAAATCAAGTCGCCTTCATTATTCATGACATTGATGTAATCAATGTCTGTCTTATCAGCCAGGCTAAAGAACATCGATTTATTTATCGTAAAAACCAATGTTGATCCCTCTTTTGTTTTAACCTTGAATAAAAGATCCCGCCTCAAATTTACTTTATCAGCAGATATAATATTATCGTTTCCAGAATGCTCAGAAACATCACCATCTTTCCGTTCAAATAAAATTTTTGTCTCCCCATGTGAGTTTATTAACCTGGCTTCGATAACCTGCCTAAAATCATGTAGTTGCATAAAGGTAGAGATACGTCGATGCCAAACCTCTTCTGGATAATATTGTAAACGCATATTATATAATCGATTTAAATCTTGCTGTCTTTCTTCATATTGAGCGCTCAGAAATGATGTATATAGTTGTGCACGAGTATTTGTCTTCATTTCATACGATACACTCTCATCTAGAGGGGACAAAACAATGGATAAGTAAGAGTACAACAGGATTGGAAGCATAGTGAATAAAGCGATGCTATTATTGATCACACGAGTCATGGATGTAATCTCTCGCTTTCCTCTCCCAAGAAAGCTATCTAACAAATTTAACTGAATTAAGGTACTTGCAATTACGGTATTAATAATCCCGTTAAACGGCTGTTTTATCAAAATAATATCAACAGCAGTATCTGTCATTCCCAGAACATGCTTGTAAAAGAGATATATCAATGGCATGCCAATAAATATCCAGTACACGATATCGGCCAGCATCAGGTTTTTTACTTTTTGCTTTGAGATTATTGTGCCAACAATTATAGCTTCAAGAGTGAATAATATGATTGCATAAGGGTGCCCCCAGAGTATTAAGGTATAGGATGAAACTATTAATGCAACGAGGGTTCCATATTTGACGCCGAATTGATGCACTGCAAACATGGTTGCAATACTTCCAAAAATGAAACTGACACTAAAAAAAAGCTCCAGGCTTAAAAAATTACCTAATACCCCCAGAAGAACCAGCAATGCCAGCCTAAGGAATTTATTCTTGGTAGATAGATAACTTTTATTATCAGGGTAAGAAGTTGAGCTCTCAGAATTCATTTTTGCAGAAATTTACCTATGCCTACAGTGATTTATTTAGACGGTGACTTTTCATCAAGAAAGTACGACAGATTACTTTTTACATAGATGAGCTCACTCAAGACATCAAAAAGTCGATCCGATACATCATTCTCTATTTGCTGTAAAGACATTATATTTTTTTTCAAAGCATGAATATGCTGTTTTCTAGTTATTTGTTCTTGAACTTTTTGGACTGACTTTTTAATCGAGGCCTCGAATGAATCTGTATTAATTGGCTTTAATAAAAAATCAGTCATGCCTATTTTAATCGCATTAAGCGCTTCATCCATCCCCGCCTGACCCGTCACCATAATAGAATTAAAATAACGGTCTTCATTATTAGTTCCTTTTTTTAATGTGTCAAGTAACTCAAAACCAGTCATTCCAGGCATTGAATAATCGGTAATAACGATTGATATGCCCTTGTTATTCTTGAATAACTCAATAGCTTCATAGGGATCTGTTGAGGTAAAATATTTATAACCGATCGAATTAACCATCTCAGCTATTTCCTGTGTAATCAAAAAATCGTCATCAATGATTAAAAATTCTACACCTGAAATTATCTCATCCGATTCATTCAGAATCGTTTCAGAGCTTTCATCTAGCATCAATTTATTCATATGGGTTACCTTTAGTTAGTATTTCTCAAGTAGGACGGTTGTTATTACACGGATTATAAATTTAAGCTGATCCAGCATATATCTAAAGTCTATACATTCAGCTTGTTGCTGATAAAACGGCTGATTGACTCAACTGAAACTGGTTTTCTTAGTACCGCAGTCGACCCTGTATTTCTAATGTTTGCCTCTGCAATAAAACTATCCTGACCCGATATCATAATAACTTCTACATCGGGAAGAAAATTTCGGATCATCGCGGTGGTTTCTAATCCATCGGTATCAGGCAAATGAAAATCCATTAAAATAAATGATGGTTTAAATTCCATTGCAAGCGTCACCGCATCATTACTATTTGTTGCCTTATGCACAGTTAACCCGTATTCTAATAATGCTTCTTCAAGCTCTTCAAGAGCATATAAATCATCATCAACAATGAGAACTGATTGATCAATAAAATAGTTATTATTTAACATTGATTACTTCACCCTTTAAAAACTGGATATTATGAATTGTAGTCACTTAATATTATCGCTGTGTGTATGGAATGTGTAAAATTGTGTAAATAGAAAGGTTGATATCCTGATTTGGACTTGATCGCAGAAAAAGTGAGTTTAAAGATTAAACCAACATGGCTGTTTGAAGCCAAAATACGCTATGGAATCCTTACTTAGAATAAATTTGGACTGGCTTTCCTCACTGGTAATTTCCTCTAAACTCATTTCGCCATTTGCGTCTTCATGGATAGAGCTGTTCAAGCCCAGGCCTTGGTAAGATATATTTGGCACAATTTCAACACTCGATGCAGTACAATTTGCTACCATAAGCATAGAAAAGTGAAATCAATCATCAACAATACCATGTGATTCTAATACCATAGGGTCAGGCGAGGGTTTCATGGTTATACAGTCGGCCTCATAAAAAAATAAATAATCGATTGCAAAGAAATGGAAAGCGTCAACCCGTATACTAACGGTTCTAAGTAATTGTTATTGATCATGAAAGTTAATTGTTGTTATTGTTAATAATTGTGCTTAACTTAAGGTATTAAAAAAAACTACCAATATATCTGCAAATTAAAGTATTGAGCTCTAGTGAATAAAGAAAAAATTCTCATTCTAGAAGATGATGTATTAGCCCTTGATGAGGCTGCCGAAGCTATTTCTGATGAAGGGTTTTGTGTTGTTAAAGCTCGTTCAGAGCAAGAATTTAAAACTATAACAAAAAGACACACGCTAGACCTGTTACTAATTGATGTAAACCTCCCTGATGGAAACGGATTGAGTTTAGCCAGGAAAATACGTATGGACTCCGGCGTGGGCATCATAATCGTTTCCGGTAAGAAAATAGATGAAGCAGACCGTGTTATTGGGCTTGGGTTTGGTGCAGATGACTATATAACTAAACCTTATGGTCCGAGGGAGTTGCTGGCCCGTATCCATGCCGTTCTCAGGAGAACAAAAGGTTCTCAATACCCTGAATTAAAGTCAAATGCTGCAGGAATTGATATCATTGAGTTTCTAAACTGGCGGCTTGATTTGGGCGCTCAACAATTATCCACACCTGGGGGTGAGAACATACATTTGACTACAGCTGAATACAAGTTGCTTAAGGTTTTTCTAGAGAGACCGAACCGGGTGCTCTCCCGTGAATACCTTATTGAGGAAGTACATGATCGTGAATGGACAGTTTATGATCGGGGCATGGATGGTCTTGTCAGTCGTTTACGTCGAAAAATACCCCTGCCTGGAAATATTCCACCATTGATAAAAACTATACGTGGGGCTGGTTATCTATTCCCCCATTCAGTTAACAGGTAATATTGAACTCAGTTTGAAGTGTTTCTTTGATTCGACCTGAACACCCCATTTAATACTCTCCAAACCAGTTGATTCCACCAAATCAAAAAGTAAAAGCGGCTAAATATGAAATATAAATAGTTTACGCACTTTTTTGATGGAATCATAAAGCCGATTGCACATCATCCCGCCGTGGTCTTCACTTTGCCTCCACAGGGCCATCACACTAAAAAGATACTCCTTATACTTCACCAGGCTATTTCAGTATTAGCCAATTCCCTTTGTTTGTAATTTATACAATTTTATACAATAGCTTCATAATACCTACATGTTCTCATTATATGATAGATACAGGATAAACAGGTAAGGGTAACCAATGAATCATGTAATTATTTTTATGGCATCCGAAAATATGTGCCATAAATTTTTGAGTCATCAGTCAATCAGAATAACCTCAATAATAAATAGCATCTCATGATGAACGAAATCAATCGCGCATCAGCCATCGTTGACCACATAGAGATGTTGGTGCATCAGGAGAATTATGCCTGGATCAAACTTGACCCGAGAGAAATCGTTCATTCAGTGCTTACTCTCGTGGGTGAGCCGTTTCACCTGGCTAATGTTAAAATAAAACTTATATTGCCTGACACTTGTCAGCAAATACAGTGCATACCAAACCAGTTTGAACGGGTACTGCTAAATATACTGATTAATTCCTGGTATGCAATTAATTCTGACCATGCTAAAGAATACAAATGCATACAGATTAAAATTGATACCGGTATTGACGATAAGATCAAAATTTCCATAGAGGATTCAGGGGGCGGTATAGATGAAACAATTATTGACAGGGTTTTCGACCCATTCTTTACAACCAAGGATGTCAGCACGAGTGCCGGTCTGGGATTATTCATTTGCTACCGCATTGTTCACAATATGAACGGCAGCATAACCACATTCAATACCGGGCAAGGAGCAAAATTCGAAATCATATTGCCGGTTATCGACAGCAATTAGGGATAAATATCATGACAGGAAAAAAACTCAGCTTAGGTAAAGCCACTTTTGTTGTTCTTGTGATATTAAGCCTGTCGCTAATAATAACCTGGTTTTCGTTAAAAGCTGTCAATCATAACATGCTTAAAACCATGGAAAATAAGGTTATCAACTACACTCAAAGTGTTGCCATCAATCAGGAAAAAAATATATTTAAAATCATCGATGGTAAAGCAGTAAATAACAGCAAAGACCTAAGACAAATAATTACAAATATTTGGCAAATCTCCAAAATTGATGATATTTCAATTTTCTGCCGCAATCCAACAGAGGGTGTTATTTATTCTCTCACAAGAAATGAGGTCAGAGTTATATCACCCCGAATAGTGTCCAGAAATGCCGTTATCAACCCAGAGGCAGAACTTTTACGCGCATTTAATAACCAGCAGGCACAATACAAATTTACGGAAAATGCGCTATGGGATGAGTGGACCACTGTTTATATTCCTGCAATTGACCCACTCACTGATGAATTAATTGGCGTAATAAGTTTGAAGAACGATATCTTCATGTGGCGCTTAAATCTATTGACCAAGCTAGCTATTCCACTGGGGATATTATATTTATTCATGATTATGGGAGGGGTCTATTTTATAAATCCTTCAAAAATACGATTGGACAGACGCTTGCCCAACCCAATGCTGCGCTTAATAGTAACCCCCTTGTTAGCTTGCCTGTTAATAATGATCAGCGGATTATTATTGGTATTACTCGAGACAAATCTAAGGCATATAGCACACCATAGTGAATCTCAACTTGATGCCTATTTGGAACATGTGGAGACTGATTCGATTAAAACGTTCGATACTCTGACTAACCTGGCCAGCATTATGGCAAAAAATACAGCATTAACAGAGGCATTGTTGGCTAATGATCGGCAGGCTCTTCAGCTGGACTGGCAACAAACTTTCGAATGGAACAAATATCGAGATAACCTCTCTCATCTCAGTTTCCTCCGGGCAGACCATACCGTCCTATTGAGGATGCACTTTCCTCAAAAATACGGTGATCAGGTAAAGTGGTTTACGTTGCTAGAAGCACAACGTACCGGTCAGGTCACCTCCGGTTTAGAAATTGGAAAATTCGGCAGTTTAACACTAAGAGTCGTTCATCCAGTGTTCAAGGATGGCAGCTTGCAGGGTTATATAGAACTTGGCAATAGTCTGGAAAACGTGTTATCCGGGCATAACACGCTGCATAACACAGAAGCCTTTGTATCTATCTACAAGCGCTTTTTGGGTAGATCGGACTGGGAAGAAGGTAAAAAGGTGGGAAACAAACAAAAATGGGATGAATTTGAAGATAAACTGGTAACCCAGGGTAGCAATAACAAACTTTCCACTAATTTAAGGAATTATATCCAAAATCATAAAAACCAAAACAGAACAAACAAAATAAATTCAATTTTTGAAAGTTTCGCGGTTTATTTTTTTCCTATTTACGATGTAACTGATACTGAAGTGGGTGGTTTATACATAGCTAATCATGATATGGGAAAAGGAATTTTAGGCAAACACTATATATCAATGTTAGTAACCATGCCGTTTTTAATAATACTGATCTTTATACTATATTTAGTATTCAGACAAGCCGATAAAAATTTTCTGGTGCAATTTAATAACTATCGACAACTTGCTCATGATTATAAACAGCAACAATGGCGCCTTCATTATATTCTAAAAGGTATTAACGCCGGCACCTGGGAATGGAATATACAAACAGGCGATGTTAAGATCAATTCGCGCTGGGCAGAAATTATAGGTTACAGCCTCGATGAACTTGCTCCCTTTTCAATTGATATCTGGCGAAAGAATACTCTCGAAGAAGACTTAAAACGAGCAGATCAACTGTTAGCTAAACATCACAACGGGGAGAGTGATTACTATGAATGTCAATTTCGCATGAAACACAAGAATGGAGACCTGGTCTGGGTGCAAGACCGGGGGCAAGTGATTTCAAGGACCGACGAAGGCAAGCCGTTAATGATGTACGGCACTCATAACGATATAACTAAACAAAAACAGGCTGAACTGAAGGTTGTTCAGTCCTCAAAACTGGCCAGCCTGGGGGAAATGGCGACGGGGGTCGCTCATGAATTGAACCAGCCACTTAATGTTATACGAATGGCTTCGGGAAATATTCTTCGAAAGCTTCGCAAAGGACCTGTCAATCAAGACTATCTCATCAAAAAACTGGAGCGTATCGAGGGTCAGACCACCCGTGCAGCATCAGTAATTGACCACATGAGAATGTTTGGCCGTAAGGCGAGTCATACCCTGGTTAAATTAAACCCCGTAGAAATTGTGCATTCAGTACTTGGTCTGATTGGTGAGCAATTGCGCCTTACTAATATTGATATCAAGTTGGAATGTCCTGAGTCCTGCCCTCAAATCCTGGGTGAGCAAATACTGGTTGAGCAGGTGTTACTTAACCTGATAACTAATGCCAGAGATGCAATTCTTTCCAACGAGAGCCAGCAAAATAAATGTATACAGATTAGTATTAATACCGATGTTGACGGACATGTTGTTATCGCCATAGAGGATACAGGGGGAGGGATAGATAAAAAGCTACTTAGCAGGATTTTTGAACCATTCTTTTCCACCAAGGGGCCTGGAAATGGAACAGGCCTGGGGTTGTCCATCAGTCAAGATATTATCAAGGAGTTGCAGGGACACTTAACCGTGATGAATACAGACCTGGGCGCAAGATTTATGGTTCAACTACCTTTTGCTACCTAGTATGAAAATAATGTAGCCGGTACCCGGTTAGCCCGGGTTGGACAGATTAGTCTGATTGCCTAAGAGACATTTTTTATTTCTTCGGCCTCCTTGAATAAAGTAGGCAAATCCAGTTTTAACTTTTCCAAGATTTTAACCATCCATGGCAAATCTAGAAATAAACTTCAGGTTTTCTGGGCAATCCTGAAATAGTGATTTTCAATCCAGTCTTAACTATTGAAAATCTAGTTTTGGCTGTGTCCCTACGTCATCCACACAGGCTTTAATCCCAATTAAGTGCTCCACCCGTCTGATATTCAGTCACACGTGTTTCAAAAAAGTTTTTCTCTTTCTTGAGGTTAGCCTGCTCATCCAGCCATGGCAGGGTGTTTTCTGCACCGGGGAAGGGTTCTTGCTGGTGCATTGCACGTGCTCGGCGGTTGGCTATGAAACGGAATTGACCAAGATGGTCTTCGGCGTTATAACCCAGGATTGGATCGGGTAACAGGTAGTTGGCATAAGCCTGTTCTGCTGCTTCGGCTTCTTCCCACATGTGCTGGATCGCTTTGGGGTCGAGCTTGAGTTTTTCTTCCTGGATGATCTGATTGCATACTCGGATACCGAACGATGCATGCAGGACTTCATCACGCATGATGTATTGCAGTTGTTCTGCTGTACCTTTCATTAAACCGCGACGTTGCAGTGCGAAAATGGGAGTAAAGCCATTGTAGAACCATACACCTTCGAAGACGCCGGCGAAGAACGTATAGGCCATGACGAAGTTTTCCAGTTCGTCACGATCGGTGAGGTCGATGTCGGCGCGTAATACTGAGGCCAACTTGGTATTGCACAGGTTGATCTTGTGATGTATCTCCGGGACAACACGGTAACGGTTATAGATTTCACCCTGATCGAGGCCGATGGTTTCGATGCAGTGCTGGTAGGTCCAGGTATGCATGGATTCTTCGTATACCTGACGTGCCTGGTATATCTGTAATTCCGGAGCGGTCATTTTTTCCATCACTGCAAGGCCGATGTTGCGCATGGCGAGAATGTCAGAGGTGGTCAGGTAGGACATGACGTTATCGTATACGTGTTTTTCTTCCAGCGTTAACTTGTGGTTGTAGTCATGGATATCCTGCGTCATGTTGACGTCCAGAGGGGTCCAGTGATTTTTGTTGGCATTTAAAAAGTAATCCCAGGCCCATGGGTATTTGAATGGAGCTAACTGATTGATATCAGCCATGCCGTTGACGACGCGTTTGTCTTCGGCCTTGACGGGTTTGGCTGCAACCGGGTCGATGGCTGGCCTTGGAATATCGGCAACTTTGGTCTTAACCGGTGCTGTCGGTTGTTCGACTTGTTGAGCCACGTTATTACTAACAGGGTTGTCAGTGGTTGCTGTTATGTCAGGCACTTCTGAGCTAACGGTTTCAACGGCTTTTAGTACGGGTTCAGGTTTTGCTGGTGCTGCCAGTGGATCGTCCCAATTTAACATAATTTATTTCTCGTTATTTATTGTTGTCAGTAGTGGCTATTGGCAGGCATCGCAATCTGGATCGAGAATTGAACATGCTTTTGGCATTTCATTCTCTACCTGTGTTTCAATGCGTTGTTCTTCAGTGGATGTTTTTTCCACCGCTGTCGCAGCCATAGAACGTAAGTAATAGGTCGTTTTCAAACCTCTGACCCAGGCCAGTTTGTACAGATTATCGAGTGCTTTTCCTGATGGCTCGGCCATGTACAGGTTGAGTGACTGTCCCTGATCAATCCACTTTTGACGACGCGATGCCGCTTCTATTAACCAGCGAGAATCGATTTCAAAGGCCGTGGCATACAGTTCCTGTAAGTCATCAGGAATGCGGTCAATTTGTTGCAGGCTGCCATCGTAGTATTTGAGGTCATTGATCATGACTTCATCCCAGATGCCTTTAGCTTTCAGGTCTTTAACCATGTATGGATTAATCACCGTAAATTCGCCTGACAGGTTAGATTTAACGAACAGGTTTTGATACATCGGTTCGATAGATTGACTCACACCACAGATATTGGAAATTGTCGCAGTAGGCGCAATTGCCATGGTGTTGGAATTACGCATACCGATGGTCATGACACGTTCACGCAGGCTTTCCCAGTTCATGGTGCTGCTTTGATCCTGTTGCAGGTAATCTCCACGTGAATCTTTCAGGCTTTGAATAGAGTCAATAGGCAGGACTCCCTGGCTCCACAATGAACATGGAAAGCTGGAATAAGTGCCGCGTTCTTCAGCCAGGTTGGTTGACGCCTGAATAGTGTAGTAACTGACGGCTTCCATCGATTGATCGGCAAACTCAACAGCAGATTCAGACGCATAAGCAATGTGTTGCTTGTACAGCGCATCCTGAAAACCCATGATACCAAGCCCGACTGGACGATGACGCAGGTTAGAGATTCGAGCCTGTGGTACGCTGTAGTAATTGTAATCAATAACGTTATCCAGCATGCGCATGGCCGTGTTAACGGTTTTTTCCAGTTTTTCCAGATCAAGGCCGTTTTCATTGACATGCTGTGGCAGGTTGACTGAACCGAGATTACACACGGCAATTTCTGTATCGGATGTATTCAGTGTTATTTCAGTACACAGGTTTGAGCTGTGAACGACGCCGATGTGCTGCTGAGGTGAACGCAGGTTGCAGGGATCTTTAAATGTTACCCAAGGGTGACCTGTTTCAAATAACATGCCTAACATCTTGCGCCATAAATCATTGGCTTTAATACGTTTGAATAAGGTTATTTCGCCACTATCAGCCTTTTCTTCATACTTTAAATAAGCGGCTTTAAAACGTGTGCCATATAAATCATGCAGATCAGGTGCATCGTCGGGAGAAAACAGTGTCCACTCACCATCGTCAGCAACACGTTCCATAAATAGATCAGGAATCCAGTTAGCCGTATTCATGTCGTGCGTACGTCGACGTTCGTCACCGGTATTTTTACGTAGATCCAGAAAATCTTCGATATCCAGATGCCAGGTTTCAAGGTAAGCACACATAGCGCCTTTACGCTTTCCGCCCTGATTAACCGCAACCGCAGTATCGTTAGCGACTTTAAGGAAAGGCACTACACCCTGAGATTTTCCATTGGTACCCTTGATATGTGAACCCATGCCGCGAACACGTGACCAGTCGTTGCCCAGGCCGCCTGCAAATTTTGAAAGCAGGGCGTCATCTTTAATAGCGCCAAAGATACCGTCAAGGTCATCGGGAACGGTTGTCAGGTAACAGCTGGAAAGCTGAGGTCTTAAGGTTCCAGAGTTGAACAGGGTAGGGGTGCTGCTCATGAAATCGAAAGAAGAGAGCAGGTTATAGAATTCTATAGCTCTGCCATCACGGTCAACTTCGTTGATGGCGAGACCCATGGCGACGCGCATAAAAAAGGCTTGAGGCAACTCAAAACGAATATCATCAGAATGTATGAAGTAACGATCATACAGGGTCTGGAGACCGAGATAAGTGAATTGATGATCACGCTCAGGCTTGAGTGCCTCGCCTAATAGTTTTACATCGAACTTGAGCAACTCGGTGTCGAGCAGTTCAAGTTCGGTGGCTTTTTTCAGGTAATGTGCAAAGTATTGCGGGTAGCGTTCCTGCATCTCAGAATAGGTCGCATTCGGGTTACCGTCTTTGATAAAAGAGAGGGTTTCTGTGCGCAGGCTATCCAGTAACAGGCGTGCTGCAACCTGCGAGTAATCGGGTTCTATATCGATCAGTGCGCGAGCGCTCATCACCAGCATCGGGCAGATATCACATTCGTCAACTCCATCGAACAGGTTACGCAGAGTATCCTGGTACACACGTTGCGGATCAGTATTTTCCAGGCCGTCACAGGCATCGGCTATAATCTGTTGCAGACGCTTTGTATCCAGCGGTTCCTGCTGGCCATTATCCATTTTTACGTGGATATAGGATTCAGCCTGGGCAGGGGTAGAAGCGACAGCCGCTTCTTCAGTGGCACGTTTTTTAGATTGTCCTTCACGGTAAAGAACGTAGGAACGGGCAACCTTCTGTTCTCCATTACGCATCAGAGCCAGTTCGACCTGGTCCTGAATATCTTCAATCATGAAGGTGCCACCATTTGGCTGGCGACGTTTTAAGGTTTCGACAACAAGATTGGTCATGCTTTCAACCGTTTCGTGCACACGTGATGAAGCGGCTGCCTGGCCACCTTCTACCGCGAGGAACGCCTTGGTCATCGCAACCACGATTTTTTCCTTGTCGAAGCTGGTGAGCTTGCCATTGCGACGTAACACATTGTAATGGTTCACTGCATCCTGCTGATCAGTCGATTGCTGATCTTGTGCAGGGTCAATGTTAGTTCCTTCATGTTGTTTGGTGAGTGGTGATTCAATATTGTGCATGTTTACCCGTTTCCGTGATTGTGATTTGTTTTCAGAGGAGTCTCTTTCAATAACGGCGGCATGAAAGCCCAGCCAGTGTTTATTACTGTCTGTCATGCTGAAAGAAGGAGACCTCTGTGTCAGGTTATGTTTTTAACACGACTAATCTTTGGCATGTATCTGGTAAAGCAGACGTTTTTAATTCTGTTTTAAGCCTAGTGCCAGGCATTATTTTGTCTATGTAACCAGCCAGTGTCAGTGTTGTGTGTAAACCTGTAAAATTATCACTGAATAGTGTCAGTGATTCCTGGGAACACAATATAGTGTGTTTTTTCAGAAGGTCAAGCACATTATATTGTGGATCGACCTGTGGTTAACAGTTGGATAAGTTGTGGATAAAGTGTGTGAAAAATATAGAATGGCATCAGAAAAGGCTTTGCGGGGGAATATAGTTTGCCTCTAATATTCAAGAAAATTATCACCAAAATTTTTTTCATAAAAAAAAACAATATAATGGATTGTTAATAAACCAGGCAAAACAACAGAAAGGAAATATCCATGAATAATCAATTCAAATTGGGCATAGATCTGGGAGGCACCAAGATAGAAGCGGTGCTGATGGATGAATCCGGGCAGATTGCTTTTAAACAGAGGGTAAAGACGCCTGCTGATGATTACCGGGCAATTTTATCGAGCGTTCAGAGCTTGTTAATGCAGGCAGAGGTTCATGCTGGCGGTGAGCTAAGGGTTGGCATCGGAACGCCGGGTGCAATATCACCTCGGACCGGCTTACTCAGAAATTCAAATACAGTGTGTATGAATGGGCAAAACCTGTTGCAGGATCTGGAGCAGTTTTTACAACGCTATGTGCGTATTCAAAATGATGCTAACTGCTTTGCGCTGTCGGAAGCGATGGATGGAGCAGCGGCTGATTATAAAATGGTGTTCGGCGTCATTATTGGAACGGGAACAGGGGCGGGGCTGGTATTTAACAAACAGTTAATAAGGGGGCCGCATGCAATAGCCGGGGAGTGGGGGCATAACTTCCTGCCCTGGACACAGGCTTTTGATGTGCCCAGAGACTGTTACTGCGGAAAAAAAAGTTGTATAGAAACCTTTTTATCAGGACCGGGCATGGCGGAAAATGCAGCGGCTTTAACTGCGAACAACTTGACCAGTCGACAGATTGTGGAACAGGCACAGCTGGGGGATGAAAGCTGTATGGAGCAACTCGATCATTACTACGATCAAATGGCCAGGGGTCTGGCTATGATTATCAATATCCTCGACCCCGATGCCATTGTGCTGGGCGGGGGAATGTCGAATATCAGCGGGATCTATGAAGAAGTGCCGGAAAGACTTAAAAAGTATGTGTTTTCTGACTTTGTAGAAACCAGCTTGATGCCGCCTAAATTTGGTGATTCCAGTGGTGTTCGTGGAGCAGCGTGGTTGTGGTCGTAAGTAGCTTGTAACTATTAAAGATATTTGAACCGCAGAGGTACGCAGAAGTAATAAGGTGATGAGCTATTTATCAGGTACCTGGATATTAAAGATGAATGAGGATCTCAAAGATTGTAAAACAGTACTCTTTTTTCTTTTTTTCCTCTGCGTTTTCTGCGGTTAAATGGTTTTATCCTGCCTTTTAATATGGCTAACAATCTTCAGATTGGTAAATAATCCCGAACAGAGCGATAATGCGCGCCTTGAAAATAGAGTTGGTTAAACATGTCAGATCGAAAAGAACAGATGAAGCAGTGGCTTGATGGCCTGGATTATACAGATTATTCGCTGGAGATAGCCTCGGAAGATGCCAGTTTCCGCCGCTATTTTCGCCTTCAACAGGGTGATGAATCGTGGATTGTTATGGATGCTCCTCCTGAAAAGGAATCCTGTGATGCCTTTGTAAAGATTGCCAATAAGTTGACCGGTATCCGTCTGAGCGCACCAGAAATTATTCATCAAAACCATGAGCTGGGTTTCCTGGTGTTGACTGATTTTGGTGATGTGTCGTACCTGCAGGATTTAAAACCGGAAAATGCCAACAGTCTGTATGGCGATGCCAAGTCTGCCATTTTACAGATGCAGACACGTATTAATGCAGATGACCTGCCTGAGTATGACGAAGTTTTATTGCGTCAGGAAATGGGTCTATTTAAAGAATGGTTTCTGGAAAAATTAATGGGCATAGAACTTAGTGAAACTCAGTTAGGGTTATGGCAAATGACGGTCGATACACTGGTGAGTTCAGCCCTCGAACAACCACAGGTCTTCGTGCACCGTGATTTTCATTCACGTAACCTGATGAAAATAGATGACCGCAACCCTGGAATTCTGGATTTTCAGGATGCAGTCAAAGGTCCGGTCACTTATGACTTAGTGTCACTATTACGTGATTGTTATGTTGAATGGCCGGAGCCTCAGGTCGATCAATGGGCACTGGATTTTTATGATTTTGCGGTACTGGATCATCTTGAAGGTGTTTCTGCTTCTAAATTTATGCGCTGGTTTAACCTGATGGGTGTGCAGCGTCACCTGAAAGCAATCGGTATTTTTTCACGCCTGAAGTTACGTGATGGAAAAGAACAGTTTTTGGAAGATATTCCACGAACGCTGGGTTACCTGAAAATTGTCGGTATGAATGAAATGAGCATGGTGGGGTTGAATGCTTTGATTAATGAGCTCAGTCTGACTTTCAGGGTGAAAAAATTAAAGTGGTAAATTCGATTTGAATGCGATGATTCTGGCAGCGGGTCGCGGTAAACGAATGCGCCCGCTCACCGATAGCTGCCCGAAACCATTACTACCGATAAAAGGTAAGCCGCTCATCGGTTACCACCTTGAAGCTTTAAAAAAGGCAGGCATCGATTCTGTTGTTATTAATGTAAGCTGGCTGGCCGATCAGATACAACAGGCTTTAGGCGATGGAAGTTCATACGGCTTAAAAATTCAATACAGTGTAGAAGAAGAAGCGCTGGAAACAGCCGGAGGTATTATCCAGGCACTGGATAAACTCGATAATGAATTTATTGTGGTGAATGGGGATGTGTTTTGCGGTTATGATTTTTCACGTTTATTAAACCTTTCCAGGGATGCTCACCTGGTGTTAGTAGCAAACCCCCGGCATAATCCAGCGGGTGATTTTGGAATAAGCAACAACTTGCTGCTGAACTCTTCACCTCTACAATATACCTTTTCAGGAATTTCCTGTTATCGAAAATCTTTTTTTTCGGGACTCGATCAGGGCAGGAGAGCATTAGCTCCATTACTAAGAGAGCAGGCTGATCAACAAAATGTGAGTGCAGAGTTGTATGATGGTTTGTGGAGTGATGTCGGCACCATTGAACGACTGGATTCATTGCAGTAACCTCGCGATCCGTAAAGATTTATCACCACGAAGTCACGCAGCGCACGAAAAAAAATAGTAAAGGTAATGCTTCCGTATAAAAATCACATGTTTTTCATGCAAAGCCATCAAAATTAAATAATGTTTTAACTTCGTGTCTTCGTGCTGAATATGTTTTGATTTACGCTGACGAGTTACTAATCCGCTTTACTTTTTGAAGCACATCAGCAAAAGGGCTGCTTTCAGTAATGCCGAACAATTCGTGTTTTGTCAGTTTGTGACGGCTCAGTAATGGGGAGCTGATACCGCATAAAAAACGCGTAAGCTGGTTCGGGTTGGTGAAAATATCAGATTGCTTTTTTGCCAGTTGTTCCACTTTACCCCACAGGTCACTGTTTAAATTTTCACTTTTTCTGCTCGCCCAATTGGCTTCTATTTTACGCTTATCGTTATTGCAGCTGCTGCAGTGTCCGCAAGGTGACTGACGCAGTTCTCCGAAATGGGCAGCCAGTGCATTGGTTTGGCAGTCGTGCATAGAGACCAGGTCAAGAACCTGTTGCAAACGATTTATTTCCGCCAGTTCGCGTTGCTGAAAACGTTGAAACAGTTTATTACTGAGTGATTCTGTAGATTCTGGCTGGCGAAGAATACGGTAGTTCTGGCGCACACCGGCTACTTTAACTTCCAGCAACTGTTGTTCTCCGAGCCAGTCGAGTGCAGTTATGATTCGCTCACGGTTTGTGCCCAGTTTTATCGCTGCCGTGGCAGGGTTCAGCTTGTACCAGATTTTTCCTTTGATGGCCTGGCGAAACATATTTCCAACAAAAATTTTTCTCTCTCCATCGAAGCGCTGCAGGATTTCCTGTGAGCTGAGTAACGGCTTAAAACTGTAATCGGCATAAAAAGGCGTACCGCCCTGTAAATAACCCTCGAGTTCGAGATAGGTGAGCAGGGTGCGTAAAACCAGGGAGCGAATATCAAATTCGGATGACAGACTGTAAAGGCTGACTTCCAGTTCTTCGCCCACAGGGTTTTGAGCAAAAAAACTTTCGATCAGGTTGAATATGGATGATTCATCCGGTGTGTCGCCATAGATAAAGTTTTCCAGCACGTTAAGATCATCGGCGCAGGCCAGCATGTGACAGTTTGATGGAAGGCCGTCTCGCCCGGCACGTCCTATTTCCTGAGAATAATTTTCCAGGCTTTTGGGAAGGTTGTAATGGTAAACAGAACGAATATTGGCTTTGTCGACACCCATTCCAAAAGCGATGGTGGCGACCACGATGGCAACATCGGTCGTCATAAACCATTCCTGTACTTCATTACGTAACTCTGTTTTTAAACCGGCGTGATAAGCCCGGGCAGGTAGCCCTGCATCGACTAACTGCTGCGCAAGCAGCTCGGTTGTTTTTTGTTGAGTGACATAAATGATAGTCGCGCCGGGTGGTTGCCTGTTGATCGAGTCGAGTAAAACCTGGTCGCGATTTTTTGATGATACAACGGTTGTTTCAAGTGTCAGGTTCGGGCGGTAAAAACCTGTACGGACAGCGCAATCATCAGTGATATCAAACTGGCGGCAGATATCATCCAGTACCGATGGTGTAGCCGTGGCGGTTAAAGCCAGTATTCGTTCAGCTTTAAACTGTTGTGCGAAGTCAGCCAGTTTAAGGTAATCGGGACGAAAATTATGTCCCCATTCTGAAATACAATGTGCTTCATCGACTGCAAAAAGAGATATGTTGATGTGCAGCAGGCTTTCACGAAAGCGTTCATTATTAAACCGTTCGGGCGCTACATAGAGTAATTTTAATGAACCATGGCGTAACTCGCTCATGACATCACGGTATTCATCTGCGCTCAGGCTGGAATCGAGACGCCGGGCATTAACGCCACGTTTAGCGAGTGCATCGATCTGGTCTTTCATCAGGGCTATTAATGGTGAAACCACCAGGGTGATGCCGGGTAAGGATAACGCGGGTAATTGGTAGCACAGCGATTTTCCTCCTCCGGTAGGAAAAACTGCAGCGGCTGAATGGCCGCTCAACAGCTGCTGAATGACCTGTTGCTGTCCGGGGCGAAACTCATCGTAACCAAAATACTGCTGTAAATCTTGTAAAATGTTATCCATCAAAACCGAGCGCAGGTGAACGTGTGTTTTAGTTTATTAATCAGGTGCTTTTTCTTTAATGCTTTTCAGGTATTCCAGGCGGAAGTTATGAATTGCCTGGCCTAGTGCCTGGCCTTTTACTCCCGAATTTAAAACGGGTGATATATCCAGAGCATTCAATTTTTCTAACAGTCGGCAGGCATAGGCTGCCTGAGGATAAGGCTCATTTTCAAAACTGATTCTACCTCTGACATCTGCGATACAGGCCAGAGTCATTTTAATAAAGCGTTCGGGTCTACGGAAGCCATCTGTCTGCTTAAAAAGTTTAAGCAGTGTTGAGGATTTTAACTCGTAGATTCGATGGATATGAGTGTGAAATTCACAGGTCAATAAAGCCAGTTCGGTAGTGGCATTAGGAACACGCCATTTCTTGCAGAACTGTCTGGTCAGGCTGACACCGCGTTGTTCATGACCGTGATGACTGGGTAAAATATCTGCAGGCGTATTAGCTTTTCCGAGATCGTGAGTTAAAGCAGCAAATCGAATTTCGTTATCATAATTTAGTTCGGCTGCTTTCTTTAGCACCATCATGACATGAATACCGGTATCGATTTCTGGATGGTATTTAGCCGTTTGCGGAACGCCGAATAAGTTATCGATTTCTGGAAATAGCGTGTTTAATACTCCGCAGTCACGCAAACTGGTGAAAAACACCTGGGGGTCAGGTTCTGCTAAAGCTTTGTCCATCTCGACCCAGACTCTTTCTGCAACCAGTGCATTCAGTTCACCTGAATCAGCTATTTGTTTGATCAGCTGTTTTGTTTCATCAGCAATGGTGAATCCACGGTTATGAAAACGAGCTGCAAATCGTGCAACCCTTAATACCCTGACCGGATCTTCCACAAACGCTTCTGAAACATGGCGTAAAACTTTGTCTTTAATATCCTGTTGGCCATTAAAGGGGTCAATGATGTTGCCGTGTTCATCCTGTGCAATCGCGTTGATGGTTAAATCACGGCGGGCAAGATCCTGCTCAATGGTAATTTTCGGGTCAGTATTGAAACTAAAACCTGCATAACCTCTTGAAATTTTTCTTTCGGTTCTGGCCAGTGCGTATTCCTGTTTAGTCTCAGGGTGTAAAAATACAGGAAAGTCTTTACCGATGGCTCGATACCCTTTTGCAGTCATTTCCTCTGGCGTTGAACCGGTAATAACCCAGTCGATATCTTTGCTTGTTATACCCAGTAATTGATCTCTAATTGCGCCGCCAACTCGATATACTTGCATGTTATTAACGGTTTAATAATTGTTTACGGTATTCGTCATAGGTTGGTCTGCGACTGTATAGGTGAGGTAGCCCCTTGATATAGTTTGTCAGACTGGTTGTACAAGCTGGAACATTGCTATCGCAGGTGCTGGGTGTTTGTAATGAACGATAATTGTCCATGGTAAATAATTTGCCCGGAAGATTCTGCAGGATGACAGCCTGCAACCTGGCAATAGAATCAGGTAGACTGACTATTTTACAATGACTCTGTTGAGCCTTGTTGATGAGCTCTACAATTTGTTTCAATGTTAAAGTTTCCGGCCCGCACAAAGGGTATCGTTTAGAAAAGGAGTTGCGGTCATCAATAGTGTCAGCCATTGCAGATACTGCATCACCGATAAAAACAGGGGAGAAGCGGCTATTTGGACAGGCTAGCGGGAAGATTCCCATGCTTAATTTTAAGATACCGCTGAATCGGTTGATAAAACTATCGTCCATTCCGAAAATAACCGATGGTTGAAAGCTGGTTACTTCAAGTTTGTTTTGCCCAAAAGTGTGTAACAGGTTTTCTCCCTCACCTTTGGTGCGTAGATACTGGCTGCCTCCACTGGCCTGATTTGCTCCGAGAGCGCTGACATGCAACAGACGTTTGATGTTATTGGTCTGGCAGGACTGGACGATGGACTTAATAAAATCGATGTGAATTTTCCGAAAGCTGTTTTGTTTGCTTTCATTGAGTATGCCGACCAGGTTAAACACTACGTCATGTCCTTTACATAGAGCAGTCAGTTCTGCCTGATCCATGATGTTTGCCTGAACAACAGTAATATTGGACAGCACTTTGAATTCACTCAGGCGGTGAGGTCTGCGGCTGGGTACGGTGACATTGTATCCTCGTTGCGCCAGTTCGATGGCCAGATGTTTGCCAACGAAACCACTGCCCCCTATTAAAATGATATTGTTATGCTTCACGCTACTAATCCGATTTTTGTGTGCTTTGATTCGATTTTTTAGGCGGTCTTCTACGACGCTGTGAGTTTGCATTGCGACTGTTGTTATTTCTGTGTTGACCGTTAGATCGATTTGGTCTGCCTTTTCCACCCTGAGGTTTTCCGCCGCGAGGCTTCACCTTGATCAATCTCTTACGAGGATTTGGTTTAACTAATAATTCACCGGTGATTGATTCGTTGGGTACTGATTTTTCGATGTAGGATTCAATGTCCATCAGGTTCATTGCGTAATCTTCGCAGGCAAAACTAATGGCATGACCATTATTACCGGCACGGGCTGTACGTCCAATGCGATGAACATAATCTTCCCCGAGATCTGGCAGGTCATAATTAAACACATGCGTGACATCGGGAATATGTAAACCTCGCGATGCAACATCGGTGGCGACCAGAAAAGCATATTCACCGTCATGGAATTTTTTCAACAGGCTTTCGCGTTTGCTTTGTTGAATATCACCGGAGATCAGTGCGGCCTGTAGACCATTACTCATCAAAAATTCCCAGACTTTAATCGCTGCATGTTTGGTGTTAACAAAGATGATGGATCTTTCGGGTTGCAATTTTTTGATCAATCCGAGTAATAAAGGAATTTTTTCATCATTAGCCGGGTGGTACATGGTTTGATCAATCCGTTCTACGGCCGGGCTTTCAGATTCAATCTTGATGAGTTCAGCGCTATTCATGTGCTCATAGGCCAGTTCCATGACTTTTTGAGCCATGGTCGCGGAAAATAGCATGCTCAGGCGCTTTTCTGGTGGGGGCAGGCGTCGCAACATAAAGCGGACATCATTTATGAATCCCATGTCAAACATCCGGTCGGCTTCATCCAGTACCAGGCATTGAGCAAACTTCAGCGTGTAGAGTCTTTGTTTCAGAAAGTCGATCAG
>JAAEMR010000154.1 GCA_024225395.1 Gammaproteobacteria bacterium
ATCTCGTTAAGGGCCGAATATATGACTGCTAATCTATCGGTATTAGAAAAAACATGGCCTTCAGAAAAAAGCATGGGTTAGTACAATACATCGTTGATTTTTCGGGCGTGTCCATATATGACCCCATCGATTGGTTCAACTCACTATGAGGGTTCCTCACACTGAGAATGAGATGTATTTGGCCCCAGGAAAATTTTCACAAGCCAATCTACAGACGCTATACTTTGAACTGATCTACCACTTCTTTAAGGTGTGCACCTAGGTCGGCCAATTCATTGCTTGAGGTAGCCGTTTGTGCAGCACCAGCCGCCGTCTGCTCGGATATATCCTGAATTTTCAGAACACCTCGATTGATATCCTCAGCGACTGAACTCTGCTCCTCAGCAGCCGTGGCGATTTGCGTATTCATTTGCAGAATAGTGGAAACAGCACGAGTAATGGAGGATAGTGATTCACCCGCATGCTGGGCTTGTTCAACAGTTGCACTGGCATTAACACGGCTTTGCCCCATCACGTTGACAGATTGCTCGGCGCCACTCTGAAGAGACTCGATTAACGATTCGATTTCAGTCGTTGACTCCTGGGTTCTCTGCGCCAAAGTGCGAACCTCATCCGCAACCACTGCAAAACCACGACCTTGATCCCCCGCACGTGCCGCCTCAATCGCGGCATTTAATGCCAAAAGGTTTGTCTGCTCAGCAATACCCTTGATAACATCGACTACTGTACCGATATTTTCACTGTCGCTTTTTAGCTTTTCGATGACGTTAGCTGATTGATCAATTTCTGCGGCTAAGCTGTTAATAGCCTGAATTGCTTCACTCACGACCCGGTTACCTGCTTTAGCTTCATTGTCTGCTTCACTCGCTGCACTCGATGCCTGAGCAGCATTTTTTGCGACATCTTGTACTGTTGCCGACATTAGAGTAATCGCGGTTGCTACCTGTTCCGTCTCGCTCCTCTGATTATTTACACCAGTACTAGTTTGCATAGTTACAGTAGACATTGTTTCAGCTGATTGGGCTAACTGTGTTGCAGAATCAGCAATTTGCCCGATTGAATCTTGCAACTTCTCGGCCAGATAGTTAAACGATGTGCCCATTTCTCCAATCTCATCCATTGAATTAACGGTAACACGTTTTGTGAGATCACCTTCCGCAATCTCATTAAGTACGGTATTAGTCCGTTTTACAGGCAATACAACACCACGCGTTACAAGAAACGCGATAGCAGCACCGATGAGAATTCCAAACAACGTACCAAATATCGTAAAGTTGATGGTAAAAGTAGATGTGGCTTCTTGTTCTGCACCACGCGTTTGAATTAGAACCTCTTCTGCATCAACAATCTCTTTGATTTTGGCACGAGTGGCATCCATCAATTTCTTACCATCACCGCTCTTCATCATCGTTGCAATATCTTCAATGGTGACTTTATAGTTGTTCATTTCCTGGCGGGCTTTGATTTCGGGGTTAGCCGCTTTTTCCTTCCAGGCGATCTCTCTTTTCTCAAGTTCATTGATATCCTCTGTTGTTACCGAGGAAAAGGCAATCTGTTCGCGTAATTCAGACAAGTGACCTTTAAATGATTCCTGACCGCTGATATATGGGGCTAGTGACTCCTCTTTGCCTGTCAGTAAGAACCCTCGTTGTCCGGTTTCCATATTGACTAGGTCGAGTGTCGTGAGGGCAACTAAGTACTGTCCTTGATCATGGTCAGAAAATTTCTTGTTAATATTAGCGAGAGTCACTCGTATACCATCAAAGATCTCTTTACCAATAGTACGCGAAGAGATTTCCCTAAATGTTGCTAACGCGGTAGCCCCTTTTTTCACTTCTCGTCTGGCAGCAATTTCCTTATTTGCCACCTCTTTCAGCCATGTTCCTTTTAGCGCCGCAATTGATTTCCAGCGATTTACTTGAGCTGGGTTGTCACTTGTCAGGTTTTGTCCTTTGATAATAAGCTCATCAAATTCCTTAGCGCCGTTAGTAAATGGTTCCAGGTACTCGTCCTCACCAGTCACCATGAATCCACGCTGGCCAGTTTCCATATCAACCATTGTTCCCCCAACACGCTCGGCGACACGAATCACTTTATAGGTATGGTTCACCCACATTGATGAGTCAACCAGTGAGTTGACATTAAGGAAAACTACTATTGATATGATGGCCATCAAGATAATGACGAGTCCGTATCCCCCACCTATCTTGGCTCCAAATTTCAATTTTTTTGCTAAATTCATCGGTAGTACCTTTTGTTATTAGAGGATTTAAGTAGTGAATCTAATCTACATGCAACTCATTTCTGTTTTTTCATCAGTGATGAGTAATTCGAAATTATTGATCCAGACATACAATCAACACCAGTTTCATAAGCAGAATGAACTGAAATTAGAGAAGGTGTCCGAGTGGTTACGAGTATTTTATTAAATGGCTCAATAATTTGAAGGCAAATTTCGTGATTAAAGTTTTGTGCCAAGCATAGTGATGAGGCAACTACATTATTTATAGACCAAATTTGTGATTTTACCAGTGTACATATTCCGTCCCTTCATGACCTGTATCAATTTAATAGCACCGGATACCTCGATAGGAAATAATATATATCTACAGATTCTAAAATCTACCCTTCTCGTTTATCTTCAAATGGATGGTTTTTTCAACCAAATAGTAATGAACTTAATATAAAGATTACCCGCTATAAATGGTGGTAATCAAGGGGTCATATATGGACACGCCCGAAAAATCAACGATGAATTGTACTAACCCATGCTTTTTCTGAAGGCC
>JAAEMR010000155.1 GCA_024225395.1 Gammaproteobacteria bacterium
CCACGAACACGATCATAAGCAAAACGAATATCGTCTTTCATCTGCTGTGAAACCTGGGCCTCCGCCGCTAGTATTTCATCCGGGGTGACCACTATGTTTCCAGTATAGTTATCCAGCTTTGCGGTATACTCAATCGCCTTTTCCTCACCACCCGCTTCAATTTCCGAAAGCATCTCCGATACAATTTTACGGGTATTGTCTTCTCCAGTAGCGGCTGATTTTTCAGCTTTTTTCAAGTATTCAATAGTCATAGGTAAATCTCTTAGTTTGGTTGGTTAAAGATAGTTTTTTATTTATTGTATTGCCCAAAGTGACAGTTCTGGTATGAAAGCCAGCATCAATACCACACAGGCCATGGCAAATACGTAGGGCACTGCTTTAGCTGCCACTTTTAAAATAGGTTCCCCGGTCAATCCTGAAACCACAAACAGGTTCAGACCCAGTGGAGGCGTGATAAAACCAACACCCAATGAGGTCACCATCATGATACAGAAGTGAATTTCGTTCATACCGATTTCCTGTGCCAGAGGAAGCATGATTGGCGCAAGAATTACAATATTAGGTGTTGTTTCCATAACACACCCGGCAAGAATAAGGATACCTATCATCATTAGAATTATGATGGATTCATTCTCCGTAATGGAGGTCATCGCAAATACGAAACCCTGAGGGATTTCCAGAGCTGCCAATGTCTGGGCCAACGGCAGCGAGAAAGCAATAATTGGTACTATGACCCCATTAACCTTAGCCGAACTTGCCAGCATCTTGGGGAAATCTGATATCGTGATGCTGCCAATAAACAGGCCAATAATAATGGTAGTTATTACCGCCACTGCTGCGGCTTCGGTAGGTGTAAATATACCGCTGTAAATCCCACCCATGATAATAAAGGGTACCAGTAGTGCGAAACGGGCATCGTAGACCGCTTCCCATAAACGCTTGAATGAAAACTTCTGACCGGCATTTTCGTAACCCATGATGCGATTCATGACGATATTTGTGATCATGATTGTCACAATAATTAACAGTCCGGGAATGACTGCAGCAAGAAACAGGGTCGATGCTGATATGCCCAGAATAAGACCGATTATGATGTAGGCAATTGAAGGCGGGATAAGAATACCGGTACAGGCACCAGCAGCAACCAGTGCGCAGGCGTAGGGCTTTGGATAACCCTGTTGCACCAGGCGATCTATCGTCATGCGGCCAACACCGGCTGCACCGGCTGCATCAGATCCTGAAATACAGGCGAAGAAACCGCACACAATTACCGTCGCAGTACCAAAGCCTGATCTAAAACCGCCGACCAGTGCTTCAGCGACGTTCAGCAGTTTATTAGAGAGTCCGGTTCGCACCAGCACATCACCAGTGAGAATAAACAAAGGTACGGCGATCAAGGCAAATGCGTCAATGCCATCAAATAATGCTTCACCCACCAATCCCAGCGGTAACACCTCAGAAAAATAAAGCATCGAAATAGATGTAAGGCCTAATACGGCCCAAATAGGCACTGCTAAAGCGATCATAACCAGTGCGAACAACAGGGGAACATAGAATTCCCAGCCCAGTACTAGCTCAAAAGTATCTTGTTGTAGAAATTCCATTAGTCAAATAACCTCACACCTTCATATACATCGCGCCCGTTCCGGAGATCACTGAAGTCGCGCCAGATAGACTGGAAAAGCCTGAAACAGACCAGGCAAAAACCGAACGGAACCGCTGCCAGCGCCCAGGCCTGTTGAATACCCAGACCATGCGTTACTGATCCAAACTTCATTGAAACGGATAGTGTTTCGTAGGAGAAATACAGCGCAAGGATGGCGACGAATAGCATGATAAAATCACCCAAAAGGTAGATAAAGGCTTTAGCACGATTACCCAGAAACCCAAGAATAACGTCAATGCGAATGTGCCCTCGGTCACGTACCGCAGCTGCTACCCCAATCCATACCAGATAGATAAAAGCATATCGTGCAACTTCTTCTGCCCATGTTGAGGAATAAGAAAGTGCAAAACGACGAATAACTTCTGTACCGATGGTGACTACAATCATGGAATAGAATGTTAAAAGTAACCAACGCTCACCATGCTGGTTGATAACTGAAAGAATTTTACGCATGAATCAGCTCCTGAATATCTGTTCGAAACTAAGGCAAAAGAATATTGGCCTCTTCTGTGAAGAAGAGGCCAGACTAATCACTGTTTACGCGTCATGAACGTAATATTTTCCCCGAGTATTGGCAGCTTCCAGTAGCTTATCGAATTTAGCCATCGATCCAGCCAGATCCTTTTTATAGGTATCCCACTCAGCATTTTGATGTCCACCTTTCTTCACCCACTGAGCCAGCTCATCACTGGTAGGGGTATAGAATTGAACCCCTGTTTTACTCATTTCAGCCATCGCGTAGGCTCGAGCAGCAGGTACTTTTGATAGATTCTGGTGTGACGTTACCTCACTCGCATATTCAATACCTTCTCGAATCGCTAATGGCAGACTGTTAAACCATTCCAGGTTGCAGGAATAAACCTGTGAATCAGGAACTGCTTTTGTAAAAGTAACCCAGGAAAGGATGTCCTTAAATCCAAACACATTTAATGCACCAACTGAAGGATCAAGTGCATCTGCAACCCCCTGTTTTATTGCCGAAGGTGTTTCTCCCCATGCCACGGGAGTTGGGTTGGCACCAATCGAACGATAATACTGCTGTAACATTTTGGAACCCGGCACCCTGAACTTGATACCCGCAAGATCATCAGGTGTTTTGATCGGTCCATTACCACCTTTACGTAGCGCAACCACTCGAGGGTCGATCACTGTATACCACAGGGGTTTAAAACCTTTGGCTTCAACCAGAGGGTGGACTGTATTGCGCCAGGTATCAGAATTGACCAGGTTAACGAAGTTTTGATTTGCGCCGCAAAAATAAGGCAGATTGATCAAATCAATCGCAGAAGCGAAAGGTGCAAAATTGGAAAGAGAATGCTGCGCCGCCTGGATAGTACCCTGCTGCACTTTTTGAACCAGCGCACCACCGGCACCCAGTTGACCACCCGGAGCCAGTTTTACATAGACCTGACCATTGGTCATATTCTGGATGTTTTCTTTAAAATCCAGCTGCATAATGGGATAACTACGTGTAGCTCCTAAAACATAGGCAGTCGCAATCGTCATTTTATATTTTGCTGCTTTCGCACGTGAACGTTCTTCTTTGGCAGTTGCTGCAGCAGCTTCTTCACTAAACAGTAAACTACCAGCAGCGCCTGCTACTACTGCTGCGGTAAATCCATACTTCGCACTGATTTCAAAAAACCGACGACGTTCGATATTACTTGGTGTATCTGAATCATGTTTCATTTTTCTACTCCTCTGCTTGGTTAGCACGTTAATAAAAATATTATTTTTTAATTTTCCAGTAGCGATTCTCGTATCAGCATGGTTATGACAAAACAAACTACTGCTGCAAGTAGAACCATGAACTCCCCTACATCACCTAAAGAAAATAGCGGTTTCTTATCTGATAGCAGGGCTAACTTTCCAATAGCAACATTGAGGCAGTAAAAGCCAAATAACAGACCGCTACTGATTAACCAACCATTACCTGCTTTTTTACTCATACGTCCTCCAGTTATTGATAATAATTATCATTTTGCGGGTCACAATGTAGGCCCGAGTCACAATTTTGCTTTATTCGATTTTATGCACTCTCATACAATCGGGTTAGTACAAACTCCCGGTGTCCAAGGGCTTCAGCCGAAGTCAATCGGCCATTGACCGTCCTAAATAATGACTCGAGCAGCATATCACCCGCTTCATCAGGTGAAATTTCTCTTCTTAACAGACCTGACACATCCACATCAACGTGTTCACTCATGGTACGAACGGTACGTGGATTTGCGCAGATTTTAATTATGGGCATGATCGGATTACCAATAATGTTGCCCTGCCCCGTAGGGAAAAAATGCGCCACGTAACCGGCTGCTGCAGCCAGGGTACACATTTCTGCTGCAGCGGAAGATGAATCCATGAACCACAGGCCCGGACCAGTAGGTGCTTCAGCTTTATCCAGTACGCCATCAACAACACACTCTTTACCAATCTTCTGTATGTTGCCAAGTGCTTTTTCTTCGATGGTGGTTAAACCGCCTTCGATATTGCCTTTGGTTGGCTGGGAGTCAGAAAGATCAGAGGTTTTAAAACGATTGATCATGTCCTGATAACGATCAAACATAAACATAAAACGATCTCGAACTTCATCATTGCGGCAACGCTGAGCAACCAGGTGCTCACCACCCGTAATCTCCGAAGTCTCACCAAACAACAGGGTTGATCCATGCGGATACAACTTGTCAAATGCATTACCTACCGTTGGGTTAGCACCGCATCCAGAGGTGGTATCCGACTCACCACATTTAGTTGATACCCAAAGATCACCAACCGGCGCTTCTTCACGCTGTAATTCAGAGGCCCACTGAACATATTCTTTGGCCACTTTAGACGCTTCCATAATGGTTTCATGGTCACCATGTTGTTCAATACCAAAACCAACCACCGGCTTACCGGTAGCTGCGATACCTTCAACTATTTTTTGTGTCCATCCATCTTCAATACCAATAACAACAACAGCAGCAACATTAGGGTTAGCGCCGGTACCGATCAGGGTACGAAAATGCAGTTCCAGATCTTCACCAAACTGTAGTCTTCCATAGGGGTGAGGCAGTGCCATGGTGCCGGTAATATTATTTGCCACCGCTTCACAGGCAGCATTTGCCAGATCATCTACCGGCAGGATAATGACGTAGTTACGTACACCAACACGACCATTTTCGCGTCGATAACCTAAAAATGTAGCGTTACTTAAATCTTGAGACATGTGTGTTCTCCATAAAGGGGTTAAGGTTTTAGTGAAATGATTTGCTGATGATTACCAACGCTTAGTCTTGATATTGTGGACATGAGAATGCTCACCAATACCAATATCTGCAACGACCTTTCCAATATCCGTACCGTACTTAATCACAGTGTCACCTTTCTTCAATGCCTTTATAGCCAACTTATGACCGATCGGGATATCACTCGTCGCTTTGAATTTAATATCAACATTTTGATCCATTACCCAGCCGCTGATCTCATCTCCGGCTTTTACACCCTCAACGACAATTACACCGACACTGTCCCCTTCATCGTGCACCACAAAATCTATCATTTGAATCTCCAGGTATTCTTAAAAAATGAAATCGAAAAAACTCGATGAGTAGAGACTAACTCTATCAAACTATATAGTCAAGCAGTCTTATATAAGACTATATAATAAATTTCAATTAAATGCCCGTAAGTTACTGTAATATATAAAGTAATTTTGATTAATATTTTCTAATTAATATTTTTTGATGACTGCAATAATTTTTTTGTTATAGTCTTATATAAGATGTACAATGTTTTATCATTAGATTTTTGGAGATAGCGGGCCAATTGTTTTTATCTATTTCAGTAGAATTTACAACTTATGGAAACAAGGTGTTTTATGTTTACTCATAAAAATGGCGCAATCCCACTTTATATACAGATTAGAGAATTTCTTGTTGCAAGGATTAGCAAAGGAGAATGGTTGCCAGGTGATATCATTCCCAGTGAAATGCAACTTGCGCAGGAACTCGACGTAAGTCAGGGAACAGTTCGAAAGGCTATTACGGAACTGGTTGAAAAAAATGTTTTAACACGTAGGCAAGGTCGTGGAACATTTATTGCTAACCATGATATCAGGAGGGCCCTTTTTCATTTCTTTCACATTTCTGATAAAGCAGGTCATAAGGTTCTGCCTGATAGTAAAGCTTTATATTGCCGGAGAAAAAAAGCCACTCAAAAAGAAATATCGAAACTTCAGCTAGCGCCCGGATCGAAGGTAATAAGAATTGAACGTATACGTTTTTTAACAGATAAACCCACCATACTCGAAACAATTTCCTTACCTGAACATTTTTTCAATGAATTTGGTAAAGTGAATGATTGTAGTTTACCTAATATGCTGTATGAACTGTATGAGCAACAATTTGGAATTACAATCCATAGTGCTAATGAAGAACTACGCGCAATAGCCGCTTCAGAGCATGATGCTGCACTGCTGAACCTTGAAGCCGGTACGCCATTACTTGAAATTGAGAGGATTGCACTGACTCTAGAAAAAACCCCGGTTGAACTTCGAATAAGTCGCTGCAATACTAAAAATCATCATTATCAAAATACTATTTTTTAACCTGTTATTGTTAAAATTTTATATGTCTGGAAATTATCTACTGTCATCACATCTTAAGCTAAGATTTGGCATATCCGCAATATAGTCTAAATATGACATCAATTTCCATTCATGTTTATCCGCGATAGCGTAAAAAAGCTCTAGATCCTGCTATAGTCTAGGGAGGAGTGAATATAATGTTACGCTATTTCTGTATATTAATCGTATTTTACCTATCGGTATCTAAAGCAATTCTTGCCGAAGAAATTGAGGTGGTAATATGGGTTAATGATTCTCATCCACCCTATACCTACGAAAAAGATGGGAAGGCCATGGGAATTTATATTGAAGTCATGGAGAAAATCTCCCAGCGTATGAACGGGTATACAATGAAATTTAATCCGGCACCCTGGCAGCGTGTGAAGAAAGAGATCAAACGTGGGAATGCCTTTGCATTTATGCCTCCTTATTACCATGGTCATGATTGGGAGTATATTTGGCCATATTCGCTACCTATCATGGAGGAGAAGGTTGTACTAGTTTGCAGGAATGAAATATTAGAAACCCCTCGTCCTAATTGGCCAGATGATTACCTGGGATTATTGATTGGAAATAATACAGGGTACGACGGTTTTGGAGGTCCTAGATTTAGACAATATGTCAGTGAAGGAAAAATGGCGCTTCAAGAACTAAAAACAACTGAACAGAATATCTTGACCCTAGTTAAGGGGCGCTCTGACTGTTACATGGTCAATCATTTCTCATTTATCATGGAGAAAAAGCAATTGATTGAATCTGGTAGGGTCAATGCAGATGCAATGCAAAAAATCAAGCTAGGCCCGGTGATTTCTGCTGACGCTGTATACATGGGATTTACCGATAGAGACAACGGGAAATTCGATTTCAAGAAAGACTTCCATCAAAAAATTAACAATGAACTCTATAAGATGCAAAAGAGTGATGAGATTAGGAAAATAGCAGACCAGTTTTTAAAATAGAATGCCAATCGGATTATTCGATTATTTGCGCTGGATAAGAAAATTGTTTTATCTTATCAGCAAAAGTGGCTGTAACTAATACAACCACTTTATTATTGAATAACTAAAAGAATAGATCTATTTCAGGATATTTTAATGATCTCCAGTAAGAAGAATAGAGAATACTCGTCAATATCAAGGCGACTAATCCTATACATTGTACTTTGCAGCTCAGCCTTAACACTCCTCCTTACGGCATTTCAACTTTATCGTGATTATCAAACAGATATCGACCAAATAGAAGAGGCCTTCGATAGTATAGAAAGGGTTCATATTGCTACTGTATCAGAAAGTTTATGGGGTTCGGATTTAGATAATTTGGAAACAATTGTTCGAGGGATGTCGAACCTGCGAGACTTGAGTTACATTGAAATTATGGAGGAGGATGACATTCTGATTAAGTTTGGTAGGCTGCCAAAAAATGAGAGTAAGTCAAAAACTTTCCCTCTTTTATATGATCAACTCGGAAACACAAAGGAAATCGGAAAATTGAAAGTTGTTTTTGACCTCAGTACAGTCAATCAACGTCTATTGGATCGTATATTTATTATTTTAGGAAGTAATACCTTAAAAACTGGATTGGTTATAATATTTACTATTCTGATCTTTCGTCAACTAATAGCTAGACATTTAGACCAAATCTCCGAATACCTGCTACGTCTAAAAGTTGGGAAGAAAAATAAACTCTTAGCACTAAATCGCCAGTTTACCAAACCTACCGACAAGGATGAACTGGATTTGGTAGTAGATTCTATAAACAAGTTCTTAGGTTACAACGAGGACTATGTAATCGAGCTTGAACAAAAGCATCGAGAATTGTTTACCCAGGGTCAAATTATTTCAAATATGCTGGAAGGTGCATGTCTAATTCGGGCGAGTGACGCCACGATTCTGTACACCAACCCTGCTTTTGACAATATGTTTGGATATCAGGAAGGAGAGTTGATTGGAAAGCAGGTTTCAATTCTAAATGCCCCAACTGATATTAGTCCATTTGAACTATCAGACAGCATTCACAAAGATCTTCAGGCTCATGGGTTTTGGAAAAATGATATCTGCAATATTAAAAAAGATGGAACTAAATTTTGGTGCTCACTACATATATCTGAGTTCAGCCATCTTGTTTATGGAAAAGTATGGGTTTCTATCAATACTGACATTACTGATAGAAAAAAAATGGACGCAAAGCTCAGCTATCAGGCAAGCCACGATGCCTTAACGGGGCTTATCAGTCGCTATGAGTTTGAACTGCGCGTAACACGATTACTTTCCCACCTTTCGAAAGAGCAATCTATACATGCAATGTGCTTCCTCGATCTTGACCAGTTCAAGGTGATCAATGATACCTGTGGTCATGCAGCAGGCGACGAATTGTTACGTCAATTAGGCAGATTATTACAAAAGACGATTAGGAAACGAGATACACTGGCCCGGCTCGGTGGTGATGAATTTGGTGTATTGATGGAACATTGTACCCTTGAGCAAGCACATCGCGTTGCCGATGATATTCTTAAGGCAGTTATGGACTATCAATTTTCCTGGGACGGTAGTGTATTTCGTATAGGTGTCAGTATAGGTCTGGTAGCGATTACGCAAACCAGTGGCAATTTTACGGATTTGCTCAAGCAGGCTGATGCAGCTTGTTATCTTGCCAAGGATCTGGGGAGAAATCGTATTCATACGTATCACCCGGATGATACCGAACTGGCAGTTCGACATGGGGAAATGCAGTGGGTAGGACGTATTAATCAGGCTTTAGATGAGAATTGGTTATGCCTGTATGCTCAGCCCATCATATCACTCAATGGTGGTGGTCGCAGGCATTATGAATTGTTGCTCAGGATGCTGGATAAAAATGGGAATATTATCCCGCCCGGCGCATTTTTACCCGCCGCTGAAAGATATAACCTTATTGAGAAGCTGGATGCCTGGGTGGTTAGTCATGCTTGTACATCACTGGCGGAACACCCTGCTTTTATTGATCAGATAGACTTTATTTCGGTCAATTTGTCCGGTCCTTCACTCACCAATCAGGATTTTTTGGAATCCATATTGCTTATTTTCAAGGAAACCGGCGTCTCACCAGAGAAAATTTGCTTTGAGGTAACCGAAACAGTAGCAGTTTCGAACCTTAATCCGGCTATCAGCTTCATGAAAAATCTAAAAGAAATCGGCTGTCAATTTGCACTTGATGATTTCGGGAGTGGGATATCATCCTTTGGATATCTTAAGAATTTGCCTGTTGACTACCTAAAGATTGATGGAATGTTCGTTAAAGACATCGTAGATGACCCTATAGATCTCGCTATGGTTAAGTCGATTAACGAAATTGGTCAAGTAATGGGTATGAAAACCATAGCTGAATTTGTCGAAAATGATGATATCAAGATGATGCTTAAAGCCATTGGAGTTAACTATGGTCAAGGCTATGGTTTGGGTAAGCCTGAACCACTTATAGGTTTAATCACTCAATTCAATGAAACTTAACTACTGTAAATGCCAGGTTCACGCACATAACCAGGATTAGAGAAGGTAATTGGATTCATATGAGATAAAGGTCAGCGTCCCCCTCTATCCGCAGTGCCTGATAAATGAGCGGCAATTCTTATTGATGCTTTTACCAACAGTCCATCCCATGTACTAAATTGATTATAAATCAATGTCTGTCGGGATTTTGTCTATACTAAGAGTATTAAATCATCCTAAATTTAAAGTTTGTAATGCCCGAAATTATTTCCTCTAATAATGACGACAGGAAGTTACCAGAAAGAATTTTCGTGGAACGCTTAAAGCTCTATTACCAGTCTCTTAAACAATCTGTTCTGGCGGTTCTGGTTAACAGCACCATTTTGCTGGGACTCCTGTGGAATGACATTGAGAGAAGCCATCTTCTAGGCTGGTATTCTTTTGCACTTATAGTCACCATTTACCGCATTATTGTCTGGTGGCAGTTTAACCGGATAGAAAAATCTCGCTACGAAGAGCGTCAATGGTACCTGCATATGCTGATTGGAAGCATATTATCCGGTTTAATCTGGGGGGGGGCCGGCTATTTTCTATTCTCAGATAACATCTTCTATCAGGCTTTGCTGGCTTTCATCATTGCTGGTATGAGTGCTGGTGGTATTATAAATCTATCTTCTTTTCTGGAATCTTCCCTATCATTTCTGGTACTGGTCATCCTGCCATTTTTGATCAGGCTGTTACAGGAGGGAAGCACAGAGGCTCTGCAAATGGGTTTCATGGTATTTCTTTATTTGTTATTAATTTCAGTTTCAGCCCGTCGCGTTCATCAAACGGTGCTGAATGGCTTAACAATGAAATTTATGTATCAAAGGGCAGAAAGTAAAATCAAGGAACAAGCGTTATATGATGAATTAACGCAGCTTCCGAATCGAAGATTACTTAAAGACCGCATGCTCCATGCTCTGGCCAGAGCACAAAGATCAAATATTAAAGGAGCTTTACTATTCCTTGACCTGGATAACTTTAAAAGAATCAACGATACCCTGGGGCATATATTTGGAGATGGCTTGTTACAACAGGTCGCGACACGGTTGAATCAGCATATACGTACAGGAGACACTGCAGCAAGACTTGGAGGTGACGAATTTGTTGTTTTGCTGACTGACTTGAGTGGTAGTTCAGCCGAAATCGCACAGAATGTTCAGTTAATCGCTGATAAAATCCGTCAGGCCTTAGAGGTACCTTTTAAAGTTCAGAACCATGAATTGCATGTCACCTCGAGCATTGGGGTATCACTTTTCCCAGATGACAGTCATAGTGTGGATGATTTGTTAAAACATGCAGATACTGCGATGTATCAAGCCAAAAATTTGGGCAAAAATGCAGTACACTTTTTCCTTAAAGATATGCAGGACTCACTCAACAAACGACTAGAACTGGAAAAAGCTTTACATAAAGCGATAAAAAATGAAGAGTTTAGGTTGTATTTCCAACCCCTGGTCGAACTGAATGGAACTATTTTTGGTGGAGAGGCACTTATACGCTGGTTTAAGGATGATGAACAGATGGTACCTCCAGACGAATTTATTCCGATAGCTGAGGAAACTGGCCTGATTTATCTGATTGGAGACTGGGTATTGAACCAGACATGCCATTGCATGAGTGAGATATCCAAACTTAACCTGCCGAATGACTTCAAATATCTTTCTATGAATGTTAGCCCTCAAGAATTTAACCAGAAAGATTTTGCTATTCGGATTGAACAGGCATTGAAAAAAAATGCTTTGTCGGGTAGATACCTGGAAATAGAGGTTACAGAAAATCTGCTATTGGATGACGTCTCTGGCACCGTTCAAAAAATGGAAAAATTACGCGAAATGGGTATCAGTTTTTCTATTGATGATTTTGGCACAGGATATTCTTCGTTGGCTTATTTGAAAAAATTGCCTGTGGACTCTCTGAAGATTGATCGTTCATTTGTCCAGGATGTATTATCGGATAATAACGATGCAACCATCGTCAAAACGATCCTTTCCATGTCCCATATGCTGGGATTGAAAGTCATAGCGGAAGGAGTAGAAAATAAGGATACGTGGAGATTTCTGGAGCAACATGGCTGTCAGTTTTTCCAGGGATACTTAATTGGCAAGCCTATGCCCTTTGAAGAATTTATGATTAAGTTAAAAAATGGTTCAGTATTTGAACCTTAAATAGCCGGAACATACTTATTTAAAACTGACAAGATTGAATAAGTTTTTACAGAGCATTTCAAAAGTCCGCTAACACCACAGACCTGCCGAAGCCTACAACCTGCCAGGAATAGCTGTTGAGGGTCGACCGACTAAATATCTCTCGCGGTAACCTGTGCCTGTCTCGGGATCAACCTCTTCCTTAAAAAAGGATGCATTCTGCAAATTGCAATGCTGACTGCTCACTAGCAATCCAGTACCTGTTGTATCTCAACTTCCTCAGCCGTTAGTATCAGGGAATGAGTACCGCCCTGGTGCATTAAGAAGAGCCATCCTTGATGGCATCATATACCAGACGTCTGAGGTTGTAGTTCATGTAAAAACCATCCATCTTACCAGTATTTACTTCCTTTAAGCATAATCTCTAATCTTTGATAATTTTCCTATCCCCGGATTCATACTATTCGTAGGATCCAGCTCTTTATAAAATCCAGCCAGATCGGGCTTAGCATGGTATAAATGACCAACATTATGTTCAGCAGGGTACTCAGCACCACGCTGATCAAGTATTTCAAGCATCGCTCGTTTTAAAGCTTTGATATCAACTCCTTTTTTAACGATGTAATCCTGGTGCAACACATGACACAGAAAATGTCCATAATAGAGTTTGCTTAGCAATTGACTTTCAATCTCTGCGGGCAACTGCTCAAACCAATTCGCATCATTTCGTTTTAGGGCAATATCAAGCGCAAGAATGTCCTCCACCTCATTACAATGTACAGCCTGGTATCGTATTGCAGCACCTGCAGCTGCGAAGCGATGTAACCCCGCTATTTTTGATTCTCTTTCATCACACTCAAAATAGCTGCCGGTTTGATGTTTAAAGGTTTTATCCAAATAAACCTGAGCTTCCTGGATTCCATCGTCATGCACCTTAAGTATCAAGTGATGCTCATATTTATGTCGCCATTCACGCATTCTTGCTGGCAATAAATCTGGCCAGAGTTTACCGGCAATCTGTAGTAAATGGTCAACCATATTTTTTGGAAGCCAGGATATTTTATTTAGTCTTGCGTCAATAGCTCCTTTTAATGCAAACATCTTTGGTAGTTGATCAGTACCTAGTTTATCTATCATTAGTACCGTATCCTTACCGTACTTGTCAGCGATATCAAAAATATCTCGATGCAAATATTCTGCACTTACCGGTAACGAACTGAATTGGCTTAGGATATCCCTACGAAGTTGTGTCAACTCCCGGGCATCATTAGTGCCTATATAAAAAACTTTCTCCTGTTGATTCAGACTATAGGTATCCAGTCTTACTGCAAAAACTGCCAGCTTCCCCGCACAACCAGCTGATTCATATAAACGAAACTTATCGGCGTTAAATCGCGCCGGTGTATCGGCATCAATATCTCTGACCCGCTTTTTGTAACCGGTATCTGACGCTTTATATTTATCATTTCTGACATCATCAACGGCATAATCGCTACCCTGTAACCGGGTTAATATTTCTTCAGGTGTAGCACCCAGCTCGATGCCCAGGTGGTTGACCAGTTCCAGCTTACCTTCAACCGTAATTTGTGCGAATAAAGATAACTCTGTATAAGAGGGTCCTCGCTCAACCAGTGAACCACCAGAATTATTACATACGCCGCCAACAATCGAAGCCCCGATACAGGAGGAACCAATAACCGAGTGAGGTTGTCTCCCCAGTGGTGATAATATTTTTTCAAGCTTGTACAGTGTAGCACCTGGAAAACTAACAATTTGTTTCCCTTCCTGCAGAACCTGAATCTGATCCATACGCATGGTATTAATCAATACTACCTTACGATCATAAACGCCACTAGGCGTCGAGCCTTCTGTAAGACCTGTATTCGCCGCTTGCATAATGACCACTTTATCAGCTTCCACACAAGCCTGTAACACTTGCCATAGCTGCAATAGAGTCAAAGGTTGTACTACTGCTAAGGCATCTCCCTTCCCTGATCGAAAGCCCTTTCGAAATCGTTCAGTTTTACTTAATAGCGTCAACACATGACGCCTGCCGACAATAGTTCTTAAATGCCGAACCAGATTTTTATCATCATTTTGCAGCACAGAAGAACTCTGATTAATTTCCATAAGCCATAGCCGGTAGCCAGGTCACGAGAGAGGGAAATGCAAACACCAGGCCCAGACCAATCAGCTGAAGTACGATAAATGGCATTACCCCACGATAAATTTCAGTAAGCTTTACTCCCGGAGGGCAAACCCCTTTCAAATAAAACAGGGCAAAGCCAACTGGTGGTGTTAAAAACGAGGTTTGCAGGGTTACCGCAACCAGTAGCGCAAACCAGACCAGATTGGGGTTATCCACTTCACCGTAGCCATTGACATCAAGATCAAGACCACCAATAACCGGGCCCAGTAAAGGCAGTATAATCAGACTGATTTCAATCCAGTCAAGAAAGAAGCCGAGCAGAAATACCACGCCGAGTACAAACAGGATTAACCCATAAGGGCCAAAACCCAGTCCGGTTAATACAGATTCTATTAATTCATCACCACCACATTCGCGCAATACCAGCGCGAATACCGTCGCACCTACAAAAATAGCGAAGATATATGCCGAGGTATTCATGGTGTTCAGCACCACTTCCCTGAGCACGCTAAAATTAAGCTTTCTATAAGCTACCGCGAGCACAATCGAACCCAGGGCTCCCACACCCGATGCCTCGGTAACCGTGGCAATACCCATAAAGATCGACCCCAGCACAGCCAGTATCAATAATGCAGGAGGCACGATGTCGAGCATCACCTGGGTAACGTCTTTCAGGGTGATATTCTCATGACCTGCGGCAAGCGGTGCGTTTTCCGGTTTAATCAGACCGTAGATCAGGATGTAGGACAGATACAGGATACCCAGGATCACGCCCGGGAAGACCGCACCCATAAATAGATCTCCCACCGATACGCCGAGCTGGTCACCCATGATGACGAGCATGATAGATGGGGGTATCAGAATCCCCAGGCAACCTGATGCCGCAACCGTACCCAGCGCTAATGGTTTACTATAGTTCTGACGCATCATGACCGGTAGACTCATCACACCCAGCAACACCACCGAGGCACCGATGATGCCAGTCGAGGCAGCCAGAATGATGCCAATCAGAGTTACGGTAATCGCCAGGCCACCCTTAACATTGCCAAATAGCTTTTGCATCGAATGCATCATGCGTTCGGCAACACCGGATTTGTCCAGCATCAGGCCCATGAAGATAAACATCGGCAACGCAACCAGAACCCAGTTGTTCATGATGTCGAAGATACGTCCAACCAGCAGACCCAGCGAGTTGTAGTCGAGACCGGTGGCTGTTTCCCAGTAGTTATCCGTCAGGTAAGCAACCCCGCCGAATAGTATCCCGGTACCGGCCAGTACCCAGGCCACAGGGTAACCCGTCATCAATAAGGTAATGAAGGTAACAAACATACCAATCACCAGCCAGTTTTCTGGTTCAAGCATCATGACTTATCCCCTTCTTTATTGTTTGTATGGTTTGATGTATTGGCAGCCTCCTCTTCGGCGACCGGTTCCCGATACATCTCGTTTACGTGTACATTGAATAAGTGCTTGATCATACTGACCCGGACCGGATCAGTCGGTACTGGTTCACTATCGCCGTGCAATAACAGCAGTACTTCCTGAATCAGGCGAGCAATTGCCGCGATTCCCATCAACAAGAAGCTGATCGGTAAAGCAGATTTAATGATCCAGCGATGAGGTAGACCAGTTGGTGCCGAGGAGTGTTCGTCGACCCGGTAAGAGTCATAAACCCATGACAGACTGTGATCGAAGATAATCCACAGAAACGGTAATAGCAGAAACAAGATGCCGAGTATTTCAATAATATGTTGTTTTCTTTGTGACAGATTCATGTGGATAATATCAACCCGCACATGAGAATCGACGGTGATGTCGTAGGCCATGCCAAACATAAAGGCCACAGCGTAGATATGCCAGATGAACTCTTCGAGTTCAACCAGGGCATTGTGAAAACCATAACGCCAAACGACAGAAGTAATGATGGTTGCAATCAGTAACACGTTAAGCCAGGCGGTGAATCCCGCGATCTTACGCACAATATTGTTGAGAAAATCAACGATCGGAATGCGGTAGCGATGCTGATTCAATGATGCTGAAGACATGGGGCTTACTCCTTAAAATCGCGGCGTTAAAAAATAGACACATCCCTGTGCGAATAATCCTTTCAGACGATTGGCCTACCCGGCTTAGAAATTCACTCACCGGGTTGGCACCATGGTCTGTGTTGTTACTTACGAACCGTTCCAGGACGTGGTAGGAATGCCCAGGAGTTCCATAGCTTATAATCTGCGCGGAAAGCTGAAAGATTGTCGTAGATGCGCTTGAAATCAGGATCCTTTGCACCTTCTTCGGCGACCACTTCATCCCACTTGGCACTGAACTGACCGAGCATTTCATCAGACCAGTAACGGTTTTGAACGCCTTTTTCCAGGTTCTTTTTCATTTCCGGGAATTGAATCGCTTCGCCCAGGGCCAGACCATCAAGCATCGCAGCTTTACAACCGAGTTCCATCATGGACTGTTGTGAGGAAGACATCTTATTGTTCCAGAAGTCCTTATTGATCAGCACTTCAAACGTGGTCGCAGGTTGGTGCCAGCCAGGGTAGTAGTTGAATTTCAGGATCTTGTAGAAACCGAGTAACTTGTCGATCGCCGGCATGGAGAACTCTGTTGCATCGATCGCACCTTTTTCCAGCGCAGGAAAGATTTCCTTAGAGGACAGAAGTGAGGTGGAAACACCCATTTTTTCCATCACCAGTGCACCTAAACCAAAGAAGCGCATACGCAGGCCTTCCAGGTCAGCAGGCTTGTCGATAGGCTTGGAGAACCAGCCAGAAGTTTCCGGTGCGATAATGCCACAGGGAATTGAGTGTACGTTGTAACCCGCTTTGTCGTACATTTCCTGCCACAACTTGCGGCCTTCACCGTAATAAATCCAGGCCAGAAATTCCGGTGCATCCGGACCAAATGGCACGGCGGAGAAAATGCCACCCTTGTTACCCACCTTGCCGGTGTTGTAACCCGGGGTGGTATAGCCCGCATTGATTTGACCCTTGGAAATCGAATCCAGCATTTCCTTCGGGGGAATCAGTTTACCGGGCTCATATATTTTAATCTTCAAAGACCCACCAGATGCTGCATTGACATTTTCGGCCAACCATTTCGGAGTAGATCCCAGACCAGTTAAATGGGTTCCAAACCAGACGGGTAATTTAAGTAGTACCTTCTTCTCGGCAATAGCCGGAGATACAGTCAGTGCCAGCGTTAACGCTGCAACACTACCTATGGTTAATATCGTTTTTTTCATAGCTATCCTCGTAGACATAATTTTAATAATTATTACCATTACATGCACCAATTGGTTAATTGGTATGTCCAATAATATTATGAAGCTATTTTTTATTTGTCAAGGAAAAGATCCTTTAAAACTATTTTATACTTACTTCCAGGTTTAATTAATCAATGATAATGTGAAATTAATTCTATTTAAATACATTTAAAATCAATTAGTTATAGATTTTTAGCAGATAACTTAAAGCAATCTATTTAGTCTCAATTATTTTTCCTGTTTTTTTTAATAATTTCAGACTTGAAATTAAAATATCTAGGGGTACAATAACTATAATTGGTATGACCAATAAAATTAAGGCATTATAAATTATGATTAAGAAGACACTATCAGAACAGATCGCTTCCCAGCTTGAGGCTATGATTGCAGATGGTAGCTTACAGCCAGGTGAACAACTACCAGCCGAACGCATTCTATCAGAACGCCTTGGTGTATCACGTCCATCTTTACGCGAAGCCATAAAAAAACTAGCCAGCAAGGGCTTGCTAATGTCTCGCCAGGGAGGAGGTACCTATGTGCAGCAATCACTCGATCAGGGCATGATTGACCCTCTAATGAACATATTGCAGCAACAACCCGAATCACGCTTTGATGTACTCGAAGTCCGTCACGCGCTTGATGGTCATGCCGCATATTATGCAGCACTCAGGGCAACTGATGAAGACCGCTATCATATACAGTGCGCTTTTGAGCGCATGATAGATTTACATCAGAACACCGACAACCCTCTCGACGAAGCCAGGGCAGATGCAGAATTTCATATATCAATCACCGAGGCCTCACACAATGTAGTTCTACTGCATGTTACACGAAGTCTTTTTGCCGTATTGCAAAACACAATCAAACACAATCTGGACAAACTTTATACCATACCACGTGTATTCGAACCACTTTCACAGCAACACGAAGCCCTGATGCAAGCCGTGGTAAAGGGCGACCCAGAAGCTGCACGCCTTGCAGCACAGGAACACCTCGTATTTGTTGAGGAATCTCTGCAAGGCATTGATAAGCAACAGGCTCAGCACGAACGCTTTTTACGCCAGGCTTCCATTCTTAAAACCGACTGAGATATCATGCAAAAACCTGACACCGTATATTTTTTTGGCACCTGCCTGATCGACTTGCTCTATCCCAATGCCGGGTTGGCAGGTATGCAGTTAATCCGCTCAGCAGGAGTAAAGGTTATTTTTCCTGAGAATCAAACCTGTTGTGGACAACCCGCATTCAATTCAGGTTACAGGGAAGAAGCCCTGCAAGTCGCTCGACAACTGATGACATGTTTCCCAGGGAATATCCCCATAATTGTTCCATCCGGGTCTTGTGGAGGCATGATAAAGCAACATTGGCCCGAATTATTCAAAGACCAATCCGATTATGATGAAGCCTGCTCTATCGCTGAACGCACTTATGAGCTGACCCAGTTTCTGGTAGAAACCCTGGACATACAACTCACTGACCTTGGGCAGCCCGTTAAAATCGCCATCCATACCTCCTGCGCTGCGCGTCGAGAAATGGGCGTAGCAGAGCATATCGAATCATTGATAGGACAATTATCACAGGTCGAGACACTTGAACAGGAAAGAAAACCAGAATGCTGTGGCTTTGGTGGCACCTTCGCCCTTAAACAGGCTGATCTTTCAGGCGCTATGGTAACTGACAAAACAAAGGCCATACGCGCCACCGGTGCCAGTAAAGTCATCAGTCAGGATTGTGGTTGCCTGATGAATATTGGCGGAGCACTCGACAAGCAAAAAGCGGGTATTGAGAGCCAACACATCGCAGAATTTCTATGGGAGCGTAGTCATGCAACAGACTGAGTCTTTCAAAAAACGCATTGATAAAGCCCTGCATAACGAGCAGGCACGTATCAATTTTCGCTCAGGTATGAGTGGTCTCATGACCAAACGAGCCACTCAATTCAACGATGATCAGGAATTGCAAAACATGCGTGATCACGCACGAGCAATCCGCAGTTATTCGCTATCCCATTTACCGGAGTTACTGGAACAACTTGAGCAGAAGCTAGTCTCAAATGGCATTCAGGTTCACTGGGCCGAAAATTCGAAACAGGCCAATGAAATTATTTACCAGATACTAAAAAAAGCCGATGCCAAAACCGTGGTTAAAGGAAAATCGATGGTATCCGAGGAAACCGGATTAAACGAATATTTAGAACACAAAGATATTGAAATTCTGGAATCAGATCTTGGCGAATTTATTATTCAACTTGCCAAAGAAATGCCCTCACATATTGTCATGCCCGCTATCCACAAGAACTGTAAGGAGGTAGCTGAACTCTTCAAAAAACATTTTCCTGATCTACCCTATACCGAAAATATTGAAGAGCTGACACTAATGGCCAGAAATATTTTAAGGGATAAATTTGTCAAGGCCGATGCAGGTATCTCCGGCGTTAACTTTGCTGTTGCTGAAACCGGAACCTTATGCCTGGTTGAAAATGAAGGCAATGGACGAATGAGTACCACCACTCCCAATCTCCATATTGCCATTACCGGCATTGAGAAAGTGGTTGCACGACTTTCTGATGTACCCCCCCTTTTCAGTATCCTGACAAAATCAGCACTGGGGCAGCCCATTACTGCTTATTTCAATATGATCAGTCGGCCACGTCCGGCTAATGAAAAAGATGGTCCGCAACATGTCCATCTGGTCTTACTGGATAATCGTCGCTCTCAAATCCGTATGGATGATGAATTACTCGACACACTTCGCTGCATACGCTGCGGGAGCTGTATTAATCACTGTCCAGTATATGTACAGCTCGGTGGTCACGCCTATGGAACCGTCTATCCCGGGCCGATTGGAAGTGTACTGGAACCGCAACGCCTGGGGCTGGATAAAATTGGCGCCCTTACCTCAGCATGTACCCTGTGCGGTGCTTGTGGTGAAGTCTGCCCCGTACAAATTCCTTTGCCCAAACTCATCAACCGATTACGTGCAGAGTCAGTAAATTCGCAGCGCTCTGAGGCACAAATTAGTGGCAAAGGTAGTTTGCGAAAAATGCTCGAAGCAAATACCTGGGTGCTATGGAAATGGATCTATGCCAATCCCGGTTTGTATCGAGTATTTCGTTGGGCAGCCAGGCGTTTTCGAAAATTATCTCCAAATCGACTAGGAGGCTGGACACAATATCGAACTGCACCAGTACCAGCTGCAAAAAGCCTGCAACAATTAGCACGTGAAGAGGGATTTTCAAATGAATAATGCCCGTGAGAACATTCTGAACCATTTACGTACAAACCGAAAAACCAATACCCCGCTTCCAGAAGCGATTTTTCCAGAAGATAACTGGGAGCGTGAACATAAAATCACCCAGATAAGTGAACGCATGCAGGCTGTTCACACCGAGGTACATCGAATCCCTACAGATGGCATGGCCGAGTGGTTTCAGCAACAATTACCACTACGCAAACTCAACCGAGTCCTTCTTGGTGACAACGAGCTTGCCAATACAATTGAATCCAGCATGCCACCATCCATACAGGTAACTCGATACCTACGAGACATTGAAGAATGGAAACAGGAATTATTCCAGGACATTGATGCTGGCATTACCTCAACCTTTGGAGCAATCGCTGAAACGGGTAGCCTGATATTGTGGCCAAACCATGAAGAGCCACGCTTGATGTCACTGGTACCCCCCATTCATATTGCCGTGCTAAAAGCGGATGATATCTACGTGAGTTTTGCCGAAGCCATCGACAAACAACAATGGGGCAATTACATGCCAGCCAACGCATTGTTAATTTCAGGCCCATCAAAAACAGCCGATATCGAACAAACACTGGTTTATGGCGTGCATGGTCCTCGCCAGTTAATTGTGCTAATTCTGGAGTAAAAACACCCAAAAAAGCTTTATATATCATTGATTTTAAAGATACATAAATTTGGGGAAATGCAAATACGCCTGGGCATTTTGAGCTACTAAATTTCTTACGATGGCACTCACAACCCAAAATAGTCATTGAACAATTTCACATTTTATCAGCTGTTATCATTCACAGCTGTATTAGGAGAGATTCACCAAATTTCATTACCCGGGCATCGATCCATATTTCTGCCCAGTTTATAATCAGGCGACCAACAAGATTGTTAAGCTAAGCTGAAAATACTATGACCAACACTATTATTAGTATTCACGTTGAGTTATACAGAACGGTTGGTCAAACGTAAGCATCCGGCAATCACATATCTGAGTTTGGTTGCCAATTATAAGGCAGCAGTTCATCAGCCAGACTGGTGAGGAGTCCATATAAGCAGTTTAGTCCGGGTGGCGTTAGCGGCCTTTCGATGGAGCAGCAACAAATAGTTATAAAACGCCAAAAACAGGCATCCGATATTTAAGTATTATTTATTGCAATAAAAGCTTGTGAGTTCGATCAGAAAAATAAACTCCCCAGTTTTTTTCTGCTTTTTGCATGGGGTTTTTCCCATCAAAACCACCTTTCCATAGTTCATCGAAGGCTGCAAAATAAAACGATACAATGTTTTCATTATTAACCCACCGGTTATATTCATCAAAGAATCGTTTCTGCTGTTGTTCGCTGGCTTTACCGATAAGACCACCTTCATGACTGTCGTCATAAACCCTGCTGGTGGGCCATCCAGTCTCCGTATAAGCAATCAGATGATCAGGATAAAGTTTCTGGATATCCTGGTAGGTTGATTCAGTCCAGTCCATTGCGACATCCATCGTTTTATTATTCCAGAACGCATAAGCGTGTAATCCGATAAAATCAATTTCATCTGCAATATTACTAGCATGCGGTTTATTCCAGAAATTATAATCATCGCACACGGTTATCGGCTGATGTATTTTGGAACGTGCCTTTCTGATATAGATGATAACCTGATCCAGGTCTGAAATTTTGTGCCACGACCAGTCAACAAAAATTTCATTACCAATGTTTACTGCGACGATGATTTCAGGAAACTCCTTTGCCATCGCTATCACTTTATCGACCTGGGCAGCATTCTGCTGGGGCGAGTAATGCCCTGAAAGCCAGGCTCCCTGCATGACCCTGATGGGTAATTTGTTATCTCTAATCACCTCAAGTACTCGCTGACTTTGTTGATCAGCTCCATACAATCTAATTAAATTCCATCTATTAGTGATCAATTTCAAGTCTTCAAGAATATTAATCTTTGAAGTGAGACTGTCTTTATCCGGGCTTTCTCCATCACGATAAGGACTGTAGGAAATTCCATTACCAACCCATTTTCCATTAATTTCCGGGCTAAATTCTCTCTTCAGGAATTGTCCGGGCGGGTTATCGTCGTCATCAGAGGCATTGAGCTGTGTTGTGCTGCAGGCAATCAGGCAAAACAATACCGTCAGTTTAATCAATGACAACAATCGATCAACAGAATTTAATTTAATCACCAAATAATAGCTCATTATTCAGCGTTAATGTTAATTGCCGGATTTGTCCACTACGCTTGAATAGCTCCACACTATATTCGGCTGGTAATATTAAACTGTCAACATTCTGTTGACTGCCGTCTTCCCAGGTAATAGATAAACCGGGCTCCATTCCATCTTTCAGTTGATAAACCAGCGGAACCTGGCACCAGCTAAATGCTAAACTTGAGATGGGCAAGGTTAAACTCTGCCACTTCCCGAAAACATCTAGATATGTGAATGACCGGGAAAGTTCAATAAATTCCCGCCTACGTAAAAGATATGGTTCAAAACTGACTGCTCCACCATTGACGCGAATACCCAGTTCTCCAAATCGTGTGAGTATTTCTTCTTTAACCTGGCCTGTCATCCCTGGTTGTCTGGCTCCGGCATGTTTGGGCGTATGTGAGTACGGATCAGTAGGAAATGCACCGTATTCTATCGGTTCTTTATTGAAACCTATGCCTTTACGCACCCTGTAGTAGAATTGACCAAGGCGCTTACAAATTGCTTCCTCCGCATTCTGATCCAATGCATTAAAAAAGTTTTCCTGTACGGCAAGCAATAGCTTTGACACCATATGCCAGTAAATACAACCAAGCCCTTCAAATCCAAACATTCCTCCGGATCTTCCGGTAAACTCCTTATGGTTAAATACCTGTTCATATAGAGCATGTATTTCTAGACGTGACTGATCAATATCATCACTGTAAATAGCCTTAAGCTTATCCAACCTGACTTCCAACTCATTGCGATTAATTATTTCAGCATTAAAACGATAGTTACCATCGACATCTTGTAACAATATAGATTTATCATCATCTGCAAGCAGTTGCGAAAGAAATGGAATAAGTAAAATTTGATTTTCGGGTATACAGTTTTTATCGAGAAAACCAAGTTGCTTTCTATCAGGATACAGCAAAAAACTGTGTTGATCTGGGCGGTACAAATCACTTTTATATAATTCTTCTAGTATCGTCATGGCTTGATTGGGAGCAATAGCACCAGAACTCAATACAGCCACCTGCCCTTCAAGCATTGGATACAGATGAGAAAGCTTAATTTCATCTTGTTTTAGGCTCAATAAGTTATAAGCATGATAAAGACCATGATCCTGCTGGTTATTTTCGATGCTGTGATCAACGGCTACCAAAGCATCCTGTAACAGGTTTTTTATTACATCGATTTTAAGAGGCGTCAAACCTTTGAATGAATGTTGACTATAAACTGTCTGGCGGTATCGACTGGCTGCTTCACCAAGCTCAAGCAATACTTTATAACGTTGAGCACCGTTTAGTTTTTGTTCATTCAGAAGTGGTCTTGCTCGAGCTAAACAGGCTGATGTCTCTTCCAGCCATATAACAACCTCTCTTGATAGTGTTATTGATCCAGAGTCAATTTTCAGTAAATCCAGCAAAAATTGTATATAACGACGCAGGTAGTAAAGAGTAACCATCGACAATCCCTGACCGACCAGGGCATTATTAGCATCATTCCATTCTGGACGCTGAGTATTCAGCCAAATACCACCGTCAATTACAAAATTAGAGAGTTTACTGAGTAATGGGACAAGCAGTTTTTCTAACAGGTTGACCTGATATACCGATCCAGCATCATCCAGCAGTAATTTACCATCGGCTCCCATGCTATTGACACGCTTCTCTATTATATCGGCGAGTTCGGCATCATAAGTTACTGTATTCTTGGGATTTTCTAGCAGTAATTCAAATGAATGAACCCTGTAAGGTACATTGGCATAACAGAAAATCGACTGGTGCAATAATTCATCTAAACGATCAGGATGAAACTTCTTTGATAGTTCAAGTAATTTAAGCAGGTAGATGATCTGATGATCCCCCCAATAACCAATATAACTCCAGGGGTCATCTGGGTCTTCAATTTCCCAGTCAATGCCTTCTTTGGTAACACGATAAGGATTAAATCCATCAATAGTGCTCGCATTAACAAATTTCGCGATAATATTTTCGATAAATTGCGGGTAACTAAGTACCAGAGCTTCCCAGTTCTGAAATATGTCTCGCCAGTTACCCTGATAAGAAAGTAACGGGTTTCCATTTTCATCTTTTAGCTTAATGGCAAACTCATTCCAGGGTCTACTGGGATCTCCATGACGCCTTCCGAATGTGATGGGTAAATATTCATAGCAAAGACTTTCTAACCTGACATCATTCACCTTCCTGATCTCGGATAAAAGATCCTCATGAGCTATTTGTTCAGGTAACTCAGACAGCATTTGTTGATGCCGGTGAAAAACTGCATGATTAAAATGCGCTAAAGTAGCAGAAAAATCACGCGTACCGACTAAATACTGATCGTAAAAAATACCACCACGCAAAGTATTAAACAATACATTGGCATAATGATGAAGACTTACATTTTCTTCAGCTGTCGTCTGAAAACCATCGGCAGATGCTATGATACGTGCCAATGTATCTGAACCTTTATCTATTGACAGTGCAACATCCCTGGCAACTTCATCGGATTGGAGCAATGACTGCCTTAACTTTACAATCTGCTCCTGAGTCTGTTCTACATTTGCAACAAATTGCCATTTTTTTTGAGCGAGTGGTGCCATTTCAAAATTCTCATGAATTAAGTAAGCACCACGGATACCCCGCTTATTTTCCTCCTGCTGAACAGGCTCACCAAGGCGAAAATCTTCAAGTTGCTGTGAGGAAATCAATGTTTTATGGTCTTTAAGGCCTAAACAGAAAACTGTATTTGCTTTCAGTGACTCACAGGGTTCTGGCCGGTCAGTAATCCCGGAATAAAGAGAGAAAAATGCTATTCCAGAATCTTGATCAAGTTCTGACCATTTATAAGCATCTATCAGATTACTTGAGTTAGTTTGAATGAAACGTGGAGTACCTGCAGGAAGTATGTTCTGTAAACCATCAATCATTTCGATTTTTACAGCATTATCCGACTGGTTTTGAAGTTCACATTGACGAATGAATCCATATTTATCGCAACTCATCCAGGTATAACGGAAAACCAGATTCAGGTCATGGTTAACCTCTTCAAAACACAACTTGTTTCCATACTGGTTTTTATAAAGATGCCGGTTGATATGAAACCGACCATCACTCTCCATGTTAAAAGGCTCCCATTCAAATTCACATCCATCCGCATACACACGTAACAGGGTTTTACTTCCTGTATGAGCAGAACTTTCATGAATCTTATCTACGGTGACATATGGAAATAAAGCTGTCTCAGGGGATACTCTTCCCGCTGTCAACCCACCATTAGAAGAAACAAACAGCCAATGATCACTCGCTGAAACGACACTAATAAAAAATGGAGTCAGTTTGTCAACATTGTGAATGACATAAAAACGTTCACCCTGGTGATCGATAAATTCACCAGATATTTCATTACTGTTGTTTATTTTCATATCCACAGTTTTCACCAGTTTACTTTCTGCCTTAAGTGCTATAACCAACCTGTAATGAAGCTTTACTGGTTAGTATCCAACCAGAATATCACTATAAAAAAATCAATTAATTAGGAATTATGTCACCAGTTTCACTTTCGAAGGTATAGCCCCATTCACCTATGGCTTCCAGTGCAGCTAACTCTGATGCAAATAATGGGCTGAGAGGAAACTGGGATGTACTGTCTCTTAGAGGATTATCTCCATCACCGTCATCCCATAAGTTATCAACACTTAATAGCCTAACTTTCTTTGGCCATAAATACAGCGTGGGTGTAGCAGGTGGCGCGGGATATTTAAAAAACCATACATCATCATAGTAATTATCCAAAACTGAACGGTAAGCCTTTAATGCCTGTTCTCGTGCTAATTCACTACCGCTTTCAGAATACATACCTTGTAATGCGAGAGCGACATGATATTGATTTTCACCTCTAGGACTCATGGCCTGCGCGGTCGCCCACATGTAGAAACGTGCCTTCCATGATGGAGCGTCATCACTTAGATCCCATTTGGTAGTATCATTAACAGGTGTTATTGCATAAGGATTTTCAGGATCATCCAGAATGCAGGACTCTCCTCCTATACCGGCATCCGGACAATAAAGTGTCAACGCACTATCAGTGGGCAAATTGAAACTATTGACAACTTCGCCATCATTTTCATCAACTTCACCACAAGCCATGAGCGTCACCAAAAATACGCTAACAATCATGAATTGCCAGATTCTGGCAACCGGGAAGAGTGTATTATCTGTATCTGAATTTCTCATAATATTCACCTCGACTTATGCTCAAAATTAGAAGATATATTTGAAATAGGTTTGTATTTCGAACATATGGTCATTTTTACCATCCTCATACTCAGTTGCTGGAGAGAACTCATCCAGTGTTCTGTAAAACACCTTGATTCCCAGACTGCTTGAATTCTTTTCATTCTTATTCATGTCCAGCAACCTGGTGTATTCCAGCTTATACTGTTCTGGATAGATTAAATTAAACTGGCGGTAAAAGTCATAGGGACCGAAAGCATCTTTTTTGATATGTCCAGAAAGTATATGTCTTGAATCGATAACAGCTTTAGCCTCCAGGCTGGTAAATTCAACACTTTCTTCACCTGGTTTACCGGTTGTCTGCTGTCTACCTCTTTGAAGATCAAGAATATATTTAACTGAATAACCGGTATTAAAGATCATCTTGCTCTTTATCAAATAAACGTCTTCAGCAGACAGACCACTGCCAAATGCGGCATTCGTGTTAGCTTCCTCATAGAAAAAGCGATCTGAATCTGTAACCGATTCAAACTCGGAGTAAGTTAACCCAAGATTAAAAGCAAATGGTGCATCTTCTATCACATCCACATTCCAGTCATAAAAGTAAGATGCCGGGGTAGGATCATAAGTTAAGATAACTTCAGCCGATTTCACCTCTCTGTTACCCAGTACGGCAAAAGGGTCATCATCATAATTTCGAGGAGCAATACCTGGATTAAGCGTTGAACCGGTAGTGACTGGATCGATAAGTGGATTGGCATCGACTATATTTTTGCGAACCAGAAAACGTGGATAAATTGTAAAATCGCCTGCCGGTATCAGGATACCGCCTTCTATTTCTTTTTTATTGCCCAAGCCTGAATAAGGTAGTTCAGTCCCGTTTTCTGTCACAACATCTCCGCTATCGGCAACCAGACCGGCATAGTTTAGTGCCATATAAGCTTTAGAAGATAGTACATCAAAAGTCACTCTGGCTCTTATACCCAGTGTATCTTTACCCTCTATTTCATCGACGATAATATCATTTCCTTCGACGCGATCGTAAGTCTCACCTACTTTTTCACCACTGCTATACAATCCACCCAGTTCCAGCAAAACACCTTCAGCTATAGGCGTCTTAGCATATAGAGCTGTCTGACGACTCTGTTTATTAGTCGCTTCGGTCGCAGATGATGAACCTTCCTGTTGTGCAATATCTTCAGAATGAATAAAGGTTAAATCTATTCCATTGACATCAAAATCATATTTAAACATTGCTTTAGGGTTAGCACCCCAATAAATTTCAGGGCCAAAGACAATAGTCAATCCGTCCATCGCATTTTTGCCTCTGTATTCCACACCATAAGGTGCTTTAGAATTCCAGATATCCTGACCTTCCATATCGGTTGTTTCTCTCAACAGGCCAAAGAAATCGCCCTTTTCACCCCAGTGATAACGGGGCACATGATAAAACGTCTCCAGCGTAAATTCGTCAGCATCATAAGTCGCATTAAAGTCATAAATTTCTATGCGTTCACGACCTTCAAGAACTTGTGAACTTCCTGGTGATGTTACAACATCATCATTATCAAAAACCTTTACGGTAACCGGTGCCCCTCTATCCCCATACCTGAATTCAAAGTTACTATCTGGCACATTAGCCTGAAGATTTAAAGTGAACTGACCGTTCAGATTTTTGGTGGGTTGAAAAGCAAAATCCAGGTCCAGCATCTGGCCATCGCTGAATACCAGTCCATTTTCACCATTTTCAGTCACATCACCTTCAAAGCCTTTTACAAAGTACTCACCGGTAAACTTACCACCGGTCATCTTGAATTTATCACTCTCCTTTTTTGCACTCTTAAGACGTTCTATTTCACCCTTCATGGAATAGATTTCCATATTCAGGTTATTTGCAATCTTACTGTTTCCAGTTGAAGACGTTGCGGAAGTTGAGTACGGATCAATACTCCAAATGTCTCTTAATACGTAGTAAGCCATTCTGGGCTCGGTCGCATAGACTCCCTGGCCATTTATATCACCCAGTCGGGTGATTCCAAACCACTCTTCATTCATGTTATTTTGCCCTTCAACATGGTCAAATTTATAACCACCGTTTTCCCATGAAGCTGTGCGATCATGAATATCCAGATTTTCAGTTTGCTTGTACTTCCACCATTCATCCCGCCATTCAAAGACGAAACCACCAATGGAGTTACCCTGCTCTCCCCGTCCATAACTCTTTCTATACATCTCCAACCACTGCCCCTTCAGGTAATGGGCCTGACTTTCCTGATCTTCAACAAAATCACGAGCATTGAAAGCATCACTGCCAAATTCCATAAACAGGACAGGCTTATCTAATTTCTTTTTAACATCTTCCCATAGAGATACATTATTATCGGGATCTTCAAAACTGATGCCTCGATAGGAATTGACGCCTATAACATCCCAATCTTTTCCATATTCCGCTATCAGGTCAATATACTGAATATCACCATTAACGATGGTATACAGATGATCAGGAGCGATTTTTTTAGCTGCTGCTATGGTTTCAGCAAAAAGACTATACAGATATCTGGCCTTACCGGTATTTTGCTCACCTTCAGGCAGATTCTCGATTTCAAAGCTTGACCAGGACAATCCGTAATTACTCTCATTACCAAGAGCAAACATCAGGACCCCGGGAGTATTCATGTATTTTTCAACTATTTCGAGGAATTCCGCCTTGAGTATTTCACGTGTCGTCTCATCCTGATAATTCGTATTGGGCACCCAGACACCATTGATTGTTGCACCATATCGCCCGAATAACGGGTTGATCAGTGTCATAATGTCGTACTGTTGGTAAATATAAGTTACCCATCTGGTTGGTATGTTACTAAAGGCTCGAACCGCATTGACATTCGCTTCCTTTAACAGGGTAAATTCCTGATCCAGAACCTTTTTTATTAATTCATCAGGCTGTCCCCATAGATTATAAGAGTAATTTTCTCCCCTGGGAGAGTACCCCCATACCATACCTTTGACATAAAAATCCTTACCATTGACTTTTAATTTCCACCCATTCTCATCCTTATAGGTAGTGACTTTATCAACTAGTTGAGCCTGAACTGTTGAAGCTAAAAAAGTAAACAGTAAGACAGAAAAAATAACACCGAATTTTCTTACCGCAACGATATAACTTAGTTTCGCCATAATTCCACCTCTCGTTTAACTTGTTAAATATGGCTTTATTAAAAATGCAAATTTATAACACTTAGCCGGTATTTTATTCGACTGCCTGTTACCAATATGCAACTCCTGGAGTACTAAAGCTTTTATATTGAAAGAATTGCCGAAAATTTCGGCTAAAAAAATAAATGAAAAATATTTATGAATATTGGGCATATCAATAAAAGTATTTACTCGAAGCAAGTCTCACACCCAATGAAACCTGCAAAGCTTCTTGATTAACTAACACCTTTATTTGAGACATTTACATCAACTCACTATGAATAATAGTTTTTAATAAGCCTGCTGTATTTTTCTACTTCCAGTCTTAACTCTGTTTCATCAGACTAGACTTTTACGCTATATAGCAGTTTGCATAAATTACATTATATTGTCAACTTAAGAATGTTTTTTAAGGAAGTAATTTAAATTTACCTTTATTAAATGGATCTTTACAAATTTTTCTTCTCATTTATTGATAGAGTTAAGCTCTATAGCATTCATTACGATATTTCACTAAGATCAGCCGGCAGCTGAATTCGTATACTCTGTAAAGAGTTGGCATCGATAGTGACAGCAGCATGTTGATGCCCTATCTGCAAGGCATATTCCATAGTCTGTTTTGAGGTGTTCAACACCTGAACAGTTATCTGCTTTTCTGCATTAATCGTTGCGCAGGCATAAATGTCATTCTGAGCTTCTTCCAGTAAAAACAACTCCGTAAAAACCACTCTGTCTCCGGGACGAATGGTTCGACTAAACTGGGCCAGTACATAAAAAATCGGCGTGTAGTAAACATAACCGTTTGAAACATCGATCATAATGGGTGCTCCACAATAATTACCGACATGATTGGGACCTCCTCTCCGATCCAGTACAATATTCCAGTCAATCCAGCCGCAAACCCAGTTATTTAAACTGACAATAATATTACGTGCATATCTATGCACCGGTGCATATAAAGGATGATCATCCACATTGACACCTGGCCATGGTACGGTATATCCCCAGTCACTGGCATTATCATTCCACCAGAAATCATCATTATCAAACCACCCTGACTCCTTAAATCCTGCAGGATCAAGAACACCCGGCGGGGCATCATTACCTAAATCATCAATACAGCCTTCGCTATGTATGATTGCGTAATCTGGATACTTTTCATGTACCCGGTTGAATACATCTTCATAGACCTTGAAAGTACTCTCATACCAGTGTACTGCCGCACCATAAACGTATCTTGCAGTGTCCGCATCGGTGTATATGGTGTCAGCCCAATGTTCAAGCTTATCCCTGCTATGATCATAGATTAACAACCTGACGTTAGCATTGTCGCTTTGCTGCAACTTTGGCCCCAGGTAGTGCTTGATGAAATCGTTTTGTGATTGAGCAGTAAAATGCATACTTTCCCACTGCCCGCTATTACCGAGCGGTTCATTAACCGGTGTAATAGCCCAGATATCAATATCCTGTGCTCGATAGGCGTCCAGGTATTTGACCAGATATTCCGCAAAAGTTGCCTGGTAGCAGGCTTTGAGAGAGCCACCTGTACCCTGATAATTGTTTGCGGCAGAACCCGGTTGATACCAGTCTTCTATATCCTTCATCCAAACCGGAGCAGTCCAGGGAGATGCGATGATCCTAAAAGTTTTATCATCCTGTTTGCTCTTTATTTGACAGGCCTGAGTAATCATCGGTAGTAGATCAAATGATGGATCCTTTATACCGGGATATTTATTACTGTCAAACCCATCCAGATCCGGTTCAATGCTGAAACACTGTAGGCTCGTATCACCAGCAATATGATCTGCATATGTATAGCGCCCTTCAACACAAAAATCACAGGATCCAACAGGAGTTCTCGCGAGAGAGAAATTAGCTCCTTTTTCGGAAAATATCTGTTCCATCACTTCAGTTCTTTTATCCACGCTTAAATGGGCCAGAACAAAAGCAGAGGACTCGGTAAATGAAGTCCCTATACCAACAATCGACTGTTTCAATTTTGCAGGGTCAACATCAATCACATTTCCAGATGCTTCACCTGCAACAAATTTCAGATTAGTGACAGTGGCCAGCCTGTCGCCTTGCTCAGATGTTTGCAGAATTTCAATTGAAGAGTCAAGACCATAATTAACCCTTTTATTTCCAAATGATATAGACATAGATGCTAATATTAACCTCAATAATTATTTATTCAGCCACCGCTTTGCCTCGCCTTTCTTCCAGCTGTCTTCTGACATCATGAGCCATCTCTTCAGTGATTGGAAAAGCGGCAACAGCCCATATCGCTAATGCGGTTGTTATCATCGGAACCACAACACCAAAGAACCGCATCATAAAGATTGTTTGCTCGGTCTGATTACCATTTAACTCGACATCAAATCCAGTTGAATTAAGTAAAAAGCCACCGGCGGCCAACGCCAGAGCCATGCCCAGTTTCACCACCCACCAGTAGATCGAACCAAACATTCCTTCACGTCGCTCATTGGTCTGTAATTCATCTAAATCGCAGACATCCGCAATCATAGATCCCATTAACGTAAATAATCCACCCAGCCCAAATGCCATCAAAGGAGCCGGTAGCAGAAGTAACCAGGGATAATCGGGGTTATAGCAAACCCATTTCAGCGCATACCCAACCATGGAAACACCCATGGCAATAAAAAATGCTCGTCGTTTACCAAATTTAGTCGACATCCAGGTGACCAGAGCAATGACCATAAAGGTCGACACTGCACCCACAGTACCTGACCACCCGGCATACTCGGCGCCGAGTTCGGTATTACCACTAAATACATAATAGATAATGACGTAAAACTGAAAAGACGAAATCAACATAAACCCATTAAATACCAGGAACGTAGCAGCACATAGTTTCATAAAAGGAGCGACCTTCAGGGTGGTAATGAAACCGTCAAAGAACTCCTTCAAATTCGTTTTTACAACATCCCACATTGACACCTTTTTCTGCCTGGCAGCCTTCTGTTCTTTGGTCGGTTCCGGGTGAGAAAATCGCTCATGCAAAAATATCGCCGGTAAAATTCCAACACCTATCGCGAGAGCTCCTACTACAATCGCCAGATAAGATGCACCTTCTACCATATCGGTAAACATCGACGCTTGCATAATAAGTAAAAACCACGGTGCCACAATATAAGCCAGTTGCCCCATAAAATTCTGCACACCCATTAAACGCGTACGCTCATGGTAATCAGGAGTTAACTCATAACCTAACGCCACCCAGGGTGTAGCAAATACAGTATAGGCCAGATAAAAAATGATCGAGCCAATCAGAAAAAACCAGAAATAATAATTCTCCGACATATCACGGGGTAACTGCCAGAGAAGGGCAAAAATAATACCGGCTGAAATCGCACCGATAAAAATATAAGGCCGACGTCGGCCCCAGCGTGAATGAGTATTATCCGAAATATAGCCCATCAGTGGATCCGTAATGGCATCGGTTAAACGGGGCAAAGCACCCAGCAAACCCACCAGTGCAGGATTCATTCCTAAGCCGAGATTTAGAACAATTGCCATACCGCCTATTGCGGCGGCAAGCAGGTTATTGACAAAGGCGCCAAGTCCATAGATGATTTTATGGGTGAGGGAAATACGATCTTCGGGTTTGGTTTCGTAATGCTTATGCGCCGCCTGATCATCGGAGTTCATCGATCTCGACATTGAAACGCTTGAATTTTCTACTACTTCGGTATTATCCATAAATCGACCTCTAGTTAATAAGCGTCATTATTGAAATAAGCTAAAACTCAAACCAGTCAAAAAAGCTGCCAACCTAAAATTATCGATTAGGTTGGCAGTGAAATTTTGATCGATTTAGCAATGATTAGTTTCTAGAGATGTCATCGAAGTAATAAACCTCATCGACTGTTGGGTTTGTGGCAACGTCCCCATCATTTGTGATTCTTGGCGTCATTACCACCACGGTAGCCGCACCTGGAGCACCTGTGACTGTTCCGCTAGCGGTATCAAACGTCAG
>JAAEMR010000156.1 GCA_024225395.1 Gammaproteobacteria bacterium
CCAGTTCTTTAGCTTTAGTTTCAATTTTTTCTATTCTATTACCTGGATCGGGGTGGGTACTCAAAAACTCAGGTGGGTTGTCGGCTTCATCTATTTTTTGGAAGAACCCGGCTGCTCCGGCAGCATTATAATCTGTTTCACAAAGATAAATCACAGAATACATATCCGATTCCGTTTCGTGGGCACGGCTAAACTTCAGTGAAAGTAAACTCAGCGCAATCTGTTCCATCAAACCGGGATCGGCATTGCCAGTAACAATGGAAGATAAGGCGGCAACGCCATAGATTTTAGTCATCTGCCGGGTAGAGTGTCGTTGTGCAGCGTGTGCTATTTCGTGCCCCATCACGCCTGCCAGTTGATCTTCCGAATCGAGAAATTTGATCAAGCCCGTATATACATAGATGTAGCCTCCGGGCGTAGCGAAGGCATTAAGCACGTCCGCTTTATCAATTATTTTGACCTCCCAGGCAAAATCTTCCTGGTGGGCAACCTTCCCACTGCTAAGTATTTTACTCGTTATTTTTCGAATGTAGCGATAAACCTCCTCATTACCATATTCGGGAAGAATAGGGAATTGCTCCGGGTCTGATTCGATCTGTTTGCTGACTTCCTTGCCTAGCTGAATATCCTGCTCAGGGGTGAATAAATTAAACCCGCCTCCCTCTTTAGTGACGGCGCAACTACTAAAAACAAAAATCAAACTGAAAAATAAATAACTTTTTATTCTAGTCATCAATAGTCCGAGGCGATTTAGGCGGCGATTTTACCCCACGACCTAATGTTTTCTCGGATAGATTTAATTTTTGACATCTGTGGATCGATTCCAAACGTGGAAATAAATCGATCGAGCATTAACTCGTTGGCATACCGGGTTTTAATATCAGCCATAGAAAACGGTTTTTGCTTCTGCTTTTGGTCACTGAGATGATAAGCGACCTTGGCTAAAGATACCGCAGTCAGACTGGCGTTGAGATGAAAATGAATTTTCTCTTTGCTTCGGGCCTGACATTGAGTAAGACCAGCATGTTGCTTGGCATCGCGATAAAGTAGTTCGATTTGGAACCGGGAATGATAAGCAAGTAAAACGCAGGCTCCATCCATTTGAATATCGGTGCAGGCGATGATGCGAGCGGTCTTAATGCTACGGTCGCTGTTGAGTTCATGAACGATCACTAACTTGACATTTCTTTTCCAAGCCTGAACATTAGCCACTACTTCGTAAGCGATCCAGGAATGGTCTTCTGCTTGAGTACAAGGTCGCACATAGTCCATACGAAGGTTGTAAATGTCAATACGACCATCATAGGTTTTGGGACGGCCTCGACCTTTTCGGCGAGGTCCCCGGTACAAGTAACGTAACCGGGCATCTTTACGAAGACGGGTAATGATGGTAAAACCGGCTTGTTGCATAGTTTCGATAAATGGCAGTCGAGCGAAATAGGCATCTACCACCAGTAAATGGCTGATTTCAAGCAGGGCCTCTTTGCGCTCACTAATGGAACGGGCATAAAAGTTTAGCAAACTTTCTTCTTCGTGTAAATCAACGCTTTGAATGGCTTCCAAATGCAGAGCCGTTTTATCTTGCTGATCAATCACGGCTAAGCCCCCTAGTTCTAAACCTCGTAG
>JAAEMR010000157.1 GCA_024225395.1 Gammaproteobacteria bacterium
CGCTTGCTGTTTTCTTAGTCTGACGGGTAGCAGCTCGCTAAATCAAAGATCAGAATAAACATGTAGAGCCAATGGCAGAGGACTGGCGGACGGGGGTTCGATTCCCCCCGTCTCCACCAATATACAGCCTTAACTAACTGATAGTTAAGGCTTTTTTATTTCTAATTCTTTTTTATATACGCTTCTATATACACCAGAGAGTGAAAAAGCATATCTGTCGGTGTACGGCTCTATTGATACAGGAATATGATAACTTTCATCTTTTTCATATTCTATATCGGCAAAGTCCAATTTTCGTTGTATGTTGTTTAACAGTTTAAAGAAAGCTGACTGGCTTTTTTTATTATTCCAGACTGTCATTCGTTTTGACCACCGGGTTGGGTAGAGGTAAGATTTTTCGATTTGCCATTCTAGATTTTGTACATATCGTAGGCTGGATCAATAATCGTCAACATCACAACCACCAAGGTCTTGAAATTTTCCATCCCGATCATCGTAAGGCCCCAATAGATTGATACACTCTCCATCGTCCTCGATGTATGCCTCGAATGAAAGTCCTTTACCATCTGTCAACCGGCGTGAAGAACTTTCCACCCAACTGCGCCCAAAAGCTTCTACTATTAAACAGTTATGTTTTGACTTTTTCACTGTATAAAATTGTATGAGCCTTTACCTGTCACAGGCAGATGCAATACAAATCAGTAAATATCCATCATCCTGAATTCTACAATATATGGTAAATTATGGATGCTGGTTTACAAGATGGGTTTTGACCTGGTAAGCAAAGTGGAATCATCTAATGTAGAATCAATGGCTAAAAAAAAGTTACTCAAGAGTTTCTTCTAATAGAAGAAAAGACCGCAAATATTAAGAGGATAATGAAAAATGGCTTCAAAAAAATCTAAGCATGCAGAGGATAAGGAGATTGATGAACTGAAGGAGTTACTGCAACAACTTTCAGAAAAGGTAAGCTCCCTGGAACTGAAGCTCAGTAGCATGGAGTTAGAGCCTGGTCCTCAGGGTATACCGGGGCCCGCTGGACCAACCGGGCGCGCTGGCTCTCAAGGAAAAAAAGGTGAGACTGGATCGCAGGGAGAAATGGGGTTAACCGGAGTCCAGGGGCAAAAAGGTGAAACCGGACCACAGGGTAAAACAGGGGCACAGGGAAAAACGGGGTTAACCGGAGTTCAGGGGCAAAAAGGTGAAACCGGACCACAGGGTAAAACTGGTCCACAGGGAGCAAAAGGTGACCCGGGAGGTCCAGTTGGACCACAGGGACCGATTGGCTCCAGAGGACTTACAGGAAGTGATGGTAAAACTGGTGCAGCAGGCATACAGGGAATACAGGGGGAAAAAGGGATTCAGGGTGAACCTGGCCCACAGGGACCATTTGGACCCCAGGGTGAACCTGGCCCGGCAGGACCTATGGGGCCTCAGGGACCTATGGGTATGAATGCTACTCCTGTTGACTCAGGTGAGCCTGAAACTGGACCAACCAAGGAGAAAGCAAACAAGAAAGGTGATTCCTCTAGTGCTGTAAAGCCTGCTTCATCCAGAGCTAAGCCGGTGAAGTCGACCCGGTCAGTAAAGTCTTAAGCCAGCATTAATCCACATTGGTTTTATTCTCTCTTTCAGCAGCACGAAGTAGATAAGATACTGGATCAGACCAGTAACCTGATACAGGTAATCTCTGCAGCGAGATTGCCTGTACCTGATTTTAACTGGAGCAGATCTGACTAACCTCAATGGCGATACATTGGGTACGGTCGATGTTGCTGCTTTTGCTGCTGGAGATTCGGCTTCTGGTTGTCGTCAAATGACTGGTAATGTGTGGCGTACTTACTATGGTCCCGATAGAAATGATGTATTTGGCGGGTTTAGAACCTGTCGAGTATGAAGGAGCACTAAATGGCGCAAAAATTTCAATTTACGGGTCTTAATCGCACACTTAATCGGATCAGGCCTTACATTTCACATAACTTTTCATTAATAAACGACTGCTGCTGTTAAGGGTTGTCACGATATTCGTGCGTGTCACCTAATCACCTGTAGATTAATTCTATGAGAGCAAAGATTAATAAAAACCAAATTGCGGCTTTGAGATGATTTTTGAAATTATTACCACACGCATACCTTTTCCAGGACCGGTAAAAACGCTTTCCGGTCCTTGTCTACTGCATAAAATTTTTACCGTTTATTACCTCTTGAAGTGATATGATTAAGCCTCTGGCAAATTCCAGTCTCAAGGGCCTGGCCATTGTCTAATACACCGAAAAAGATGAGTAGCTTGAAACTATCAGGTTGGCAGTCATAACACAAAGACCTGACGCTATTACCCTGACCCTAACACTTAACAGGCGAAAAACAGTATCCGCGATTATCCGTGATAGACTGAGATTATTTGATTCAATCCACCTGTTTGAAAAATTAGCCATTAACTTGACATTGCCCCATCCGGGACTACAGTGATGAAATCTGAAAGTTGCAATATACTTAATAATTTATAAGGCTGCTTCTGGCTATACCAATAACGCTACCCTGGGAGGTAACCATGGAAAATAATAATCAACAAAATGGTCAAAATCAAAACTCTGAAAGGAGTCCTCACAGCATTAGACTATTAACAAAGAATACGCTGGCACTGGTGTTGGCTGGTGGCAGAGGTTCAAGACTTTATGAATTAACCGATTGGCGAGCCAAGCCGGCACTCTATTTTGGAGGTAAATTCCGCATAATAGACTGGCCACTGTCAAACTGCATTAACTCTGGAATAAGGCGCATCGCTGTTCTTACTCAATACAAGGCACACTCCCTGATCAGACATCTCGTCCATGGCTGGAGCATGTTTAAGAAAGAACTGGGCGAATACGTTGAAATTTACCCTGCTTCACAACGCTCTTCAGGAGAATGGTATCAGGGTACAGCCGATGCTGTTTATCAAAACCTCGATATTATCCGGGCAGAGCAACCAGAGTATGTACTAATACTTTCCGGAGACCATATTTATAAGATGGACTATGGTGAGATGTTGCGTGATCATGTTACGCGAGATTCTGATATGACCGTTTGCTGTCTCGAAGTCCCCATCGAAGAGGCTGCAGGGTCGTTTGGCGTTATGGTCGTTGATGAAGAACTTCGCATTTCAGGTTTTCAAGAAAAACCAGCCCATCCAACCCCTATTCCCGGTGAAGAAAACCTGACCCTGGCTTCCATGGGCAATTATCTTTTCAAAACTGAATTTCTGTTTGATGTGCTTGAGGAAGATGCCAATGACCCCGGTTCCTCGCATGACTTTGGTAATGATATTATTCCTAAAATCATTAATAAGCATAACGTATTTGCTTTCCCATTCCGTGACCCAAACACGAAAAAAAGAGCTTACTGGAGAGATGTTGGAACCCTGGATTCTTTCTGGGAAGCAAATATGGAATTGATATCAACAGATCCTGAATTGGACCTATATGACCCTAAATGGCCAACATGGACCTACCAGCCACAGTTACCTCCCGCTAAGTTTGTTCATAATCATGATAATCGTCGAGGCATAGCAATTGACTCTACAATCTCTGGAGGCTGTATCGTTTCAGGTAGCACTATCCTCAACTCATTATTGTTTTCCAATGTCAGGATTCACTCCTATTCACATATCGAACAATCCGTATTGTTGCCCGATGTTATAGTTCACCAGAACTGCAAGATTCGTCGTGCAATTATTGACCGGAGCTGTGAAATTCCCCACGGTACTGTAATCGGTCATGACATTGAACAGGATAAGGCTAATGGGTTCCGGGTGACAGAGAAAGGGCTGGTCCTGGTGACACGAGAAATGCTGGGACAGCGACCATGATCAACCGATGACAGGTGCTTTAAAAGCCAGTCATTTGTGGTCTCTAAACCCTTCGGCTTTAGGCAAAAACTATCATCCCTGAATCTGTTATTCCGTTATTATTTTTGAGAAAATTTAAGCGGGAACCTTGTGATCCATAGCACAAGACCCGGGGGTTCTTTTCCTGCACTGTTAAAAAGTATAAGAGGAGTAAAAGACCTGTCTGCGAAATCAATCTGCGAAATCAAATCCAGAATGAGCCCCTTTCCCTGTTTTTTACTGTAATATCTGGAAAATTGTCCAACGTTTATGCGGGCAGTTGATAACTTGCAATTAAAAGTCACCAAATGCTCAAAGAAGTATCAGATAAATAATAATCAATATTTGTAAATTAGCTTATTGATTATGTTGCGGTTACCTTTTTAGCTACTACAATATGTATTCTGATTTAACCTCTCGACTTTTCGTCCCCGTGGTTTAAAAAATCTAACGAGTTTTTTTATTTATTAGCCTGTCAACACAGGCAGACTAGATCATGCATCAGCTAAACACACGTTTTAAGGAAGCCCTCATTAGAGGAGCAATCTGGGCTTTCATCGGATTCCTGTATGGAATTTTATTCATTTTGTTTTTTAGTATGAGCAACCATCTGTCACTACCGCTTAACCCCTTAATTGTGGCAGGTACCCTGGCTGGAACTATTGCCGCTCTGATCTATAGTAGTATGAGCCTGGCGGTAATTGTATCCATGGTTTCTTCCGTCACCAGCTTAATCCTGGTAGTCTCTAGCCATAATCATATAAACCTGGTTACTATGACTATTACTACTGCCATAGTAGGTGCAGTAACCGGCGCAGTGTATGGATTAAAAGCTAAACAATCCCGCATCTTCAGGGCCGATGCCAAAACCCTCACAGGTATTTTTTCCGGTGCAATTGTGTCTCTTTTCTTTGTCCTGTTAAGCATTATTCTACCTGACATTTCACTGGAGTTTACTGTCGCTACATTATGTCTTTTTACCGGTATACTATATGTAACTTTCGTACCAACCTTTGTTAAGCATTTTTCTGGCCTGTTGCCTCCAATGGCCGATGGTGCAATGGTTGGTGCTGGTACAAGTGCCTTTATCGCATTAATTTTTTTCTTCATGACAAGTGGTGTCACACCGGAAACTGCAGGAAGTTTGCAACCACTTATGGATCAGGTTCGTATGACAATTCTGCAAACTGCATTTGGTGGAATGATGGGGGGCGGTTTAGCCGGTTTTCTATCAGGTTTTATGTTAACCAAATGGCAGGATCTGTAAAAGCAACCATTGCTGATTTTAAAGCATAACACTCCAGCTTAATCCTTTGAAAAACACGGTTTCATTTCACTGATAACAGAGTTATTCATGTTCTGTTTAATATAATTGTTAGAATGCGGTGTGAGTAAAAATGTCTTTTTTTTGAAGTTAATCAAAAAAGTCTGGAACAGCGTTATCATCAAGTTCTGATAAAATACCAGTTATTTTTGCGAAAGTTGATATCGATAAGAATACCTAACTGCGAAAACAGCACATAATTGAAAACATGCCCACTATGATGGAGTTGCATGGATTAGCACAGGATATACGGCGTATACTGGCGAATCTCCTGACAGAATAATATCAATAACAGGGTAATCACTTTTACTTAACGCTGATCACGCTTCAACCATTTTACCTGATATTCTTAAAACAATGACTTGTTAGAATAGTTGAATTGTATTGAATATTGATCCAGTTCTCTCACTATCAATCATTACTAATTTCCATAATGGAACTGTCAAGTTAACCAAATTAGATTAAAAACTACATCCATGTAGCATGTGTCACCCGGTGTAACTCAACTCTGCACTTGTTGATAAATCGGGCATCATCTGGGCCGAATTTATTACAGCAGTTGCGATTGAACCCTTAACAAACAACAATTCCGCGCTCAGCCAGAATGTTCTCAACATCACGAAAGCTGAGACAAAACCCGGGAAATAGCAACATCGCATGACTGATGATCTCGGCAGCAAAACGGTATCCAAGGTAAGCTAAACAGGTATTATTCTTTCTATCGGTCTGACCGATTAGCCCTTAACTTGACCGTACCGTTTTATCCATAGCGGACTTTACACTCGAATATGTATAATTATTCCAGGTTGAATATTGGATGAAAAAAGTCCCTTCACTTTTGATTGACGATTTAATTCATAATTTTGTCTAATATTCAGGTTAAATTGATGATCGCAATGCCAGTTGGCCTGGAAATGGATCCAGATAATATTGCTGGTTGATATAAGGCTGCGGGTGGACACGCAAATGGTGCCGCAACAATGTTATCGGTGTAATAAGCGGTAGTTCGTTGTGTCGATAGGATTCGAATACTGACAGTAACTCCTGTTTGTCATCATGACTTAAGGCTTCTTTTAAATACCCCATAATATGTTGCATCACATTCACCTGACGACCTGGACGCGAGCGCATAGCCATCACAAGCATAAAACGGCTGATATAAGCCTGACGTTGTTCCCTTAAATTGATACGTGTCGTTTGTGCCACCAGTCGTCCGAGTTCCTGGTAATAACTGCTGCCACGACCCATCAGCATCAGTTTATGACGCGAGTGAAACTCGATCAGTCCCTTTACATTAGTGTCCGGGGTCTCAATATTTTTCCAGCGTTGATAAGCAAATATTCGTTCGAAGAAATTTTCACGGATGGAGTTATCATTCAAACGCCCTTCTTCCTCGACTGGCACCAACGGAAAATGCTGCATGAATGTTTTAGCGAAAAGCCCGGTTGCATCCCGGTTACGGTAACCATCATCATTGATCACTACCGGCACGCGAAATGCTCCGCAGCTGGGTGAATCTTTCTTGAAAATAAAACCATCCAGATCACTCAGGCTGTGCATTTTCTGTTCAGCATAACTCATCATTTGTCCGGTGATATCATTGAAAGGCGTTTTATTCACTAGCAGACGTATCTCTTCTCCTTGCTGGCGCAACTGCATTGCTGGACGCGGAGTGGGCAAACCGCATTCTTTTTCGGGACATACAGATTTTAAATGGACAAATTTTGACAGCGAATCAACAATCAGTTTGTTGTTCTTGTGCCCTCCATCAAAACGAACCTCTTTTCCCAACAGGCAGGCACTCACCCCAATCTGGGGTTTTGGCAGCTTATACTCATCAGGCTGTTTAAGATTTAAAGAATCTAAGGTACTCATATCAGTTTGCTCCTGCGGCTATCGCCAAATCGCGGCTTAGGGTTGATTGTTGTTGCATGATATTTGTTTCAACAGGCTGTTCCAGTTCGGGCCAGCCCGAAGCCTGGCGTAGTACACGTGCCAGCATTAATTCAACGTGCGCCGTGGATGCATTTAAAGCCGGGACATAATCAAATTTTTCGCCACCCGCAGCCAGAAATTCTTCACGACCTTCATTGGCGATTTCGTCCAGGGTTTCCAGACAGTCGATAGCAAAACCAGGACACACCACGGTCAAATGTCTAACCCCTTCAGCAGCCATTTCTACCCAACGTTCCGCGGCATAAGGTTTTAACCATTCTGCTGAACCAAAGCGAGACTGAAATACCATTTCCCATTGATCTTCATCCAGCTCCAGTTCAACTGCGAGCAGGCGTGCGGTTTTGTGGCATTGACAATAATATGGATCGCCTGCGAGCAAAGTGGCTTTCGGCATACCATGAAATGAAATCAGCAGGCGTTCGCTCTGTCCTTTTTCGAGCCAGTGGCTGCGTACCGACTGGGCAACGCTAGAGATATACTGAGGATCATCATGATACGCACCCATCAAGCGCAATTCGGGTACCCAGCGCCACTGTAATAAATTTTTTAATACTCCATCGGACACGCTGCCAGAAGTTGCCCCCGAATATTGAGGGTACAAAGGTAACACGATGATGCGTTGTGCCCCGGCCGACTGCAAGGTTTCCATGCCCTGCCTGATAGTTGGATTGCCATAACGCATCGCCAGCACGGTAGTGCATGAATCACCTAATTTCTCGGTTAAACGTTCAGACAACTGATCGGTCAAATCGGCAGAACCTGCCATCAAAGGTGACCCCTGATCACTCCACACACGTTGATACGCTTTGGCAGATTTTGCCGGGCGCACACGTAATATGATGCCATGCAGAATCATCTTCCACAGCAGTCGGGGGATTTCGACAACGCGGGTATCTGATAAAAACTCGGCCAGATAACGCCTGACTGCTTTGGGAGTTGGCTCGTCGGGTGTGCCCAGGTTCACAACCAGGACACCCAGAGTGGCTCTGGTACCATGACTGTAGTTAGTCTGCCCGCGTACTTTGATACCTGAGAAAATATTGTTCATCTTCTTCACCCTAAACTAGATTATTGATAAATAAATATGTAAACCTGTTTCCAGGCCATGAGGCATCAAACTGACGTTGATCCCTGAAAATATATTAGACTCAATTCTTGTACATGTCAATTTTTCTTGTACAATACTTTTTTGAAAACGAATGCGATACCGGGATAGAGAGTGCTACTATTTAGCATCTGTCTAACTTCCCTGCCCTTTTCTGGAGAAATAAAACTTATGCCCACCATCTTAATAACTGATAACGGTTCAATTCGACCTGCTGCAACTTTACAGTTACGTCAGCTGGCAAAAAAATTGAGTAAAAAAACAGGTCACACGATCTATCCGGTATCACTCCAGCATGCGCATCGAATACCAGCCGCAAAACTGGACGGACAACCGGCACTTATGTTTCACGAGTTCCTGGCCGACCAGTTGCAACAGGGACAACGCGATTTCATATTACTGCCGTTATTTTTTGGAAACAGTAAGGCCCTCAATTCATTTGTGCCCGAACAGATCGAAACATTGACCCGACAGTTTGGGGAAATTACGCTGCAAATTGCCGAAGTCATTTATCCGCTGCCGCAGGGTGAACCCCTACTTGCTGACATCATTTATGATCATGCAAACGAGACCGCTCAAAAGCATGCTATGCCTTTAGATAATGTCGTACTGGTAGACCATGGCTCACCGGTATCCAGGGTGACGGAAGTACGCAAACACCTGGCACAACAAGTTCAGCAAAAATTACCTGAACGGGTCAAACTGGAACAGGCGGTGATGGAACGCCGAGAAGGCCGTGAATATGATTTTAACGGTGATTTATTACAACAATGGCTGGTCAAAAAAGCCGAGGCAGGTGAAACATCGGCTATTGTCATCCTGCAATTTTTCCTGCCCGGGAAACATGCCGGTGAAGGTGGAGATATTATCGAAATTTGTGACAAAGTTATGACTCAATATACTCAATTCAAAATTGCCATCAGTCCGCTTATATCCAAACACTCTGGCTTACTGAATATTCTGCAGGCCCGACTGCAACGGGTTATCGATGAAACCGGCGTAACACCTAGGAGCACTTAAAAGAGTAGATCTCAAAGGTCAAAGCCAGGTTGGAAATTATTAACGATGAATTTGTCATAGCGAGGCGAATCATAATCGATTCCTTATAATTAGATTAGCCAGGAATGTACCACAAATAAATACTGACATTTGCCGGGAGATTAAACACCTGTTTCATACTCCTCACATCCCATCCCATGCCTGTTTTTCACTGTCGATAATGCGGACAGCTTTCCTGTTTAATTCGCTATGCAGTGCTCAATTATATTGAATCGTTTTTATCAAGCTTTCAAAAAATTCACGAATACTTTTTTGTTCCTTCACATGATCTTCACAGGTAATGTCTTACCTTAAAGCTTCATTATATTTCAACAGGTATTCATACAATGCGATATTTTTCAGGTTTATTACTTTTTCCGTTGCTATCGGGCTGTAGTATTTTTGGAATCAATTCCGTTGAAGAAGCAAGCTATGATGTTCTCATGTCCGAGGATAATTACGAAATTCGCCAGTACGAGCCGATGGTCATTGCTGAGACTTCTGTCGAAGGTGACTTTACGGCAGCGGGAAATCTAGCTTTTAGAAGGCTTTTTGGCTACATTAGCAGAGATAATATTTCCTCTAGCAAAATAGCCATGACAGCTCCCGTCATAGCAAATCAAACTGAATCTGACCTCGGCAAAAACATCGAAATGACGGTCCCGGCACTGCAGGAACGCGAAGATCAGGGCTGGCGCTATATGTTCGTACTACCTGCAGATTATTCCCTTGAAACTGCACCTGTACCATTAGACGAAAATGTTAAGTTATCCACCATACCTAGTAAAAAAGTCGCCGTACTTCGCTTCTCAGGTTTAAGGGACGAACAGGTTATTAACGAAAAAACGCATCTACTCGAGCAGTGGATAGTAGCGAATAATTTGACACCCAGTTCCAAATCACGCTGGGCCGGGTTCAATCCACCATGGACAATTCCTTTCTTACGTCGCAATGAAATTATGATAGATGTGAATTGATTTTCACGTCACAATAGAGCGCTTAATTATCCTCAAACAATCTGACAATACATCTGCGATAATAAGTATGTTATTTATCAGGCATAAAAACTTTTCAGGTTGGCACTGGATATTATTTTCGATAGTCCTGCTGTTGAATAGCCTCTCTTCTTATGCGGCCGGACTGACAATCAGTCTGGATAATCCTCCACAATCAGGCATTGTCGAATTCCAGCTGTATGACTCTGCCAAAGCGTTCAGCGCCCAGAGTAATCCGCTCAAAACCGTCAGGTACAGTGTGAATGGCCCTGACGTCTATATTATTGATGACCTGCCGCGTGGTGAGTATGCATTAATGGTCTATCATGATGAAAACGACAACAAGCGACTCGATAAAAATTTTATAGGCATACCCGTAGAGCCAATAGGATTCTCGAATGGTTATGCGCCCAAAGCACCGCCCAGCTTCAGCCGTGCTGCTTTCATTATCAGCGAAAATGAAACGCGTCACTTCGATGTAAAACTGTATCTGCCACTGGGGAAACGCGGACAACTGGGTGTTGGCCTCGGGATGATTGCACGCACCAGTACGTACCGAGAATATAATGGCAATGTTAGCCAGTTTATTCCGGTCATCACTTATATCGGTGAACGTTTGCAAATATTCGGCCCCCAGTTCCAGTATGGTATTGCCGGTAGTGGCAAACTGCGCCTGGCACTGGCCGGGCAATACCGCATAGGTGTCTATCAGGAAGAAGACAGCCCGCTGCTGGTGGGAATGGGTAACCGAGAAAATACTGTGCTGGCAGGGTTGGCTGTACAGGCTGAGTTACCCGGTGACGTTAACCTGGAACTGGGCTATAAGTTCGATGTTCTGGACAGAACTGGAGGTGGGGAAGCCAGCCTGGTTATCAGCAAGGCTCTGCAATTCGGCACCCTGCGCATAACACCTCAGTTAGGCATCAATTACCTGAGCTCAGAAATCTCTAATTATGATTTCGGCGTACCCGATAACAGGGCCATAGTGGCAAGGCCCGCTTATGAGCTTGACAGTACCATCAGCATCGAGGCAGGCATTGGCCTGTTCATTGAAATAACTCGAGAGTGGCTTTTGCTGGTCAATATGAACATTGAGAAACTCAGTGATGAAGTTGCCGATAGTCCAATCGTTGGCCACGACTCTGTAGTCAAAGGGTTTGCTGCTATCAATTACGCATTCTGAACGACAACTACTGAATTTCGTTGATAAAATCAGCTCATATCCTCAGCCTCCCTTCATCTTTCGCGACCCGCGATATGACCTGATAAATTAAAACCGACTCAGAGAACTTTCCAGCCAAAACACTTTTACCAGTAACATTCATTTGTTAAATGTTGCTAATATTTATCCAGCGGCCTGTCGGACTCAGGATTAATCTACCCCGCTACGGCTACTGCATTACTCACGGCTTTGACTCCTGTATCGCGCTGCCTTTAGCATCCATGCAGTCGTAACCTTGAGCATCCATAGGCTAGTGTGGTAAAGCTATTTAAGCAGAAAATCTATTTTTTTAGAGATTTGATTTCTGCTAAATATCGAAATAGCTGTGTAAATTAGCTAGCAGTGATTATGTAAAAGTATTTAAATATATCAGGCACCAATCAAGTAGCATTTGTACAACTACATAAAATTTCACTATAAATTGATGCCAGTTTCACACTAATTTCACAGGTTTGGGATTAATCTACAGATATTTAAGGAATTTCTAAAGCACTATGCCAACACAATCCAGTCCAACCATTCTTTTTATCGAAGATCATCAGGATATTGCCGAAATGGTCGTCGATTATTTGGAAAATAAAGGCTTTGCCGTAGATTATGCAGGCGACGGAATTACAGGTTTACACCTCGCTGTCACTAATTCCTATGACGCCATCATACTGGATCTAATGTTACCGGGTATTGACGGCCTTGAGATCTGTCATAAAGTCAGGAAAGAGGCGAAAAACGATACCCCGATAATCATGCTAACGGCCAGGGATACGTTGGAAGATAAAATTTCAGGCCTGGAACGCGGTGCTGATGATTACCTGGTGAAACCCTTTGCAATTCAGGAACTGGAAGTCCGGGTCAGGGCTTTAATCCGTCGTCATCAGGGACAGGTAGCAGCAGAAATTCTTAAAATAGCCGACTTAACGCTGGATACCTCGACTTTATCGGTAACCAGAAATAATCAGTCACTGACTTTAACCCCTATAGGCCTGAAAATTTTGACCACGTTAATGCGCGCCTCACCTTCCGTGGTTAGCCGAAGTGATCTGGAGCGACAGGTGTGGGGACATGTCCTACCCGACAGCGATACCCTGAGAAGCCATTTATACAATTTACGCAAAATAATAGATAAACCTTTCCCCAATCAACTGCTGCAAACCCTACAGGGCAGTGGCTACAAGATCATCGACCCCAATGGCTAAATCAAACAGACTGATCAGGAAAATAAACCGTGCATTTCTATTACAAGCGGGACTCATCAGTGTTACCGCTATTCTCAGTATTTTAATTGCTAATAAAGTGATCGATGAAATACTGATTAAGAATGCGATACAACAGGAATCCGATTATTTCTGGAAAAATTATCAACGAAATAATCAGTTCAACCTTCCGGATACTATGAACCTCACTGGTTACCTGAATAAACACGATATCAACAACATCGATATTGCAAAAATTCCACAACAACCCGGATTTTATGAATTCGCAAAAAAGGATATAACTCTGGTACTGTATATTTCCATGCAACAAAACCAGACGCTTTATCTAATTTATAACCGCGGACAGGTCGATGCATTGGCGGCATTTTATGGTTTGTTTCCACTGTCCGTGGTGTTAATCGTGCTGTATTTAGCAACCTGGGTAACCTATCGATATAGTCGTAGAACCCTGTCTCCCGTCATACGACTGGCGGAACAGGTGAATAAAATTAACTTTAACTCGATTGATTTATCACTCTTAAAACAGAACCCGATAGATATCGATTCTGGTGATGATATCCAAGTGCTTTTCGATGCCATTTTACACCTGGGTGAAAGGCTGAAATCATATGTAGCCCGCGAACGTAATTTTACGCGTGATGCCAGTCACGAATTACGCAGCCCTTTAACGGTCATTAATATAGCTGCAGACATGTTACTGGAAGAACCTACAATTTCAATAATTGCTAAAAAAAATCTACATCGTATAAAACGTGCCATTGTCGATATGGAGGAACTCACCGAAGCGTTTCTGTTACTGGCAAGGGAAACGGACAGTGCTTTAACCAAGGAACAGGTTTGTATCAACGATGTGCTGAGAGAAGAAATTGAACGTTCCACACTGCTAAAAAAGAATAAGGATATCAGCATCAACTTACTGTTAAACAATAAACTGTATACGCAGGCATCGGACAAGGTTCTATCCGTGTTATTTGGCAACCTGATTCGAAATGCCATTCTGTACACAGATCAGGGGCAGGTTGATATCAGCATCGATAAACAAAGTGTCATTATCAGTGACAGTGGCCAGGGTATAGAGCAACATAAAGTTAAAGAAATATTCGAGCCCTTTGTACGCGGCAAAAATAACAATAGCCACGGGCATGGTGTTGGCCTGACTATAGTAAAAAGGTTATCTGATCGTTTTAAATGGCCTATCAGAATAGATAGTTCGCCTCAACAGGGTACAACTGTAGTGGTTGAATTTCCTGTCTCAAAAATGGAATGATTTTTAGTAACTTGAGTAAAAAAAGGCCGGGCTTTAAGAGAAGGGGCTGTCAGAGGGTAGCCCGGCCTGTAAAGGGGTAACATTTAAAAATAACTAATATTCATCGATTAGTAAAAATACTAATCTTCGTCGATACCTTCAGTAGCAGGGTTGTGAATAATTTCATGCAGGCGACTTCCCGGTACTACTGAATATAGAAAACTAGGATCGACCTGTTCTATTTCATGCATCATTTGATCATAGAAGTGTTCGGTATCCAGCATTTGTTGTTCATATCGTGACATGATTTTCTCCTGGCTATTAGCCTCTAATTGAGGTGCAAATAATAACCGCCCGTTTGTGACGGGAGTGTTAATACGACATGAAGTTTTTGTGAAATTTGTTTTTTTCTCTTCACAGTTTCTTTATGTCATATTGACATCCACATCACGGCTCCCCTTCTACTCTTATACATACTCGAACCCGGAGAAAACTGATGAAGACTAACCCCGTTCCTTTGACCACGAACAGCAGATTAATCGACAACTTGTTAAGCCCGGAAGCTATTTCTGTTAGGGAGACTCTCATCGAACGCGGCCTTGAAACGCCCATGATCGATACCGGGTTAAACTCAGTGCAAAAATATGAACGTATCCGCGATCTGATGTCAGAAGTGGTGTCAACTCTGGGTCTCGATTTGAAAGATGATAGCCTGACAGAAACACCGCATCGTATAGCCAAAATGTATGTACATGAAATTTTCTCCGGACTGGATTACAGCCACTTTCCAAGGTTGTCCCTGATTGAAAATAAAATGGGCGCAGATGAAATGATAAAAATTAGGGACATAGACCTCACCAGTATCTGCGAACATCACTTTGTCACCATTGATGGGGTTGCTAAAGTAGCTTATATACCGGGCAAAAAAATTATTGGTCTATCCAAGATCAACCGCGTAGTACGCTTTTTTGCACAACGCCCGCAAGTGCAGGAACGCTTAACTAGCCAGATACTCGTTGCTCTGCAAACTCTGCTCGAGACCGAAGATGTCGCCGTGAGTATCGAAGCGGTACATTACTGCGTTAAATCACGCGGCGTGCAGGACAGTAACTCGCAAACCAGTACCACTATGCTAGGTGGCTGTTTTAAAGAAAATATCCATACTCGTGCAGAATTTCTCAATCCATGAAATCAGATCCAGTTCTAATAACCGGGGTCGGTAAGCGCGTCGGCCTGCAACTTGCCCGTAACTTCCTGGCACGAGGAATTCCTGTGATCGGGACCTACCGCACTGAGTATGCAAGTCTGCGAGAGTTAACGGAGCACGGTGCCGAACTGCATCACTGCGATTTAACAGACTCGGTACAGTTGAAGCATTTCAGAGAGACCATTACAGCTAAACACGGGGGGCTGCGCGCGATCATCCATAATGCCTCTGAATGGCTGCCGGATGATGCCGGGCTGGAACCTGCCGAAATCATGCAGCGCATGATACAGATACATGTCAGCACCCCTTATCAGCTCAACCTTGCGCTTATGCCGCTGTTACAGGTAAATAATCATAGCCATACCGACATCATTCATATCGGAGATTATGTGAGCAGTACGGGCAGCAGAAAACATATCGCTTACGCTGCCAGTAAGGCTGCCCAGGACAATCTGACGCTCTCCTTTGCTGCCTTACTGGCGCCGAAGGTGAAGGTCAACAGTATTGCTCCGGCCCTGATTCTATTTAATGAAGACGATGATGCAGACTACCGCTCTCAAGCCCTCGACAAAAGCCTGATGCAATGTGAAGGTGGGCTGAAGGAAATTCAACTTGCGGTCGATTATCTGCTCGAAAGCACCTATGTCACAGGCCGCATTCTGCCTGTTGATGGAGGTCGACATGTTAAATAAAGCTGGCATATATGATCATTTTCCAAATGACATGCCTGCACTCATTATCCTCACATCAGAATGAAAAAAAATTTATTCATCCTGACTCTACTGGCCATCTTTACTCTGCCCATGAAAACTTCATCATTCGAGACAAAACCTGCATTCTCGGCATCACTGATAAACGACTGGAAGTTGATTTCCGATCAGGTCATGGGGGGGCGTTCTACGGGCCGTTTAATGCTCAAAGAATCTAAACCTCATCCATGCTTGCATATGCAAGGTATCGTCACCACCGAAAATAACGGTGGTTTTCTGCAGATAGCACATAGTCTGTCTGAATCTGAGCGCCTTAATGCTACCGAAGCACAAGGCATACACCTGCACGTACGTGGAAATAATGAACGGTACAACCTGCATCTTCGAACTTCTGATATGTGGTTACCCTGGCAATCATTCCGCAGCAGCTTCATGGCCCGCCAGGAATGGCAACATATATACATCCCGTTTGACCGCTTTGAAGCCTATAAAATCACCAGAAAACTGAATACCGGTAAATTAAAAAGAATGGGTATCGTTGCCATCGGAAGGGATTTTGAAGCCGATATCTGTATCGCTGCTGTTGATTTTTATTATCCCGGTTCATCCTGACTTCTGAATGCAGGTCATAAGTGGCACTAAAGTCACCAGTAATACCAACGCATCGCTGCCTGGATGGAATATACCCAGTACTTCAGATCCAGTCCGCTAGCAGTCACTGTCGGTGAAAAAATGGCACCCGTTTATGTTGTAACTTTCACAGCCGACCCGTTTTAGCATCCACAATTTTTTGCGGTAGTATTGACGCATAGACTGGATGCCGGCTTTTGTGCAGAAAATACTACAGGCATCGAGATACTGTTTATCAAACAGCTCTATGTGATAACCCGGGCACCGGTCTGCCATACTCCATTCGAACCTGAACATGAAAACGCTCCATCGCCGTTCGCAAGTCCAACTGGTCATCTTTTAAAACAGTACTGTCATCAGAAATATCTTTTCATTGCCATCTATCACCCCTTTAAGTGCCGGTAGTGATTAATTCACGACTGCACATCGGGCTACTGTCATCATAAAATACGTTGTAGTAACTACTTTGATTATGTTGTTAGAGTTCATCGATCAATACTTACCAGGTATGCACCGGTTCACGTCGGCAAGCGGGTTTTGTAAGTAGCATCTGTACAGTTCCTATATCACGTTCGATAAATGCACCTTCGCAATAACATAAATAATACTCCCACATGCGGATAAACGATTCAGAGTAGCCGGCAGACCTGACTTCATCAATGCGCTGAAAGAAACGCTCCTTCCAGTGCGCCAGTGTTTTAGCATAATGCGGACCAATATCATCCAGGTGAAACAGTTTCATATCAGTGACTGTACAGATGGATTGTGACATAGCCGTTATCGAGGGTAAGAAGCCACCGGGGAAAATGAACTTCTTAATATAATCTACATCTTTTAGTGCTGTCGCATAAAGTTGGTCAGTTATAGTAATCGACTGCAATAACATCATGCCATTGGGTTTCAATAAAGAGCTGCATTTATCGAAGTAGGTATTCATGTATTGATGCCCGATAGCTTCGATCATTTCAATAGAAACCAGCTTATCGTATTGCCCGTCAAGATCACGGTAATCTTCAAACAGCAGGGTAACCTGTGATTCAAGACCAGCTTCCTCTACCCGCTGTTTAGCCATTTCGTACTGTTCTCGTGAAATAGTCGTCGTGGTCACCGAACAGCCATAGTGTTTTGCAGCATGTATCGCAAAACCACCCCAACCGGTACCGATTTCCAGCAGTTGGTCACCCGGTTTCAGTTGAAGCTTCTGGCAGATTCTATCCATTTTAGCGACTGCGGCACTATTTAAGTCCATATCAGGTTTTGCATAATAAGCGCAGGAGTACATCATGGTCGGATCCAGGAAAAGTTCAAATAAATCATTACCCAGATCATAATGTGCACTAATATTGCGTCGACTGCCTTTTCGTGTATTGCGGCTAAGCCAGTGAAGTATTTTATGCAGTGGAGCTTTTAAACGAGTCAAACTGTTATCCATCTGATCCAGTACATGGCGGTTACGTAAAAAAATGCGAACCAGCCCGAGTAGATTATGACAACTCCAGCTACCCTTAATATAAGCTTCGCCTGAACCAGTGCTACCTCCAAATGCAACATCACTCCACACACTGGGATGATTTACCTCGATATGTACACGTACCGGGAAGTCATCACTATACGAACCGAAATAAATTTCTTCACCGTTTTCACGAAAAACTATTTCCCCGAATTGAATTTTTGAAAACTGATTGATGACCAGTTTACGCGAGACTCGATCGAGCCAGAATGATGGAAGCCGTGCCTGTGTAGATTGCACGAGTGGATTTATCGTCGTTTTCATTGTTTATTCACCGATTTAGGTGCCTCGCTATTTTCTGCATAAGAATAAAAGGGAATTTTCTTTAACCATAATCTGAGTGCTTCAAAATAAATTCCACCAACCACTTTTAACGTCATCAGTGGAAAGTGTGTCAACACGCTGGCCAGCGTGGCAGAATTGATCGGTAATTTTTTAAAGGTCAGCGTCGCATCGAACAATTTTTCACCCTGTTGATAATTCTGCATATGTATATTCAACTTTTCACCGGGTACAGAAAAAGTCCAGTCATAATCTATATCCATCGGCATAAAAGGAGACACATGGAATTCTTTTTTGCGCTGAAATTTCAGGTTCTTTCTTCCAGTAGACTGATTTGCCGTTAGCGGAGCACTGTCATAATCACTCAACACATACAGATGCTGTTCGCCCCAGGGTGTGTTATTAACCTCGCAAACTATAGTTTCAAGTTTTTTATCTTCAGCATCGAAGCAGTAATAAAAACTCACCGGGTTAAAACCATAACCCAGATAACGCAGGTGCGTGAGCAAACGGATGGGGCCTTCAGGTCGCCGACCCGTATACTCCTGGATGCGATCTTTAACCTCCTCAAGCAGTGAATTCTGTGGATCACCCAGGTGATCTTTACGTCTGTACGAGGCCAGGTTAAAGCGCTCCGTTGACCACAACCAGAAAGGTTTGAATAAATCCGGTAACTCCTGCAAATCAAGATACATCATGAACAGGCCATAGCTAAATTCATGCTGCCCTGGCGCAAAGCGTCTATGCCTAACTGGCCCTTTGTAAATACAACTTTTCATTGTCTCGTTGTTTAAGCTCTTGTTGTTCAAAATGTTTAACCGCATTGAGTGCACTGACAACCCCGTCTTCATGAAATCCATTGCGCCAGTAGGCACCACAAAAATAGGTTCTGTTAACACCATTAATCTCGGCCTGACGTTGTTGTGCGGCTACACTGTCGATGGTATAAAGCGGATGATCATAATTAAAACGATGAATTATTTTAGACTTGGCCACTTCGGCACTATTATTCAGCGTAACACAAAGTGTTTTACTCGACTGATGGCCCTGCAAGATATTCATGTTATAGGTCAAAGCCGCCTGTGGTTGATGACGATTAAGTAAATGATAATTCCAGGCCGCCCAGGCCAGTCTTTTTTTCGGCAATAGAGTTTCATCGGTATGCAAAATCGCTTCGTTCTGCTGATAGCGTATAGCACCCAGCACTTCTTTTTCAGCTTGACTGGCATCCGTTAGCATGTTCAATGCCTGATCACTGTGACTGGCAATAAAAACCGAATCGAATCGCTGAACTTTCTGATCATGCACTTTAATTTCAACATATTCAGCAGTCCGTTTTACCGATTCTATTTTACTGTTCAAACGGATGTTATTTTTGAAGCCTGAGATCAGTGGTTTGATGTATTGTTTCGATCCACCTTTTATAACAAACCAGCGAGGTCTGTTTTGCACATTTAATAGTCCATGGTTATAAAAAAATCGAATAAAAAAGCGTGCCGGAAATTGTTGCATTTTAACTGGATCGGTAGACCAGATAGCGGCCCCCATCGGTATAATGTAATTGTGAATAAAGTATTCACTGTAGTTATTTTGCAGTAAGTAATCACCCAGCCCGATTTCAGCCTGCCCATCCTGCATGTCTTTCAGGGCTTCTTTATTGAAACGCAAAATATCGCGTATCATGCGATGGAATGAGGGCTTAAAAAGGTTAGACCGTTGAGCAAACAACGTGTTCAAATTATGTCCATTATATTCCAGCCCGTAACGTTCACTCCTGACACTAAAACTCATTTCAGTTTCATGGGTCTCTACCTTCAACTCATCCAGTAAACTAATAAAATGTGGATAGGTTCTTTCGTTGTAAACGATAAAACCGGTATCCACTGCAAAGTGTTTTCCATCGAGTTCAATATCATGAGTATGGGTATGGCCACCTATATAATCATTCGCTTCAAACAACGTGACATCATGTTGTTTATTCAACTTATATGCGGCGACATTACCCGATATACCACTACCGATAACTGCAATTTTCATAATTCTCCAGATGCTTCTTTAGAAATGATTTTATGTAATGGCTGTTGTAATTTGCTTACATCGTAGCCAAGCCCTGCCACTATTTTTTTATACCGCGCTAACTGCTCATCACTTATCTGTGGACTACGGCTCATGATCCAGACATAGTCTCGAGCCTGCCTGGAGATAATGGTGTTTTGATAATTACTATCAAGATACACAATTCGATAATCGGCCTTAAAAGGCCAGATAAACTGCATCCCCCACAATGCATTGCTTTGAGTGTCTTTTACATACCCGACAGGATGGTATTTTTTAACTGGACCATCAAGTGCTCCCTTGTTGAAGGTAAAGGTAGTCGCTATGCTTCCGTCTTCCTGTAGCCTGTAATTTTCTACAGGATTAAAAGCATTTTTTTCGATAAATGTCGGGATACTGGCAACCACGTACCAGTCCCCCATGAAACGATCAAGCTCAACCCGACTGACTGTTTGCATCGGTGCATAACTGACGCAACCAGCGGTCACTATCAGAACGCTTAACAATACCAATTTTAAAAGTGACTGAGTCATTTGATATTCAATATTAGAAATTTACCGTCTGAGGGTAATAACTAAGCTGGTACCCTCCTTCGGTTTCACTCTGTAACGCCAGCCAGTCCATGTCAGTGGAATACCACAGATCAATATTCTTATCTTTTAACAGCAGGCGGTATTTAAATGCAGGAATATTCTGACCCTCAAATTGCAAAACTGACTTTCCTAAATCCCGCAACTCGACCTGCTCCATTTCTCCGCTCTGGGTATTTAACAATCGCTCGGCTTTTAATAACTCCAGATCCCAATAGGCAAAACTTCTGACACAACCATCCAGCGATTGCTCACCGGCATGTGTGCGAATAGTAAAACCAGTAGTATCTGAGATTTTCTGGATGAACAGATTTTCACCGTTATTATTGGTGGAGGACTGAATTTCTGATAAACAGGAACCGACCCAGGTTTCCTCGGTCTGGTGCTGATAACGAAAAGCAGTGAAGAATAAAAACTTTACTATAAAATCTGCTTCTACACTGACCTGTTTAACTTGCTGTCGAGTGTTTAGACTGACATTATGGTAGCCAATTTCTTTTTCATCCAGAAACACCCGAAACTGCCAGCTAGTTTGTGGCTGCAGGGTCAATTCTGCAGCATTCACTACGCTGCTCAGCAATATAACTGACAACCCGAACCAGGCAGGAAAACTAATAAAAAGTAACTGTTTAAGCAACAATGAGTAAAAATTATTAATCCTTTTGTTCATGATTGATGATCTCCTAATGGAATAGACTGTTGAGTTTTTTTAAACCATGGAAAGAAACTATTAGTTGTTGAGATATAGTGCTGATAAGCCGGACGTCTCTGCCCGATATCTTTTTCCAGCATCACTACACCGGACACTTTTAATAATAGAAAGCTCATTAATAACGGGGCGTAGACTGTCCACCACCCGCCCGCCGGAATGGCAAAGAGAAAGTAAGCCCACCACATACAAAATTCTCCAAAGTAATTAGGATGGCGGGTATAGGCCCACAGTCCGGAATCCAGCACTTTGTTGTGGTTCATAGTAAAGCGTTTAAATGCGACTAATTGATAATCGCCCAGAGCTTCAAAGGTAAAACCGATAATCCACAAAATCATCGCAATACCGTCCAGCCAGCTTAATGGAGTTGATGAAGATAATGCTATTAATAGTGGAATCGAGATGATCCAGGCCAGAAAGCCCTGCAAACCAAAAATAATATATAGACTTTTAAACTTGAATCCAGGTTCGTTATTACTGCGAATTTGCCGATAGCGACGATCTTCTTCATGGCCCCAGTTGCGTAGCGTTAAATGTACCGATAAACGCAGTGACCAGAGAGCAACCAGGCAAAAAATTATCCACTCTCTAAATTCCGGAGAGTTGTTAAAAAACAGGTAAACCATGGCTGCCATCAGGAACATCAATGACCACAGGCTATCGACGCTATTAACATTTTGTTTTTTTACGCTGTACAGCCAGGTAATAAAACCCATGATGACTATAAATGGCAACGCCCAACTATAAATTTCCAGCATCACAGACCTCCAGTTTTATATGTTGCTGGTTAAATCCGTCGAAACGTGTAGACAAAATCATTAACAAAGGCATGATCAGCGCCCAGCCAAATGCCAGCGACAGCATCGCCTGATAGATATTACTAAAATCAACGACTCCTATCTTGAACCCTGCGTAATAGGCAAGTGGTCCACCTGCCAGTCCAAACAGGCTGGCAATCAACAGACGCTGCTTCAACCATTTAAGGGAAACATTCAAGGTACTTGCGAATAATGCCCACATTGCAATAATCCAGTATGGTGCCAGGCTCTCATGAATCTGGCCATTGTCGTAACGCAATAAACCACTCCAGGTCAGCAGGCTATCCCACAAGAACCCAATGAATAACACCAGCAGAATAAGTTTAAATTCTTTATCCGGCTGGCCCGACCTGGACAAATGAAAGCCAAGAATTAACATGACGATTAGTAACCCTAACCACGGCAATTGATAAGCTGCACCCAGCACACAACTAAACCAGCCCAGTTGAAACAGCAAAAAATTAACTAACAGTGAGGACATAGCAGGCATTAGCGTTTACCGAACAGGTAGTGGCTTACCCACCATTGCTGACCCTTGTCGTATCCAAACAGTTCAGCACAGGCCATAAAAAAAAGTCTCCAGCGCTGCCACCACACGGCGGCAAAATCCTGACCGTAAGTTTCTTCAAACAGGGGCCATAGTTTTGCTTTATTTGAATCCATCTTTTGCAACCAGGCATTACTGGTTTTTTCATAATGCCTGCCATCCCAGCGCCAGTGGTTTTCAATCTTTAAATGATCCTGAAAATTCAACGATAAACTGTCACTCGGCATCATACCGCCACTGAAAAAATGTCGACTCATCCAGTCATTGGACTGTTTATCTTCAAACAGGTAAGGAGTAGCCCTGTTGACAAAGATGTGTTTAAAAAATTTTCCACCAGGCTTTAACCAGTTACTGATTCTCTGGTACAGCTCTGAGTAATTGCGCATATGTTCAAACATTTCAACCGAGACGATCCGGTCGTACTGCTCAGTCGTATTAAAATCATTCATGTCGGCAGTAACAACTTCGATATTCGATAGATTCGATTCATGCGCAAGTTGTTGAATAAAATCACCCTGTGATAACGAATTGGATACCGCAGTAATTCGACTTTGTGGATATTGCTCAGCCATCCACAGGGTTAGAGATCCCCAGCCACAACCCAGTTCCAGAATAGACTGGCCATTTTTCAGTTCGGCATGTTGAGCCGTTTGTCGCAGCGCATTAATTTCGGACTGATCCAGTGTTTGACAATTGTCATTCCACAACCCGCAACTGTATTTCAGGCGATCGCCAAGAACCGTGCGGAAAAAATCTGCAGGTACTTCATAATGCTGCTCGTTGGCTTTGTCCGCCTGTAGCGCTACGGGTGCTGCATTCATCATGCGAATAAACGACTGCTCTTGCTGCGCCATAGTTTCACAATCCAGCGCATTGATTTCCTGCAGTCGTCCTTTTAACAGCAGGCGAATACCCTGCCGTAACATGGCGTCAGGAAGGATCCCGCGCTCGGTTAACTGGTAGGCAAGATTTTGATTTAGTTTCATTATATTGTTCCGGCAATTGTGTTTAGATTAATGTTTAACTGTTATTAATTTACTACTCGACATGTGAAACAGCTGTTAAATTGATGTGAAGATTGCGTGAAATTTGCAGGTAACAGCGGTTTGAGATAATTCTAAATTGTTGATAAACAGCTCTTTTTTCTGGTTTTTTCCGCTGCGTCAAAGATTTGTGTAGGCGACCTGCATGCAGGCAGGGAGTGCAGTTCAGGCTTGAAACTATTAACGGACTTTCACAATAAAACTGATTTTTCCAGGGTTATGTCAGGTTACTGACGGACTTGCCGCCAGCAACCTGTCAATTGGTTAGTTGGTTAAAAGTATTACACCAAAGTCCGCAGGTGTACCATCTCCGTCTGGTTCACGTGCTATCACCGTAGAGACACTTCCTGCAGCAAGTGTTGCACTAATATCAATCGCAGTAGTACCGGTGGCTGTCGGAATTACCCGTATGTCGTAATCGCCATGTGCTACTGCTACATAGTCAGTGATGCTCTCATAGTTAAAATCATCCAGTAATGGTGCACCCGCCGCTCCACTTTCGACCTGGGCTGTGGTGAAACTGCCTGCTGGTGTTACATATACATCGACACTACCTGCAGAAGGTGCCGCGTGTACAACTTTGACACTGGCCTGAGTAACTATTTCACGATTGTTGTCAACGGTACTCAGCAACCCAAAAGCAGGATTGCCACCCACCAGCCCTGCAGCCAGAACGGTATATTCAGTACCTGCCGTTAGAGCCAGAGAATTTGACGTATAAACTGAATTATCGATTCCACTATTATCTACCGCTACGTCGAACACATAATCACCTGCTGGCACTGATGCATATAAGTTTGTAGATTGATCGGGAAATGCTTCTTCATATTCAAATGCATCAATCAACTCCAACGGACTATTCATACCCAGAACGGTGCTTGTTGCAAAAACTTCGACCGGACCTGCGGCCACGGTTCCTGCATTGGACGAAACGTGTACAACTCTGGCACCGACAGATGTTTCAACATCGTACAAGGTTAATGCTGCGCTGTCGGTAGCTGCCAGTAGCTTGACCGGAGAAGCATCAGCGTTAGTCGAGCTAACAGTCCTGATTGCAGAGATTAATAATTTTTCTCCGCCAAATGCGGTTAAATCAATTTCACCGGAATCATATACTACGGTCCCTGATCCTGCCGGTGAATCGACCCTGATCTGGTAAGCTGCTGCAGGTAACACACCGGCATCGACCACAGCTTTGTAATCGAAGTTAAAAGTTGTATTATCAGGCAATGTGACATTTGGTGCTGTCACGTAAACACCTACTTCACCTACACCAAATGCTGTATGCGCAACGGCAACGGCAATCTCTGTATCAGCGGGTGTAGAGGCTGATTCAGCGGCAGCCAGGTAATCGATAGTAGCGGTGTCATTGACAGCGATTATCGTGTATCGACCTTCTTCCTCAAAGTCAAAACTCGGAATTTCGATAACGTCCGAATTTCCACCGGGAATGATTGCTTCTACAGCAACATCTTTTACCCCGGCAGGAATCTGGGCAAACCCGGTGCTCTCACCATAGTCAAGATCGCTTATAGCAGTCGCATTATCTAGTTTTATATTTACCTTGGGAGCATCGTGTGAGGCATGTATTACTCGAACGTAAGATGAACTTGTAGACATATTGTCATCATCGTTATCACTGCATGCGGTTAATGAAAAAGCCACGGCAACCATAGTTGCTGCGACAGCTGTTTTAGAAAATGTATTATGTTTCATGTTTCCTCCGAAATTATTTCGAGTTGGGTTAGTGTCGAGGCGAAGATTACTTCGGAGGTTGTGAAGTGATAGTTTAATTCAGGTGAAAATTGTGTGAAGTTTACTGATATTGTCTGGATGTAGAGCAAATTTTGAAAACTGGAATCAACTGTTAATGGAAAATCTGATGAACACGACTCTATCTTTTCAAGAAGCACCGCAGTGCCATCTATGAGTGTTATCTGGTTCTGGGTATAAAATCTCGATTATTAGTACTCGAGTACTCATGATTTTTTTTACCGCTGACACATTGGGTTACCCCGACATAAGTGACTATCGGTTTACCCCTCTCTAAGATTCTGGTTTAGTACGTATTTATGGCTGTTTCACAAAAATTAATTGCTCAGTATCAAAGCCGATTTGTTTTGATTTTTTTATGAATTTTTGCTTTATTTCATCACTCACAGTCGCGCTTCGTGATAGTAACCACAGGTAAGATTTATCCGGCCCGCTGACAAAGGCATATTGATAATCTTTATCCAGTTCAAAAATTATATAAGAACCATAAAACGGGCCGAAGAATGAAACTTTTAAATGGCCGGTATCGACATCACCCACAAAGTAAGCCTTACCCTGTGCGTTTTTCCAGTCATTTTTTTCATTCGAAAAACCTCTGTTGATGACCTTGACACCACCATCTCCACGCATTGAATACTCAGCAGTAATTTGCTCCAGACCGCGCTCAAAAGAATGATCAAGGCGCGCGATTTCGTACCACTTACCGAGGTATTTCTCGAGTTTAAAATCAGTTACAGGCTGGATAGATTCAGGTATAGAAACACAGGCACTGATCGAAAATGTCACTAATAATATGATTAAACTACGCATTTTGTTTTTCAAACCTCTATCCCTTCAAGTTCTGCCATGGTCAATATATCTTTATCCCCGCGCCCGGAAAGATTCACGACAATATGCTGTTCGGGGCTCATTGTGGGAGCGAGCAGTTTGACGTAAGCCAGTGCATGGCTGGTTTCCAGTGCTGGAATAATGCCTTCGATTCGGGTCAGATCATGGAAAGCATTGATGGCCTGTTGATCATCCACCGCTACATATTCAACACGCCCGCTATCTTTTAACCAGGCATGTTCCGGCCCGACTCCGGGATAATCCAGTCCGGCCGAGACTGAATGTGTTTCAGCTATCTGACCGTCTTCATCTTCCAGAATATAAGTTCGATTACCGTGCAGGATACCGGGCTTACCCGCACATAACGCGGCTGCATGTAAACCACTGGCGAGACCATTTCCACCCGCTTCGACACCGATCATGCTGACCGAGGAATCATTCAGGAAAGGATGAAACAGGCCTATCGCATTTGAACCTCCACCGACACAGGCCAGCAGCACATCGGGTAATTTCCCCACCAGCAGTTGCATTTGCTGGCGTGTTTCGCGCCCGATCACGGCCTGAAAATCTCGCACCAGCATCGGGTAAGGATGTGGCCCGGCTACCGTGCCGATGATATAAAAAGTATCATCAACATTACTCACCCAGTCGCGCATGGCTTCATTCAGGGCATCTTTGAGTGTCTTTGACCCGGATTCAACGGCGATCACCCTGGCACCCAGCAGTTTCATGCGGAATACATTAAGCTTTTGTCGCTCTACATCGGTGGCTCCCATATACACTACGCATTCGAGACCCAGTCGAGCCGCTACCGTGGCTGATGCTACCCCGTGTTGTCCCGCGCCGGTTTCGGCAATAATACGAGTTTTACCCATGCGTTTGGCGAGCAATGCCTGCCCGATGGTATTGTTTATTTTGTGCGCGCCGGTATGGTTAAGGTCTTCCCGTTTTAGCCAGATCTGCGCGCCACCCAGTTGCTGCGACCATCGTTGTGCGTGGTAAAGCGGGCTGGGACGTCCTACAAAGTGTTGCAAATCCTGATCCAGCTCAGCCATGAATTGTGGATCCTGCATGTATTGATGATAAGCCGCTGTAAGTTCCTGCAAAGGAGCGATCAGGGTTTCCGGTGCAAACACGCCACCGTAATGGCCAAATCGGCCGGATGTATCCGGAAATGACATCCAGTCCGTGTTAACTTCTTCGTTCATGTCGTTTACTCATCAGTTAGGTGGTTGTAGATAACAGGCAGTGCTCATGAGTGCTTCTGCGCCTGTTGTAAGCGGCACTGCACCCTTGCGGATGACAGCGATTGCGAGTTAATAATTTGCGGGTATAAACGCCAGTGATGTTCTATAGAAATAGCCTGGCAGTTTAAATTTTTTTCCAGAAGTTCACGTTCAGCTTCAGTAAAATGTTGCAGGGTAAGCAATGATGGGGATATCCAGCGGATGTATTCATTGACCCTTTCTGCCTGTTGTGCATCAGCCCAGCTCTGCTCGATCAGAAAAACCGGAAACTGTTGATTATCCAGTGTTATCGATTTATCTTCAATCAGACCATCACCACCCGGCAGGCGGTTAACCCAGTGTGTATGGATGTTATAACCTGCGCGCTGTTTGACCTGGGCCTCCAGTTCGCTGGATTGTGGAAAGCGCTGTTGACTGGCCAGACCGTCCCCACCCATACAACATAGCCAGCTTTTGGGTTCAACTACAGGCGGTTTGTCCTGTTGTAAAGCGCTACCCAGCAGTGCCAGCGGCAGGTTATCCTGCTGATCAAATAACCACAGTTCACGATTGTCCATGAGTGGAAACGGCAGCTGATCAACCTTCGACTGTATCAGTTGCAGTAAATCTTCAACCCGGTTTTTAATGTCCTGCGTATTTAAGCGTGGCACCAGCATGCCTCTCACCAATCCATCCCCGGCAGACCACAATCCATAGCGGAAAAAAGTTTTTTGCTGTTTACCACTGTTCAGGCTGCCCCAGGATTTTTCTTTCTCGCCCAGCATTTCGATCGACCAGGTCACGCCGTTAGCACTGACCGCTCTCCCGTGTGTGCCAGAAATCACCTGCAGCACCCCTAAAAACGGGTTAAGCCGCCGTATCGAATAGACTTGCAGGCTCGTTGATTCGGCCTTATCTGGCTGGTTATCCACAATGGTCCAGCTTTTCGCGTATCAGGCCGATAAGTGTTTCAGCGTTATCCTGCATTTCTGGAGGAATAACTTCGAACAGGTACTCGAGTTCATCCAGCACTGTTTCAAGCTCATCACGCTTGGTGAGTTCGTTCATTTTTACCGATACCTGTTGCATATAGGCATAGGGATCAATACCGTTCATATCATAATCCTCTGCTGAAGTAGATCAATTTAATTACTCTTAATACTTGTACAGAATATTAATACTTGTACAATACGTCAATGAAAATAAATCCTTTAATGAACCAGAATCCACAAAAATTGAACACAGAAATGGCTACCGAGCGTTTTCCTATACGCATTCTTTCGGAAAAAACTAATATTGGCACATCGACTCTGAGAGCCTGGGAAAGACGTTATGGCCTGCTACATCCGGCCAGAACCCCGAAAGGGCACCGGCTTTACAATGTACAGGATGTGCAGCATGTACTGAAAATTGTGGACCTGCTAAACGACGGGCATTCACTACCGGCTATTGCGGAAATGCTCTCGGTCAATCAAACAGGCAGTGAAAATGATGAGGCGATTTCGAACGTAGCGCCTTCCTTCGAGATGAGTTCAATCTGGCAGGATTTCATGCAGTCAACTTTAGACGCAGTTAGTGACTTTAATATCGAGCGAATCGATGCAATTTACAACGAAGCTTCTTCGTTGTATCCGCTGGATATGGTGACAGATCGCCTGATTCAGCCCACACTCACCCGGCTGGGTGAAGCCTGGAAGCAACATCCGGAAAGAGGCATCGCCGAGGAACATTTTTACAGTAGCTGGTTAAAGAACCGGCTCGGTGCTCGTTTTCATCATGCCTATACGAATGCCAGGGGAGCCCGCATCGTGTGTGCCTGTGCGCCCGGCAGCTACCATGAAACCGGGCTGATGTTATTTTCCCTGTCGGCACTCGCGCGTGGTTATAGAGTGCTTTACTTTGGTGCCGATATGCCGCTCAACCAGTTGCATTACATCACCCGACGATCAGCAGCAAAAGCAGTAGTGCTTTCCGTGTATGACCAGATGTCACCTGCGCAGAATACACAGTTAACCCAACTGGTGAGAGACCTCCCTACCCCGCTGTTCATCGGTGGAGCTGGACAGCTGGATGATAGCGCAGCTTTTGAAACGGCAGGAGGCATTCTGCTGGGTGCCAGTATATCGGTTGCATTACGTGTGTTCGAAAACCATATTCCGGTTTACCCTGAAAAGCGAGAAACTCCACGCAGCAAATAACCCCTGGCGTAAGATGATGAGTGTTTTATTGTGGTTTCAACCTGACCTGAGGATTCGACAAAATCCGTCACTCAACCAGGCGTTACAACAAGGGCAGCCGTTGTAGCTGTCATTCACAGCCCGCATAAAGATGAATTAACACTGGATGCACTCTAATTTCTCGATAACCATGCCTGGCAATATCAATCAGCGTGATTTACCCGCCATTCAAGGTACTTCTGCACTATCCCCGCATCTGCATTTTGGTGAAATCAGTCCACATCAAATTATCACCGAGCTGGCACGGTCATTCAATTTGCTGACAGTCAACAGGCTAATGCCGCAGAAGCATTTTTACGCCGGTTAATCTGGCCTGAATATGCACGTTACATACTCTGGCATTTTCCTCACACCAGCGATCAGGCAATGAATCCTAAATACTCGGGTGAATTCTGGAGCGATGATCAAGTCGTCCTGACACAATAGCAGCGAGGTCAAAGCGGCCGTTCATAAAAATCAGGATACACAGGAAACAGGTATACTGTCTCCAAACTTCTCAAAGTATGTGGCATGCAGTTTGAAGTGCGCGTCATAATTTGCCTATTTAAAGGGTCCGCAAACCAATGCTCGTTTTACTCCAGCGGATAGAGAATCTAACCCTTTGATTAATTTCTCTGTTGTAATCAGAACATCAGTAATTTGACTGGAATATTTTATAGCGCTCTCTCTCATCATTCCCAACATTGGCCAACCCCACAATGCAGAAACAGTAACTTCCTCTTTAATAAAATGAGGTTCCGTTAAAAATGTGCAACTCAGTACGGATTCAACGGGACTTCTATTTGTCTCACTGCCTCCGACAAGGTCAATCACAACTGAACCTTTGGGAATGACTTTTTTCAGGTGATCATTGCTGACAAGATAAGTGATACCCCTTTGTTTTATTGGCAGTTCTGCACCATTTACAACTAAGTCAACATCCTTTAACCAAAAATCTATTTCATCTTTAGCTGTTTGGGTTCGACCTAAGATATGAATATTTTTGAAGCCCTGATCATATATTTCATGCATTGCACCTCGAGCTACATTTCCATACCCCAATACAACAACTTTTGCATCACGAATATCCAGTTGAGGTTTATTTTCTTTAAGCAATTTAATTCCATATCTTGCACCTGCCTGTCCGGTCTCATGTAGACATTGTATTCGTCGTAAACCAAATTCAGCAGGTGCATGTGTTTTTCTATACTCTGCAATTGCCGCATCCCCATGTTTTATTTCAAATTCATGCAAGTCAAAAATATGAGAACGGGTCTGTTTTAATTTTCTAATTATTCCATTTGAATCATTAAAATCTGCGCTATCATAAAAATACAGCGTTTCACTACCGGTCTCTGTTAACTCTTCAAATTTTACATTTTCATGTAAAAGGCTGAGGGAGCGCGGGTTTCGATTTCCTGCTCTTCTTATCGAGCCGGCTAATCTTTCATTTCGCCCAATAACAAATATTTTCAGATTTCCAATTGTGCCATCATCAATAAAATTTTTTATGGCTGCTTTCATTGAAGTTCGCGCTATTATTTGCTCATCGGTTTGTACTTTAGGGGATTCAAGAATCTCTTCCATAGCGATAACATTTATTTGATTTTCCTCAAGCAACTTTGCCCTGTCCGGGAAAGAATGAAAATGTGCCATGCAAAATAAAGTACAGCCTTTTTTCATCCTGGATATAGACTCTAAAGAAGGACCTTTGAATTTAATAATCATATCTTTATCTTTGTAGATATCATCCACTTTCTGCATTACCGCACCATTTTCAAGATATTCAGCATCTTCAAAATTTACCCCCAGGCCTGCACCATACTCAACAAATACATTAACCCCTGCAGCGGTTAACTGCCCGATATCTTCTGGAGTTAAAGCCACCCTTTTTTCAAATCCTCCAGGGTTTTCAGGAGATTCAATCTCTTTAACTAAAGCAATATTTTTGAATGCAATTGATAATTTATTCATAAGATCCTTTGTCTCATTCATTACAGGGTATCTGTTTATAGAAGGTTTATTATGTTGTGCTGTAAAAGCACTATTTAAGGAAGTATACAGTGGCTTTACTGATGCAGTTATACCTTTAACTAATAGAGTTAGAAACGACTTCTGTAAGGTCAGGTTTTCTATGTAAACACGAAAATAGATTTCTACAGACGTCTAAAACTCGCTCAGGCATAGTTGCATTTTTAATAATACTTCAAAAATAACAAAAGGAAGAAAAGCAATGATGATTTGTTGACTCTGGAACCTCGGTAATATGGAGTTGCGATCGAATTTTGAAGCAGTAGAACCAAACTGACCTGAATCAATTTAAAAACCAATTAGGATTGTCTATTCAACTATACGGGTGTAGGTTGGATTATAAGACATAAAGGATGAAGAAGGATTATGAAAAGAAATTCCTTTTTTATAGTAGCGCTTGTTACTTGTATGGCTTTATTTCTAATTATTAGTTGCTCACCGATCAGCCATCATCACTCAACCAGCCCAGCCTATCGTCCTAACAGTGAATATGCTGCTACATTCGTTAAAGCACTTAATACCTCTAAAGTTGAAGTCTACCCCACAATTGTTCGAACAATACAAGAAACAACCTACTCTGAGGATTCTCAACAGCAGGTTGTTTCCATACTTAACAGTGAAAAGGTTACTTCCGCAATATTAAAGACTGACTATGTCGATCCGGGGCCACTCAAAAGCCCTCCCCAGTGGGATATTTTCGTGCATGACCTGTCCACCATTGCTGAAAGTATAAAGGACAGGAAAACAGATACGGATTATAGCCTGGTCATGGAGATCATTTTTTCTCCTGAAAACCTGTCTGTCTGGGGTATTCACTGCTTTGTTTTAGATCATCAAGGAAATAATGTTTTTTCATTCTTGCTTAATTCTCATCATAAACTATTTATCGATGCTAAATTATTTGGTAAGGATGCATCAATCATTACTCGTGCCAGGTTAATAGAGAAAGCAACCCGAGTGGGAATTACCGCGTTAATTCAACAGATCAAGACTCCGGTTAAAGTCGATGCTCAAAATAGACAAGGTTATACAGTCACTTCACAAAAAATGGATGGTTTCGACAAAAAAGTCGAGAAGATTTTTGTCATGGCCAGGATACATGAGCGTTTGGAACAAGTTGTCATGCACTCTTTAAAACATAGCCTGGTATCTGGTTTTGAATCGAATGCTATCAAGGCCACAGTCAAACTCATGCACAGGGATACAAACGACTATGCTGAGTTTGATAGTGATATTGAAAGCTTTTCACCTGATGCCTTGATGTATGTAGACCTTGATCCGCTTGTTAGGTCTCGTAAGGATGGCTATCAGGCCTTTGTCGGTATTAATTTTAAAGTGAGAGTAATTAATCAGACAAGCAAAAAACTAGTATGGCAGACAAAAGGCAAGGTGGACTACATACAAGATAGGTTTTTTAATCATGGAAACTACTCAGCACATGAAGGCATCAGGAAGGAGTTTGCCTGGCATACAACAGCTGCGATTGTAAGGACTTTTGTACTAGACGTGAATAATCATAAATCAGCCCCGATTTACACTGTCACAGAAGATAGACAACTCTATGGTCAACGGATTGACTGAAAAAGGTTTGAAAAATGCGAAAAAGGTGACGGAGGAATTATTTTTTTAACCATCTTCCCCGGTCTGCCTGTTGCCGCCTGCCCCAATTTAATATCGTATTTCTCTTCTATCTTCTTGCGCAATCCGTCATCTTGGAGCGGTCAAAAAATAATTCCTCCGTCACCTTTTTATGATTGCTATAAATAACTAAATACAGCCTATTAGTTATCATTATTATTATTTGGAATAGTTTTATTACACTCTGGACCCAAAACCAATATAAACATTACCATTTGCGGAATATTTAAAAGATATTAAGCAATCTCTATTTCGTTATATATCTGACTATAAATATAATTTTGATCTGCATCATTTCTTAATTACACTTTATTATGTATATTTTTACAGGAAAGGAGTTAATGGATTTTTACTTCAATGTTAAAGAGGGTTATTGGAGTAAAATTTAGGAGTGTTTTACTTTTTAGCATATCAATGGAGTAATGAATAAAATGAAATCAATTACGAAGTCTATAGCGATAACCTGTTTGACGGCAGGACTAACACTTTCCCTGGTCAGCAATGCTGCATATGCAGAAATGGGCGCGATAGGGTCCGATGAGTATCGGATTTCGTGTCTTTCGTGCCACGGTGTCGGTGGGAGAGGTAATGGACCTCTGGCAAAATTTCTTAACACGAAGCCAACAGACTTAACTATGATTGCGAAAAATAATGGTGGGCATTACCCAGATTTAAAGGCGGGAACCTATCCGTTTATTCGAGTCTATCAGGTCATTGATGGCAGGGCCAATGTTGGGATTCATGGTGATAGAGCGATGCCGGTCTGGGGTAATCGTTATCTCATAGATGAACCGGGCGGTTATACCCCCTTTGGAGGCCAGTATGAAAAGGTAGTGCGTGGACGCATTCTGGAGTTAGTATATTACATCCAGACATTGCAACAACCATAGTGTATGAAGCTGATCCGGGCCGATAGCACGAGTTGTAGATGATTTTTTAATGCTTTTTTATGGAAGCAAGCATTATCAAAATCTTTCAAATTTTCTACTATCGGTCCTATGCAATGAAAGGTTGAAAAAGGTGACGGAGGGATTATTTTTTAACCATCTTCCCCGGTCTGCCTGTTGCCGCCTGCCCCGATTTAATATCGTATTTCTCTTCTATCTTCTTGCGTAACCGGTCATCGCCTAGCGGATGGCAATAATCGCTGGCATTTTATATCAGGTGAATATCCTGCCCTGATAGCTGGTTTTTAATAACTCACGTTATTCATAACAACGGGTTTTGCTATCGCTGCCAAGCTTGATGCAGTAGGTATGCACTTCTACCCCTAACGCTGAGAGCATTCCTGCCATAACTCAAGATAAAGTTGATAGTTTTCCGGTTCGACAAAACAGGCTTCTCGGTTATTGCCGCGTTGAGCGATATGGTATGGATGCTCAGGTAGGTATATCCTGGTGCGTGTGGGCATAGCAACTCCTTTGCTATTTAATAATTGATTATTAAGTGTATTATCATTTTAGGAAGCGGTTAAAAAATAATCCCTCCGCCACCTTTTTCGCGTCTCGCTTTATACAAATTTATACAAATTTATACAAATTTATACAAATTTAATACAATACCAATGCGCATAATGCCTATACTTCAATTATATTATTAGAATTATCTATATTATAACTCGCAATATAGTTAATTTACTGCAAAAAATTGGGTACATGGATGAGTTTTAAACTGAAAACTATTTTAGGCATTGCATTAATTGAAATCGTCTTATTGACTGTTCTAATTGCAAGCGTTCTTAATTTTATTTACTCATCCAATAAAAAACAGATAAATTCATATGCCAGCACTACTATAAGGCTATTCCTTAATGCGACGAAGAGTGCTGTATTGGCATCAGACCTGGCATCTCTGGATAGCTTTGGAAAGGATATAGTAAGAAATCCTGAAATAGTCTACGTAAAAATTATTTCACACGATATCACCCTGTCAGAATATGGTTCAAGTCAGTATCTTGGTATTGATAGGCCAATAGATTTAAATCTATCGGAAGTGAATGATGGAATCTACGATATTACCTCTACAATCAATGAGGGTGGAATCAAATATGGCGAGATAAAAATGGGATTATCTATTGCACAGTTTGATGGAGTATTTCACGACACTCAAAAATGGAGTGTAATGATTGCTACATTAGAAGTAGCCCTGGTTATGATATTTTCATTTTTTTTAGGGACCTATCTCACATCCCAGTTAAGGCAATTAAAAATAGCTTCGCAAATTATTTCAGAAAAAGGACCAGGCTACCAGGTTAAAGTGTCCGGTTCAGATGAGATAGCCAATTTTGCCAGATCGTTTAATGATATGTCACTAAATCTAAAGGAAAGTTATGACCAGCTAAAACAGAACCTGGTCATTCAGGAGGAAGTCAATAAAAATCTTGGAATAAGCCAGAAAAAAAGTGAAGAGGCAAATCAGGCCAGGAAGGAGACCATGAAAAAACTGGCTCTTGAAATAGAGATTCGTACACGGGCTGAAGATGCATTACAACAGTCCTATGCGGAGATAGAGCTGCGGGTTGAAAATAGAACGGAAGAGCTAAACAAGGCGCGCCTGGATTATCAAAACACCGCTTCTGACCTGACCCAACTGATGGATACCGCCAATGCCATGATCCTCAGCATCGATAGGAGTGGTAATATCAATAACTGGAACCAGACCGCCACAAACCTCCTGGGCTACGCCAAGAAGGATGTCATGGGGAAAAACTTATTGAATATGTTTATTAGAGATGAGGATAAAGCACAGGTCAGGATCATCCTTGACAAGGCCCTGGAGGGTGAAATA
>JAAEMR010000158.1 GCA_024225395.1 Gammaproteobacteria bacterium
ACCGGTCCTTTTTTGAAACCCATGAAGGCGCGGTGTATCTTCACCGTGGTAAGACATATGTGATTTCACGCTTTGATTATAAAAAAAATATTATTGAAGCCAGAAGAGAAGATGTAACCTATTTTACAAAGGCAAGATCGTCAAAAAACACCACCATTATTGAACAGATAAAATCTGTAAGGGTACAGGGAACACAGGTTGAGTACGGTAAATTGAAGATCACTGAACAGGTTACCGGGTACGATCGTAGATTGGTGTCTAATCAGAAATCCATTGGCGTGGTTCCTCTGGACTTACCAAAACTTGAATTTGAAACCTGTGGACTCTGGATTGAAATTCCAGATGAAATCAGAGACTTTATAGAGATCAACCGGATGCATTTTATGGGTGGAATTCACGCATTGGAGCATGCAGCTATTGGTATTATGCCACTCATGGTGATGACTGATAGAAATGATCTGGGTGGTATTTCCATTCCCTATCATCCCCAGGTGGGAAAAGCAGCTGTTTTTATTTATGATGGGGTACCAGGTGGGTTGGGATTGTCTGAACAGGCTTTTAAAAAAGCACAGGATCTTTTGAGTAAAACCGTTGAAGTCATTTCAACCTGTCCTTGCGAAACCGGATGTCCGGCATGTGTGCATTCTCCCAAATGCGGGTCTGGCAACCGGCCCATTGATAAAATATCTGCTATGACAATTGGTAAGATGCTGTTGATTGATAAAAAAGAAGATAAGAATAATCAAATTGAGGAAATAGTTTTACACCCTGATTTTGATATCGCACTGGTTCAAAATAAAGAGAGTGGACTTCCCCTTGAATTACAAGAAAAACTCGAAGACGATTATTCTTATTCAGTTCTGGATATTGAAACCCGGCGGTCTGCTAAAGAGGTGGGGGGATGGAATCGGGCAGAAAAAATGGGAGTCAGTGTTGCCATCCGGTATGATTCTAATACTAAAAAATATCATGAATATTTTCAGGATGATGTGGATCAACTTATTATTGATTTAAAAACAACCGATCTGGTAATCGGGTTTAATATTATTCGCTTTGATTACAAGGTATTGTCCGGGCTGAGTGACTTTAATTTTCATTCGTTGCCCACCCTGGATATTTTAATGAAGGTCCATGAGCGTTTGGGGTATAGACTTTCTTTAGATGCACTGGCTTCACAGACCCTGGGCAGTCAGAAAAGTGCAGATGGTTTAAAGGCACTTCAATGGTGGCAGGAAGGCAAAATGAATAAGATTATTGAATATTGTAAACAGGATGTTCGCGTTACCAAAGATCTTTATGAGTATGGCCGAGACCATCAGTTTTTAGTGTTTAAAAACAAGGCCGGTTACAAAGTGAGAGTGCCGGTAAAATGGAACAAATAAGGACAAGAATATGGAAGATTACATTTGCCCTATGTGTTTAAGGTAATCCATTGATACGTTCACTATAGACTATTAATAATAGTCCTGGTTTTTAATTCTGTCGTTTGGGAAGAGGAAGTATAGACAAAGTCCGGGGTTTCCATTCACTATTTTATTCAAGAAATATCATGAAGGCAGGTATCTTGTAGAAAATTATCCCAAATACTAAGTCAATGGGCAACGCTAAAAACGATACTCAAGTTTAATGTTGGCATCAATAAAAGATTCATTGTCACCAGCGCCTCCGGCTTCAATATCCGCAACCAGAGTTAAAGCCTTATTGGTTGCTATTCTAAAGTTAACACCAGCAAAGCAGCCGTATACCGAATCATCGCCTGCGCTGCTGTATCGGAAGGTTGTTCCTGCCAAGGAGGCTTCTGTTTCATCATTATCAATGAAACGGGTGCTCGCGCCCAAACGAAACTCAATTTCCTGCCCCTTATCCAGTATTTTGGCTACTGCCAGTTGCAAGCGTGAGGATAGGGCGCGTACTGTTCGATCGTCAATTTCCAGATTTGACTGAGTAGTGCCCGATTCACTATAACCATCAATGTATGACATGTGGTAAGCCGCATAGAGTGACGGACGTAGTTCATAATCTTCTTTGAACCGGTATGCCGTTCCCAGGGTTACCGACGGGCTGATAAACAGACTGTCTGTATCTGATTCGGCTGTTTCCAACCCATTGAGATTGTCGTAAACAAAGCGTTTATTGTCATAGTCGCTATAGCCTGCAATTACTGACGTTGACACGTTGATGCTTCTAAAGCTGAAGAATCCGTACCCCCCGAAAAACAAATGATTTGCCTCATTATCAAATGACATAAGATCTGATTCTGAGCGAGACTGGGCAAGACCACCCATCAATCCGAAACGTTTGCCTCTGAAGTCCCACTCATAGCCGCCGCTGATACCATAATGCTCGTGACCGAAGGCCAAAGTGTCGTCATAGGCATCGTGGTCCCGTTTGCCGCCAAAGACCTGCCCCCAGGCAATGGGTTTTTGCTTCCGAAATAAAAGGCCGGGTGAGAGTTCAAGAGAGGCCACCTTTACTGGTTTTACAGGGGGCTTAAAAGTGCTACGCTTGCTGAGGGTGCGATGGACAGAGTCGGCCAGTGTGGTTAGCCCTACACTGTAAGCATTTTCCATAGTGGCATCGACTGTTGTAACCGTGGTGCCGTTGACAACACCAGCACCATAGAGATTAATGGTGTCTGCACCTGTAAAGGTGATTTGTGCCGAAGGGCTGCCGCTGTAGATATTGACTGTATCGCCAGTTGCATCTGCACCGGCATCGTCCAAATCAATTGTCCCCAGAAGTCTCGAACCGGCAAGGAGGTTCACGGTCATGTACTGCCCCCCAAGAATGGCAGAATCCCCCGAGATTGTACCGCTGTTATTGATTACGGCATTACTCCCGTCTATTTGAATCGCTGAATTCTGTGGGGCTATTATTGTACCGCTGTTGGTGATAATTGCGTTATCTGCGTGGTCAATTTGAACACCATCGTCCTGGGCCGAATAAATCCGGCCATAGTTTTTTACAATCGTATTATCACCTTGTGCAAGAATACCTTCCCCGCCAATGCCGCTGGCAGATATGGTACCGCTGTTGGTGATATCGGCGTTATCTTGGTCTAAATATATGGCCTCGGAACTGTTGCCCGTTGTAGTCAAGGTGCCGGTATTGACCAGGGTAGCGTTCGCGGCCATTATACGAATGCCCCATGCATCTTCTCCGGTTGTGGAGATGGTGCCGCTGTTAGAAACGTTGGCTCCGGTTCCACCCCCCCCCACTTCAATAGCGGCAGCTTCCTCCCCACTGGTGGATATGGTTCCGCTGTTGGTGATTGTTGCATCTGTACCTGTGGCTTGGATGGCTTCTGCATAGTTATTTGTAGTGGAAATGGAATTATTGTTGCTGATTGTAACACCATTGCCGCTTGAATAAACACCAGAAGCATCCTCTCCGGCTGTAGTGATAGAGCCGCTGTTGGTGACGGTACTGTCTGCACCGACATCGATACCATGGGCATCATCACCGGTAGTGCTGATCGAGCCGGTATTGGAGACTGTGCTGTTTTCATTAACATTAATACCGTTTGCATCAATACCAGTAGTATTTATTATTCCAGAATTGGTAACAGTATTGGTTTCATCAGCAACAATAGCATCACTATCATCCCCAGCCGTGGTAATCGTTCCAGAGTTTAATATTGTATCACCATCATCACCATCAATTCCGCTAGAAGAGTTGCCTGTTGTACTAAGGCTACCTGTATTTTCGACTGTACTGTTATCTTCTACTCGAATAGCATCATAACCATCACCTGTTGTACTGATTGAACCTGAATTGATCACTGTATTATTAACAGATTCATCGACAGTATCAATACCGTCACCGTCACCAGAAATCGAGCCTGAATTGTTAATGGTAATATTATTACCATCCATATCTACCCCAATATCATTGGACGGAATGGTAATCGATCCATTTTCGGTGATGGTAAGGGTGTCTCCCCCATTGAGGGTGGTTTTGGTCGTAACAGCTGAATCAATTATATAGTCAGCAGAATAGGCCTGTGTGGAAAGAACGATCGCACCTATAATCAGCACTGTGATATAAACAGATGAGATGATTGTACGTGTAAATGTTAAAATTTGATGGATCACTTTCTTAGTCTCCTGACTTGATGTTTTTATGGGTTTATATTTTATAGAATATAATTTGAAAGAATTGCTTATGGTGCTGTTTCTGGTTCATATAATGGAATCGAAATCCATGACGTATGGAGCATATAAATAAAAATAGGTAGAGCCAAATGAATGACCCTGCCCATATTTGTTGAAAGACTAACTATCTTAATTTAAGGCGTCTATCGAAACCGGATCTTCTGTCTTCACCGGATCTACGTTCTGGGGAATAATCAGAATATGAGAATATCCGCCGATTTGTTCCTAAACGCCTACCATCACTATCTATTAAAAATGGTTTTTCCTTCTTTTTAGCCTTATGCATTTTTTCTTCTGCTGACTCCTGCAAGTCCGAGAAGACCAATGCCAAAAAGCATCATGGTTGCTGGTTCGGGGACAGGGGCAGAGGCTACGTCGATATCTAAACGCCAGTCCGAGTTGGCTCCAATAATACCACCTTGGTGGCTAATATCGAAGGTGTAGGTATCAAGACCCAACGGTACGTTGCCAAAAGAGCTTGAACCATTATCTGATAGGGAAAGCCCGCCAATGGAT
>JAAEMR010000159.1 GCA_024225395.1 Gammaproteobacteria bacterium
CCAGGGTGATAGCCTGTATCGAGGATCAGGTAGTCATCAACAAGAGACTCAACATTTACAGGACAAAGGTGCATTGCCGCCACCGCCTAATCTGTTACCTGCTACGCGGGCCTCGCCAGAATCAGACTGGTTTGCATCGCACCGTTTTTTCACACCACCTATCGCTACACATTACAGCAACTGGATAGAACAGGTTGCACGGCGGCTTATTGCCTGGTTCAAGACGGAGTGCCTGAAAATACGGAATAGTAAAAATTCAGACAGTATTACAGCTGTTAACCTATGACCTTTACTATCAATATCCGTTTTTTTCAAAATAAATAGTTTTATACAATTTCCCTCTACTGAATGTTAATTCTATAGGTCTACTACTATGAAGTTGCCAGTTAATGCGGGGTGATCTTTTTGAGGCATGTCCAAATAATAACCTTGAGCCATATCAACTCCCAGATCTCGAAGTTTTTGTAAAACCTCTCGACTCTCAACAAATTCTGCAATGGACCTCTTGTTCATCCCATTTGCTACATGAGTCATACTTTCAACAAACAGTTGATTATCAATTGATTGATGAAGATCAGTTATAAAAATACCGTCAATTTTCAGAATCTCAACTGTCAGGTATTTAAGATAGGCGAAAGATGAAAAACCTGAACCAAAATCATCCAGGCAAACCGGGCAGCCTACTTCATGTAAGGCTTCAATAAATTCCCGGGCATCCATCAAATCAGATACAGCTTCTGTTTCGGTGAGTTCAACCAGTAATCGTTTCGGATTTACCTGATTAATTTCCAGTTGCTCACCAATATAACGAGGCAACTCGGGTTGATCAAATGATCTACCTGATATATTTATGGCCAGTGGAGGCATATCAGTATTACCCCCAAGTAACTGGCAGGCCTTCTTAATAACCCACCGGTCAATATCAAGAATCTTGCCCGTCTTTTCAGCAAAAGGAATAAATATGCCTGGGTATATGAGTTGTCCAGGATCATCTTCATCTTTCAATCTGATTAATGCTTCCAGATGGACCAACTTACCTGTTTTAACGCAAAAAACACCCTGGAAATGTAGCTCAAACAGGTCTTGCTCAAGGGCACTGTCAATTTTTTCATTCCAGCTTAAACGATCCAGAGATACGCTACTGCCCGGTGTAATGTCACTATAAATTGACAGGGTGTTTTTACCACGGGATTTTGCGTCATACATGGCAATATCGGCTTGTGATAATAAATCATTACAGTTACCTGACTCACGTGAGCAAAATGAACACCCCAGACTTGCCGTTAAACGAACTTGATTATCATCAAACCTGAAACTGATTTTTGAAATTTCCCGAATCAATCGTTGAGCTAATGATTTTATTTCACTTACAGATGTCATGATAGACAGAACGGCAAACTCATCCCCGCCAAGTCGAAAAAACAAATCGGAGGGGCGGATGATAATGTTTACCGCATTTACAATACTAATCAGTACGGAATCTCCCTGTTCATGACCGTAATTATCATTGATAAGTTTAAACTCATCCAGGTCAAAGAAAAACAATACTAGCAATTCATCGTTGCGTTTGATTAACGAGTGCATCAGGGCTATTTCAGTCTGAAATTTATGCCGATTATAGAGTCCGGTTAAAGCATCTCGCTCTGCCAGATAGATTAGTTTTTGATTGGCTTGATGTTTTTCAGTGACATCCTCAAATAGTATTAAATTACCGTAAGTTTCGTTATTATGAGAAGTGATTTCAATCTGGTTTTTAAGCACTATTTTTTGATTATCCAGGTGTAGTTCTGTCTGGATCTGATTGTCCTTACTGGAAACCTGTTCAATTTCATTGACAATTTTTGCAGACGATTTGCTTTGAAATGATTCTACGGGAACACCTGTAACAGTTGTACCCTCGGGGATATGCCAGATTTTGTTAAAAGCCTTATTCACATAGCTAATCACGCCTCGAGTATTTTCAAACACAATGGCAATGTCCATCGCATTAAGCAAAGTATTTAAACGTTGCTGCTCTTTAAATAAATTTTGATTATGTTGCTCAAGCTGCTGCAAATGCTTTTTATCACGTCTGCTCAAATATCTCATCATTAAAAAAATACTGAAATAAATTGAGCTAAAGACTAATGACGCTGCCACAATATTCCGATAATAGATTTTCATCATATTGTTCAGAATATTGCTATTTTGATAACGAATAAGACGAATACCCAAAATATCATTCAATTTATAATCATATCCCGTCGAATAAAGTTCACGAATCACTGCAGGAGCAGTTTCTTTTGATCCGTGACAAGTTAAGCACTTAGACTTAACCCTGAGAACATTTGCATACAGAAACTGACCATTTTCCAGAGCCATGACTTTTTCTTTTTTATCAGGATTTTGAACAAAGAAATCCATGAGTATTTTTTCAGTCTCTGTAACCATGTTTTCAGGGTTCATCGGGTTCATGGATACAGTTCTCAAGTGAGCATTGGTATCACCGATCTCAGAAAAGAGCTTACTGATTTCAGGTAATCGTAAGACAGGGCGTAATTGCAAACTTTCCTTGTCCAGAGGGATTTTTAGCTGATTTATAAGGTTTGAATAACTGTGACCAAAAGACTGAACCATATGGTTAAGAGATCGAGCTTCATGGATAGCTGCCTGCATATAGGTTTGCTGAATATCTCTATATTCCTTGGTAAATTTTAATATGATAACCAGTGTTAATATCGTAAAGAAAATGAGCAATAACCGGGTTTCTTTTTTCATTTGAAATTAATTTCACTAAATATATCTAAGCTTACGAATTTAAACTCCATTTATCTTATATAGCAGGAAAGCAAAGTTTAGTTTAGTTTTATAACGCAGAACACCAGAACAACGGCACAAATCCATGACCAGGGCGCAACGTCTGAAGCGATTACTCAGCATCGATGCATCGATCTGTCCGACATGCGAAGGCAAAGCCAGGGTGAAAGCCTGTATCGAGGCTCAGGTGGTCATCAACAAGATACAAAAACATTTACAGGACATAAGGAGCATTGCCGCCACCGCCTAATCTGTTACCTGCTACGCGGACCTCGCCAGAATCAGACTGGTTTGCATAGCACCGTTTTTTTACACCACCTATCGCTACACATTTACAGCAAATTCCCGGCTTTGTGGGCCAGAGTTGTCTAAGCTATTGACAATTCACCCGCATGAGACACCATTAATGCACAGAAAAGATAAAAGTAATTGACTGAAACGATCAGGATTGAATTTGGACGCATTGCCACAAGATAGTGGATTAATTAACAGTTAACTGCATACTTATGGCATCGTATCATCCAGCAAAAATTATTTTGCACCAGTCTTCCCGAATTTTGGAAATTGAATTTAATAATGGTGATCTATTTAAATTGCCCTGCGAATACTTGCGAGTCTTTTCTCCTTCGGCAGAAGTGAGAGCCCACACTGGAGAGGTGAGTATCTGGATTACCGGGAAGGAGCAGGTGAATATCAAAAAAATACAGCCAATCGGACAATATGCCATCAAGTTGTTTTTCGATGATGGTCATAATTCCGGGCTTTTTGATTGGGACATGCTGCACACGCTTGGGAAAGACTATGAAAAAAAATGGCAACACTACCTGACAAAATGCGAAAGTATGGGTGTGGATAGAAACAGTGGGTAATTTACTCACGGGTCAGTTAACCACCTATAATTGTATTTACAATTTTTATATATTGATTACAAACAATATAGCGACCTGGAACTTTTGATTGCACAGGTGACTAACTCGTCCAATTTACGAGTAGTCAAAACATATTTTCTCTTTGATCAGTGTTCTCCGGTTTGGCAAATTGGGTGTCAACTCGAGGGGTAATGAATATTTTCATTATTTCGGCTGAAAGTTCTCCATCAGCAGTAATAGCGACAGACCATTTAGGTATGGCCTGGATCAACCAAACCAGAAAAACAAAAATAACAAATTTACGGCTTTTTGATAGTTGTTGATAGTACGACTGCAAACTTACTGATGGCAGAGCTGACGTTGACGAATTAGTGTTCATGTATTCACCTTAATAAACAGTTATGCTGCATTACCTGAATAGTGTTTTCTAGATGCAAATCTCATCAGGGACTTGTGTTATCGATAAACTACCAGCAGCTTGGTGAAGTACATGTGAAGTATCGGTGAAATTTAAGTGATGAAACCAATAATGCGGTCAATTTGCTTCTAATCAGCTGAGTTGAGGTGTTTTATAGATTGAACCCGGCGTTGAGAGATGGCATTCATGCAGATTGGTATTTACCTGATTAGAAATGCCAGTCTCTTTCTTCATCGATTTATTATCAACAGGTAATCAATTCCTGCTAATTTGGATCAACTATAGAGATGGCTGTTTCTGAGTCCCAGATTCTCGCCCATACCCATTTGAGACCCTGTAGATCGAGTTCAGTCTTAACTCGTTCTGCCAATATGGGTTGCGGATGAGGATTACTCATTTTCGCTACCGCGAATTTGAATACATAATCCGGCTCTGAGCCCATACGTAAATCACTCACAATAATACGATCTTGCTGCAAAGAAGCGGCATAAAAATCTTTGGTAAACCATTCAAGGCGCTGTATTGATTTATTGTTAGTAATTGCTTGAAGCAGGTGTAATGAACGGGGATATTGCTTGAATGTTATTGTCTGGCTTTCATCAAAAATAGAGTAATAGCCTTCAAAGTAGTAATCTTCGTTTACAGCTAATACACGCCAGAGGAGTGTGTTAAAAGGAGCAGGGGTTGTCAGCACGGAACTGGCATTGATCTGCACGTTTTCCAATGTATTATGAGCAATCGCATCGACATGCAGTTTTACCGTCAGGCTCCATAAAAGATAGACATTACTGATTGCAAGTCCGGTAAGGTTGATTGCGCGTCCAAACGATTTTTTGCGAGCGCTGAGCTGAGCCGTCAATACACCGATAAGGAGGGGTATAGTGTATGCCGGATCGATTATGAAAATAGTCGACCAGGTCATCGGGGTCGTCACAATTGGCCAGAAAATCTGGGTGCCATAAACAGTAAAGCTATCGAGTAGTACATGTGTTGCAAAAGCCAGGTAAACCATGACATGCAAACGATAGTTATATTTCGAGATGTCAGGATGTAGTTTCCTGATTAACCAGACAATCAAAGGGGTGATGATGGCAAGAACCAGTAGTGAATGACTGGCACTGCGATGATAAGTGAAGTCACTGATGGCATTCGACAACGGAACTAATACATCCAGGTCTGGCAGAGTGCCGCACACAGCGCCCCACAGGGCCGCACGTCGACCAATCTGTCGGCCGGCACTTGCTTCAGCAGTAGCAGCACCAAGCAATAATTGTGTTACCGAATCCATGTTTCCTCAAATAGGTTCATTAATATTCTACTGATAACCAGAAAAAAATACGAATAGATTAGCCTCAATCTAACAGGCATAAGTAAAGCATCAGGATTGTTCTGACTGGTTTCTATACCCGTAACCTTAAGTTGTGGATGATAAAATTATTTGCAAATTTTTTTTAGGTTATCTTGCTATCGCAGGTATTATGGGTGCAGTACATCATGTAATTTACCTTTGTAATATGGGTGAAATGCATACTATGTATCAATGGATTAACCGCAATTCCAACGGTATCTTTCACTATTAAACCATGATCTGATAGCAATGTTTTTTATTTCCTGCGTAAATTCAGCATGATGACTGGATTAGCTGGCGTTTAGGGTGAGATTCCGGGGCTGGTTTCCTGCCATGATATGTAGAGGTGTGGTGTTTATTCTTCTTTTACTTTTTTAATACTATAAGGTCTTTATAATAAATTAATAAATAACAAAGCAAATAATAACACCGAAATATTCAGGGCTTTTAATGCAACACTGCTCATCTGATTCTGATTAATGCATCCATCACTTTGTCGTCTGCACTTCATACTGCACCCAAAGTTGATGCACATTTCCAGGTTCGATTGTCACCACATCTTCTGCGGCATTACTGCTTTCGACGCAGAGCATTTTTTTATAGCCCTGCTCACCCAGGTCACCCATTTTATCAGCCGTTTTCTGCCATGGATTCCATACCACAGTAGAGTGACTTCCTGCTTTTCTGATGATGATATTTCTGTTGAACTGTTGATCTTCAATAATGCAATCATTAAAAGTATTAAGATACACCCTGTCAACTTCTTCTGTTATCACTACCGGCCCAAGCTGGCATTTACGTTTGAAGCTTTCCAGCTTATCAAGATAATCAGTATGCTCAAGACCATGCAATAGAACCTTACTGACATCTGATATTTTAAAATAAGTATGCAATGCCTGACCAACAGTTACGGCTCTGTCACCGTTATTGTGAGTGATAAGCTCAAGTTCGAGCTTGTGACCAATAGTGACGGAGAACTGGATGGTCGTTCCGGGCAGCCACATATGATCATTTCCCGGCTGTCTTTGCATGGTCAAAATTACGCGGGTGCTACCATCATCCAGCGCTTCGGTACTCAGTATGTCCCAACTGGTTGTTCGAGCAAAACCGTGTGCGGGAAAATCAGTGTCAGATTCATGAGCACCAAACCAGGGCCAGCAAACAGGAATACCTCCACGGATTGATTTACCTGCTAAAAATTTGACATCTTCCGATAGCCAGATGACTTCTTCTTCACCTTCCGGAATCCAGCTTAAAAGATGCGCGCCCTGCAAGTTTATTAAAGCACTGGCCTGAGCATTTTTTATGTGTATGACAGGGAGATAGCCTTCACCATTTTTTATTCTCAGCGTATTGTTTTTATTTTGGAGAGAGAACTGTTTGTTTAAATCTTCTATTTCGATTGTTTTCATTGTTCAATTCTCGAGAGGTTCCTGCTAAGAGCATGCAGGAATGACGGTTCAGTGTAAATAGTTATAAATGGCTATGTATGAAATCATGTGATTGTATTTTTTACCGTCATTACATCCACTGGTTGCGTAAACAGTGCTTCCCTGCACCACTTCTCCGTTGTGGTTTTAAACAGAATCGGGATTGCGCATTTCAAAACTTGAAAACTGCCTGCTAAATTGATTGATAACAGATTGCTCCAGTTTAGGGGATGAAACCACTCTCCTTGATTCATCCAGACAATGACCTGTTACACATTGTTGGATTACATAATTTTCAACACCCAGTTCAGTCAATTCCTTAACCAGTTCCGAGAGCTGCTGCTGGTTTAGCATATCAGGATGAACCGTGGTTCTGAATTCATAACTCACACCACTATCAATTACTGCTCTGGCACTTTTCCATGCCTTTTCACCCGAGCCTTTGACTCCGGTGATTTTATCGTAATCTTTTTTTGCAGATTTAATATCCAGACCAACCCAGTCAATCAATGGTAAAACCTGCTGTAATCGATCTGGATAAATACCCGCTGAGTGCAGACCAATCTTAAAGCCCATCGATTTAATCTGTTGCATGGCCTGTTCAAGGCCGGATTGCAGGGTGGGCTCCCCTCCACTGAATACCACGGCATCCAGAAGATCTTTGCGTTTTTCTAGAAAAATTAAAACATCCGACCAGGCAATCGTATTTATACTTTTGGAAGGTAACAGATCTGTATTCTGACAATAGCCACAGGACCAGGGACAGCCCTGCATAAATATCACTGCCGCCAGTTCACCGGGGTAGTCAATAGTTGTCAGTGGCGTTAAACCGCCAACAACTATTTCTTTCTCAATGTCCAGTTTTGTTTTCATGAAAAAATTGGCGGTCAGAATGTTCTGACTGTTTCCCCGGATTAAATGACGTTACCGGACGGTGATAACCCATAACACGGGTCCAGACTTCACAGCGTGTACGCTCTTCCTCTTTTAACTCAATGGATTGTGCTTGCATCTATATTCTCCTGTTTGTTTAGTTGTATTTGTTTTTCGATTAATAACTCTTCATCACAGCGTGGGCAAAATTCATGTTCGCCACTCAGGTAGCCATGTTCCGGGCAGATTGAAAAGGTCGGGGTGATGGTGATGTAGGGCAGATGAAAATTACCCAGTGATCGTTTTACCAGTTTTTTACAGGCTTCAATACTCGAAATACGCTCATTCATGTATAGATGTAAAACCGTGCCACCGGTGTATTTGCGTTGCAGCTCATCCTGCATTTCAAGTGCTTCGAAAGGATCGTCGGTGTAACCCACTGGCAACTGTGATGAGTTGGTGTAATAGGGTCTATCAATGGTTCCGGCCTGTAAAATACCCGGATAACGTTTACGATCTTCCCTGGCAAAACGATAGGTTGTACCTTCAGCAGGAGTCGCTTCGAGGTTATACATATTCCCGGTTTGTTCCTGAAACTCGACCATACGCTGACGAATATGATCAAGCAAACGGACAGCCAGTGCTTTGCCTTCGGTGGTGGTGATATCATCCTCATCGTCACTAAAGTTACGGATCATTTCATTGATGCCATTCACTCCGATGGTAGAGAAATGATTACGTAAGGTTCCCAGGTATCGTTTGCTGTAAGGAAATAATCCCGCATCCAGGTGGCGCTGAATAACTTTACGTTTTATCTCCAGACTATTGCGAGCAATGTTGAGTAAATCATCAAGCTGAGTCAACAGCTTGTCTTCATCTCCCTGGTACAGGTGACCTAATCGTGCACAGTTAATCGTGACTACACCCAGTGATCCGGTTTGCTCTGCTGAACCAAACAGACCATTGCCGCGCTTCAGCAATTCAGTCAAATCCAGTTGCAGGCGACAGCACATGGAACGAATCATGTTAGGTTTGAGTTCAGAGTTAAGAAAATTCTGGAAATACGGTAAGCCATACTTTGATGTCATTTCAAACAACCGATCAGCATTTTCTGAATCCCAGATAAAATCATCGGTGATGTTGTAGGTGGGAATAGGAAAGGTGAATACCCGACCTTTGGCGTCACCCGCCATCATCACTTCGATGTAAGCCCGGTTGATCAGGTCCATTTCAACCTGCAAATCTCCATAAGTAAAGTCCTGCTCTTCACCGGCAATAACAGGCACCTGATCCTGCAAATCTTCCGGGCATACCCAGTCAAATGTCAGGTTGGTAAAAGGGGTTTGTGTTCCCCACCTGGAAGGCACATTCAGGTTGTAAATCAGTTCCTGCATTTGCTGACGTACCTGTTCGAAAGTTAAGTTATCCTTACGCACATAGGCTGCCATGTAGGTATCGAATGAACTAAATGCCTGTGCGCCCGCCCATTCATTTTGCAAGGTGCCGAGAAAGTTGACTATCTGCCCCACGGCCGAAGACATGTGCTTAGGCGGCCCGGCTTCCACGCGTCCCTGAATACCGTTCAAACCTTCATTTAACAGCGTGCGTAACGACCAGCCAGCACAGTAACCTGCCAGCATATCCAGGTCATGAATATGAATATCACCTTCACGGTGCGCTTCACCAATTTCGGGGGGATAAACATGGCTGAGCCAGTAATTCGCTATCATTTTACCCGAGGTATTGAGGATCAGGCCACCCAGTGAGTAGCCCTGATTGGCGTTAGCATTTACCCGCCAGTCTGACTTATCCAGGTATTCGTTGACTGCGGAAGATACATCAACCAGGGTACGTTTATCCTCTCTCAGCTTATTGTGCTGCTCACGATAAACAATATAAGCTCGGGCCGTTTCCATATGATTCGCCGATATGAGTACCTGCTCAACCACATCCTGCACGGCTTCGATATCGGGTACTTGACGATTACTATAACGATGACTTAACACCTTAATAACCTGTCGGGTTAGTAGCTGAGCTTCAAAACTATCGAACTCAGTAGTGGCCTGACCGGCCTTTTCGAGGGCTTTCTCTATACGGTTTCTATCAAACGAGACTTCTACTCCATCTCTTTTAATTAACCGTTGTGGTAATGAAATAATATCTTTTGCGGCTTCTGACGTCATTTTAATCTCTCTTGGGTAATTTCCTTGATTACTATATATTGTTATTAGCTCTTATACACACCACTATATATTGTGCTTTTAAGCCTGGAATTGATTTATATCAATTTTATTTTCTAAAATTAAATAAGTAATTAATGAATTAGCCTGATTTAAATCAAATCAGTGTAGACAATTCTTGGCTACCATAGCGGGTTCACAAAGATAAGTAGAATATCCATGAGTCTTACAGCCGTTACATCACATTTACAGCAAAGGCTGGAGCCCGTTGTCTCCCGCTTTATAAAGCCACAGTTTCTGAGCAATATTGCGACAAAGATGCCGCGTAAATTAAATTTCGTCGTGGTAGAAAAATTTCTGAATACGGCTTTTGCAGAACAGATTAGCGATGGAGATTTTGAATTTCTGGAAGGTCGTGTGCTTCAGGTTGAGATTATCGATGCCGGTTTATTTGTAGGTTTAAGCTGTAGTCACAACAGAATTATCTGCAATCATTTTGACAGCAAGGCTTGCACTTCGGATGCGACACTTTCCATTGATACACTCAATGCGATTAATTTAATCCAGCAGGAAGTTGATCCGGATACATTGTTTTTCCAGCGTAAGCTAAAAATTAATGGCGATACAGAACTGGCCCATCATGTTAAGAATACGATTGATACGCTCGACCCTGAGGTTATTCCTGCTTTTATGCTGACGATAATGGATAAGTATAAAATGAGAGTGCTTCTGCTTAATGCTTCACTGTAAGGGAATATATTTCATCCCTTCAACACCCAACCAGTAGCCATTACAGTATTCATATTCGCCAGTTAAGTTTGCTACTTTATCACTACCCGAAATCATTGCCGCTAACTGATCAACGGCTATAAGTGTATCCCTGGCGCTTACCGGCACAATTCTTAGAATATCGACTCCAGCTAGCTGTATTTCCTGCCACCTGTCAAATAGATAAGTTATTTTTGCTGACTGCGTTTCAATACCATTAATCTGTGCAAAACTATCCCCTTCCTGGGTTTTGACCTTCAGTCCCTGTTCATAATCCAGGCATTTTAACTGGCAATCATCTTTTGGAAGCTGGTGATGCCGGGCAGTAAAACATCGTGCCGAATAAGCCAGCGGCATTCTGCCAAACACCTGGTATTCCAACTCAATACCGAGAGACTGGCAGTGACTTGCCATGGCTGCAATATCCTGCTGGCCGAGTTCGACCGGTACACACCAGCGACTCATTCCCTGCTTTTTCAGAATATCTAATGCCCTGTTGTTATAAACATTAATAGCCGTGCCAGCAACATATGCATTTCCATGCTCAGCGGCTACCTGAATAGCAGCCATGTCATTAGCTTCAATCAGGTATTCTTTTTGCTTAGCAATTTTACTCAGGTATTTTAATTCCGAATCCGCTTCTAACAGGGTCAGGGTAGATAACACCACCTGCTTGCCGGCCCGGGTTAATAATTCTGCGATTTCCAGCCAGTCCTGAAACTTCATAGTCCGTCGTTTGGAACACACCGTTTCACCGAGATACACAATATCAACAGGACTTGAAGCTATCTTTTGATAAAAGGCAATATAGTCATCCTGTGACCAGAAATAGGGTACTGCTGCTAATGATATTTTCACTGCCAATCCCTTTCGTAAGCCCCAATCGTGGTCTGCTTGCCTTCAGCCAGGCTGGCCAGTTTATTGATTGAATCCTGTGCTACTTTTTCCCCGGTGTTTTCTACCCGGTCTATGGCTTCACGCCAGGCTTTTGTTACCGTCGCCACATAAGCCGGGCTGCGTTGACGTCCTTCGACTTTGATAGCAACTACACCCGATTGAATCAACTCCGGCAGAATATCCATGGTGTTTAAACTGGTAGGTTCCTCCAATGCATGTTCAACATTGCCACCCACGTCGAAACGTCCTTTACACAAAGTCGGGTATCCAGCACTTTCATTTTCTGTAAATTTATCAATCAATAATCCATTCAGGCGAGACTCCAGCACTTCACCTTTATCTTCCCACTGAACAAATGCTGCCGGAGAACAGACACCCTGAGTATTGGGAGACTCTCCTGTCAGGTAAGACGACAGATAACAACGCCCTTCCGCCATGATACATAAACTACCAAAACCAAACACTTCAATTTCAACCGGAGCAGTTCTGGCTAATTTTGAAACCTGTGCGAGAGATAGAACCCGGGGTAATACAGCGCGTTTAATAGCAAAGTTATTATAATAAAAATTAAGTGATTCCAGGTTGGTGGATGAAGCCTGCACCGATAAATGGATGGGAAAAGTATCAGATTTGGAGCGAATGTAGTCCATCACTCCGGTATCGGCGACAATCAGCGTATCTATCCCCAGGGCCATCGCCTGATCAACGGAATTCGTCCAGCGTGCCCATTTACTTTCTCGCGGATAAGTATTGATCGCACAATAAACCTTACAGTTTTTGGCATGCGCATAATTTATCGCTTTAGCTATCTGCTTTTCAGAAAAATTCAACCCTGCAAAATGACGAGCATTGGTTTCATTTTTTAACCCCATGTAAACAGCATTCGCACCATTATCAACGGCTTTCACCAGAGATTGATAATTACCTGCAGGACAAACAAGATCCACGATCTATTCCTAAAATTGACGAGGTCATCTATTCTAGATAAAAATGGGCTCGTATCATTGACCTTAATCAACAAAACTGTTGCTGTAAATGATGTTATTAGCGCATTATTTTCTATTTTATTACTCCGTCAACTGCTACATTTAAAGCACAACTCTATTTGAAATATAGAATGGCATTATTGTGAGCATAAAAAATATACTTAAACGTTTTACTTCGAAAGACTCCAGAAACGATGAAATAGAGCAACAGAGCATGCGTAAAAGCAGTGCGAAAGAACATGATCAATTTATGGGAAGAATATATAAAGCCGTATCAACACACCGGGATAGTGAAGCCATATTTTTACTGCTTCAACGATTTGATATTGCTGAAACTCCATCTAAGCAATATGAAGAATTGTTTGATCACATGCATAAATGGGGGCCATCAAGAGTTCTACTTTGTCTAGGTCGTCTGATTATCGAAACACTGAACGAAGAACGGCGTTATGGCAGGGCGTTGTTTTTTATTGAAAAATGCCAGCAGGTCAGTCCTCAGTTTATTCTCGCCGACTTATCCCAGACTGTTTTTTATGCGAAAATGGCGGTTGAAGCGGACAAACTGGATGTGGCTAGAAATCTCATTTCTGACCCTGAGAAAAGATATGGAGAGATGGTAAACCTGGAGTTATGCAATAAGCTCATCACCCATATTAATTTAGCTTAAAGCACCAGAGGTTCGTACAAAGGTTTGTTGAATTACCCAGGCATCACTACTAGCTCGATGACGTTCCGGAGAAGATTGTTCTATCACCTGATTTTTAATTTCATGCCAGTGTTCCATTTGCTGCTCATAAAGAATCATCTCTAACGGGCTAATGTAAAATGTTCGAGTAATACCCGCCTGAAAAAATAAAGTTTCTATCCATGGCTTATCGACAACCCAGCCATCAGAATAAACCGTTTTTCCATTTAATAATTCATTCAGCTTAAGGGCAACATCCAACACCGGTCTCCCATGTGCCATTAAAGTATCACGTTGTATATGGTGAAGATTTTCTGCCGTAGCGTCCCAGTGATCCCACTCATCAACAGGAAGTATCAGGGTGGAAAATCGATTCCCATTTTCAAGAGCTACTCCGACTTCTATCGGGTAACTCTGAGGGTCAAAGCCTGAAGCTTCGACATCAATAATATTCGGTTTAAAACCTTCTCGTTTGATCATCCCTGTTCACTCAAAATAGCAGCATAATCCAAGTGTAGTAAAATTCTGACAAATTTCAAAATATTTTATTAAAATTACTCTGTAAAAAAATAATGTAGATCGATAAGTATCACAAACTCTGCCATTACATCCATTGGTTTCATAAACAGAGCATCTCCGCACCACTTCTCCTGCATATTTTAGCCGGAATTATTTTATTTGAATGGGCGCCCGGTCTTCGGATAACTCATTAATCCAACCAATGATTCGAGCATCAGCATATCCTGATAAATTCAGTTCAGCCACGCAGGCACCGGCCTTTTCATTTGGTACCCCGGCCAGTAAACCACCTGCAGTTTGCGGATCAAATAACAATGGAAAAGCAGGATGTTTAGCTGCATTTTCAATATCATGAATAGCACGGCGTAAGCGCAGGTTCGCAGGCTGTAATGAGGACAGGATTCCTGCTGCAACTGTATCCATAGCGCCATCCAGCAACGGCAATGCATCCATGACTATTTCAGCATCTACTTCTGATGCTTTTGTCATTTCGATCAGGTGACCGATAATCCCAAAACCCGTCAGATCTGTACAGGCCGTTACATTATGTTTTTGTAAACAGGCTGCTGCCTGCTGGTTGGAAAGCAACATAGATTGAATTGCTGCATCTACCCAGCGCCCCTTTGCTTTACCACGCATTTCTGCGGCGAATAAAGTTCCTGTTCCTACCGCTTTTGTGAGTACGATGGCATCACCCGGTTGCAATCCGCTTTTACGCCATACCTTGCTGGGATCGATTAAGCCATTCACCGTTAGGCCAAAAGCCAGCTCTGCACCTTCGCTGGAATGACCACCGATTAACACGGCTCCGGTTGGCTGAATGATAGACATGGCACCAGCCATGACATCGTATAATGTTTCTTCGACCACTTTCTCGCGACCATAAGGAACCGTTGCAATAGCCTGCACCGACTGGGCTTCAGCCCCCATCGCAAAAATATCACCCAGAGCATGGTTTGCCGCTATGGCCCCAAAAGTATAGGTATCTTCAATAAAGGTACGGAAATAATCGACGCTTTGCACCATCACTTTTCCTTCCGGCACGGCCAGCATGGCACAGTCATCAGGAGAATCTCTCCCAATCAAAACATCATCACGTTTTTCATCCGGCAGACGTTGCATCACTCTGGATAAAATGGTCGCCCCCACTTTGGCACCGCAACCACCACAACGCATGGCAGACATTGATAGTTCATTTATCACTTCAGCATTGGCTATGCCCGAGGCAAGTTGCAGACTATCCTCCTCTTCCATTTCAGGCAATTCATTAAACTTGCGCATGAAGTTAACATCGATCCAGTCTTTAACTTTCCATAACCAGGCAGCCTCATACGACCAGTTTCCACGCGATGCCAATGCATACTTATCACCCGTACTTATTAAACCGAGAAAATTTTTCTGTGCTCTATAGGGTTTTAGTTGACCACCGGTTGCTGCAGCTCGTAGGTTACGCTCTAGCACCGGTCCCTGCCTGACGGCAAAAACACCCGACTTGGGTCTCGGGTCAATCAATGAGGCAATATCACCTGCGGAAAATATATTTTTATGCGATACAGATTGCAGGTTTTTATCAACCTTTATAAAACCAGATTCATCCACAGCAAGTCCAGCCTGGGCTGGCCAGGCCGGACTTGCGGCTGTAGTCACCCAGATAACCGCATCAGCATCAACAGTTGATCCATCTTGCAGAATAACCTGACCGGCTCTAACTTCAGTCACTCTGTTGTTTGTTTTAATCGTGATAAAACGTTCAGTAAAAATACGCTCGAAACGTTCGCGAACACCTGCATTGTGCAGGTGCATTATGCAATCGCTTTCGGTGATCAATGAGTATTTCAGGCGTCCAGGATCATCTCCCGCCTGCTTTAAAGTGTTTTGTAAACGGTATTGAGTAGACAGAGCTAGTTCCACTCCACCGGCACCACCACCCACAACAACCACTCTGAACTTTCCTTTACTGTTACTAACCCGGTTTACCAGTGCTTCCCATTTTTGCAGGAATACATCGATGGGCTTGGCGGCAATTGCAAAATCATCAATGCCGGGAACATTAAGACTATTGGGTCGGGAACCTGTATTTATTGACAATAAATCATAGGAAATATTCGGACGCCCCCGAACAATGACCTGGGAATTTTTAATATCCAGTGCGTCAACTTCAGCATGATATAAACGTGCTCCGGCAAAACGAGCCATAGGACCCAGATCGATATGACAATCGTCATAATCGTAATGCCCGGCAATATAACCGGGCACCATGCCCGAGTAAGGGGTATGGATATCACGGGAAATCAGGGTAACCCTCAACCCGGGTACCGGCTTCATTCCAAGACGTTTTAATACAGTGACATGTGCGTGGCCGCCACCAATTAACAGCAGGTCTTTTGCTACGGGTAAATTGATAGTTTTCATTTGTTATATTTTCTTTGCTTTCTCACACATTTTATTACTCAACCAACAATAATACTCCACTACTTTAAAGGCTATTCACCACGAAGGCACGCAGAGCACGAAGCTAAAAAACATAATTTGTATTATATATTTTAATTTCTTAGTAAGCGTAGTTCCTTCATGGTGAACAATTTTTGAATTTTTTAATTATGCTGATTAGTAACTTTAGAGCGGGTCTAATGAATCGTTATAGTGATGCCATTCCATATGGATCGTACGATGGTATTGACTCAATTTCGAGATTGATCAGGGTCCAGGTTGAAGCTATCGCCGCAACCCACTTTAAACTCAGGACACAGCTATTAAGGTACCGGAGCTGGCTATAATTTAGCAGCGAAAGGTAGTAGCCATTATCCTCTTTCTTTCGTAAGCCTTATTTCTTCAACCTGTGTAATAGAAGTTTGAAATTTTTTGGGAATGACAACTGGATTAGTTGACTTGATGGAAGTAGATTTCACCTCTTCATTTTGCTTAAGGTTGACATAGGCTTCAAAGCGCTCACGAATTTTTCTGACATATTTGACCGGCTCTGCACCATCCACATAACCATATCTTGCTTTACTGGAATACGTTTTTTTTGATAGTAATAACATTGCCTTTTCAGTATGTTCAAACCAGCGTTTACTATCCCAGCCTTTCTGAGCTGCCAGGCGTTGAGCATCCTGAACATGTCCAGCCCCTGCATTATAAGCGGCCAGGGTAAACCATATTTTCTCAGACACAGGTATATCCTTATCAAACCTGTCTCTCAACCAGTCCATGTACTTAATGCCTCCCTTAATATTACTATCCGGATGTTTAATATCTTTCACCCCTACAGATTTTGCCGTTCTGGGCATTAATTGCATCAACCCTTTTGCGCCTGCAAATGATTTTGCTTTTGGATTAAAACGACTTTCCTGATACATCTGAGCAGTAATCAGGCGCCAGTCAAAGCCATATTTATCTGCATATTTTTTTGTTAATTTATCCCAGGGAGATAGCTTATTAATATCGATATTTTCTATACGGCCTTTAGCCAGTTTTTTTATAGATTTTCTGCTGGTAAAATACTTACTGTACAAAACGTTATAATACTCACTATTTTCATTCTTTTTAATAAACTCGTTAATCGCCTTAACCAGCTTTAAATTTTTTTCTCGTATGGCTACCGCCTGTTCTCGTTTATCGCCAATGGTAAAGACTGATTTTACCGGTACCGATTTAGCCAGTTCTATATCCAGGATATGTGCATCGGCCAGAGTAACATCCAGTTTTTTAGCTCCGACAATTTTAATTAATTCCTCCGTTTCCATATCTTCCGGGGCAGCCTTAAAATTAAACTCTATTCCCATCTTGATCAATTTATCCAGAGTTTCCCAATAAGCACTCGACTTTCTAACACTTATTATTCTATCGCCAATTTCTCTGATGCTTTTCAGAGAATCATCTTTATGCACAACAACATGCTGATACTCCCGGTTGTAAGCATTAGAAAACTTGATGCCCAGAGCTTCTCGCTTTTTAGTGGGTTCCAGAAATCCTATAGCCAGATCAGCCTTTCCTTCAACTAACCAGGTTAAAAGCTCCTTGTGTGTAGGTGGCACTAGAACTTCCAGGCGCAAACCATGAAATTTTGCAAAAGAATTCACCATTTCATATTCAAATCCCAGTAGCTCTCCTTTATACAAAAAATATGATGAAGCATTATTACGCAACAATACCCTGAGGACCTTACGTTTCTTAATCTCATCAAAGTCTCCCTTAAAGACTTTATTATTGAGTTCTGACAGGTGTTCCAGTTGTAAATATTGATTCAGCGCATTCAATAAAGCAGGAGCTTCTTTGCGCACACCCCAGGCAATATCTCTTTTCCCGCTAAAATTTACAGCGACCTTAAAGTCATCCCGATACCCTAAATACATCTCAACGATATTACTATCGCGGATGGTTGCATCTATTTTTCCCAGGGCTAATAGATCCATCTCTTCTTCATCCAGCATTCCGTCCGGTCTTGGAATTAACTCGATATCTTTATATTTTTGTTTTTTCAACCAGCTAAGAGAGTCCCAGAATGTAGAGTTGGGGGATACCATAACCCGCTTATAATTCAAGTCACTGACCAGTTTAATGCTGTCATCAGCTATGTTAACCAGCACTTTTTCTCGCACATGGTCTAATGGTACGGAGAATGCTATTTTTTTCCTGCGTGCATCAGTCACGGTTAAATTGCCCACCACAATATCACCCTTACCTGATTCCAGGGCCGGGATCAAATCGCCAAAATTATCGACAATGATCAGTTCAGGTGTTAACTCAAAGAAACGTGCGAATGCTTCAACTATTTCGTGTTGCTGACTGACTGGCGATCCCTTACGCGGCAGGTATCGACCACCGCCGATGTTGGCAGGGATAACAATTCGAAGCTTGCCACGTTTTTTGATAGCTTCGAAATCGCCTTTAAATTCTTCACTTGAGGATAACGGGGTAATCAGGCGACCGGGAAGGCTGGAACTGTAAGTTTCGCCGATATAAAAAATCAGTATAAAGCTGAGTAGTAACCTGAGGGCTATAATTCTCTGCGCCATAACATAAACATTGCACTTAGTTGCAACCAGCATAAAAGCCCTTTGCCAAAATGTCTATGATTAATAGTCAGCAATTACAGTGAATATTTACAGGGTAACCATTTTAAATAAACAAAATCAGAAAGCTATTGCAGGATATGTTTAGTACACCCTGCAACAGGCAAACTAACTATTATCGACACCACCGAGGTATTCACATAAAACGGGAATAAATCGGGATAACTCGAGAGACATCAAAGCAAAGTCAGCATCAAAGCGCATCACTTCATCATCTGCAGCCGTGTCTGAAGCTTCTTCCATCACCAGATCCATAAATTTCAACCGTTTGATGGATAAATCTTCAGCCAGTACGCAGGATATTCTCTGCTGCCATTCAATCGCTAATTTGGACACGATCTTGCCTGAATTCAGGTGCTGCTGAACCTCATCACTGCCCAGATCAACACCACGAATTCGAATGACACCACCGTTTTCCACCGGTTCTTTAAGTTCACATTCATCAGAAATTTCTACGTCAGCCGGAGCCAGGTTTTTTACCCAGCCAGTCATAATGACTGAAGGTGCAGAGTTGACCGCTAAAGGTTTCACCTTGAATGAACCCAGAGTATCTCGAATTAAGGTAAGTATTTCCTCTGCTTTATTGCTTGTAGTGCAATTTAAAATAACACGGTTATTTCTGGGATCGATATAAGCATAACTACGGCTGGACTTAGTAAAAGCACGGGGTAATAGATCAACGATAACCTCATCCTTAATATCATTTTTTTCTTTACGTCCGACAGTTCGTGCGTCTTTAGCTTCAATCTCATCCACCTTCTCATCTACTGCATCGCGAACCACAGAAGCCGGTAATATACGGTCCTCACGGCGCATACATAACATCAGGCAGCCGTTAGTTGCATGCACCAGTTGATTTCCATGCTTACCCAGAGGGTAAGCCCAGCCAATTCGAAATTTATCCAGCCCCTGACAGGGTTTAAAAGCTTTATCTAATAGAATCTCATGCAACTCTTCTGCAGAAGCATTAAAAGTTTCAGTGAGTTGGTATATCTGTAAATTACGGAACCACATGCGAATGAAATCTCAGCCGGAAAAGGGTCGAGATTATGGCGAATTGAGATTCAATTATCCAGATGAGTTTGTGCTTTTTTTTAGTTAAAAAATTACGTTGAATTAGACAGCTAAAGCTTACACCCTCAACTACTCAACCAGTTTCGTAGTAGCAAGCTTTAGCTCCGATTTAAAATCGTGCTGCATTCACCAGAAAGTGAACATAGATACTGGCTACATAACCCAGAGCAATAACCGGCATCCATTTTAGGTGACCAAAGAAAGTGTAATAACCTCTGGCCTGTCCCATCAACGCAACACCCGCTGCAGATCCAATAGATAACATGCTACCACCGACCCCGGCAGTTAAAGTTGCCAGCAACCACTGGCCCTGGGACATGTCAGGGTTCATGGTCAAAACGGCAAACATTACCGGAATATTATCCACAATCGCCGATAACACGCCGACCAGAATATTAGCCGTTGTTGCACCCAGACCGTTGTACATAAATTCTGAAGCCATCGCCAGATAGCCAATCAGGCCCAGTCCTCCGACACACAATATAACCCCATAAAAGAAAAATAATGTATCCCATTCGGCTCTTTTTACTTTATTAAAAATGTCGTAGTTATCATCAAAAGACGTATCATTAAAACTCTCAATATTCTTCAGTAAGGTTCCATTTTCCAGTCGGGAATCAGACTTTTCATTATGCCTTTTTTTCAGGTAATAAGCATAAAACATCAAATAACTTAACCCGGTCATCATGCCGGCAACCGGAGGCAGGTGCACAAAGTTATGAAAACTAACTGCGGTGATAATAGTAAGAATAAATAACCCGACAACCACCATTGCTCCTTTTTTCACTTCTACTCTTTCATCCTTAGCATCAGGTTTATCTGTGGAGACAGCAAATGACATGATGGCAGCAGGTATCACATAATTAACTACCGAAGGAATAAACAGGGAAAAGAAAGTCCAGAAATCGACAATACCTTTCTGCCAGACCATCAATGTCGTGATGTCTCCGAATGGACTGAAAGCACCACCGGCATTGGCGGCGACCACGATATTGATACAGGCCAGCAGGATAAACTTTTTATTATCACCACCCACCGATAAAACTACGGCACACATTAACAATGCAGTGGTCAGATTATCGGCTATAGGTGACAGGAAGAAAGCAATGATGCCGGTTATCCAGAATAGCTGGCGCAGGGAGAAACCTTTCCTTACCAGCCAGGATTTTAATGCATCAAATACCAGTCGCTCTTCCATTGCGTTGATGTAAGTCATCGCGACCAGCAGGAACAGAAACAACTCTCCATATTCCAGGATATTATGCCTGATAGCGGCTTCAGCCGTATGCGTATCACCATGCTGGGTATACACATAAGCCACTAACAACCAGATTAGTCCAGCGGCCAGAATAACGGGTTTTGATTTACGCAAATGCATAAATTCTTCGGCCATCACCAGCATGTAGGCCAGTACAAAAATAACTATCGCGGTATAACCAACCCAGTGCTGGGTCAAATCCAGAGATTGTCCAGCAGTGGAAGCAAAACCGCTCATCGGGAATAGCAACCCGATAGCGAAAACAAACAATATATTTAATGGGTTATTTTTGAAATTCATTAGATCTCCTATTAGTGATCCAGAGTCACTTATTTTTTTTTAAAAGATAACGTATATGTGTATCAGAAAATTAATTTTTTTCTTAACTATTTAACCACTCAGGTCACTTATCAGTCTAATACTTGACTAGCCTGTAAATCAGCATGATACGACGATCGCACCATCGGACCACTGGCCACCTGATCAAAACCCAGCTCATAAGCCAGCTTTTCCAAGTGTTTAAATTCGTCAGGCGTTACAAATCGATCCACAGCCAGGTGATCTCGACTCGGTTGCAGGTATTGCCCCAGTGTAAGCATATTAACTTTATGATCTCTTAAGTCACGCAACACCTGTTCAATTTCATCCATTTCTTCACCCAGACCCACCATGATTCCTGACTTGGTCGGTACATCCGGGTGTAGCTGTTTAAACTTTTTCAGCAGATCCAGTGACCACAAATAATCGGCACCCGGACGAATTTTTTTATACAGCCTCGGAACAGATTCAAGATTATGATTAAAAACATCCGCTGGAGATTGCTTCATGATATCCAGCGCTATGTCCATGCGACCACGAAAATCAGGAGTCAGTATTTCTATTTTTGTACCGGGATTGAGGCGACGAGTTTCATCGATACAGTCTACAAAATGCTGTGCACCGCCATCACGTAAATCATCGCGATCAACAGAGGTAATCACCACATAGCGCAGTTTCATGTTCTGAATTGTTTTTGCAACATTGTAAGGCTCATCTTCATCCAGCGGATTGGGGCGTCCATGCCCGACATCACAAAAAGGACAACGACGAGTACAGATGTCACCCATAATCATGAAAGTTGCCGTACCCTTTGAAAAGCATTCCCCCAGATTGGGACAGGCCGCTTCTTCACACACGGTCACAATACTGTTTTCGCGTAAGGTATTTTTCAGCTGCTTAACCAGATCACTGGTCGGTGCTTTAGCTCTAATCCATGAAGGCTTTCTCTGAACAGTAGCACTGGGAACAACTTTGATTGGAATGCGCGCAACCTTATCGGCACCCTTAAGTTTGATGCCTTGCTCAACTTTATTTTTATTACTCATAACCAATTGTGTTAATTAATAGTGAACAGAGCTGTTGTGACACCTGCTCAGTAGAAAATTCTGCGACATGATCAGATAATCTGGTCACTTCGAGGCCTTTAAAGCCACAGGGATTTATGCCCGAAAATGGTGATAAATCCAAATCCAGGTTCAAACTCAACCCGTGATAGCTACAGCCTTTACGAATACGTAACCCCAGCGCGGCAATTTTAGCATGCCCGACATAAACACCGGGAGCTTCTTTTTTAGCATAGGCATCAACATTATAAATTTTCAGCAGATTAACAAGAGCCTGCTCAATATGGGTGACCAGCTGTCGAATACCAATACCCAGCCTGTTTAAATCCAGCAAACAATAAATAACCAGCTGTCCGGGGCCATGATAAGTAACCTGACCACCACGATCGACCTGTATTACCGGAATACTGGATGTTGATAACAAATGTTCTTCTCGGCCATTCAGACCCTGGGTATAAACTGGAAAGTGCTCAGTCACCCACAGCTCGTCATCAGTATTTCCATCACGCACGGAGGTAAACTGTTTCATCGACTGCCACACGGGCTCGTAGTCAGTTTGACCGAGTTCTTTGATGACGGGTAACTTAACCGGCATACAATTTTTTACAGGGACATGACCACATGTTCAGAGTCAGTCAGTGACTGGTAGATAGCATCCATCTGAGCACGGCTTTGGGCAGTAAAAGTAACAGTCAAAGATTGATACTTTCCTTTTTTGCTTTCATTTTTTTTCACCTGGAACCGGGTAGACGGTGGGCAATGAACACTGACCAGCTCAATCACAATTTGCTCAAATTCAGGTTTACTCAGACCAAATACCTTGAGTGGAAATTCACAGGGGAATTCCATGACCTCATTAATGGCTTGCTCGCCCTGGTTTAGATCAGACATCTTTAAGCACGCATTACAGACTGTTTAAACTGCTGGTATAACTCAATTAACTGCAGCCATTTAGGACCGGGGACACCGTTACCTACCTTGTGTTGATTGAGTGTAGTAACAGGCACGATTTCTTTCGTTGAAGAGGTAATCCAGATTTCATCCGCATCGTGTAACTCATCTTCAGTAATCACTATTTCTCTCGCAACAATTTTGTGCTCATTACAGATTTGCAGTATCACTTCCCGGGTAATACCTCCCAGCATATGCCGGCTGACGGGTGGCGTGCGGATGATATCGTCCTTAACAATAAACAGATTACTGGCTGAACCTTCTACCGCAAATCCATCACGGATTAATATAGATTCAACAGCATTCTGGTCAGCCGCAGTCTGCTTTAGCAAAACGTTCGGCAATAGATTTATCGACTTGATAAAACAATCAGCCCAGCGGTTATCATCCTGGGTAATTGCTTTGATACCGGGTGTATTTATATTCTGGTCAGCGAATGTAAGTGGCTGGCACATCATCAATATTGTGGATTGCATATCTCTGGAAAAAACATGATCCCTTTTTTGCATGACGCCACGGGTCAGTTGCAGGTAAATCATCGCATCCTGATCAGGTGTATTTTTTTCAATTAAATGATCCATTATCTGTTGCCATTCTGCAGTTTCTAATGGATTTTTTATTTCGATAGCGTCCAGGCTACGCTGCAGCCGGTTCAAATGTCCCTGCACTGCAAAAGTTTTTCCCGAGTAAACTGGAATCACTTCATAAACACCGTCTCCGAACATGAAACCTCGGTCAAGCACTGACACACTGGCTTTATCGGCAGCAACATACTCTCCATTTAGATAAACAACATTAGACATGACTTTCTCCTTTACCTGTGACCTTATTCAAACAACATCTTAATGCTATCCATGGCTTTTTTAACGAGTCCACCGTCATTGATAGCCTGCATCGCAACCAACGGTTGTGAAACAATAACAACATCATCCAGTTTGACGACTAAACGACCTAATTCCTGACCAAATGCTACAGGTGCTGTTATTTCAGGGTCAATCTCTACAGATGCATCCAGCTCTTTGTAGCGTCCTCTGGCAATCGTGACAAAAACATCCCGCTGCACACCAAGTGATACCTGATCCTGTTCACCAAACCAGACCTTAGCAGTTTTAAGTGTTTCTTTAGCCTTATACAGACGATTGGATTCATAGAAACGGAATCCATAATTTAACAAGGTCTGGCTATTTCGTGTTCGAGCCTTATCTGATTTGGTGCCCAATACCACGGAAATCAGGCGCATATTATCTTTTTCTGCAGAGCTGGCCAGGCAGTAGCCCGCTGCTTCTGTATGACCCGTTTTTAAGCCATCGACAGAACTGTCGCGCCACAACAGGCGGTTTCGATTAAACTGTCTTATTTCGTTAAAGGTATATTCTTTTACGCTGTATAAACGATAGGATTCAGGGTAATCACGAATGATCGCCTGGCTCAATATCGCAATATCCCGAGCCGTACTATAGTGTTCCTTGTGCGGCCAGCCGGTTGAATTTTTAAACTGACTATTGTCCATACCTAACAGCTTTGCCTGGTGGTTCATATATTCTGCAAATGCTTTTTCAGTGCCCGCCACATGCTCGGCCAGTGCCACTGTTGCATCATTTCCCGATTGAATAATCATACCCTCGATCAATTTTTCAACAGACACCTGTTTACCCACTTCAACAAACATCTTGGAGCCTTTCATGCGCCAGGCTTTTTCACTGATAGTAACTTCATCGGTAAGACTGATATCACCGGCTTCCAGTGCTTTATCGACCAGGTAAGCCGTCATCAATTTAGTAATACTGGCAGGTTCAACTTTTTTATCCGGATCTTTCTCTGCCAGAATTTTACCACTTTTAAAATCCATCAAAATAAAACTGCTCGCAGCAATTTCCGGTACTTTGGGAATAGGTTTAGCAGCTGCAAATAACTGCTGGTTAAGCAGTAACAGGAATAGAACAGAGAAAAAGCGTAGTAACATAGAAATAACTAAATTAAGGAATGAGATAAAACTGAGTGGGATTGTACATTAGCTGGGTAGTAAAAGAATACCTTAAAGCACTATGGATAAGGGATAAACTTAAGGAATCGTGGATTAAGATTCATCCTCTATCACAATCCGTGCATTTCTATATCCCTTTCTTTTGAGCCTGTTCTGTATGGAACTAGCCTCACTCAAATCAAGCAATGGACCAACCAAGACTCTATAAAAATCTCCCTGCGCTGTTTTCACCGGTTTAATCACAACTGCCGTTTCTTTTTTTACTTTCAGTTCTCTGGATAATTTATGCGCGTTATTTTCACTGCTGAATGAGCCCAGCTGAATAAACATATTTGCCTGTTCCTGGGCAGGAGTTTTGAGGGGAATAGCCCTTACTGACGAGCGTGAAACTTTTTTAGATGAATCTAGTGCGACAATTTCAACTTTGGCAGTTCCCGGGCCGACCACGCCCAGCTTTTTGGCAGCCGCATACGATAGATCAATGATGCGATCATGAGCAAAGGGTCCACGATCATTCACCAGCACTATGGCTGTTTTTCCATTAGTCACGTTTTTAACTTTGACGTATACCGGAATCGGTAAAGTTTTATGCGCCGCTGTCATGGCATGCATATTGTAGGTTTCACCGCTTGAAGTTCGCTTACCATGAAAATTTGGGCCATACCAGGAAGCGACCCCTTTCTGCGTAAACCCTTTAGCTGAATCCATGACGTAGTAACGCTTACCCATCACGATATAAGAAGAAGGATTCCCGTATTTTGATTTCTTTAGAGCCGCCCCGGTTTTATCAGCTTTCTGCCCTCCCATTGGAATGCCAAAAGTACAGGCCGATAAAAACAAAACGATAAAACAACCGGGAACCAGGCGCATCAAAATACTGTTTTTGTAGCTCAGCCAATTCATTAAAAACTTCTTGCCATTCGTGACTTAGTGGTGAAATTTATTACAGCTTCATCCCGGACTTAATTTTCTGGCTGAGCTGGTACACCGCCATGGCGTACATTTCACTGTGATTATACCGGGTAATAACGTAAAAGTTTTTCAATCCCGCCCAGTAGTCTGCCGATTTTTTCTGCTGTAATTTAATCAGCGCAACGGGCGTTTCATCAGACAGAGAAGATTGAGTGTTAAGACCTGAGGCTTTGAATGTTCCCCAGGTTTGAGAAGGCTTCACACCCACTGTCAAAGCGGAAACTTTATTCTGTTTTGACAGTGTTAAAGGGTGTGTCACTGCTTCACCCGGTTTCCAGCCGTGAGCCGTGAAGTAATTCGCCACACTGCCCAGGATATCGGGCAAACTATCAAATAAATCGGCCTTTCCATCACCGTCAAAATCAACCGAATAATGCCGGTAGCTTGATGAGATAAATTGAGGCATACCCATTGCACCCGCATAAGAGCCTTTTACTTCACGCACTTTAAAGTTTTGCCTGGCTGACAGTATTAAAAATTCCTCAAGTTCTCTGGTGAAAAACTTTGCCCGTTTAGGATAATCGAAAGCAAATGTCACCAGCGTATCAAAAACGGGAGACTTACCTTTATAAATGCCGTAAAACGTTTCCACACCCACTATGGCCACGACTATTTCAGCAGGTACTTTATATTTTTGCTCAACCTGTTCCAGTAATTTTTGATTTTTCTTCCAGAACGCTATGCCTTTATTAATTCTTTTATCGGTGATAAATATTTTACGGTACTGGTGCCATTCCAGCTTCTTTTCAGCCGGTTTATTCATTCTTTCAAATAAATGTGTTTGTTGTTTAGCCTTTGAAAACAGGTCAACCAGCTGCTGCTCTGAGTAATCACTTTTTTTAGCCACTGACTCTATAAACGCTTCCACATCTTCACGATATTTATAGTCTCCTTCATTCAGCTTTACCGCCTGCACTGGCAAAGATAACAAGCAAACAACTGGAACAGAAAATTTAAACCATTTATTCATTTTTTTACCTTAAAAATCTTTTAGATGAGCCTATTGCCATTATCATGCCAAAACCAACCATTAATGTAACCATGGATGTACCTCCATAACTCACGAGAGGAAGGGGCACACCAACGACAGGCAATAACCCCGACACCATACCTGTATTGACAAATAAATAGACAAAGAATGTCAGGCTTAGTGCCCCGGCCAGTAATCGTCCATAAGTATCTTTAGAAACAGCAGCAATATACAGGCCACGATAAATAATTAACAGGTATAAAAATACCAGTAATACTGCACCAAAAAAGCCGAATTCTTCACCAAACACTGCAAATATAAAATCGGTCGATCGTTCTGGAAGAAAATCCAGTTGTGACTGGGTCCCATTCAACCAGCCTTTACCATAGATGCCACCCGATCCAATGGCTATTTTCGACTGAATAATATGATAACCCGAGCCCAACGGGTCATTTTCAGGGTTCAGCATGGTAAGTATTCGTCCACGCTGATAGTCATGTAAAGCAAACTTCCATAACAACGGTGCCATCAATGATACCAGCAAGCCTAATATCATAAATATTTTCCAGCGTACCCCAGCCAGAAACAACACGAAGAAACCCGCACTACCGACCAGTAAAGAGGTGCCCAAATCTGGCTGCCTGGCAATTAATAACACCGGAACAAGCACCAGCACGGCAGATACCAGTAAATCTTTCCAGCCCACCGGTAAAACTTTATCTGACAAATAAGAAGCGACCATCATCGGCATCGCCAGCTTCATGAACTCTGATGGCTGAAAACGAATAAACCCTAAATCCAGCCAGCGCTGAGCACCTTTTCCAATTTCACCAAAAGCAATGACAGCAACCAGCAACAGCAAGCCCCCCAGGTAAAAACCTAAAGAGAGTTTTTTTAAAACTCTAAGGGAGATATTGGCCACAACCACCAGCAGAAAAGTCGCCAGACCCAGGCGAGTGAGCTGCCGAATCATTAAATCCATGTTGCTACCACCGGCACTAAACAATACCAGCAACCCGAAAGATGCCAGAATAAACAACAACAGCATCAAGGTGGGATCCAGCCTGAAAGCATCGAGTATCCGCCGCGACATGGAGAGCTGATCACCTTCCATCACAAGACTCACAACTTTTTCTCCTGCTCAGTTTTTTCTGCAAGAAGATCGTTCGACAGTAAATAGGCATCCATGATTTTACGCGCAATAGGAGCTGCCACAGAGCTGCCATGCCCACCATTTTCGACAATAACCGCCACTGCTATCAAAGGATTCTCTACCGGTGCAAACGCCATAAACAAAGCATGATCACGTAATTTTTTACTCACATTCTCTTCCTCATACTCTTCATCCTGAGCGATACCGAATACCTGAGCAGTTCCGGTTTTTCCGGCAATAGTATAACTTAAATTCTTTGCTATCCGATGTGCCGTACCGCGAATTCCATGCACTACATTTTTCATTCCTTTGACCACATGCTGCCAGTTAATTTCTTTTTTAACTTCATAAACGCCTGATATTTCGGGCTTTATATTTAAATCGTCAATACCACCCGGATACTCAATCTTTTTAACCAGATGAGGCTTGAAGCGTGTTCCTTTTAGAGCCAGGGCACCCGTTCCACTCGCCAGTTGCAATGGAGTCACCAGCAATGCACCCTGACCAATACCGGTAATCAGGGTTTCTCCCGGAAACCAGGGCATTCCCCTGGCGCGTCGCTTCCATTCCCGTGAAGGCATCAATCCCGGTTGTTCACCGGTACTGTCAATACCGGTGCGACTACCAAAACCAAACTGTTTCATGAATTCAGACATTCGATCAATGCCCAGACTATAAGCCAGATCATAAAAATAGACGTCACAGGATTGGGTAATAGCCTTATTCAAATCTGTTTTCCCATGCCCTGTTTTTTTCCAGTCACGATATTTCCGCTCTTCGTTTGGTAGCAGGTAATAACCACCACAGTAAGTTGTATGCTTATGACCCACCACACTGTATTCAAGGCCTGCCAGCCCGAAAAAGGGTTTGGTTGTCGAACCAGGAGGGTATTGCCCCGTCAGTGCACGATTAAATAAAGGCCGTTTCCATGAATCGCGTAGCTCACTATAGTTTTTAAAGCTTATACCGTTAACAAACAGGTTAGGATCAAAACTGGGCATGCTCACCAGCGCCAGCACTTCTCCATTATTTGGATCCAGCGCTACCACAGAACCGCGATTATCTTTGAATAAGTCCTCAGCTAACTGCTGTAATTTTGAGTCAATCGTTAAATACAGGTTATGACCGGATACCGGTGGACTCTCATCCAGCACCCTTAATGTTCTGCCAGACGCATTGACTTCTACCCGCTGAAAACCTACATCACCATGCAGGTCATCTTCATAAAATTTTTCCAGACCCAACTTTCCGATATAACTGGTTCCAGCATAGTCAGCTTCATCCAGTTGATTCAAATCTTTTACATCGATACGCCCTACATACCCCAGCGCATGCACCGCATGTTTTCCCAGTGGATAATTCCTGGTTAATCGGGCATTTATCTCCACCCCTTCAAATTTATGCAAATTAACTGCAAGGCGGGCCAGTTCTTCATCAGTTAAATTAAGCAGCAACGGCACACTTTCATAAGGACGGCGACGACGAGAAGACTGACGGTATTTTTTTATCGCATAATCTGAAATTTCAACATATTCTGATAAATGCTTAATAGTATCGTCAATATCAGAAACCTGTTCACGAATAATTTCCAGACGATACGCAGGTAAGTTATCCGCCAGCACCACACCATTTCGATCATAGATTAGCCCGCGAGTGGGAGGCAATGCTTTGAGACTGACTCGATTAGAGTTAGACAGTGTAGAAAAATGTTCATGTTCGACAACCTGCAAAACATACAGACGCCCGAGCACAATAAACATTAAAATCAGCACGATGACTGCCGAAAGAATCAAACGGCGTTGTATCAACCGCGTCTCGGAGAAATTATCTTTTAAATGTTCACGATAGGCCATCAGCGCGTAATGCCCGGCAGGTATGTCATCAAGGGAAAATTTTAGAGTTTATTGCAGACGCTATTAGAACATTGAAATGAAATTTTTCAAATCAAAAATATAAATCTGACCAGTCAAATTTCACTCTTAGTTTTGTTTGCACCACGAAGAGCACGAAGTACACGAAGATTTTTTTGTAACCATTTACTCGCCTCTTACCCCGGATAGACAGTTAACACTTTACTTCATATATAAATGTTTTTTTCTCCGTGTGCTTCGTGGTAAATTTTTTACAAGCAAAAAAAAACCTGCACAAGGCAGGTTTTTTTATTTCTATGTAACGAAGTATTACAGTAGAGGCACCATCATCAAAGCAACGATGTTGATGATTTTGATCAATGGATTGATCGCAGGACCCGCTGTATCTTTGTATGGGTCACCAACAGTGTCACCAGTTACCGCAGCTTTATGAGCATCAGAACCTTTACCACCGTGGTTACCGTCTTCGATATATTTCTTCGCATTATCCCATGCACCACCACCGGTAGTCATAGAAATCGCAATAAAGATACCCGTTACGATAGTACCGATAAGCATGCCACCCAGTGCTTCAGGCCCTAAAGCCAATCCAACAAGAATTGGAGCCACTACGGGTAACAATGAAGGGACAATCATTTCCTTGATCGCTGCTTTAGTCAGCATATCAACAGCTTTGGAATAATCAGGCTTTTCAGTACGATCCATGATGCCAGGCATTTCACGGAATTGACGACGTACTTCATTAACGATTCCGCCAGCTGCACGTCCAACTGCTTCCATCGCCATGGCACCAAACAGGTAAGGAATCATTCCACCGAGGAATAAACCGATGATAACCATGTGGTTTGACAGATCAAAACTGACTGTTTTACCAGCAGATTCCAGTGTACTGGTGTAATCAGCAAATAGAACCAGTGTAGCCAGTCCAGCTGAACCGATTGCGTAACCTTTAGTTACCGCTTTAGTTGTATTACCTACCGCATCCAGGGCATCCGTCGTATTACGAATTTCTTCAGGTAGCTCTGACATTTCAGCAATACCACCAGCATTATCAGTGATAGGACCGTAAGCATCCAGAGCAACGACAATACCAGTCATTGATAACATGGCAGTAGCCGCGATAGCAATACCGTATAAACCGGCCATTTCGAAAGCACCCCAGATCGACAGACAAACCGCCAATACTGGAAAAGCTGTAGAACGCATAGACAGGCCTAAACCAGCGATTACGTTAGTACCGTCACCCGTAGTTGAAGCGGCTGCAATACCACGAACCGGACCGTATTCAGTCGCTGTGTAATATTCAGTAATGACAATCATCGCTACGGTTAGTACCAGACCAATCAGTGCTGCTCCGAAAAGTGCACCGGCTGAATACAAACCGTTATCGGCCATCATTGAATTGGTCACGAAGTAAAAACCAACTGCAGAAAGAATAGCTGAAACACCCGTGGCTTTATACAAAGCTGTCATTATTTTTCCGCCTTCAACATATTTGACGAAAAAAGTACCGATAATTGAGCTGATGATTGAAACACCACCCAGAACCAGAGGATAAGTAACCGCTAAAGATAATGCTTCTTCACCCGCTGTAGCGAAAACAAGGCCGCCCAGTAGCATGGTAGCAATGATAGTTACCGCATACGTTTCAAACAGATCCGCTGCCATACCGGCACAGTCACCCACATTATCACCCACGTTATCAGCGATTACAGCCGGGTTACGCGGGTCATCTTCCGGAATTCCGGCTTCAACTTTACCTACGATATCTGCGCCAACATCAGCACCCTTAGTGAAGATACCACCACCAAGACGAGCAAAGATTGAAATCAGGGAACCACCAAAAGCCAGACCAATCATCGCATGCAATGGGTCAGGAGCGCCCACAGCCAGTAACAGGCTGTAATAACCTGCAACACCTAGCAGACCCAGACCTACCACTAACATGCCTGTAATTGCTCCGCCTTTAAACGCGATATCCAGTGCAGGATTGATACCATCTTTTGCCGCTTCAGCAGTACGTGAGTTAGAACGTACAGAAACGTGCATACCAATATAGCCTGCAGCACCGGAAAACAAAGCACCTATTGCAAATCCAATTGCTGTATACCAGTCCAGGAAGATACCGATTAAAAGAAATAATATCACTCCAACAATACCGATCGCCGTGTACTGTCTTGCCAGGTAAGCAATAGCACCTTCCTGTATTGCACCAGCAATTCTTTTCATCTCATCATTACCCTGGGATTTACCCATAATAGCTTTGATAGTGATGACCCCGTAGGCAATACCTACAAAAGCACAAATTAGTGCCATTAATAATCCAGACGACATATTAAGCCCTATACCTTTATTAAAAAATTATTAAAAAAAAAGCCGTCCCTAAAAATTAAAGAAACAGCTTTTTGAGAATTTACCCAAGTTGCTGGAAGATTTGATCGCGAATCTCTTCAACCTTACCTATTCCATCAATTTTGACGTATTTAGGTGCACCGCTTTCATCAGAGTTTGACCAGTCAGTGTAGTAACCAATAAGAGGTTCAGTCTGATCATGATAAACATCCAGACGTTTTTTCACGGTGTCTTCCTGATCATCATCACGCTGAATCAAGTCTTCACCTGTTTCATCATCCTTGCCTTCCACTTCAGGTGGGTTAAATACAACATGATAGGTACGACCTGAAGCCAGATGTACACGACGACCGCTCATGCGCTTAATGATTTCTTCATCATCAACAGCGATTTCAACCACTGCATCAACAGCTACTTTCAGTTTTAATGCCGCTGCCTGTTCCAGAGTTCTTGGAAAGCCATCAAACAGAAAACCATTTTCACAATCATCCTGTTGAATACGTTCATCGATCAGGCCCAGAATAATTTCATCAGAAACCAATCCACCGGCATCCATGACTTTTTTAGCCTCAACACCCATGGGAGAACCCGCTTTAACAGCTGCTCGTAACATATCACCCGTTGAGATCTGAGGAATATTATATTTCTCTTTCATGTAGTTTGCTTGCGTGCCTTTGCCGGCACCAGGACCGCCAAGTAGAATGATTTTCATGTTCACCTCGTTAAATTTTGCAGTAGAGTATCTATTCATATCAAGCTTTGCCTTGATTTGAGTCATATCAAAACCACATCCGCTCAGTTTGGACTGACTCAAATTTTGCGAAATAGATTCTGCCACAGCAGAATAACTACCGCGAGCAGGCTTTTTATATAAACCGATTTGATTAGCTTATACCTAAATTATAACATTAGAAAATACCCATAAAAGGGAGGGTGTATGATAAGCAATCATCCAAAACATGCAAATTCAGCTTATTTATTGTATATTCCCCGCCCTGATTATCAACAGCCCAGAAAATTATGAGCGCAATTCCCGATATTACCGACACTGAAACAGGCATAGTTCAAACTACCCTCGACGAAAGATGGGGTAAAAACAAGGTACAGCCACAGGTCGTTGACGTAGAAGCTCGTTTAAGCAAAGGCGACCGGGAACTCACGGAATGCCCAGCTCTTTACTGGGAACAGGGCGACTGTCATTTCATCATTATTAAAACAGATGACAACCAGTACCGAACTCAATTTTATTATGGTAACCGCGAACAATTTGGTACCAGCATACCCGAATATGACAACCTGGGAGATTGCGTCCTGTCATTGCTAAGACTGCAGGCAGACCATGAAATCACCCGTGCTGAAGAACAGGATTCCAAGGAATAGAGCAGGTGCCATTCTTAGATAATTTCACTCACCACGAAGCACACGAAAAGCACGAAGGAAATAAGTTAAACATTTTTCTTCATGATTTTCGTGTTCTTCGTGGCGCACATTTTTTTTAACCGGTTTAAAAACTAAACTTTAATACTTTAGGCTAGAAATTGGCCGAATAATTATGGAGATAAACTGATATGACAAAGAAAAATGCATTCTATGCACAATCTGGCGGCGTAACGGCTGTAATCAATTCATCAGCCTGTGGCGTCATCGAAACGTGCCGTAAACACAGCGACAAGATTGGAAATGTATATGCAGGTAAAAACGGTATCATCGGTGCTTTAACAGAGCAGCTGATCGATACATCCAAAGAGTCAGCTGAAGATATTGCCGCACTAAAGAAGACCCCTTCTGGTGGGTTTGGATCATGCCGTTTCAAGCTCAAAAGCCTGGAAGACAACAAACGTGAATACGAGCGTCTGATCGAAATTTTCAAGGCTCATGACATTGGTTACTTCTTTTACAACGGCGGCGGAGACTCTGCTGATACCTGTTACAAGGTTTCTCAACTGTCTGAAAAAATGGGCTTCCCTGTTCAGGCTATACACGTACCTAAAACTGTAGACAATGATCTGCCTATTACAGATAACTGCCCGGGGTTTGGTTCTGTTGCAAAATATATCGCTGTTTCAACACTTGAAGCTTCTTACGATGTACGCTCAATGGCCGCTACTTCTACCAAGATCTTCGTTATCGAAGTCATGGGTCGTCATGCTGGCTGGATCGCTGCTGCCGGTGCACTGGTTGAAGATTACGGAATACCGGTTATCACGCTATTCCCTGAAATCGAATTTGATCAGGATAAATTTACTGCAGCTGTTGATGCCAAGGTTAAAGAGCACGGTTACTGCACAATCGTTGTTTCTGAAGGCGCGCATTATCCTGACGGTACTTTCCTGGCAGAACAGGGAACTCGTGATGATTTTGGTCACGCCCAATTAGGCGGCGCAGCTCCTATCGTTGCCAACATGGTGAAAGAAGCACTGGGACACAAATTTCACTGGGCTGTAGCTGACTACCTGCAACGCGCAGCACGTCACCTGTCACCAGAGTCTGATGTTGAACAGGCTTACGCATTAGGTCAGGCTGCCGTTGAAAAAGCACTTGAAGGCAAGAATTCCATCATGCCAACGATTGTTCGTGAGTCATCTAATCCATATGTATGGAGTATCGGCGAAGCACCTTTAAGTGAAGTAGCCAATGTTGAAAAGATGATGCCTATGGATTTCATCTCTGAAGATGGTTTCGGTATTACGGATAAGTGTAAAGAGTACCTTTACCCTCTAATCAAAGGCGAGTCTTACCCTGATTATGACGACAATGGCATGCCAAAGTACGTCACTATGAAAGGTGAACTGATAGAGAAAAAACTGGAAGAGTTTGAAGTTTAACTCATATCGTCAAGTTTTGATAAAAGGGCTGCTGTTGCAGCCCTTTTTTTTGGTAGCATGTAAAAGATTATTCACCACGCAGTCACGAAGCGCACCATGAAGGATTAATGTGGTACTGGTAACTTAGAATCAATACTCTAAAAAGTATCCCCTGAATATGCTCCGTTAAAAGTGTATTTTTATTATTCTTTTTATGTTTTTCCTGGTGCGCTTCACGCCTTCGTGGTGGATATGTTTTTTGAATCAATCTTGATATATTTGAAATATGACATTAGAAAAAGCATACGAACTACTCGAAGTTCAGGTTTATATCGGGCAAGGTTATAACCGTAACGCGGCTCGACTAATTCTGGCCGAAGTACAACGAGACCTCGGGCAAACCGCCATTGACCAACTAATCACCGATCTGAATATGACGGAAGTCTTTGGCTTTGCGACCGGTCAGGAATTCAAAGCTCTCTAAACAGAGCCTTTGAACACCAATCATTTGCAGTCACAAATTCAACAACCTTGATAAGCCTGTTATAATCGAGAGTTTATTCTTTGTGGAATGTTGAATTATGAATCTTGAACGTGTCTCTTCTGGTATAAACCTGCCCAATGACATCAATGTCATCATTGAAATCCCTGCTCACAGTGACCCGGTCAAATACGAAGTTGATAAAGAAACCGGTGCCATGTTCGTCGATCGATTCATGAGTACTGCCATGCATTATCCTTGCAACTATGGCTACATCCCGCATACCCTATCGGATGATGGTGACCCTGCCGATGTGCTCGTTGTAACACCCATCCCGCTGATCAGTGGCTCGGTAATACGTGTACGTCCGGTTGGCATGTTAAAAATGACCGATGAATCTGGAGATGACGCCAAGATCCTGGCCGTTCCAGTGGATAAACTGTCACGCGAATACAGGGAAGTTTCCAATATTCGCCAAATGTCCAGAACACTGCTGGATTCTATTTCACACTTTTTCGAGCACTATAAAGATTTGGAAGATGGAAAATGGGTAAGGGTCGACGACTGGCTGGATGTGGATGATGCAAAAAAAGAAATCATCGAGAGCGTCGAGCGTTTCAACAACGCCAAAGACAAACCTCATTTCTAATATTTAACCACGGAACACACTCAAAATACGGGAGGTTTTATACATAATGTTTCTGTGTATTCAGTGTGTTCCGTGGATTTTACCGATACTCATCACACATCATTAGTTACTGCCAAATAATGCAGATTTTTCTTCAGCACTGACTGACGTTTCAGTTTTCATGGTAGAGAAATCAGCATGGCAAACCTGATTTCGTCCCTGTTCTTTCGCCTGATATAAATACTGATCCACAGAGTCTACAAATGACTCCCGTGTAAGCTCACTATCGCTTGAAAAAACACCCACCCCTAAACTTGCCGTTAAGGTAAAAGTTTTTCCTTCAAACTCAACCAGAGCCTGCTCCAGCCAAAGCCTTACTCTTTCCGCAACATTAACTGCCGTTGGCAAGGTTGTTTGCGGCAGGATTATGACAAATTCCTCGCCACCATACCGGCAAACCACATCTGATAACCTGATGGCGTGCTTAAACACTGCGGCAGCTACTTTTAAAGCCTGGTTTCCTGCTTCATGCCCCCGCTCATCATTGATAGCTTTAAAGAAATCCAGGTCGATCATGATAATACTGGTGGGGCGACCTGCACGAAGTGTTCGCTCCATTTCTATTGACAGGTTTTCCTGAAAATAGCGGAGGTTATTTAAGCCCGTTAAAGTATCCGTGGTGACCAGTAGTTTTAACTCGGCAACTTCACTTCTAAGCAGGGATAATTCCTGTAACCACTGACAATCAAGTCGATCAACAGGACATATTTCTAATTGCTGGCGCGTACTCATGTCGACAGATTATAACCACTCCACAAACGATGAAACATAAAAGTTATTTATGGTAAATCTAAATATTTGTACCCAATTTGGGTTTCAAGCGTAAATAAAATGATAAATCAGTTATTATTTAGCTCCCTTTCATCTAATTCTCTCTGACCAGACCAATGCCAGATAAAATTTTCAGCTCATCCAGTTATTTCAAACAGCAATTTGTTCAACAGCTACAAAAAATGACAGTAATAGATGAATTTGGAATTTTTATACTGGTGCTAGCCAATGCCTTATCCAGACCGGAGATTTACCAGTCTCTATCTACTGATTTATCAAACCGTTTTGTACATCTGAAACAAAAGCTCAGCGGACTTTCAACCGGTGAACGAGAACAAATACCTGCCGATGACTTATCAGTATTCACCGCATTAAGTCGCATTAATTTTAACGAGCTTTCACTATCTATCAGTAAAAACACAGGAATCTGGCAACTACAGTACAATCCTTTACGAGGTTATAGGCCCGCTCGAAACAGCCATAAAAAAATTGATAAGCTTTACCAGTCTTTTGACCCTGACAGCTTTCACTTCAACAAACCATTTCTATCCAGAGAAATCCTGTGGCAAGGTAAGTTAAGCAATATCCCGGTTCGCCTTTTATATAATAAATTTCCTTTTGCTGATTATCACGGCTTACTGGTTATTGAACCCGAACAGCTGAAGTCTCAATTTTTACAGCGACAGGATATAGATAATGTTCAACAGGTATTATCTGAAATTTCTAATCTGGAAGGTATCGGCCTGGGCTATAACTCTATGGCTGCTTATGCTTCTGTCAATCACCAGCACTGGCAAATGTTTTTATCGGAGCAAGCTTACCCGGTTGAGCATACATACTGGGCGCATAACTCAGGTCCAGCCAGTTACCCTCTCAGCGTCGAGTGTTTTAACTGTATCACTGATGCCTGGCCACAAATAGACCGTTATCAACAGTCAAACAGTAGTTTTAACTTATTTGTCAGACCTGACAGAACCTATCTGGTTAAGAGGAAAAAGCAGGGGCAATATCAACACAGTCAATGGACCAGTGGATTCGCCTGGTCAGAAATCATGGGTAATATCATGGCCACAAACCAGCTGGACTATGAACAACTAACAGCACTCAACATTGAGCAGGAATTAATGTTACTTGAGTAGAAACAAAAGCCTGAATTGAATTAGATATCACGAACCAGGCGTATTCCAACATTATACTGTCCCTTCTTACTGGAAAACGTTTCACGATTTTCAACTCTCATCGAAGATGCAGGACTGCGAAAGGAGCCACCGCGTACTATTCTGACTGAGCAATCTCCACCATCCCATACCGATCCATCATCAGGAGCACCTTTATAGTTCCGGTGATAACAGTCATATACCCATTCATATAAATTTCCAGCAGTATCATACAATCCAAACTGATTTGGCTTGTACGATCCCACCTTAGCAGTTTTTGTCGTATTCAAGTCTGAGCTACAATCAAAACAATGGGCATTCCCTGAGCCTTTGGTGCTTCCCCACCAGTAAGTCGTCCTTTTTCCTCCACGTGCTGCAAACTCCCATTCAGCTTCACTGGGTAAACGGTATTTTTTCCCTGTCTGTTTACTCAGCCATTTGGAATATGCCAAAGCGTCCTCCCATGAAATATCACTAACAGGATAAGCTTTCCGATCCCGGCCTTTACTGTCGGGTTGTTTACGTCGAGTTGCTTTAGCAAAAATATCATATTCAGCAAAAGTCACTTCATAAATAGACATCGCAAAAGTAGGCACGGTAACGGCATGACGCGGGGTTTCATCAGCAGAGACCAAGCCCGCCGACCCCATTCTGAAATCATTACCCGACACTTTAACCATGATGGGGCCGCGTCCACCCACTTTAAGACGGTCTGTAAAAGGGTCATGTTTATCCTTATACGTTTCTTCAACGACAACTGGAGCAGGTGTGGTTTTTTCAGGTTTTTTCACCGCCTGTTTGGGTTTAGTGACTACCGGCGGCTCTTCAACCTGAGCAGATTGGGGTTTAACTTCCGGTTTATTAGCCGCTAACTGCTGCTGAGCCAGGCTGGTGACATCTGATATCACGCCGTCCAGCATGCCCTGTTGCCAGGTGTAAAAACCTGCACCAACAAACAGCAGCAGCAGAATGGCTTTAAATAAGCCTGCCGTGGATTTTTTTCCCTGTGGCAGTTTATGTTTAACCGGTTCAGGATCAATTTTGGCTCTTTTGGATAAAGACTCTTTAGGTGGAGGCGGAGCATCGGATGGTTGTTTGGCCTTCTCTTTAACATCTACAACAATAATTGTGGTGTTATCCTGATTTATTTTATTCGCTTCTTCAACAGCTTTTAACAGGGCATAGACACATTCCCGGGCAGTTGTTGACCAGGAGGAATATTGAATAATAGCGCCGGCACCTAATGTATCCAGCCCATCACTCGCAATGATCAAACGATCGCCGGGTTTTAATTTGAAGCTAGTTTCAGGACAGTCAATACTACTAATTTCTTCTCCTGTCATCGCGCTCATGAGCATATTGCGAGACATTCCTGCCTGCTCTTCAATATCCATGCCCTGCTCTTTCATCATATCGATGTAAGCGCCATAACTATGATCGGCATTTTGCTTGACTAATTCACGCTCTCTAATCAGGTATAAATGACTATCACCCACACTCACCCAGTAAAGCTCATTACCTGCCATGAATGTAGAAACCATGGTACAGCCCATACCGCGTAAAGCCGGAGTTTCTGAAATGGAATCGTGGATCTGTTGATTGGCCCGATTCAGTGCTGACGATAAAGACACGGGGGCATCTTTACCGTCAAAATCGCCCTGGAAGGCCTTGTTAAAGGTAGCGACAACCATATTACTGGCCACATTACCCGCAGCATGCCCACCCATTCCATCAGCCATGACGACTAATGCGCAGGTTTTTCCCGCGTCATTATCCCCCATCAGGGAGACCATGAAGGCATCCTCCTGATAATCACGGGCACCATCGATCTGGTCGCTGGCTATGTCAAATTCAATGCTCATACAATTCTATTTTTTTCACTAAACCTAATATAGATGTAAGTTAAAGTATTTTCTGGATTATTACTAAACTAAGTCAAAAAAGCATTAATTTATTCCTTTAATGAGAACCACACCCTGTTTTTAAGCTACACACTCAGGATCAGGTCACATACCGCTACCTAAAAGGATTAAATCCAGATTCTTTTAACAAGTGTAGCGGAAGAAAGAGTGGTTGTGGTAACTCATTCCAGTGAGCCCACAACCAGTCTGAATTATGCCCATCAATTAGCAAAGTTTGCTGGTCAGCATTTAAGCAATCCACCATGAAATACAGGCTTAAAGAGTGCGTATCCCGGTCAAACACATTATTGGTAAAAGTCACAAACTTGCTTTCCCCAAAACATAATGGTTGAAAAAGACTGAGATGACGTTGCACTGTCTGCTCAGGAGTTTCTCCAAATCGTATCCAGCCACCCGGTAATTGCCAGCTACCCTGCATCGGCTGTTTCAAGCGACGACCCAATATTATTTGCTGATTTTGTTTTATAATCACCCCCACGCCTACATGGGGTTTATTTTTAACATGCACGTTTTGTTTCATCAGAGGTTTATCTAATCATGAATAGTCTATTAGACTTTGAAGGCCAGATCAGGTTAAGTGTTTTCATCATCATTTTTACGATTATGGCACTGTGGGAAATAAAAGCCCCTTTTAGAAAACTCAGGTTAAGCCGAACTAGTCGCTGGCCACATCAACTCGGCCTGATAATCTTAAACACCGTGGCAGTTCGACTGTTATTTCCCGTTGCTGCAGTCGGTACAGCCCAGTACATGCAACAACAGGGCTGGGGGCTGATGAACCTGTTAGGCTTCAACCCGGCTATTGCCCTGATTAGCGGGTTTATATTGCTCGACTTTGCTATCTACTGGCAACACGTTATTGCTCACCGGCTTGACTGGTTCTGGAAACTGCATCGAACCCATCACGCAGACACCGATTATGATTTAACCACTGGCCTACGCTTTCACCCTCTCGAAATCATTCTATCCATGTTAATTAAAATACTGGTCATTGTATTGCTGGGCATACCTGCAACAGCCGTTATCCTTTTTGAAATCGTGTTATCCGGTTCAGCCATGTTCAATCACTCAAACATCAAACTTCCCGAAAGCATTGAACCAACTCTTAGAAAAGTCATTGTTACACCCAGTATGCACCGCATTCACCATTCTACTCAGCAATTTGAGCATGATACTAATTATGGATTTTTTCTGTCTATCTGGGATCGATTATTTGGTAGTTACACTGATAAGGCCATGGAAAATGAGCAAACCATGCCAATAGGGTTAAATATTTTTCGTGCCAAAGAGAATCAACGACTCGGTCGAATCCTCAAAATGCCCTTTACTAATCATTAAAGCCAAGGAACTCTGTGTTATATTTCCAGTCAATGTACTGTATTCACTATTATAAAAAAACAAATAACTCATGCTAGATACGTGGCCATTATTACAAAACTCACAGTTCCCTGAAATACATCGTTCAAAACTGGAAATATTACAGGTAAATTTAGGATACCTGTGCAACCAGACCTGTCTGCATTGTCATGTGAACGCAGGACCAAAGCGCACTGAATTAATGACCGCGCAAACCATCTCTGACATTTTAGCCGTGTTAAAGCAACCCGATGTTCACACACTGGATTTGACCGGAGGCGCACCGGAGATGAATCCTCTATTTCGCGAACTGGTCAGTGAAGCCACATCTATGGGCATAAAAGTTATCGATCGCTGCAACCTGAGCATACTGAGTGAACCGGGTTATGAAGATCTGACTGATTTTTTGACCCGACATAAAGTTGAAATTGTTGCATCCCTGCCCTGTTACCTGGAACAAAATGTCGATGGTCAGCGTGGTAAAGGCGTGTATCAAAAAAGTATTGATGGCTTACAAAAACTGAACCAGGCTGGCTATGCCATTGATGGAACCGGTTTAACGCTGAATCTTGTTTATAACCCTACAGGACCTTACCTGCCACCGGGTCAGCAACAGCTCGAAACAGATTATAAAAACTTCCTGCAACAGAATTATCAGATTCGTTTCAATCAGCTTTTTACCATCACCAACATGCCCATTGCACGTTTTGGTAGCAGTTTAATTTCGCAGGGTAAATTTGAAGAGTATATGAATTTACTCAAAGACTCGATGAACCTCGCCAACATGAATGGCCTGATGTGTAAAAATCAGTTGAGTATCGACTGGTTGGGATACGTTTATGACTGTGACTTCAATCAAATGCTGAAACTGAATCTACAGCATCCACAGACACATAAAAACCTGCATATTCGAGATATCATCGAACAGGATATGATTGATTTGGATATTATCGTGGCGGACCACTGTTTTGGCTGTACTGCCGGTCATGGAAGCAGTTGCGGTGGAGCACTGGATTAAACATCACCCGATACGTCATTATGACCGATAAAAATATTCTCTTTAGCGTCATAATGCCTACCCTTAATGAGTCGATCACTTTAACTCACTCAGTTACAAAATTACTGGAATCTATCGAAAGCCATGCACAGGTTGAAATTATACTGAGTGATGGCGGCAGCGATGACAACAGCCTGAAACAGGTTCAACATTTCCCGATCACTATTGTTAACTCCAAAAAAGGTCGTGCGCTGCAAATGAATGCAGGCGCTCGACAGGCCAACGGTGAGTGGTTACTATTTTTACATGCCGACACTCGATTACCAGACAACTGGATGCAACTGATTCATAACTGTAAAGGTAACTGGGGAAGATTCGATGTACAGTTAAGCGGTCGACACTGGTTATTTCGAGTCATAGAAAAAGCCATGAACTGGCGCTCACAAAAAACATCCATAGCCACCGGAGACCAGGTATTATTCTTTAGACGGAATTTTTTTCATCAGCTGGAAGGTTTCCCTGAAATCCCCTTAATGGAGGATATTGCAATCAGTAAACTTGCCCGAAAATTTATTGCTGCCAACTGCATCGCTCAACCGGTAATTACTTCGAGCCGGCGCTGGGAAAAAAATGGCATACTACGCACAATCATTTTAATGTGGTCTTTGCGCCTGGCTTACTGGCTGGGTATAAAACCCGAACGATTGCACCGGATATACTACTCTTCCTGAGCTGAAGTTTTTATATGACACAGACCCTGATTCTACTTTTTGCAAAACCCCCGGTGGAAGGTAAAGTTAAAACAAGGCTTATCCCGGAACTGGGGGCAAAGTCTGCAACCGCTATTTATCGACATTGCCTGAAGAGCAATATTGAACTGATAAAACAATCCAATGTTGACTTTCAAATCTGGCTTACCGAACCTTCTGAGCATCCACTTTTTGACAATGAGCCGGTAAAATACCAGCAAGGTCATAACCTCGGAGACAGGATGTTATACGCACTCACCGATGCTCTTTCCGATCACACTAAAGCTATTTTAACAGGATCAGACTGCCTCGAATTAAGCACTCCGTTATTACAACGAGTCTGTGAAAAACTGGATCAACATGAGCTGGTTTTCATTCCAGCTCACGATGGTGGTTATGTTCTGATCGCAGCCCAACAATCTATCGACCCGGTCATATTTAAAGATATTGAATGGAGTTCAGAAAAGGTGCTGACCCAGACACTTGAACGAGCCATGCAGGCAGGCATAGATACTGCCGTATTAAACCCCTTAAGAGATATTGATCGAGTGGATGATGTGCAACATTATGCAGAACTCAAACAGTATTTATAATCCATTTTTTTAGACTCAATCTACACGACTTATGTTATACCCATTGCTTGTCAGACCTTTCGTTTTTGCCCAGGACGCAGAAACAGCACATGAAACCAGCCTCGAATTACTCAATACATTTAGTTACCTGATTCCCAACACTTTACATCGAAAACCGGTTAAGGTGATGGGACTTGATTTTCCCAACCCTGTTGGACTGGCTGCAGGTCTGGATAAAAATGCCGATTATTTACCCGGACTCGGGCGACTGGGTTTTGGTTTTATCGAGGTCGGTACAGTTACTCCGCGGGCACAGGCAGGAAACCCGAAACCACGTTTATTTCGCCTGACAAAACATAACAGCATTATTAATCGAATGGGCTTTAACAACAAAGGTGTCGATTACTTGCTCAACAACATCCGTCAATTGCCAAAACATGACTATATCCTCGGCATCAATATCGGCAAAAATTTAACCACTGCGGTGGATAAAGCCCTGGATGATTACACGCTGGCCCTGCAGCAGGTTTATACTTCGGCTGATTACATCACCATCAATATTTCTTCACCCAATACACCCGGGCTGAGAAACTTACAATCCGAGGAAGCCCTGGAAGCATTGTTAAAAGGTATTAACGAATGCCGAAAAGGTTTGCAGGATGAACATCAGCTCAACCGTCCCATTGCTCTTAAGGTTGCCCCTGACCTTGACAATCAGGCCATAGCCCCTATTTCAGATTTACTGGTTAAATATAATATTGATGCATTAATAGCAACCAACACCACGCTGGATAAATCCAACGTGATGGGACACCCGGCAGCTATCGAAGCCGGCGGTTTAAGCGGTGCTGCTTTAACCGACAAATCCCGCCAGGTGCTGTATCAATTTCATCAACAGTTACAGGATCAAATTCCAATCATTTCTGCCGGCGGTATCGATAGCCCTGAAGAAGCACAATTACGTCTTGATCTGGGGGCTAAACTGGTTCAACTGTATAGCGCAATAATTTTCAAAGGGCCCGGTATCATTAATAAAATCACTAAATCCATTACAGCTTAGTGGTTAGATTGAAAGGCTTTGTGCTAATATTTATTAACTTTATTCACCACGAAGTTCACAAAGAACACGAAATCTTTCCCGAGTAATTTAGATAATTGTTTTATGAAGCCAATAGCTTATCCAATGGTGAAGCTATGAGGTGAAAACATATTTATCTTCGTGCTCTTCGTAAGCTTCGTGGTAAAAATATTTTATAACAACTAAAACCTTATTTAGACACCATGAATGTAGAAGAAATTGCCCAAAACTGGATGGATAACTGTTGTCAGACTATCCAGCAATATGATCATCCATCACACATGAATTTAATTTCCAAAGATGTGCAGGTATTCGGCATCCCGGGTTTTGAAGTTATTGGTTATGATGACTGGTTTTCACAATGTGAACATGAATTTAGTGAAAAGCTGATTGAAAAAGCCTCTTATGAAGGACTAAAAGTTCGTCAGAGTAATAATAGCCAGATCATGTTTCTAACCAATGAATCGGTACTTGCGACCGATGGCACTAGCGACTCTCACCCCATTGAAATAGTCCTGTCCAAAGAGCAGGATGGTTCCTGGAGAGTCACTCAGGAACGCTTACTATCAGAAGAAGAGGCAAGCCACCTGGGGATAAGTTAAGTGCCCGCTCTTGCATCGATGGATGATGCCCGGCAGTATTTTCAAAAGCTGCCCGCTGAATTATCCATCTATTTCGATAATGCTTACCAGAAAGCGTTTGACCAGATAATGGAGGCCCTGGAACAGTTTTTCGATATCACATCAACGGTTAACCAGCAAGCATCAGATGATCATGTCATTAGCAGTACTGAAGCAACTGAAATCGGAGACCATGGTTTTATCCTGCTACTCAAACTGGTCAACCTGATGGAAAAACTTGACCTGCCCCATAAACGCAAGGAAATAGAACAGATATCACTGATTTTTGCGCGCTGGGTCATCCACTTCAACGGCCAGCTCAAACATATTGAACCCGTCGTGAATGCCTTTGCCCACTCGGCCAACAGTATGAATGAAAAAAAATCATTGCTGGCTCTGGTAGAATTAATGAATATGGTTGTCGATGCCAGCTCCAATGAAATCAAACATGACCTGGAAAGTAGTAATATATATCGCCCCTGGCGTTTACTGCATATTAACCGGGGCATTGTCGCGACACGTACCCATGATACGGACATCATGAAAAAAGTATTTGATGAAATGATTTTGTATTTACCACAGGATGCAGCCGGTTTCTTCAGTGAAGGCATGCAGGAAATGGATGCACTGGATTACCCGCCAAATGTCCGTAAAATCATCGAAGAATATTTTTTACATCAACCTAAAATGAAATTACATTAAAGAAGAAGCCCTCCTATGAGTGAACAAAACTTTGAAGTGAATGATTTTATTTTCGATGCCAATGCTTCTAATTTTGAACAACTGGTGCTGAAAAATTCATTACTGGGCCCGGTACTTGTGCATTTCTGGTCTCCTAAAGCGGGCCCCAGCTTTCGCCTTTACCCGGTTCTGGAAAGTCTCATTAAATCTTATAAAGGGTCTTTTTTACTGGTCAATATTAATATTGAAGATAACAACAGCATCAGCCATGATTATGCTATTACCAGCGTGCCCACCATAAAACTGTTCGCTCAGGGAAAGGTCGTTGAAACCCTGTTTGGCTACCAGGATGAGCAGGATTTACGTTTTATGCTGGATCAATATGTTGCCTCTGAGAATGACATCATTATTCACCAGTCTCTTCTATTATTCGAACAGGGCGAAATTGAAAAAGCTTACCAACAACTCGGACAAGCCGCCTTAAGTAATCCTCAATATTATAAGTTGCCCCTGACCATTGCCACCATGATGCGCAGCGAAGGAAGAATTACCGAGGCACTAAGCCTGCTTACATCATTACCTGAAATGGTACGAGAAAAACCCGCCTGCAAGCGCCTGTTAATTGAATGTGACTTTGCTGACATGGCTTCACCGGTCATGGATGCTAATAATTTAATCCCTTTTGTGCGGGAAAACATGGATGAATTACCGGCAGTTAAGCTACTAGCTGCCTGGCATGTGACACAAAAAGATTTTAAATCCGCATTAGAGCTTTTTCAAAATATTATGCACAGAGACAGAAATTTTGAAGATGACCTTGGTCGACGCAGCATTGTAAAAATTCTTGCTTTACTGGATGATAAGCATCCGTTTATCAAACGATATCGAGACATTATTCGAAAGTTGAATAATTAAATTTGTCCCGCCCGGTGGCTATGGCATAAATAGCTATACTGCCCCTGCCTTTCCACCCGGATGTACAAAGACATAACATCTGTGAAAAATGTGGATTATTGAACTATATTAACTGATAGCTCCATCAACATCACCCTCCAGTTAATCAATTTATTCAACCGCAGTGACCAGCGTCTGGCCAGAGATATTGAGAGCCTGAAGGAAAAACTATCATCACTCAAAAATGATTTATTTGAGCTGACTGAATCCAGAATGGATATAACCCGGCGATACCCGGCAATGGCTATCTCTACTTTACAGATGCCTGTTGCTTCGTCTGTTGTGTAAACCTAAAAAATTGTGAACAGTTCATCGACTTTATAAATCACCAACCGGTTAATCTTTGATAGTAACATCATCGTTTTAAATTATTTCAGCAAAAAATGATCATCAGGCTTTTGGTACGAAAGCGACCTCATCCCCGTTGAATAATTTTTGATCAGGCGTTGAAAACTGCTTATTAACCGTGATGGTTAATCGATCAGGGTCTAGAGCTTCTTTCCACTCTTCACCTTTCTCAGTAAGCTGCTGAATAACATCAGCAACCCTTTGATTATCAGGTAATATCATTTCTAACTTTTCGAGACCGAGTGCATCAACCAGTCCAATAAAAAACAACACGGTAATAGCATTCTCACCCTGATTATTATTATGAAAGTCGGCTAGTTGCTGCTGATATGCCGACCAGTTAGCTTCAAAATTATCACCCAGCTCCTTCAGTGTCTTCCAGGAATACACTCCCGTATCATGTCCATCATCAAATAATAATCGAACAGCATAAGAGCCCATGGGTTCTACGCTATCGATATTCACCCGATCTTTACCCAGAATGAGCTCTCCACGTTTTTTAGCCACCCTGACTTCAGCCGAGGGTGAAAACACACGCAGGTATTCAAAGGGCATATTGAATTCAGAGCCATCGCTAAAATGTATTTCAAATTGACGTGATTTTTGATGCACGGCAATATGCGTGGGATGGACATTATCTTCTTGCTGTTCACTCATAATATTTCCAGACTAACCTCATAACCCGCATATTTACGGATATTAATCACACCCTGTTCAAAAATCAGGTACTGACCTTTAATCGCCATCAATGTATCTTCAATAACAGGGTTTTTATCCAGATTAAAACTGGTGATTTTTTCAGGGTACTTCAACGCTGGAAAACTAATTTCCTGTTGTGTTTCAGTTTCAGCAATAACCGTTAAATCATCCAGTAACTCAGCATTTAGCTGCTCTTTTACCTGCGGCCAGACATCCTGAAACACAGCTAACAGGTCCACCTCTGAGTAATGATTCTTCAGCATACTGCGCCAGTTGGTTTTATCATTTAAAAATTGCTTAAAGACCGTTTCTATCAAACCTGAGTAATAACGCTTTGAGACTTTTAAAATAGCCAAAGCCTGTACCGCACCCTGATCTATCCAGCGAGTTGGTAATTGCGTATGCCGTGTAATTCCGACTTTAACCCCGGAAGTATTGGATAAATAGATGTAATGATCCTGCAAGCAATGATCTTCTCCCCATTCCGGTTCACGACAGGTTCCCTGATCATAGTGACACTTTTCCGGGGATACGATACAGATATCACATTGTGCCAGCGAGCGAAAACAGGGATAACAATAGCCCTGGCTAAAACTTTTACTGGTTTTCCGGCCACAGTGTATACAGTGTATGGCCTGCAATGAAGTCAGTCGTAATCGTTTCCCCAGATGCTCGTGCAATTCAACTGTAGAGCCAGCTAAATTTAACTGATAATGAACGGGGTCTGCCAGACTCACCTGCATTTTGTGCAATGCACCTTCAAACTTCATTCGCGGTTAACCTCAGCGCTGATTCGAGTAAAGAGCCTAACCCGATTTCACGCCATTTAGGACGTTCCTCTATTTGCTCATTGCTTTGCAGTAATTCCAACTGATACTCCGGGAGGTACAATTCTTCAACTTCACTCACCGGCACCGAAAATGGCGGGCCTTGCATAACAGTCTGATCATAATCCAGTGTGACCAGTAACATCGGTGTACCGGGTGAAACTATGTCCAGCATTTTAAGTTTATAGGACTTTCGATTAAATGATTCGATGGCGACAATTGATGCACGGTCATAAACAAGTTTGCAGCCCGTTAGATAATCCGCCTGCATATTCATGTAGTTCCCCTGATAAAGGGTAATACCCGGAGATTCATAAGCCACCAGGTTTTCATGCTGTACTTTTACAAAATCGATATCAGATTCCGCAAAAAATGATTCAATCGCAACCTCGGATAATTCGACACCAACCACCTGATAACCCTGTTGAGACAACCATAAGATATCAACTGCTTTACCGCATAACGGCATGAAAATAGTGTCGCCGGGTTGTAGCTTATATAAGGGTAAAAACTGTTCCAGGTAGGAATTCACCTGCCCTTCATGAAAACCGGGGGATTTCCGCGTCCAGTGACTATGCCAATCTACAGTTTGTTTCATCAGTCGAGCCTGCAAAAAGAACGCAGCTTATCTAAATTTGATGGAATTTAAAACGTTAATGTCACCGGGGAATTAATTTGGCAGCTCCCGGACGGGCGCTGCCAGAATATTTATCAGCTGAAATTAATCAGAAGATTTTACATTGCAGGTGTTGATTCCAAAAATCGCGTATGGAGGACACCAGCCAATCGAAGCCGTAAATAACATAACTACTCCAACAACAGCAGCAACTATACCCAGTGTTGCACCTTCTAATGCACCCAGCACAGTAAATGCAGCAGCTAAAGCAACAAGTCCAACGATTGCGCGAATTACGCGTTCAGTAGTTCCAACATTCTTTTTCATAATAAAGTCTCCAGTTAAGATGAAACAGATTATAAGGACTTAACCAGGAAAGGTCGGTGACAATGTCACTGACTTTAGAAATTAATGAAAACATTATTGTTTAGACAGTTCGATAACCGCTTTAGCATTGATAATTTCGATACTGCCCCGGCTTGAAACGAGCAGCTCACGCTGAGCCATATCACGTAGAATGCGGCTAACAACCTCTCTCGAACTACCCACATCAGCGGCCAGATCTGCATGAGTTTTATGAATAATGGCGCCTCCTTTTGCAAGTTCACGGGCAAACTGCTCTGCCAGACGAACATCGATGCGCTTAAAGGCAACTTCTTCGACCACCGAAATAATACTGGATAAGCGATGCGATAAAAGCCCGAAAATAAACTGCTGCCATTGCTGATCCTGACAAAACCACTGTCTGACATTAGCCTGGGGGATTAACAACACTCTAACAGGCGTTTCAGTCATCGCCATAGCGGGAAAATTATCCTGATTCATGATGCAGGAAGCCGTTAGCACGCAGCTCTCACCCCCGTATATTCGATACAGGGTCACTTCCCGCCCGCTAGCAGATAACTTATAAACCCGTCCTATACCGTCAACAATCATCGCCAGGTTCGAGCATTGCTGTCCTTCTTCACAAATAGAAACACCGGCTGGAATCTCCGAGTATTGAGCCTCAGCATAAAATGCTGCTACAAAATCCGGCTGCCCCTGTTTTATAAAAGGAAAAAGTTTTTCAAACTCAGCCTGTTGTACTGAAGAGATCATTGCAAACCTGTTAATAAAATCAATAGGGTATTAAATATCAGAAGCTTTTTAATAGCCATGACAAAATAGCTATTAAAAGTAAAATCAAAGGTAAGCTGCTATAAAAACAGGGGGAGGATTTACGTTAACTCTACCAATAATTGACCATCTTTGATGATTAGAGGCCAGCTTTTCACACCTTTACCCGCTAAAGGTGAAAGACCACTCCCGGTTTTGATATCAAACTGCGCCTTATGCCAGGGGCATTCTATTACTTCATCTTTAAGCTGACCTTCACAAAGAGCAGCCCCCTTGTGCGGACAAAGATTATCGAGAAGATAGAATTGATCAGATTGATAAATGAGCAGCAGGGAATTGTCTTCAATATTGATACATTGAACCTGTGTTTGCTTCAGTTCTTCTATATTTCCTAATAACATTATTCCAGTCTATAAGCGCACTTTCACGCAATTTCTGCCATTCTTTTTAGCCACAAACAAAGCCATATCAGCTCGCTTAATCATCGTCTCATGATTACCGGTTTCATCGGTAATAGCAGCAACACCGATACTTAGCGTGGCTTTTTTAATTCCAAAAGGGGTTTGAAATTTTGCCTGTTCGGTGTATTCGCGTAAATTTTCTGCAAATTTTTCTGCTGCATTCATGTCTACCCTGGGTAGCAAAACACTAAACCCATTTTGCCCATAGCGCCCTAATACATCACTTTCTTTATCAGTTTTAGAAAAAACATGCTTTACAATACCGGCAAAAACTTTATACGCTGTTTTATCACCTTCTTTCTCACGAATCTTAGATAGACCATCCACTTCAACCAGCAGTAAAGATAAAGGTTCTCCTTCTACTGCTGCGGTTCTATACCTGTCCATAGAAACATGTTCTGCATTTTCTCGACTCAGCAGAGTAATCGTTTTCCTGGCCGTTTCGGTATCCTGATGTATTTTTTTCACCACCGCAGACGGAACGACTGTTACATCCCTGCTTGAAGGCTTAGCTCGATTTTCAGCTTTAACTTCATCTTTTTGAGCCAGAGCATCCTGCAATGTCTGATTTATTGTCAGATCCATATCGGTATTGGGGGAGCTGGATTCCTTTCCATGTTTTGGAGGTCCTATTTTCTGGCCAGGAGAATTCGCCTTTGCAGTCTCTCGCATGCCCGCTGACATTAAAGAGGCTTTGGTTGTTCGATTGAAAATCATCATGGCCTGGGTCGCTATACTGACACTGGCCGTCATATCCAGGTCATCAAAGGCAGAACTGGCTCGTCTGAGGCTCACAACACCCACCAGACTGGTATCATTAAATATTGGAATATCAAGTCTATAATGCTGAAAATGCTTTTTTTCCTTGCCGAACATTCCTTTGACAATATCATACTGAGCACTCACTGAAGCCTGTCGGGTTTGTGATAAACGAGTAAGCAAATCATCTGACCAAAGCGTTTTATCTTCCTGCTCGAACAATGTTCCATCTATCTCATCTGCGGCAGGTTTTGGACCCTTTCCATCCAACGATGTCAGAATATAAGAATCATATTCTATAACCGTTTTAATATGTTCCATCAATCTTGCGGTCAAATCTTTGAAATCGAGAATACCGCTTAATGACATGTCCAGATCGATCAGGGTATAAGCCCAGTTTTCCTGACGTTCATACACTTTAGACAGGGTTTCACTGGTTAAAAACATCATTCGACGAGAACGTTCCGATATGTATGAAAGGTATAAAGCCAGGCAATATACTCCAACCATGACCCCCATCAAGGCTAATATATTAGTATCCGATGCAGCCATTAAATAGGCTGTAGATATAAAAGCGGCGACTACCGAAAGACTAAGAATATAAGACACTCTGAAACTGAGAGAATTTAAACTACCCATCCAGATAACTAGCAGAGTAATCTCAATGGCATGGTAAAGCCGGTAATTTTGAAGGTAGAGCCCCCCGCATAAAATCAGCAGTGTCAGGATTCCAGGAAAAATAACACGAAGCTTCAACACACTGGTACTGCTGCTCACCGCACTAAAAAAAACAATGCCCAGACATAAAAGTGAATTGAAAAGATAAGAATACAGCGGAATTGAAGAGTTTAGACCCAGTATCCAGAATTCAAGAAAAGCATAGGTAAGATTAATGACGGCTAATGTGAGCAGAGAAAAGACCGCTGTACTTCGACCGCGTTTAAGCTGAAATTGTTGAAATTTCTTTTCTGTTGCATCATTACAAAAACTTAGTTTTACTGCCTTTTTATAACGACTAATTTTTTCTACTGGCACGTTTTGATCTACCTGTTGTAGTATCCTGAATACGACCCAAATGGCCAGTAACAGGTTAATTATAGCGGTAAAAAATAGATAAATTGGTTACAACAGTTTTAAAATATCAACACAACAACCATAATAACCTTTTAGAAAATAACAAACTTCATAACTCTACTAATTTATACTAGCATATTCTTCGGGAATTCAAATGCTTAAGAGAAATATTTCATACTTATGTTTAACATTACCCCGTCTTTATATAAAGCAACACTCTGGAAAATAGTAATTAGTTATTTTTTTACTTTGCTATTTTTATTTCTGAGCAATCAGCTACATGCCCAGTTTTTAACCTATCAACAACAAACCGACAAGCTTGACCTCAAGGCCAGAAGAGCTATGCAGCAAGGTAATTATGCGATTGCCTACTGTATTTGGGAACCTTTAGCGCAGCAGGGGAACAGCTCAGCGCAATACAACATAGGCTGGATGTTTCACAATGGTTACGGCTTAAGCATCAACGATAATAAAGCACTTTACTGGTGGCTTAAATCTGCAGCGACAGGTAATACGAACTCACACTATGCACTAGGTGACCTTTATTCTCAGGGTCTGGGGGTCGAGAAAAATATACCTATAGCGCTTGGCTGGTATATTTCAGCGGCAATAAAGGGTCATGAACCTGCCCGGGAAACATTAATGGCTTTTCTAAGTAGCGATAATAAACTGGCAAAAAATACCTTTCAGTCATTACTGCAAACTGACTGGTCAATACTCGGTGACACGATGGAAGTCAGAGTTGATAAAGCCAATACAAGGCGTGGTCCCGATAAAAGCTATAAAGTAGTTACAACGCTGGAACGGGGACACAAGGTCATACCGCTTCGCGAGAAAAACGGCTGGACCTATATTGGCATTACTCATAGCGGAAAAACAGCCTGGATATTCAGCAGCCTGATCAGTAAACCGGCTGGAATTTATCCCGTGGAATAATCATGAGCTGGAGTATTAATTAAACAGATCAGAAAAACGGCGTAGATTAGTTTTCCTGTGACGGCTTGTTGTATCCATTAATGTGGCAATCCTGGAAACGTAACCACGAGTTTCTGCAGGCAAATGTTTTTTTACTTCAATCCAGGTGTAACTGTCTTTTTTACGCGTCCGTTTAACGGCCTTCAGAACTCGACCATAACCTGCATTATAACTGGAGAAAGCCAAAAACAGTCGTTCATCACTGGGTAAAGGTTTACGCCATTTACGATACAATTGCCTGTCATAAAAAATACCCGCAGCAATGTTCCAGCGGGGATCATTAGATGCAATAAATGTCGGATTCTGTTCTCTTATTTCCTCAAAAGTAGCGGGCATAATTTGCATGACACCCTTGGCACCCACAGGACTGGAAGCATTTTCATTTAAATTGGACTCAGCTATTCCTTGTGATTTAAACCAACGCCATTCAAAATGTGGTCCAAAATATCGTTTAGAATATTTTTTAAAGTGCCGGTCGAATTTATCATGCCATTTATCCGATTCAATCGCACGGGCATGCCCGGTATTAACCACCATAAAGGTCAATAGAAGGATCAAATATAAATGCCGATTAAAAATCATAAAGCCGAGTATAACTTGAAAATCAATATGATCTCTAATGGATAATCTATTTTTTTACTCATCAAAATATATCTGGACTATTTTATCACCCGATAGCCTGTTCATAATCTTTCTAACACTTTCCCTGTTATTGCTTCTTTTTAGACAGACTCAAAAAGCTATTGGACTTTTAGGCCTGTTAACGGTAAGTACTTTATTTTTGAGCTTTTTTTCAGTGGGAGACTGGATGCTTTACCCCCTGGAAAGTCGTTTTCAGCATAATCCAGAGTTACCAGCAAAGGTCGATGGCATCATTGTTTTAGGAGGCTCAGTAATTCCAGAGTTGAGCACAGAATGGCAACAACTTGAAACTTATTCAAATCATGAGCGCTTAAGCAACTTTCTTCGACTGGCCAGACTTTATCCGGATGCAAAACTGGTTTTTAGTGGTGGAAATGCAAGCACTGACAGGAGTAAAACCACCGAAGCTCAAATAGTTGAAACTTACTTCCTGCAGTCAGGTTTATCTGAGGAACGATTATTTATCGAAGACAAGGCCAGGAATACCGCAGAAAACGTTAGTTATTCCAGGCAGTTAATGAATCCTCAGCCGGATGAAAACTGGGTCATGATCACGACCGCTTATCATATACCCAGATCAATGGGCCTTTTCTGCAAACATAACTGGAAGGTTATTCCTTTCCCGGTCGATCATCAGACCCTGCCATCTAAACTTTATCAGCCTGACTTTGATTTGATTGGACATGTCAATTCCCTGATATTGGCATCACATGAGTGGGTGGGGTTATTGGCTTATTACCTGACTGGAAAAATAGATTCTATTTTCCCCTCAGCGTGTAAGTAGTGTTTGAATAGAAAGTAGTTGCTGGCAAGGCTTTTCGCTCAGGCACTGATCATTCAAACTGATCTGTTCGCAACATAACCAGGGTACAGGCTTCCAGAGTTTCAATGCCATGCTGCTGATAAAACTGTTCCAGTTCCGTCGATTCTGTACCGGGATTAAAAATGATACGGCGTGGTTTTATCGATAGAACATCCTGCTTGATCTTTTCGTGAAGCCCTGCATTCAGGTACAGGGTCACCGTATCTACTGTATGGTTGATCTGATTAATAGAACTATAACCTTCGACACCCAGTATTTCCCGACCATTCCCAGAAACCGGAAAAACTGTATGCCTGTAATCCATCAACATCTGTTGAGCCTTGTAAGCATAACGTTGAGGTTTATGACTAGCGCCAATAATCGCCACACACAATGACATTACAGCTCTCCAGCGGTTAAATTAAACTGAGTTTGCGTCATGTATTCAAATAACTCTTTTCCATCGTTATCAACCATAATTCTGACCCCCTGTTGCGGATAAAACCAAAGCTCTGTGGTTTCATCCACCACTTTACGACTTGCCGGTTCACCAAATCGTTGCGTTATAAATTGTTGATCCATTCCACTATAAGCAGGAATATAACTTAACGATTTTATCAGTCGCACTCCCTGTTCGGACTGTTTATCAGTTTTAATAGTCCACCTTTGACTGCCATCCTCAGTGATAACCCGTTTGATCGTGTGCTCAGTTAGACTATCCAGCTCAGACTGGGAAGCATCTAGATTCGCAATAATTCTTGCACTGAAAGGCCCGATGTTTACCTTGCCAAAATAGGCTTCAAGACTGTAATCACCCTTCTGACTTTTAAACAGTGCCAGTCCATCCAGTTTCCCAAATTTCTGCCTGGCCTGCTCCAGCGTGGTTTTATTCAATTCTATGCCAAATACTTCGCTATGATTAGCATCATGCACCGTAATATGCCAGGGCATATCAGCCGGTTCATTCAGAGATTGCTCTGTGGTGGAATAGAACAGAACAACTGCAACGACTGTGATAGAAGCGATGATGAGTAAAGCCAGTTTCATTGGTTTATTCAGAGGAATTAGAGTCGGGCGCGCACTATAGCGGCTATCTCTTTATCTGTCAGTCTTATCGGATTAGTTTTCATACTACTTCCACTCACATTTTGTACAATTCGATCGATATCACTTTGTAACACGCCGAAGTCTGACAAACGTGGAATTTTCAGCTGTTCAGTCCAGTTTCGCAAAGTTTTAAACAGGCAGTTAAAAGCAGAGTCAAAATCAGCAAAATGTTTTCTACAAAGCATCTGCGCTATTTTTTTATACGACTCTAAAGCAGGATTATCAGGTTCACGCTGTAACATGGCTTTGATATTTATTTCCGTAGCCTCAGCCAGCAGGCAACCACAAACCACCCCGTGCGGAACAGGAAACATGGCACCCAGTGGTGAAGCCAGGCCATGCACCGACCCCAGCCCGGTTTGAGCGAGATTAATGCCGGAAACCATCGATGCAAAAGCCATGTTTTCGCGTGCACCGGCATGTTGTGCAGAAGACTCGAATAACGGTAACAGGCTACCAGGAATACGCCGAAGTGCCTGTTCAGAAAGCGCATTACAAAATACATTCTGACGGATTGAGACGTAAGATTCGATTAACTGGGTTAGCGCATCCATGCCATTAGCTGCAATGACAGAAGGTGGACAACTTGCCAGTAGATCGGGATCAACAATCGCCGCCCTGGCCATCAACTGGTCATCACGGAATGATTTTTTAAAACCCTGCTCGCCCAAACGACTCAATACCGCATTCCTGGTCGCTTCACTGCCAGTGCCTGCGGTTGTAGGTACCGCAATAAAAGGCACCGATGGCCCGGGATATTTGAGCTCGGGACCGACACCTTCTAGATAATCCAGCACCGGTTGGTTAATCAACAGTAACCCGGCTATTGCCTTTGCAGCATCCATCGCACTGCCACCGCCAACAGCAACTACCGCGTCAATGCCTGACTGGCTGAATTGTTGAACAGCTTTATCGACCAGCTCCGGTGAAGGCTCACCCATAACGGTGATCTGCTCATACTGGATACCGGCCGAATTAAGAGACTCGACCAGCTGTGGCCACCAGTCGGTTCCAGACCATGAAGAACCACCGGTTACCAATAAAATTCGACTTCCAAATTTACTGATCACTTGAGGAAGCTGTTTGAGCTTTCCCGATCCAAATAATATTTCGGGTAACTTTGAGAGTGAAAACTGCACAATAGTTAAACGTATTAAAAAGCCAGCGATATATCTTTATGTTTTGCAAGGCAGCTCGCAATTTCTTCAGCCTGATCGATACTCAACCTTTCCTGCATGCGCAAACCAATAGTGTTTTTTACCACCTCATCAAACTGTTGCAAACCGGGTAAATACAAACGGGATGCCTGACTACGCCATGACACTTCTGTTTCCAGAATTTCTACAGCCTTAACCAGCAGGCCGGAGGCTTTATCTCTATCCTGTGTTTTCTTTAGGGCCCTGCGCGCTTTAGATAATTTAGATTTAACAGGATGGGCATTCTTGATAGCCGATAACGATGATTCCACACCCTTGATCTGCTCCATAGCCGTTTTAATCTCAGCATCACGAATTACAGCGAATAATGCTTCCAGGTCAGGCTGAAGTTGCGTTAAAGCATCTGACGCATTCACCATATCCCGGGTATCTGCAACAACCTGGTAACTATCATCCACTAAACGCCGGTATTTGCTACGCGCAATTTTTTCTTTTTTGGCTAAATCAAGGTATTGTTCTCTGGCACCTTTCCACTGTTGCGGAATGTTCTCGGCTAACTTTTGCTGATCAGATTTTAATTCTTCTACCCGGGTTTCCAGCATGGCCATTGCATTTTCATCAGGGTGTTCAGAAAATTCTATTTGTTTTATTTCATCATTTAAAACATCTATTTTCTTACCAATTTTACGAATATGTCGTTGAACGGTGCGAACTTCGCGATGCAGCGGCTCATACTCGACCACAAAATGCTGATATGCTTTTTGCGCAATTTCTATCTGGGAAATTAACTCAAATACTTTCCCCATATCGTTGAACCCTTCATTCAGTTTGTGACGATAGTTATCCGGAAAATAAGCGGTATCCAGTTTTTTAACCTGCTTTAAAGCGGTTTCAATTTCATTTTTCTGCTTCTCATAACTGGTAAAAACCATATCTTCCATACACAGTTGAATACGAGGATTATTGGGTGGTGGAGCCGTATCCGAAGTCAGATAAGTTCTGTTGGGCAAATAATTAATTAGCGTAGGAAATGCGCCGGCAATAAACAGACCCAACAATTGCAACCCGATAAAGGCAACAGCCCCTTTATAGATATGCATGGTTTTAACTATTGCCGGTGCAACCCCGCGTAAATAAAACAACGCAAAGCCAAACGGCGGTGTTAAAAAGGAAGTCTGGATATTTAATCCCACCATAACACCCAGCCACACTGCAGTGACATTCGCTTCAGGATTAGCCAGCAAAATCGGCGCGACAATAGGTACAACCACGACGGCTATTTCGATAAAATCAAGGAAAAATCCTAATAGGAAAATAACCAGCATCACCACGATAAATTGCATCCAGAACCCACCGGGTAGTGTGGTAAGAAATTGCTTAACCAGCTCTTCTCCACCAAAGGCTCTAAATGCAGATGTCAGCATCGCAGCACCCAGCAGGATGATAAAAACCATGGACGTAGTTTTCGCGGTATCAATCATTACATCATGCAAAATATTATCAATTTTATGTGCACGCCAGATTGCCCAGACAACCGAAGTCAATAATCCTGAGACAGCAATTATCGCCAGGTAAACACCAAACTGATCCTCTTCAGTTTTGATGTTTTTGATGTTCAGGTCATAATAGTTCAGCAGAAATGTAATCGCGACCAGCGACACAATCGCCAGAATGGCCGGATAATAGGAGGTTTTACTACCTTTGGTCAGTCGGTAACTTCCCATGATCAAAGCACCAACGGCACCAATAGCACCCGCCTGATTCACCGTGGCTATGCCTAAAATAATAGAACCCAGCACGGTAAAAATGAGCAGCAGCGGCGGAGCTAGTGCCATTAACACCTTAATGAAAAACTGCCTGTTATACTTCCCATCATAAGGAACTGGCGGTGCCACTTCAGGTTTGATGACCGCTGCAATAAAAATATAAGCCATATACAAACCGACCAGAATCAATCCCGGTACAAATGCCCCCATGAACATATCACCGGCACTGGCCGAAACCACGTCAAAATCACTGGGCATAGAAAAATCACCGGTGATTTCCCGGTATTCAGATTTACGAGCCGTGTTTGCCTGATCGGCAGCACTCGACAGCTGATCAGCCAGAATAATCAACACGATGGAAGGCGGAATGATTTGCCCCAGCGTTCCTGACGCACAGATCGTCCCGCAGGCAAGTGATTTGGAATAATTGTTACGTAACATGGCTGGCAACGAGATAAGTCCCATTGCAATAACTGTGGCTCCCACAATACCGGTAGTTGCTGCCAGCAAGGCGCCTACAAAGATGACTGAAATACCAAGACCACCGGGAACAGGGCCAAATAACTGGGCCATCGCAACCAGCAAATCTTCTGCAATTTTTGAGCGTTGCAACATGATACCCATGAATACAAACAGTGGAATCGCTATCAGCGTGTCTCGCTCGACCACCCAGTACATACTTCGAAAATTAGTAACGCCGGCACTCAACCACTGGTTCGGTCCACCGTGTGAAAAGAATGCATCGGGGTCACCAACAAACAGGTACCCGCACAGGGCGGCAATTGCAATAGATAAAATAGCCGAACCGGGCAATGCAAATGCAACGGGGAAACCTGATGTTAACGCTGCTATCATTATCACCACTAACAGCAGTAAAAAATAAACTTCCATCAGGACTCTCTCATCTCAGTTCCAGCATTCATTCTCATGCCCTCAGGCGATGCGGCATCGGGCAGCACAGTAAATTCACCAGGGTCTTCTTTTTGCTGATCATCCGGTTCAATCAATTCTGCGATATTGAGTAGTAAATAACTACAAAATTGAACAATCATGGTAACCGCAAACACCACCAGAAAACCTGCCATCAGGTATTTGACATACATGCCATAACCACTTTGAGAAATCTCATAACTTAACAGGGGGCTATTAATGCTGTTACCTTTACCTCCCAAGCCGTGCATCAAAATAACCCAGCACAAAGGAATGCCCAGAAACACAGAACCAATAATATTTGCCGAGGCTTTTTTTACCCGGCTAAACCCGGCGTATAAAACATCCACCCTGACATGTCCTTCATGTATCAATGTATAAGCACTGGCAAATAAAAATAATGCGGCATACCAGAAACGAACCAGATCTCCCTGAAAAGCCTGTTCATAGGAAAAAACAAATCGGGTTAATACAATTAAAAACTCAGACAACACAACCATCAAAGCTAACCAGGAAAAACTAATCTTGCGGAAAATAAATGCAAAAACAAATGAACTGACCAGCAATGGATAATGTACATAAATTCCGCGAAATGAGGGGCGACCCAATTGTACGATTAATTCATCACCAACCCAGAATTCAAGCATTTTTTCAATGCGTAAAAAAGAGATCATCATATCCACAAAACCAATCAACATTACAGCCCAGAAAGCAACCCGCACGAGGTAAGATGCCAGCGCCTGTAATCTTTCAGATGACTGCCGTAGAGAGACCGTTGACGATTTAACGGCATAAAATGCGACCAATATCAAAACAACCAGATAGCTTGCAAATTGCATCCAGCCCTGGTTAATTTTTTCATCTGCTAAAGTGACCGTTGAATCCTCACCAAACCAGCCCAGATGCGCGAAAAGGTTATAGGGCCCGGGCAAGCCCTGCCAATAAACCAGATAATTATTTAATAAATACAGAAAAACTGAACCAACCATGAGATAGGTCAGTGTTTTAATAACAGATGAAATACGAGGAATAGACGGGTTTTCAGTCATTTGGATAGTGTCACAACAGACTATATAAAGAAAGAGAGGGTTTAGTCCCGTGAAAAAAGGTGAGACTAAAGTGGCACTTCTGCTTACAGCGACTTAGTTTAACAAAACAAAAAAAACGGAGCCATCAGGCTCCGTTTTTACTTCTTTAAACCAGTCTTTACAGACCCAGTACGCGGTTTCTCTGCTCAATATAAGCAACGTCAGAGATTTTAGCCCAGGCACCGACATCCTGACGTGCAGTCAGAAAACTATCGTGAACTTTTTTGGCCAGTGCACTATGTGCCCGAACTTCCGCAAATACTTCCTCGGCTGCGTCACCAAAGCTATCATAAGTATCATCACTGAATTTACGCAGCTTGACACCCTGCTCATTAATCAGTTTGGCCAGATGAGCACCATTCTTGGCATTGTACTCAGACATCATGATAGAGTTTTCTGTTTCAGCAGCGGCTCTAATGATCAGTTGATCTGTCCTGGACAGACCATCCCACCATTTTTTATTCATACCAACACTCAGTGAAGCACCTGGTTCATGCATTCCAGGGTAATAGTAATATTTGGCTGCTTCATAAAATTTCATGAAACTGTCATTCCATGGGCCAACCCATTCAGTTGCATCGATTGCACCGGAAACCAGGTTTTCATAAATTTGACCACCAGGTAATGAAACAGGAGAAGCGCCCAGTTTAGCCAGAACGTCGCCGCCCAGACCGGGAATACGCATTTTCAACCCTTTAAAGTCATCGGCAGAATTCATTTCCTTACGGAACCAGCCACCCATTTGAACACCTGTATTACCACAGGGTAGACATTTTACACCAAAACCACCCGCTACTTCGTCATGCAGGGCTTCACCACCACCAAATCTCATCCATGCATTGAATTCAGTATAAGACAGACCAAATGGTACAGCAGTAAAATAAGCCCATGCAGGGTGCTTACCTTTCCAGTAGTAATCTGCACCATGGTACATTTGTGCATTACCAGATGAAACTTCATCCAGTGAATCGAAAGCTTTTACTCTTTCACCAGCCGCAAAATAGTTAACCTTCATACGACCACCGGAAATATCTTCCAGGTTTTTTGCGAAACGCTGAGCACCCGTACCCAGACCAGGAAAATCACGAGGCCAGGTAGAGACCATATTGATTTCTATTCGACTTTTTGCAATAGCTGGTGCCGATACGGCAGCGCCAGCAGTACCAAGAGCAGCAGCTACACCTGTTTTCAGAACATCACGACGTTTCATATATTTTTTCCTCTAAAGGGGTGTTTTTATTTATATTATCCGATTTTACTCATCAGCCTATGGCCAATCGAGAGCTAAACTTGGCTGATTCTCTACTCTAACTCTCTTCATATCAAGTCATTAAAGTTATAAGCTAATAATTATTTCCTCAACCCAGATGTTTATGTAAAAAAGCCAACGACCTGGACCAGGCTAACGCGGCATCATCAGCATCATACCTGGATCCGGTGGGGTTTGCGAAAGCATGGTTAGCGGTATACCAGTGATGGGTGTAATCTTTTTTACCCGCTTCATCCAGCGCTTTTTCAAATTTACCGACCATTTTTTCATTGATCGATTTATCCAGGGTACCAAAGTGTCCGAGGACCGGGCTTTGCAATGAAGCCAGTTGGGCTGCCGATTTAGTCACCCGACCATAGTAGATAACCGTTGCATCCACCGGGGTTAACAAAGATGTTTCCAGCGACCAGCCGCCACCAAAACACCAGCCCAGTGTAGCCACCTTACCATTACCCTTTGAATTAGCTTTTAACCAGTTCACCCAGGCCACTACAGATTCTTTTGCTGTAGCCATATCCATGCCCTTCATATATTTCATGGCATCTTCTCTTTTGCTGGCAACTTTACCGTTATACATATCTACAGCTATTGTCAGAAAACCTTCGTTAGCAAATTCCTGGGCAACCGCTTTAATTTGGTCATTCAATCCCCACCATTCATGAATCAACAATAATGTCGGCGCATTTGCCTGTTCAGGGTAAGCCACCGCTGCAGATGTCATTGCTCCACCAGGTGTTTTGATACTGACAGTTTCAACTCCTTTGGCCGCTGCTGCAGCCAGTACCGGATCAGCCAGTATTGCGGCCAACGGCAAACTGGCCAAACCTTTAATGAAAGCTCGTCTTTTTTGTTCAGGCACTTCTATCGGTGGCATATCACTATAATCTGCACCACAACTAATTTCATCGCACATAGCTTATCCTCTCTTTATTGGTCGTTTTTTATAATATATATAATGAACTTTTAGTCACTCACTTCAGGTTCGGCTTGATAGCTTTCCTGCCTAAACCACTCAGCCACATCTTCATACACCGATAACATGGCAGGAATCACCATCAGAATCAACAGGGTTGCATAAGCCAGCCCAAATGCAATGGAAACAGCCATCGGAATAAGAAATTGCGCCTGCCTGGAAGTTTCAAATAATAACGGTGTTAAGCCGGCAATCGTAGTTAAAGAAGTCAGTAACACGGCACGCAAACGCTGGCAGGCTGCTTCCACCAATGCTTCATGAATACCCAGACCTTTTGCCCGAATATGCTTGTAAAAAGTCACCAGAATAATCGAATCATTGACCACGATGCCGGACAGGCCAAAAAAACCAAACAGGCTTAACATGGTCATATCCATACCCATCACCCAGTGACCTAATACGGCCCCGGTTAAACCCAGCGGTATGGTCAGCATCACCAGTAATGGCCATCCATAAGATGAAAAAACCCAGGCTAATACCAGATAGATCATTGCAAAAGCTATGCCTACACCGATTCTCATATCGGTTAAAGTTTCACGCTGACTGGCAGCCCGTCCTTCCAGGGAATAGCCTATGCCATAGCGAGAGGTTAATTCAGGTAATGTTAAATCACGCAAATCGGCAGTAATTTCTTCGGTATTATTAATCTCTTCATTCACATCGGCAGTAACTGAAACGGCCAGTAAACCATCAGAATGACGTAGTGTTTCAAAGCCCTGACGAGACTCCCATGAGGCTACACTATTGAGCGGCACAAATCGTCCATCGGCCAGTTGAACGGGCAATTCATCGAGACTGGTTAAATAGCGTTTTTCTGAATCCGGCAGTTGAATTCTGACATCCACTTCATCAGCACCATCCTGAAAACGCTGCAATAAAATCCCGTCATAAGCTGCTCTTAACTGTCTGCCCAAATCGACAATGCTCAACCCCAATGCTTCTCCCGCCGGTGTCAGTGAGTAAATTAACTGTTCAAAGCCGTAGGGCAAATCATCATCAACAGCTGTCACACCCGAAATGCCTTTTAATGCTTCGGACAGTTCCAGCGCAGCCAGCTTCATTTGCAGGGGATCATCACCGGTCAGACGAACACTTAAATCACGCCGGGAAGGCCCCATTTTGCGGGATGAAATTTTAAAGGATTCAACCCCCGCCGGAATTTTCACCCTTTTGTTCCAGGCTTTTATGAATTTATTGTTATTGGTTTTACGACTGTCCGGTGCGGTTAATTCCACATAAATAGAACCATTACGCTCACCTTTTATCGCTCTGCCCTGCCCGGTAGAGGAAGCATGTCTGACGTAATAGGTATCGACCACTTTTTCATCCAGCGCTTCAATAGTTTGCTGTAAAGTATCTTCCATATGGGTAAGAAATTTGTCGACTGACTCCTGCCCGCTACCGGCCACAAACCTGACATTGCCATAAACCGTTGTCGATTCAGGCGAAGGGAAAAAGCGCCAGCCAACCCGGCTTCCCAAAATCAGACCTATGGTCAGAATAAACACCCCTATGCCCATCGCAATAGTGCTCCAGCGAAATTCTATGGCGAGCGTGATAAAAGGTCTGAACAGTCGGTCGCGAAAGAACTCAAAGGCATTATCCAGCTTCACTCGAAGGGCTGAACGCGTATCACGGTGACTATCTACAAAAGCATGGCGTAAATGTCCGGGCAGGATAAGAAAGCTTTCGATTAGCGAAGCAATGATGACACTGATGATGACCATCGGAATTGCCTGCATTATATTACCCATGCGACCACCGATCAGCATCAATGGTAAAAATGCCGCAATAGTGGTCAGTGAAGACGCCATAACCGGCGACAGCATCCGTCGCGCACCGCCTTCCGATGCTTTTAGCGAATCCTCTCCCATGTCAAAATGAGCCTGGGCATCCTCCCCTACCACTATTGCATCATCCACGATAATGCCGAGTGCCATGATCAACCCGAACAGACTGATCATGTTGATGCTTCCACCAGCCAGGTATATCACTGCCAGCGTAGCCATAAACGAGACAGGAATACCCACAGCCACCCAGAAGGCAACACGAGTCGATAGAAAAGCATACAAAATAAACAGCACCAGTATTAACCCCCCGGCACCGTTTTTCAGCAACAACATGATACGTTGTTTGATCAATTGCCAGCGTTCGCTAAATAACGTGACCGTCACATTCGGTGGCAATATCGGTGTCACCTCATCCAGCCATTGCTGTAAGATTTCAGCTGATTTTAACGAATCGCCATGTTCACTACGTCGCAATACCAGAACCGCAGATTTTTTATCTCCCAGCGAAATGGTTTCCGAGCCGCTTTTAATACGCCGTTCAATATGCGCGATATCACCGAGGTTGATACGATTACCTTCACTGCCAAGTACCGGTAAATCTTCAAAACTTTTGGGAGTTCTGCGCTGATTCAGGCTGCGCAATTCTCGAGTGCCATCATTTTCACCGGCCAGCCCGGCAGGAAGATCCTGACTCACCCGGTCGATTTTGTCACCGATTTGTGACAGGCTCAGACCGAGGTTATACATTTGTTCAGAAGGTACCGATATCAGTATCGATTCCTTTGGTAACCCCTCCAGGTCAACTTTATCGATACCCCGTTCCAGCAACTGCTGCTCAAACTTCCTGGCCAGCTTGCGTAAATCATCCAGATTATCAGGACCGCTGATCAATAGCCTCGCCACCGATTCGTAACGCATACTTTGCGACACCCGGGATTGTTCGGCATCCTGAGGCAAACTGGTGAAATCATCGATCTGTTTCTTAACCTGATCCAGCGCCAGAATCATGTCCATGCCTTCTTCAAAATTCAACGTAATACCGGATACACCGGGGGCGGAAGAAGAACTCATTTCATCCAGTCCATCTACATTACGCAAACGTTGTTCCTGGGGGATGGTGATTGCCCTCTCAATATCTTCAGCACTGGCACCACTCCATACGGTACTAATGGAAATGGCTTCCAGTTCAAAATTAGGAAAAAACTGTACATTCAGCTTCTTCAGGGCCACCAGCCCTGCCAGAATCATGATCACCATCAACAGGTTTGGAGCAACCTTATGATTGACGAATATGCCTAACAGATCATTTTTATGTTTCATTCGACAACAGACCTTTCACCACGAAGGCACCAAGCGCACGCAGAAATTATATATTTCAGGTGCAGGATCATTTACTCATCCACCCGTTTTACTTTTAGACCATCTACAGCATTTGAGAGGTGAGTCGTAATAATCTGATCGCCGGGTTTGATGTCATCACTGCGAATTAATAAAGTCGGCTTCCCGTCCTTTTCTTCAAATTGACCAACAGCTTCTACATTCACTGCCACCATGCGCTCGTCACGATACATATAAACCCGGTTATTCCCATAAATGGCGCGATAAGGCACAGTAATAACATTGTGTTGCATCGGGCGCTGTAAATTCACTTTTAACAGGTTGCCAATTCGCAAACGACTGGAACCCTCTATCACTTTAAAATAGGCGTCTATGCCATCGGCACGCGCTTCACCGGCTAACCGAAGTAATTGTAGTTTGTACCGTCTACCGGACATTTCTGCAACGGCCGTTAAACTGGTTTCATTTTCCAGAGCAATTTGAATTTCTGCCTGATAGCCGGCCGGAATGCTGGCTCGAATTTCCAGTGAATCAAGTGCATACAGGCTCACCAGAATATCAGCAATCCGAACCCTGTCACCTGCAGAAACCGGTACCTCGGCGATGATGCCTGCAAATTCAGCTCGAATCTCACTTCGTTCTATCGCCAGACTGGTTTCAGCCTGTCGCGCTTTTGCACGAGCTAACCTGGCGCGATATTGCTTAACCGTGGATTTATAGCGATCCACTTCCAGTTGCTTACCGAGCAATGAAAGCTCCTGTCGGCCGAGCAATTCATGTGCATCAGATAAAGCAGACTCTGAACTCAGGTTATTTTTTTTCAACCGCTCGACCCTCTGTACTTCCTTGTTCGCCAGAGAGAGCAGGTTTTTCTCCTGTTCCAGAGCTTTTAAATTAGATAAATATTTAACCTTCAGTTCCGCCAGCTGAGCTTCTATATCAGTCACATCTGCATTAGCCTGTAAATTTGCAGCTGAAAAGTCACGACCATCCATGCTCACCAGTAGCTGCCCCGGTGTAACGGACTCACCTGGACGCACCAGAACCTGAGATACATGACCCGCACCGGGTGCAGCTGCTCTGAGTAAAGCAGGTGTATCAACTTTACCGTGCAGGGTTAAATCCGGTGCCAAAGAACGGGACTGTACCGCAACGGCATTAACCAGCCAGACTTTTTCGGTGGCAACCGGCTTTTTACGTTCCGGCTTGCTCGCCTTCAGGTAGGAAAAAGTACTGACAGCCAGCGTAATAATTAGCACTGGAAGCACACGACTAATAATCAATCGTTTATTCATAGTTTCAAACAGGGGTTTTTAAATAAAAACAAAGTGAGTTTACAGGATGGAACTAGTAAGACCGAATAAAATCAAAATAATTCATCATCTATCACTCAAAATCAATATTGTAAAACATTAATATAGTTACTTAATTCCGATGACTTAAATAAAGCCTGTTGTTAAAATAATTCGATTTTCAGGAGAAACCAATGAAACTTAAACTTATTACACTAGCTACTATCGCGGCTCTTTCAGCTTCAATATCAGGGTGTACTACATTCGATGCCTACACTGGAGAGCAAAAAACCAGCAGTACCGCTAAAAGCAGTGCCATAGGCGCAGGTATTGGCGCACTAATCGGGTATATTTCAGCCAGAGACAAAAGCAGCCGTGATCGTCGTAAGGCGATTTTGGTTGGCGCAGGTGTTGGCGGCGTGACAGGAGCAGGAGTCGGGTCATACATGGATAAGCAGGAAGCCGAGCTACGTGATCAGCTCGAAGGAACGGGTGTTAGTGTTACCCGTAATGGCAATGAAGTCATTTTAAACATGCCGGGCAACATTACCTTTGCTACCGGTAAGTCGACACTACAACCCAACTTTGGCGCAATACTGGATTCAGTTGTTTTAGTGTTAAATGAATTTAATCAAACCCTGATCGAAGTCGCCGGCCATACCGACAGTGTTGGTTCAACTGCATCCAACCAGAAGCTCTCTTACTACCGTGCAACCAGTGTGGGTAATTACCTGATGGACAATGGTGGAATTAGTTTTGATCGAGTCATGACCGTTGGTCGTGGTGAAGGCCGACCCATTGCTGATAATAAAACAACCTCTGGTCGTGCACTAAATCGTCGTGTCGAGCTGACGTTGATTCCGGTTGAAGCTGAAGGTTAAATCGAACATCTACTAACTGCAGATGGGCTGTGCAATTGCAGCCCATTAGCAATTGCACAGCCTACTGCAATTCTGCAATATTTTTATACAGCTCCAATGCCCGGGGATTCGCCAGGGCACCCCTGTTTTTTATCTCGCGATTATGCACCACATCGCGAACTGCTAATTCGACAATTTTCCCTGACTTGGTTCGAGGTATCTCAGCCACCTGAATGACTTTGGATGGCATATGACGTGGCGTACACTTTTCACGAACTGTTTGCCTGATCAACTGGATTAACTTTTCATCAAGTACTAGGCCCGGTTGAAGAACGACAAATAAAACCACTCGCACATCATTATCCCATTCCTGCCCGATCACTATACTTTCCACAACATCATCAAGTTGTTCAACATGACGGTATATTTCAGCCGTACCAATTCGTACCCCACCCGGGTTCAGCGTCGCATCTGATCGTCCATAAATCACTACGCCCCCATTTTTTGTCAGCCGCACATAGTCCCCATGATGCCAGATATTTTCATACTCACTAAAATAGGCATTGTGGTATTTTTCACCGGAATCATCTCCCCAGAAACATAAAGGCTGACTGGGAAATGTTTTAGTACATACGAGTTCTCCTTTTTCATCATTTAATGCTTCACCCTGTGGGTTGAATACCTCGACTGCCATGCCCAGACCTCGACATTGACTTTCACCCCGGTAAACAGGAACAACCGGATTGCCTAACACAAAGCAGGAAACGATATCAGTACCACCGGAAATTGAAGCCAGGTTGACATCCTGTTTAATCGACTCATAAACAAAGTTAAAACTTTCCGGAGCTAATACAGAGCCGGTCGAACAAATGGTGCGTAAATACTTTAACTGGTGCGTCTGTTTTGGCTGGATATTATTCTTTTTTAACGCATCGATATATTTAGCCGACGTACCAAAAAGCGTCATATCTACCTGATCAGCATAATCCCACAATACATTTCCATCAGGGTAAAAAGGCGCACCGTCAAATAACACCACAGTGGCACGAGATGCCAGTGCAGTCACCAGCCAGTTCCACATCATCCAGCCACAGGTTGTAAAGTAAAACACCCGGTCGCCCGGTTTAATATCACTGTGCAATTGCTGCTCTTTCAAGTGCTGTAGTAACACACCGCCAACCTTGTGCGTGATGCACTTTGGCTTACCCGTTGTGCCGGAAGAATAAAGAATATACAGCGGGTGATTGAATTCCGTTTTTACAAAATTAATATCCGCATCATGCGGTTCGGCTAAAACAGAGGACCAGCTGGTAAAATCACTCTCAGCTTGCGCTCCAGTTAAAGAGATTTCAACTGTCTGCTGTAATGAAGGTAAACCCTCTTTAATGGCTGCAACCTTGTTCCGGGTGTTAATGCTTTTTCCGTTATAAAAATACCCGTCTACACAAAACAGGATTTTAGGTTGAGTTTGACCAAACCGATCAATCACAGACTCTTCTCCAAAGTCAGGAGAAGTAGACGTCCAGATAGCTCCCAGGCTGGTCGTTGCCAGCATTGCCACAATTGTTTCTGGCATATTAGGCAAATAGGCTGCCACCCGATCACCCTTTCCAATGCCCTGTTTTGTTAACCAGGCAGCCACTGCAGCAACCTGTTCATACAATTCATTAAAGCTGAGCTGATAGTCAAGCTGATCTTCCGCTTTAAAGGTAATGGCCGTATTATCACTGCGTTCGCGTAACAGGTTTTCTGCAAAATTTAATCTCGCTTCTGGGAACCACTGTGCTTTCTCCATATTTTCACCATCAATTAATAGCGTCTCCCCCTTATCACCAATCACTTCACAGAAGTCCCATAAAACAGACCAGAAAGTCTCACTGTCAGTGATCGACCACTGGTAAAGACTGTCGAAATCAGCAAAGTTTTTACCCGTGGAATTTGATACAAACCTGATAAAGCGTGTCAGGTTAGCCTGTTCAACCTGATTATGATCAGGCGTCCAAAGTGGAATTTGCTGGTTCATGAAAATATTTATGTTGTGTAGTCAGAACAGTGTGGCAAACTTATAAAAAAAAGAGTAATACTTAAACTGTCTATATATAAAACTGCCTGATCCCCTTTACCGCAGCCTTTGATAGCTTTCCAGCACATATTTTAGAACCATACAGAAGGGCTGCCTGCAGCGGGATCTTTCGGCATAGCATATTTACTTCAACATATTCAATCAACTGGAAACCTGAAAAACAATGTCTACATGCCTGCTCTTCGACTGCGATGGAACTCTCGTTGATAGTGAACGACTGGGCAATACCGGCCTGGTGACTAAATTTAAAGCTTTAGGCATAAGGCTGGATGCGGATGAATTAACCGCCAGGTTCAGTGGCTGGAAAATGGCAAACATTCTGGATGACTTGAGCGATGAATATGAAATAACCCTGGATGATAATTTTGTTAATAGTTATCGAGCTTTAGTTGCAGAATTATTTGAAGCCGAGCTAAAACCCATTGATGGTGTTATTCATGCTCTCAGCCAGCTCAAACAACCTAAAGCGGTAGTTTCCAGTGGTCCTCTTAGCAAAATTGAACTCTCTCTAAGAGTGTGCGGGCTATCTCAATTTTTTGGCAACCATATTTATAGCGCCTATGATATCAATAGCTGGAAACCTGATCCCGGGCTATTCCTTTACGCCGCTAAAAATATGGGATATTCAGCAGCGGATTGCATCGTCATTGAAGACAGCATTGTAGGGGTCGAGGCAGGCATAAATGCCGGCATGAAAACTCTATTTTACAATGCAAAGAATGAAGAACATGATTATTCAGAAGTTACCTGTTTCAAGTCAATGAGTGAACTGGGTGAATTAATTCAGGCTTCCAGATAGCCTCTCATTTCGAAAACTTTGAGAAATATTACATTCTTATAACAAAAAGATTGATTGTATTTGATATACTTGTAAAATCATGACCCTATAACTAAAACCTATAATAAACTAGTAACCACTGAGAATTTACTGTGAAATTGCAACAATTACGCTTCCTTGATGCGGTAGTAAGAAATAACCTGAATGTTTCTTCCGCTGCTGAAGAGCTTTATACCTCCCAACCCGGCGTTAGCCACCAAATTAAACTGCTTGAAGAAGAGCTGGATATCAAGGTATTCGAACGCTCTGGCAAAAAGCTGACAGGCATATCACCTGCAGGCTATGCAGTACTGGAACATGTTGAATCCCTGCTCAACAATGTGAAAAGCATTAAACAGGCGGCCAGAGAGTATTCTAATGCCAATAGAGGCAGCTTAACGATTGCCACTACTCATACTCAGGCACAGTTTTTACTGCCCCAAATTTTGCAAAATTACACCATTAAATATCCACGTATCGATTTACAGGTCCATCAGGGAAATCCTAAAGCTATGTGTAAGCTGGCCGCTAACAATTCGGTAGATTTTGTACTGGCCTCTGAAACCATCGATGAATTCGATGAACTGGTAACCATTCCGGCCTATACCTGGAATAGATTTATTGTCGTACCCAAAGGACACGGCCTGACTACCAAGTCAGAAATCACATTAGCCGACCTGGCCGCCTACCCGATCCTGACGTATATGCTGGGTTTAACCGGGCGATCCAAGCTGGATCGAACATTCCATGATGCCAACCTGGAACCCAATGTAGTCTTTACCGCAACCGATTCTGATGTCATAAAAACTTATGTCCGACTGGGTTTTGGAGTCGGCATTATTGCGGAAATGGCAAAAGGACAAAAACATGATGATGAACTGGAGTGTATCAGCGCCAACCACCTGTTTCCAGACAGCATGATTAAGGTGGGCTTTCGACATTCTCGCCATATTTCAACTTATCAATACGAGTTCCTGCACATGATGACCCCTTATCTTGAAATGGACACCATTAAAGAGCTGGTTCATACCCGGGCACTCAATGATCGAAATGAAATTTTGTCAAACTACACCATTCCAACATTCAAACAGTTACTCCATTCAAAATAGCGTAATTTATAATCACCTTCCTGCTATCGTCTTCATGAATGGCGAAACTGGTCAGGAGGGCTGATTAAAATCAATAAGCTCCAAAGCCTCAGGGTTACTGATAACTGAACCTTGCAGGTAATCGACACCCACTTCAGACAGCTTACTCCATACCTCTTTAGACTCTACTGACTCAGCAATTACTTTAACTCCCATACTGTGACCTACCGTCACAATGGAACTGACAAAAACAGAAGAGTAATCATATTGCAGAATATTCTCGACATATACACCATCAATTTTTAAATAGTCTAATGGGAATTGCTGCAAATGGGTTAAAGAGGAGATCCCACTTCCAAAATCATCCAGTGAAAATTTGGCTCCTATAGTTTTGAGCTGTTTTATAAACTCAATGGATTTCCCAGTGTCTTTGACCACCGAACTCTCTGTTGCTTCAAAACAGAAGCTGCTGGCATTCACCAGATCTGTTTGCAATATCTGAAACAGAAATCGATGAAAACTATTCGATGTAATACTGGCCTCGGAAATGTTAATAGAGATTAGCAATTCCTGGGCAGGCTCCGGGTTCTTCACCACCCAGTGAATAACTTCGGAAATGACCCATCGATCAATTTTTTCACTTAAACTGAAACGCCTGGCCGCACCTAAAAACTCTCCCGGTTGAACAAGTGATCCATCTTCATCCTGATACCTGATCAATACTTCATAAAACCTTTTATCGTCACTACCATCTACCGGCACAATGGGTTGTGCAAATAGTTTAAAGCGTTTTTCAACAAAACCTTTGTTAATTTTTGCAACCCAGGAAAGGTTTGAATGATGCTCCTGAACATTAATATCATCATCTCCTACCAGGTAATACTGGTTCCCACCTTTTTGCTTCGCCAGACTGGTAGCCGAACTTAACCTGGAAAGTACATTTGCCAAATCGTCATCACTATCACTAAAAGTCATTAATGCAGCACTCGCGGTGACCGGGTACTCTACACCATCCCAGTTAAAGCCTGATTTGCAAATATCAGCCAGAATATTATTAACCGTGCCCGCTGCTATGGAGAGCTCAGCACCGGCTAATATCAGGCTGAATTCATCCCCTCTGATGCGAGCCAGAAAGTCAGATTTCCGCACATTCCTTCTCAGAATTTTAGCTACCCGGTGAAGCAGTAAATCCCCTGCTTGATTACCACAACCCTGATTAATCACATTAAAGTGATCAATATTTATAACCACCAGAACATGCTGATAAGTTGATTCATATACACCTGCTATCAATTCATCATATTTAGATTCAAATGCATCACGAATGAGTAAACCAGTTACCTTATCATGCCGACTTTCATAGTTTATTCTACGACGTAATCTGCGATCCTCAGTGACATCCCTAAAAATCAACACATAACCGACATCCTCCAGATCAACATCAAGCATGGGAGAAATCATGACTTCCAGCTCGCTTACTTTACCCTCAACTTCAAAATAAAGCTTTTCCAGGTGTTGCGGGTTAGTTCTCAGCTTTTCCCAGTTCACTATATGCGTAACCGATCGATTCGTATAAAAAGTAACCACAGTATCCAGCGCGTAGCCATTAAGGTTTTCCTGTCTTTCGCCCAGCATTTTTTCTGCGGCAGGATTTGCCAGCTTCAGTATTAACTCAGAATTAACCACCAGTACTGCATCAGTTATTGAGTTGAGTGTTTTAGAAATAAAATCGCGTTCAGAACGTAAATTTTTATCTACGACATCGTGCTTTAGGGAAGCATCTTCCAGTATCAAAATCATTTTATTGTAAGCTGATGCAAAATCCTTTAATTCATTACGAAGATTCTCGATATTAATAGGGACAAAGCGATCATTCTCAACCACACCCAGAGCTTGCCGTACCTTGTCCACGGGTTTGAAAGAATAAAACAGCACTATCAACACAAATAGAAGCATTCCAAAAGTTGAAGTTCCAGCAACTATTAAAATAGTAGAATAGGCAGATTCAATACGGCTGCTTATTGGTGACTCATCATAAATACTCGAAATAACCAGCCCGGGAACAAGATCATCACCATATAAAGTATGCAAAACAGGTGTTGAGACTTTATTTTTTTGTTTAACTTCCAACCACCCGGGTGACTGATATAACATCTGGCCCAGGTTTCCCATAATGGTTACAGGTAAATTTATATCCTTGTCGATAGATTTTAACTCCGTCCCAAGGTAGGCAATAATGTGAATAAAGGAAGCAGAGTCCTGATCCTCTGTTCTCACCACCACTTCAGACATCAGGTCATTATTTTGAGCACAAAGAGCAAATTTTGATTTCTGGTTAGACTCATTTCCTCCGGTCGTTATTCGATCAATAATAACCGGACAGCCATTATAAGAATCTGCATTATCGTCATACACTGCAACTACCATATTGGCTTCAGAGTCGCGCAGCAGGATAGATTTAAAATGAATACCCTGCTTATCTAAAAGTGGCTGATTAAACCTTCTATGTAGATAGGATTTAAGAGTTTGAGTATCATTAGATTCCACGGCCCGACGAAATATTTCATCTGATTGAATATCATCAGCAAATTCAACCTGTCTCTGCCTCAGTGATTGGATCAACTCTTCAGCTCTGTACTTAAGCAACTCCTGAATGGATAGCCTATGGTCTTCAAAAGTTAATTGCTGATAGGTTTCAGCGGTATACCAGACCAGCCCAAAGGTCAGCAAACTTAACAGCATAATTGTGGACAGGATAATATATTTGATAGTCAACAAAGCGCTATACCCAATATAAGTCCAGCAATTTGAAGTGAGAATTTTGGGAAATCATGGACTCCTTATTTATTCAGGTTATATATCGCTACATTAATAGTAGTTCTGAATAGAGATTTTGCAAATAGGGCCCGACAGTCTTAATAAAGGCTCGTCTAGCAGCATAAAACGGACATGTGCTATAGAGGAAAACCTGTTGCGCGATTGTCAGGCAATGTCGGTAAACAGGTTGCGATTCAATAAACAACCTGCTTTGACTTTTGAATAGCGGTGATCCTGGGATAGAAACCTAGTAAAGTCTATAAGTTTGAACGGTTGCAGGATCAAAATTTCCTAAATTGCAAAGAGCATCGATATCATGAATTTTCAAACATTTGGACGAAATTTCCATCAAGCCCTGCTCACGCATAGATTTTAATGTACGGTTAACATGAATTTTAGTCAATCCGGTCGCATCACCAATGTCTTCCTGAGATAGCGGAAAGAAAACATCATCGCTTTGCTGTTCACTGTAAATTGCCTTGATTCGAAAAAATAGTTCACTGCAAAAAAAAGCTATACGTTCAATGGCTGATTGCTGCCCTATAGTCAACAATCGATTCTGGCAGATATTCATATCCCGCGCATTAAGCTCTGTCAAACGCTTGGATACACTTAAATTTTTACGTAACAACTCCGGCATCTCACGCCTCGGGAAAGCACACAATACGGCATCCGTTAAACTGGCCGCCGAATGGGTCATGGGGGCTTCCAGATCAGCCTGAAAACCTAGCATGTCACCGGGCAAAGCGATTCTTAAAATTTGACGCTTCCCATTACCCAGTGTTTTAAAAATAGCAAACCAGCCATGATAGACCGTGAACATGAATTCACTGGCTAAAGATTCCCGATAGATTTCCTTACGCGCAGCTACCGTGTATTGACAGCTTCGAAATGTCTGAGTCCATGACAGCTCATCTTCAGGAACACCATGGAATAAAGCCAGACGACGAATCGAGCATTCGGTACAAACCGTTTGGTTATTCTCTATTTCAATCAGATTAGTTTTTAGATCAGCCATTATTTAATACTTATGTTATTTCAATCCATGCAGGTGCATGATCTGAAGGTTTTGGCATAGAACGCACATCATAATCGATTCCAGCTGCAGTCACACCCTCTTTTAATACATTGCTCACCATTAAGTGATCAATGCGCAAACCTCTGCGAGGTTCACGATCAAAGCCTTTACTACGATAATCAAACCAGCTAAACAGCTGATCTTCATCGGGATGACAAAGACGAAAACCATCATAATAACCTAAATCGCAAAACGATTTAAACCACTCTCTTTCTTCCGGTAAAAAGCTTGCCTTGCCACTCTTCAACCAGCGTTTGGCATTATCCGGACCTATACCAATATCCTTGTCATCCGGTGCAATATTATAATCCCCCATAACCACAACACGTTGATTTTCAAGGTGTTTTCCAGTTACGAAAGCATTTAAATCCTGATAGTATTTTTGTTTGGAGGGAAATTTTACCGGGTGATCACGTGATTCACCCTGCGGGAAATAGCCATTATAAATATACCAGTCCTCTCCTTCGACCTGATAACGGCCCCCAATAAATCGTTTTTGAGCTTCGTCATCATCACCGGGAAAACCCAATTGGCTTTCCACGCACTCTGTTCGGGATAATAACGCCACGCCGTAATGAGTTTTCTGCCCCATATAGATGGCCTGGTAACCCATTTGCTGAATAGCTTCCAGCGGGAAATCATGATCCTGAACCTTGGTTTCCTGTAAGCCAATAAACTCCGGTGCATGTTTATCAATAACGGCTTGCAGCTGGGGCAGCCGTAAACGCACACTGTTCACATTAAAAGAAACAATTTTCATACACTACTCTATGTTTGATAACACCAGATCCTGTAGAGATTTATTCGCAAGAGCCTGTTGCTGGCATTGATCAATATCCTGTTGCAGGCAATCAACCTCTGAACTTGTATGCAACTGCCCCAGCAAATCATTATCACCGACCTTACGTGCCACCCGAAGAATATCAATCAATTTAATCTGATCCATTGATTGTGACGGTAAGTATCGACTTTCCTTATCAACTGTCTGAACAATTAGACCACAAGCTTCAAGGTTATTTAGCATACGATTTATCATGGTATGCGGAATTTTTAAGCGTTTAGCCAGCATGCCCTGCGTCGGAATAAATTCATCGGGCTGATAAAATGCGCTACCAATTTCCAGCATCAGCTGAAATGCCAGGCTTTCCTGCATAACTGCGCTAAAGCTGCATTGATCTGATTTCCAGAGCAGCCGTTCAGGGTGTTGATGATAATAAGAAATACTGGCACCTATCAGTAAAATCAACCAGCCCAGATACAACCAGATCATGAATAGCAGTAAAATCGCAAAACTGGAATATATAGCCGTATAATTGGTAGAACCTGCAGCAAATGAGGCAAACAGGACTCCAGTCCAACGCCACAGAATACCGGCGACTATGGCTCCATACAGGGCAGACTTTATCTTAACCCGGGTATTTGGAACCAGCACATAAACAAAACTGAAGGCGGCAATAATCAACACATAGGGCAGTAATTTTCCAGCCAGGTGAATAAGATCACCAGCAAAAGGTAAACTTTGAATCGAATCAATAATAGGCTGACTTGCCAGGGTTGCAGTGATACCGACAGCAGAAAAAATGAGGACCGGTCCTACCATAATCACACTCAGGTAATTACTGAAGCGCTGGGCAAAGTTACGTTCGGTATTTAATCGCCAGGTGAAATTAAAAGCGGACTCTATTTTATGAATCAAAGAAATTACGGTATAAATCAACACGCCCAGTCCCATAGCCCCGAGCACACCTATCTTCATATTTTCCACAAAGCCAACAATTTTGGCGGTGATATCGATGCTTTTTTCACCCAGAGGTTCAAGCAGGCTGAGTAACAAAGGTTCGACCTGGTTATGCACGCCAAACCCCTTTAAAACTGAAAAGCTCACCGCTAATAACGGCACAAAAGATAGTAATGTTGTATACACCAGGCTCATAGCCCGAAGTGTTAGCATGCCCCTGGACAAATCACGGGCAACCAGAGAAAGAATACGTAGCAGGCGAATAATTTTTTGCTGCCACACAGGAAATGCCAACACATCATCCTGCCAGATTGTTTTATGCACCTGTTCCGGTAAGATGTTTATCACTGCCGTTACCAGTTAGCCGTTTTTAAATATTCAATTTCTTCAGCTGTACTATCCCTGCCTAAAACTTGATTTCGATGTGGAAAACGGGCGAAACGTCTAATCACATCACGATGATGTATTGCGAATCGTAAATTATCATCAAGACCTGCTTTTTGATATAGCTCGACAGACCTGTCCTGATCTTCAATAGATTCACTGTGCATAAAAGGTAAATACATAAAAGCACGCTGAGCCATATCCAGCTTTTCATCCAGCCCCTGATTAATAGCATGATCGGCTATCATTCGCGCATGGGCTTCAGTCGAATACTGGCGCGCATCAGTACGAAACATATTCAATGGAAACTGATCAAGAATGATGACCAGTGCCAAAGCTCCATCGGGTTCCTGTTCCCAGTGGTCAAAACTCTCAGCACGGGCCTGCCCCCAGACATTTTCAAAACGTTGCCGAATCTGTTCATCAAACTCAGGGGACGAGTTAAACCATTTTGAACGGGATTCTTCAGCAAACCAGAACTGTAGAACATCCTGAATTAAATCATCATCTTTTATCATAGTACCTGTTACTTTCCTTTAATAATTGTGACAGCACTTTCACGAGACAGATCCCGCTGCCATGGTTTATTTCATTTTCCGCAAGCTTAGATTCTCAACATTACTCCAGCCATTCTGCCAGATAATAGAGATATTGCCCTTCAGAAGATTTTGAAGGCCCCATCACACGGGCGGCAAAATATTTTTTCTCCGGGTCAGCTTCAGCCAGTGCCAGTTCCGCTGAGTCCTTTAGTTGCACGCAATTCGCAGAAAACCGGTTACGGCTACGTCTGGGTACATATACCACGGCAAATTGATAAGTTGAAACCGACGTTTCAGGGTCGGGTGGAACAAAACCTTTCACAACAAACTTGTAACCCAGACTAATGATTAGGGTATCCTACCACCTTCAACAATGAACTGAATACAATGACAAATATATTTATTACCGGTAACAGTAACGGTCTCGGCCTTGGCTTAACTCAATTTTACCTGAACCAGGCTAACCAGGTTTACAGTTTAAGCCGTAGCGAATGCCCACTGTCACACGCTAACTTACACCATTCAAAGCTGGATTTATCAAATCTGGATGAAATAGAACCTTCACTGAATAAGCTGCTTCCCGACACGATTGATCTGGTTATCCTAAACGCAGGCATACTGGGGGAAATTAACGATCTTGCCGATACATCGATGCAACAGGTACAGAACATTATGGATATCAATGTCTGGTCGAATAAGGTCATTATTGACTGGCTGATTAAACACGATATCAAGGTCAAACAACTAATATTAATATCATCGGGCGCCTCCATTAACGGCAACCGGGGCTGGGGCATATATTCCATGTCAAAAGCGGCTATCAATATGATGGCTAAACTGTATGTCCATGAAATGCCGGATACCCATATCTGCGCCTATGCACCCGGACTGGTGCACACTCAAATGCAGGAATACCTGTGTAAAAAAGTAGATACCGTCAAGTTCCCGTCCATAAAAGGACTGGTTAAGGCTTATGAAACCGAATATATGCCCGACATCGAAACGGCTGCAAAAAACATAGCTGCAAGTTTTAACAAATGCACAGAATTTGACAGCGGTAGTTTTATCGATATTCGCCAACTATCATGATTCTGCTATGCACACTCAACGCCAAATATATCCATTGCTCTCTGGGACTGCGTTACCTTTATGCCAATATGGGTGAACTGCAAGAGCAAACAGAAATCAATGAGTTCATGATTAATCAACGTCCTGTTGATATTGCTGAAATGATACTCAATAAAAACCCGACTATTGTCGGTTTTGGCATTTACATCTGGAACATCCAGCAAACCACGGAAGTCATCTCCACCCTGAAAGCACTCAAACCCGGAATAAAAATTATTCTGGGCGGCCCCGAAATAAGCTATGAAACAGAATCCAGCCCGGCATATCCCTATGCTGACTTTATAATTAAGGGCCAGGGTGATCTGGAATTTAAACAGTTATGCCATAAAATTTTAAACAATACTCCGGTTGTAAATCATATTATTGATGCATCACCCTTTCATCCAACTGACATAAAATTGCCTTACGAATTTTACAGCGACGAAGATATCAAGCAGCGAGTTTTATACGTAGAGGCTTCAAGAGGCTGCCCGTTTAAATGTGAATTTTGTCTGTCAGCCCTGGATAAAACATCACAACCATTTGATATCGATAATTTTTTGCAACAGATGGAACAACTCTATCAACGTGGAGCCAGGCATTTTAAATTTGTCGACCGAACCTTCAACCTGAACATTAAAACCAGTCAGAAAATTTTAAATTTCTTTTTACAAAAACCTTTAGATGATTTATTTCTGCATTTTGAATTAATCCCTGATCGCCTACCTGAAGAGTTAAAGGACTTGATCCAACAGTTTCCAGCAGGGGCCTTACAGTTCGAAATTGGCATTCAAACTTTTAACCCGGAAGTACAGCAAATCATCAGCCGCAAACAGGATCACCAGAAAACCATTAAAAACCTGAAATATTTATTTACTCAGACAGAGGTTCATTTACACACCGATTTAATTGCAGGATTACCCGGTGAAGACATCCAGAGCTTTGCAAAAGGCTTTGACCTGCTGATTGAATTAAAAGCCCAGGAGATTCAGATGGGAATTTTAAAACGATTACGTGGCACTCCGGTCATTCGTCATACTGAAAATTACCACATGGTCTTTAACCCAAATCCTCCTTACACCGTACTGAGCACCGAAGATATGGACAGCCAGACCCTGTTTCGCATAAACCGCTTTGCCCGTTACTGGGATATGATTGCCAATTCCGGTCGGTTTTCAAATACTTTACCTGAAATGCTCAGCGATCATCCTTTTGATAATTTCATGAATTTATCTGACTGGTTATTTGAAACCACAGAACAAACTCATAAAATTGCTTTGCCCCGTTTATTCAAATTAATTTACCAGTTCTACAATTCATCTGAATCAATACAGAAAAATCTGGAACAGGATTTTAATAAGACGGGAATCAAAAGTGTATTCTCATCGGTCATTGGAGAAAACAGTCAGAATATAAAATCCATGCAAGCTGCTTCATCCCGACAGAAGCGACATTTAAACTAAAACTTTTAAGTCGATAACAAGCCCATTAGACCCAGTATCAAGGCATACCGAATACCTTTTCCGATACTTACTAATAGCAAAAAATAAATAAATCGGACACGCATTACTCCAGCGATAAAAGTGAGTCCATCTCCAATGATAGGGGCCCAGGCCAGTAATAGTGACCAAAACCCATAATGCTGGAACCATCGCTGGGCTTTTTGCAAGGACTTTTCCTTAATCGGAAACCACCGGTGATGCCTGAAATGCAACAGGTATTTTCCTAAAACCCAGTTCACAACTGAACCCAGAGTGTTGCCCGCTGTCGCCCAGCCCCATAAACTAAAAGCATCATGCCCCTGCGATAGAAAACCAGCCAGTAAAACTTCAGAACTTCCCGGTAACAAGGTTGCCGATAAAAAAGCAGACAGAAACAGCGCTAAATAAATATCCACGCTTTAACCTGGTAAATCGCTAACCACTTTCACCACGGCATCCGTTAACGTCTTCAGGTCTACTTCAGACATAATAAGCGGAGGCATCAAATAAACCAGTTTCCCAAAGGGACGAACCCATACTCCCTGTTCAACAAAGGCAGGTTGAATAGTTTTCATATCCACGGGATGTTTAAGCTCTACCACACCGATGGCACCTAATACTCTTACATCTTCTACCTGTGGAAAATCAACACATTGTGCCAACCCGGAAGCTAACAAGCTCTCAATGGTTTTAACTTTTTGCTGCCAGTCTGAATCCTGCAACAACTTTATACTGGCATTGGCTACAGCACAGGCCAGAGGATTTGCCATAAAGGTGGGCCCATGCATGAAAACACCCGGAGGATTTTCACTAATCGTCCGGCTTATATTTTCAGTAGTTAAAGTAGCAGCCAATGTCATGTAGCCCCCCGTCAGTGACTTTCCTACACACAGTATATCTGCTGAAATATTTGCAAATTCACAGGCGAAAAGCTTCCCTGTTCTACCAAATCCCGTGGCAATTTCATCTGCTATTAACAGGACATTAAATTCATCACACAACTGACGCGCCTTTATTAAATAGTCTGCAGAGTAAAAATGCATACCTCCTGCACCCTGAACGATGGGTTCAAGGATAACGGCGGCTATTTGTTGATGACTATCTTCAAGTATCTTTCTGAGCGCCGCTATATCATTATCACTACAGGGTTCATTAAACAGGCAACGCGGTGAATCGACAAAAAACTGTTGCGTCAATGTTTCCGAGAACAAACTGTGCATTCCAGTTACCGGGTCACATACCGACATAGCGGCAAAGGTATCTCCGTGATAACCCGAACGTAAACTCACAAATCGTTGTTTTTTAGTCTGACCCAAAGCACCCCAATATTGAATGGCCATCTTCATCGCTACTTCAACAGCAACAGAGCCGGAGTCAGAAAAGAACACAGTCTGCAAAGGTTGCGGAGTGATTTCCACTAATGTTGAGGCGAGTTGAGCTGCGGGTTGATGGGTTAACCCGCCGAACATGATATGCGACATACTGTGCAATTGATCAGTTACCGCCTTATTCAGAACAGGATGATTATAGCCGTGCAGTGCACACCACCAGGAAGACATTCCATCGATTAATTCAGAACCATCTTGCAGTTTAATTTTCACTCCTGAAGCAGAAGCCACCGGGAAAACAGGCACTTCTGAATTCATCGATGAATAAGGGTGCCAGACATAATTTTTGTCATAGCCAATCCAGTCAGTTTGTTTATTCATTTAATTGTCTAACACTCAAGCGTAATTGTTTTATCATTTCTTTTTTCCCGGCACTAGTTGAATGTAGATTTGATAAATCACCCCAATCTTTATTCAATAGTATTTTGTCTATTAATAGTTTAATCACTGACGGCTCTAACTGACCATGAATCAAACGGCTTATCAGTAATTTCTGCAATACTGCCTGTGAAAGGTCAAAGCCTCTGTAGCCTTCTGCAAATGCAATAACTTCATCTTTATCAAGAGTAGAAAATACACACTTTGCATTTAAAATTTCCAGCAAAGCATAGACATCTGTCGATAACATCCGCTGACAATAACAAAGCAACCAGACCGGCAAATAGCCGGTTATTTTTTGTGTTAACAAAGTGACAATATTAACCACCTGTGGATCTACTGACTTAATAACAGCAACCGTTTGTCTGCCGGTTGACTTTCCCTTTCCAGCGGCAATATGTATCAGCTTGAAACCCATTTTATTCCAGAAGCTACTCATAGAAGGATCGAGTGCAAAACTACTGGCCAGATAATTCAACTGTAGTTCTTTAACCAGTTTTTCTGCAGACTCTATCAATAATCGACCGACTCCCTGCTTGCGAAAATTTTCATCGACAGCGATGCGTTGCACTCGCAAACCTTTTAGTACAGCAAAGTCCTTAACCCCTGCCTGAGCCGTAATCATTTGAGCAAACAGGTGTCCCTGAGGGCGGCGTATACCCATGAAAACCTGATGACTTAGCTCTGCATCAAAACCACCTTCCATATTCAACAACAAAACACCAATGAGTGATTTACCCGTCCGTGTAATAATAATTCTCTGATTTTCATCATCCATCAATTGCCTCAAGTCAGAGGGTCTTGTCCTGTAATGTGCAGAGGTCAGTAATGCATAAATGTCTGTTAGCAATTCATAATCTTCATTTAGCTGCTCTTTAGTAACCGTCTGAATTGACAAGCCGGAGATCGCCCCACTGCATTTTTTGCCGGCTACATTCAGCATCAGCACACGGTTAAACCAGCTTTCCATTTCATCTTTTTGTCCCCAGCGTATTGCTTCCAATAACAGCCGGTGTTTCAGTTTTGTTCTATCAAAATTCCCCATAAACTTAATCAGGAAGCCCTGACCTGTTCCCTCATAACCACCTGTGGTAGTCGCCATTAATGTTTTATTTGATAATTCCAGACACTGCTGAAGCATACTGTTTGGCAACATGGCTGCTTCATCTATTATCAAACAGTCAATAGCAGCATTTCTTCGTATAATTTCATCCGGCGCTATAAACTCAATAGTGCTCTGAATGGAATCTATCTGTTTCAACAGAATACTGGCCTGAGCTTTTGACGCTGCCGTGACAACAATTTTAAAATCATGCTGATGTTGTTGCGCAAACTGTCCCAGCAAAGTACTTTTACCCCGCCCCCTGTCTGCAGTTAACACAAAAACAGGTGTTTGTTTTAACTGTAACCAGTCGTTCATATCCAGCAGCACGGCATGCTGTTGACTGCTCAGGCCTTCTATAAATTCTGGCTCAGCAGAAAACATTAATTCTTTAATCGGTGGTAATTTACCGGCACGACTTTCCTCGACAAAAATCATGTCATGTGTCAGATGCTTCAGCAGGTACTTAAAAAAATAATGCTGTTGATTACTTCTTCCCTGCCACTGTCCATATTTATCTTCCATCTGGAAAACATCCTGCGGCAATAACAACATTAACACTCCACCCGCCTTGACCAAACCTGCCGCCATGCATAATACATCTGTATTAATCCCGCTAAAGCCGTCATACACCACACATTGTGTTTCCAGACCCAACAGCGTTTCTGCTTTACTAAACGGGGTACGGGGTTTCACATCCTGGAAATTTGATACCACAATTTGAGAGTTAAAACTGTTTGCCATCTTTAGCATCGACAGGCACCATTCACGTTTTCCCTGAAAAGTAACAATCAAACGCTGGTTGCTTTCCTTCAGGGTCTCGGCTAGCTGCCCGAACCAGTCGATAACCTCTGACTTGCGGGGTAAATCTATATCTTTAGTTATGCTAATCTGTGCTTTCATAAAGAGTGAGTTTAGCATGACAAAACAACAACAGATTGAAATTGAAGCGGCCGCATTTAGAGGCCTGGTAAAACACCTGCAGGAAAGAACGGATGTGCAGAATATCGACATCATGAATGTTGCCGGATTCTGTCGTAACTGCCTGTCCAAATGGTACCTGGCCGAGGCTAAAAACCAGGGTCTTGAGATGGATTACGCAGCAGCCCAGCAGGAAATATACGGGATGAGCATCAATGAATGGAAAGAGAAACACCAGACCAAAGCTTCTGATGAGCAGATAAAAACATTTGAACAAACCAAACCCATGCATGCAAAGATAAGCGGACATAACTAGTTTCTGTTTTTATCCCGGTTTGATTCTATAATGGTGATTGAATTTTAAATACAATGGAGAGCACAATGAAAATTTCAAAACTAATCGCTTTTGCCTTACCCGCGCTACTATTGGCCAGCACGGTAACCGAAGCAGCTGCAGGTCGTTACCAGGCATACTGGAATGGTAAGAACTACATGATTCTGGACTCAGACAAGGGTTATATGTGGACTTATTTTGGTGACACCATCATGTATAACGGACGCATTGATGGCGACAATTTCAAGTCACCTGAAAAAACCAAAATCTGGCAACAAAGCCACGGAAAGTGGATTAAAAAATAACCATTATTCATGACCTCATTCATTGCTGAATATTTTCAGGCTTTATGGAGTATTGTGCTGGAGCTCAGCCCTCCTTTATTGGGCGGATTGATCTTTGCAGGATTAATCCACCTGGTCATACCCGCAGGCTTTATTCACAAGACACTCAGCAAACGGGGTTTTAACAGTGTATTCAAATCAGTCATGGTGGGCGTTCCCATGCCATTGTGTTCATGCGGCGTTGTACCTACCGCTTTAGGGCTGCGTAAAGAAGGGGCATCAAATGGAGCAACCACCGCTTTTTTAATTAGCACTCCGCAAACGGGTATAGATTCGATTCTGGTCAGCGCTAATTTTCTGGGCTGGCCTTTTGCAATCTTTAAAGTTGTCAGCGCCTTTGTGACTGGTATGTTAGGCGGATTGATCGCCGAATATGCAGATGAACCCTCCAAGATTGCCGAACAGCATAATAACAGCTTCGAACCGACGCCTCGCACCTTCAAAGAATTCTGGCATTACACCGTAGTTGACCTGTATGGAGCCATCGATAAATGGATTTATATGGGTGTATTACTGGCAGCACTCATTACCGCACTGACACCTGAGAATTACTTTTCTGACCTGTCACTAGCGCAGGGCTTTAGCGGTATGTTATTAATGCTCGCAATATCTATCCCCTTATACGTTTGTGCAACCGGTTCCGTCCCTATCGCGGCATCACTGGTAATAGCTGGCATGCCCCTCGGCACTGCGATGGTTTTTTTAATGGCAGGACCGGCAACCAACGTAGCTACTATCGGCGCTATCTATCGTACACTCGGTTTAAAATTACTGATGGTCTATCTGGGCACCTTGATCAGCATGAGCATCCTGTTTGCCCTGTTATTTGAAGCCCTGTTTTCTGATCAAATGGTGGTCGCAATTCATCAGCACGGTGATGACTTACTGGGCATTATTTCAACCATAGCTCTAGGGTTGGTCACCTTTTGGTTATATTATTACCAACATCAGCAAAAACAAATCAAACTACAGCAATTTGAGGAGAACGACATGGGAATTACTTTAGATGTAGAAGGCATGAGTTGCGGACATTGTGTAGCAAATGTCAAAAAATCTCTTGAAGCACTGGACGGTGTAGAAACAGCATCACCAGATCTGGATAGCGGTAAAGTTTTAATCGATGGGGATAACCTCGATAACGACCAGCTTAAGCAGGCCGTTATCGATGCAGGGTACGTGGTTAAAGATTAAAAAAAGCTCTTTAATTATCCCGCAACTCACGACGCAGTATCTTACCCACATTAGTCTTAGGTAACTCAGTTCTGAATTCGATTTGCCTGGGCACTTTGTAACTGGTCAAGTCTTTACGACAGTGGTCGATAACATCTTTCTCAGTGAGAGAATCATCATTTCTGACGATAACCGCTTTCACCGCTTCACCGGATTTCTCATCTTCTACACCAATTACACCCACTTCCAGGACACCCGGACAGGCCGCAATAACCGATTCAATTTCATTCGGGAAAACATTAAAACCGGAAACCAGAATCATATCCTTTTTGCGATCTACAATTCGAAAAAAACCTTCTTCATCCATAATCGCCACGTCACCGGTTTTTAGCCAGCCCTTTTCATCCAGTACAAAAGCCGTTTCTTCGGGTTTCTTCCAGTAACCTTTCATAACCTGCGGGCCACGAACGCATAACTCACCACTTTCACCCTGCTCCAGAAATTCACCATCCTCTGTTCTGATAGAAACCTCTGTAGACGGGACTGGCAAACCAATACTGCCATTAAAGTCTTTCAAATCCATTGGATTGATACACACGGCAGGAGATGTTTCAGTCAGTCCATAGGCTTCCAGCAATGGAGATTGAGTGACACGACGCCAATGTTCAGCCACTGCTTCCTGCACAGCCATGCCGCCACCTAAAGTCAACTTCAGTGCTGAAAAGTCAATCTCTTTAAAACCAGGCGTATTTAGCAATCCGTTAAACAGAGTATTCACGCCTGTAATAGCGGTAAATTTCACCGATGCCAGTTCCTTAACAAAACCCGGCATATCGCGTGGATTGGTAATTAAATAATTTAGCGCACCTTTTTTCATGAACACCAGGCAATTCGCGGTTAGTGAAAAGATGTGATACAGCGGTAATGCGGTAATGATGATTTCCTCTCGTTCTATCACCATGTGAGAAATCCACTCTGATGCCTGCTGCATATTGGCAACCATATTTCTGTTGGTCAGCATCGCACCTTTAGCCAGACCAGTTGTACCTCCGGTATATTGCAAAAAGGCAAGGTCGTCATGTGTTATTTGCACTGGGATAAACTGTTTGGACGCACCAATCGACAGTGCCTGTTTAAAAGTAATACTGCCGGGAATCGAGTAAGCAGGAACCATCTTCTTTACATACTTTACGACCAGGTTAACGATCATCGATTTCGGGAATTTGAGCATATCACCCAGTTGCGTGGTAACAACCTGCTGGATATCGGTCTCTTCAACGACCGATTCCAGGGTATCGCAAAAATTATCCACCACGATAATAACTTTAGCTCCAGAATCTTTTAACTGGTGCTTCAGCTCTCTGGCAGTGTAAAGCGGGTTAGTATTAACAACCGTGAAGCCGGCTTTTAATATGGCAAATATCGAGATCGGATTTTGCAACAGATTGGGCATCATTACAGCCACACGATCACCTTTCTGCATGCCGGGCAGGGATTGCAAATAGGCTGCCAGATCAGTTGTCAGGCGCCCCATATCAGCATAACTGAGCGTGGTACCCATATTGCAAAAAGCAGGATAATCAGAAAATTTATCAACTGCCTGATTAAAAACATCAGTCACTGACTGATATTCATCGATATCTATATCCTGCTTGACCCCTTCAGGGTAGGACTTTAACCAGAGCTTTTCCATCTTATCCTCATTTTTTTTAATGATTATTGTTATACAGAATAGTACCCCTTTTATTTGAAAATAACTACGCCCTTAAATTCACCGGCGTAGTGATAAGGCTTAAGCCACTTTTTCTACCGGTAAATTTCCAGATTCAATTTCACCAGGAGCAAATTCATCAACCATAATGATATCTCTGGTAGCCTCGCTTCCCTGTCGGAGTATCTCCGCTTCCTGCTCTGAAATATCATCTGCCGATACCAGCTCAACCAGCCATTGCTCATAACTTTGAAATACAGGCTTTTGACGTTTTTTAGCTCGCAGGCGTTTTTCTATGGGGTCGGCCAATATAACCTTGCGCATTGCCACTTCAAGTTTACCGGTAATATCATCTTCACTTTCACTGACAAATAAACCCTTAGTCAGCCGGTCTCTTGCTTCACCCGGTTTCAGTAGAATAGCTGCAACTCTCTGGCTCAAAGAATCATTGGGCTGACGCAAACTTAAACCCAGCGGGAAAACCAGTAAGCGAATGATCAATCCAATCGGCTTGTTCGGAAAATTACGCAGAATTTCATCCAGTGCCAGCTGCACCTGGTTCAGGCTGTATTTCGCACTCCATTCAACCAGTGGCAAATCAACCCGGGGACGACCATCGTCTTCAAATTTCTTTAAGATAGCCGAGGTATAAAACATATAACTCAAGGCATCTGCAAAGCGACCTGATAATTTTTCCTTACGTTTCAGAGCGCCACCAAGCATCATTAACGCCAGATCTGACACCACTGCAAACGCTGCACTCATCTGCGCCAGTCTTTTATAATATTGTCCTACTCGACCATTCACAGGCGTTTTTGCCAGATGCGAACCGGTCAAACCTAAACTAAACGCACGTATTAGATTTAGCGTAAAATACGACATGTGCCCGGTCAAAGTGGTATCAAAATCTTTTTCTGCCTGTTTTTTATCGGCCAGTCCTGCAGCTTCCATCTCTCGAACCAGGTAAGGGTGACAACGAATAGCCCCCTGGCCAAAAATGATCATACTACGAGTTAAAATATTAGCGCCTTCCACCGTTATTCCCACTGGCAGGGTTTGATACGCGCGCCCGATATAGTTGGAGGGCCCCATACAAATACCCCGACCACCATGAATATCCATCGAATCATTGAGTACCTGACGCATTTTTTCAGTATTATGATATTTCAACATAGCGGTGATAACAGATGGTTTCTCTCCACTATCCAGAGCCGACAGAGTCATTAACCGGCCGGCATCCATAAAATAGCTTAAACCTGCTATTCTAGCTAACACCTCTTCAACACCTTCAAAGCGCCCAATTGGCGTTTTAAACTGCTTACGAATCCGCGCATAGGCTCCCGTCCAGCGAGAGGTTCCTTTTCCAGAACCCGCACCCACAGCCGGCAATGAAATACCTCGCCCAACCGCTAAAGACTCGACCAGCATTCTCCAGCCTTTACCGACCATTTTCTCTCCACCGATAATAAAATCTAGCGGAATGAAAACATCCTTGCCCCGGGTTGGTCCATTCTGAAATGCAGCATTCAGGGTAAAATGACGACTTCCAATATCAATGCCAGGTAAATTTGATGGAATTAACGCACAGGTAATTCCCAGCTCCTGCTCGTCTCCTAACAAGGCATCCGGGTCATAAACCTTAAATGCAAGACCCAGTACGGTAGCCACAGGCCCCAGGGTAATGTAACGTTTTTCCCAGTTCAGACGTAAGCCCAGTACTTTTTTACCTTCAAACTCACCCTCACACACAATACCTGAATCAGGAATCGAACCCGCATCAGAACCGGCATCCGGCCCGGTCAACGCAAAACAGGGGATCTCACGTCCATCAGCCAAACGCGGCAAGTAAAAATCTTTTTGTTGCTCAGTTCCATAATGCTGTAATAACTCAGCGGGACCTAATGAGTTAGGCACCATCACCGTGACACCCACTGAAATACTCCGCGCAGAAATCTTCATCACCGCTTCAGAATGCGCAAATGCTGAAAATTCGAGGCCACCATATTTTTTAGGAATAATCATTCCAAAGAATTTATTCTGCTTGATAAACTGCCAAATCTCTGGGGGTAAATCTTTCCTGTTATTGGTGATATCCCAGTCATCCACCATTTCACAAAGTTCATTAACCGGCCCATCCACAAAGGCCTGTTCTTCAGTTGTTAACACGGGCTTTTTGTATGCCAGCAACTTATCCCAGTCTGGATTCCCACGAAATAATTCGGCTTCCCACCATACCGTTCCCGACTCGATAGCATCCTTTTCGGTTTGAGACATCGGAGGTAAAACTTTTTTAATTCGATAGAGTAGCGGATTAGAAAGGTATCGTTGGCGTATATCAGGTACTGCTAAAAAGATAGTTGGGGCCAAAAACAATACCCAGACCACTCCACCCCATAACAGGTTAAACCCGCCAAGCAGAGTAAATGCTGATAAAGCTGCACCAACGATTAATGCCCAGTGACGAAACGGCATTGATAACCGGGTCATTGAGTAAAATAAAGCTAAAATTCCGCCAACAAAAAATATAAAATTCATTAGATAATCCTCCTTATTAACTTATGTTATATATCCATTAGTTTCTTTTTGCAACTTTTAGTTTGCAGCTTTATGCAATTTGTGACTTCATTCAGGTTTGTTTATAAAAAATCAGGGGGGGGGATAGCCGGAAAACGGACAGCCATAACTGGTTACCAGAGAGATCGTAGAAACCGGCTTTAATAAAATTACTGAATATGGGTTAACCAGATTCTACTTAGCATTCCTATGGTAGAAGTGTAACCTCTGGTACTGAAAGTTATCTGCCCGGTATTATCGATAATAAATGCGGCTGGCACTCCATTCACACCGAGCGAACGACTGATTGCTCCGTTTTCATCATTAATTACCTTAAAATCAATACCCTGTTTAGCCACATATTTTCGTACATTCTCATCATCACCAGACTGCATGGCAACTCCAAGTACACGAGCATTCGGGCTTATAGAGGAAATGACAGAGTGCTGGACCTTGCAGATAGGGCACCAGTCAGCAAAAAAATACAACAGTACCGGCTTATCCTGAAGATCTGGATTATCCGATAAAACTTGTGTCGAGGCTGGAGCAGAGTTATCTACTCGATTGAATTCAAGGTTGAAATCAGCACCTTGTATATCCTTAAAAACAACAGAAGACAGTTGCCCGCTCGCCTGGTCTCGTGTCATCCAGATATTGCCAATGAAACTGGATACAAAAATAATCAGCACATAAACTAAGATTAAACGAACTCGACGCCATGAGAACAGTTGTTTAATTCGCTGAATCACCCGGGCTCATCGTCAAATTTATCCAGGATCCGGTTAAACTGCATTTCATCATTAGTGTGGATAAATTCCAGTAACGGCATAATGCCATCCAGCAAACCCGGGATTTGTTTCACCAGTGATTCAGTGCGATTAAAGTTAATCATATTCAAAGCCTGTTCGATGGATACCTTATTCTGTTCCAGCTCCGACTTACTACTGACAATTTGACCGCCGCCCTTTTTTTCCGCCTTTTTCAGTCTTTGTTCGATAATGCTCAGCACTCTTTCGGTTGAAAGCTCTTCTGTGGGAAGAGTGGAATATAGCCCAGCACTTAAAGACACCTTGATACTCTGCTGTTGATGATTTAACAGAGTATTATGGATTTCTTCAACCAGTCGTTTAGTAGCGGTATTGGCACCTATGCCATTGGTAACCGGGTAGAGCAAGGCAAAGGTTTCATCGCCAAAATAAGCATAACTATCTTCGCGCCGGATCATTTTCTCTATAATTTTGGCGACCGCACGCAAAACAGCCTTTAAGATATCTTTACTGTATTTTTCTTCTAATTCATCTGCACCATCAAGCTTGATCAAACAAACACTGACAAAAGATTTATGCCTGGCCGAAAAAGATAATTCCTGTTCCAGCCGGTTAGAGAAATATTTCTCCTGCATCAAACTATTCAGGATATCGACCGGGGAGTTTTGACTGTCCAGTTCAAATGATGTCTCTTTTTGATGCAGGCTAAATAATTTGGAATGCAACCTGACCCTGGCCATTAATTCAATACTGGAAAAGGGCATATGGATAAAATCGGTCGCACCAACCGAAAAGGCTAGATCCATACGTTCTTCAGTATCACTTTCGCCGACTAATAACAACACCGGCAAGCTGGCCACAACTTTATCTTCAGCTCGACGAACTCTTTCCAACAGAGCCATCTCGTTGATGGCCATTTCAAGCTCACAGATCACTACCTTTATTATGGCTTCAGACTGCAATACCTGCCACGCTTGCTCAGCCGATTCTGCATGTACAATCGAAAACTGTTCACCAATCAATCTATTTAAAGACCTGGTGGTAAGACTCGATGCCGTTATCAAAAGAATAGCGGGAAGGTCATTAGAGTCAGGCATGAAAATTAATCCGTTAAACTAAAATTCTGGAAATATTTCATAGTTTACACGACCGCAACCCGGATTAATCTGCTTTTGGTGCTCTGCTAGCTCTTTTTCTTTCATTTTCAGTTAAAAATTTCTTTCTAATACGAATTGATTTAGGAGTTACTTCTACCAGCTCATCATCATCAATGAATTCCAGTGCTTGCTCCAGAGTCATTAGAACTGGCTTGGTTAATACCAGGTTTTCATCGGTTCCGGCTGCACGAATATTATTCAGCTGTTTTGCTTTCAGAGGATTAACCGTTAAGTCATTAGCACGATTATGGATACCTACGACCATACCTTCATAGACCTCTGTACCATGTCCCAGCATCATTTTACCCCTTTCCTGCAGGTTAAACAGGGCATAACCCAACGCTTTACCCTGTCCATTAGAAATCATTGCACCATTAATCCGCGCAGTGGTTTCTACATCTTTAACCGGTCCATAACTATCAAAAATACTGTACATCAAACCAGTACCCTGAGTAGACGTTAGAAATTCATTACGATAACCAATCAGCCCTTTAGCGGGAATTTTGAAATCCATACGCATGCGACCCTGTCCATCAGGAATCATATCGATGATTTCACCACCACGATTACCAAACGTTTCCATGATCGTACCCTGATGCTGCTCTTCAACATCGATAGTGACCGATTCATAAGGCTCAGACATCACACCATCGACCGTCTTGAAAATAACTTCAGGACGAGAAACCCCTAATTCAAAACCTTCACGACGCATGGTTTCAATCAAAATTGCCAGGTGCAATTCACCACGACCAGAGACTTTAAAACGATCTGCATTTTCTGTTTGTTCAACTCGCAGAGCAACATTGTGCTCAAGCTCTTTATCAAGACGCTCAGAAATTTGACGAGAGGTAACAAATTTTCCATCCTGCCCGGCAAAAGGAGATGAATTAACCAGGAAGTTCATGGTCACCGTTGGCTCATCAACCGATAGAGGAGGCAATGCCTCCACATGCTCAGGGTCACACAAGGTATCTGAAATCTGTAACCCGGAAATACCGGTAAAAGCGATGATATCACCCGCTTCCGCTTCCGGCACTTCAATTCTTTCCAGTCCGAGGAAACCCATTACCTGTAAAACTTTAACTTTCCGGGTTTTACCTTCAATATCAATCAGAGTCAGTTGTGCATTGGTTTTAACTTTACCGCGGGTAATACGCCCGATGCCGATAACGCCGACATAACTGTTGTAATCCAGGGAACTGACCTGTAACTGAAACGGGCCATCTACATTCACTTCCGGAGCCGGTACTTTATCTACGATAGTCTCAAAAAGAGCAGTCATATCGTTACCGGGCTGCTCATGATCATGCATTGCGAAACCTTCCAGAGCTGAAGCATAAACCACATCAAAATCCATTTGCTCATCAGTTGCACCAAGACGATCAAATAAATCAAAGGTTTGATCCACAACCCAGTCCGGACGACTGCTGGGACGATCAATTTTATTAATAACGACGATGGGCTTCAGTCCTTGCTCCAGCGCTTTCTGAGTAACGAAACGCGTTTGAGGCATAGGGCCATCAACCGCATCAACCAGTAACAGCACACTGTCAACCATCGACATGACGCGCTCAACTTCACCACCAAAATCGGCGTGGCCCGGTGTATCAACAATATTGATTCGATAGTCATTCCAGGTAATGGCCGTATTCTTTGACAGGATGGTAATACCTCGCTCCTGTTCCAGCTCATTACTATCCATCATGCGCTCACCTAACTTGGCGCGCTCATCAAACGTACCCGATTGCTCAAGTAACTTATCTACCAGCGTGGTCTTACCGTGGTCAACGTGGGCGATAATCGCAATATTGCGTAGTTTTTTGGTCATAAATGTTCCGTGCGTCAGTTCAGGGCTGGTAAAAGATCATCTTTCACAGACCTATATTACTAACTACTAATAAAAAAAGGACGCGATTATATCTGAGATGCCGCCAGATTGATAAGAAATCTTATGCTTTAGCCTTCAAATTCACTGGCTTTAACGCATAAATTGTAAATAGCTGGCTGTAATATAAAAATATCATTGATATTACATATTAATTCGATAATTTTATAGTGATGGAATTATCGAACTCAATACAACTATTATCATCTCTGGCTGATGAGTCGAGATTGAATATGTTAGTTGAGGTTTTTTAAAGCCAGCTGCTGTTCAATTAACAAATCATCGGCAATTTGCAAATGATAACCCTGTTGCTCAAGGTTTTCATACACGGTGACAGAGTCTTCCTTGGCTAAAGCTTTTTGTGGAGTTAGCTCGAATTGAAAACTGAATTCGGGCTCACCAAACACCGTTAACAACTCGTCGGGAACCTGGCTAAAATCATCTTTCTCTAACAGGTAAAGATAAGTATCAGCTTTTCGTTCACTTCTATAAATAAAACAGATAACGGGTTTACTCATGTTTTTAATCTCATAAAGCCCAGATAACCTTGTAATAGGACGAGGCCGTGACTTCCAGCTCATCACCGGATTCTATGGACCATTGCTTCACCCAACCCAGCGTAATTTCACTGGCAGCAGGCAACACTGGCGCAATATATTGATGTTTAATATTCTGCTTGCCATCTTTTAAGGTGACCATCAGGTTATTGATTGGAGACGTCGATACATTTTTTAACACCAGATTTTTACTGCTATTGCCAGTAATCTTCTGCACCAGATCACCGGCAATAGAGTTTTGCACCACCAGCTCAACTGGAACCGGCTCAAAACCATAACCCACAGGCAACCTGTCAGGGGCAAAGATAACGATAGTAACGGCAATTGCCAGTACAAAACCGATAAATGATGTAAGAATTCGCATGGATTTTCCCGTATTGATTTGCGGGCATGATAACAAAGTAACCTGCACAAAACTATATTAGATAAACCTTATGAATGTTATAAATCTTACCGCTTGGGTATTAGAAGGCAGAATGTACATGGAGATCACCGGGGATGTCTCCCGGCATAAGCACAACAGTTATTTTTAATACCTGACTAGTTTGAAACATTGAGGCTTCGATACAAATGCTGCTCGTTGCCATATATGGATCCACTCCGTTCCTGCAAGAGAAAATCATTGCTCCCATATATCCGGCCTGGATTTGAATGAACCGGTCTGACCTATCCCACCATCCGATTTCTTTCTTTTGCAACTGTCGTAAAGGGTCTTTCTTTTACTCAATTGAAGCCAGCCTAAAAGCTGCTTGCTTCAAATTTACTAACGGTTTTATGCAGGTAGTCTATAGGTTTCCACTTAGGCTCTTTTGAAGCCGTACATATATGTGGAGCGGGTCCATACCATTATCCCTGGCCAAAGAAAAGGGCGCATCAAGCGCCCTTTTAAAGTTAAGTTCTTATAAATTACTTCATCGTGAACTCAGGGTAGGCCTCCATACCGCATTCTGTGATATCAACACCTTCGTACTCTTCTTCTTCGCTAACACGAATACCCATAACCATCTTCAGTACAAACCAGGTGATAAAACTAGCACCAAATACCCAGATGAATATAGTCGCAGCACCGACTAACTGACCCATAATTGAAGCACCGGAGTTAGTTAAAGGAACAGCCAGCAGTCCCCAAAGACCTACAACACCGTGTACAGAAATCGCACCAACCGGATCATCAATCTTCAGTTTATCAAGAGTCAGTATTGAGAATACAACAATCACACCACCGACAGCACCAATAACAGCCGCCATCAACGCTGTTGGAGTATCAGGTCCAGCAGTAATGGCAACCAGACCAGCAAGAGCGCCGTTTAAGATCATGGTTAAATCAGCCTTGCCGAAGAACAACCTGGCAACGATCAATGCAGCTACCACACCACCTGCAGCCGCAGCATTAGTATTCAGGAACACAACAGCAACAGCATTAGAGTTAGCAATATCGCCCAGTTTCAACACTGAACCACCGTTAAAACCAAACCAGCCCATCCACAGAATGAATGTACCTAAAGTAGCCATAGGTAAGTTAGCACCAGGAATCGCATTAACCTGACCATTGGCACCATATTTACCTTTACGTGCACCCAGCAATAAAACACCTGCAAGAGCAGCAGCAGCACCCGCCATATGAACGATACCGGAACCGGCAAAGTCAGTGAAACCAAAATCATCAACCAGGTTGAATAAACCAAATACAGAGTTTCCACCCCATGTCCAGCTGCCTTCCATAGGATAGATGAAAGCCGTCATCACAACAGCAAACGCCATAAATGCCCATAACTTCATACGCTCAGCAACCGCACCAGAAACAATAGACATTGCAGTAGCCACGAAAACTACCTGAAAGAAAAAGTCTGAAGCATCAGAGTAAACTGATCCGCCATCAAAGCCGGCTTCTCTAGATGCAGCAAGAGCAGCAGCAACCATTGCATCACCATCAGCCGCACCTTCTGTAGCTATGCCATCAAGAAAAATTCCTCCGCCATACATTACGTCATAACCAACAACCATGTAAGCTGTACAGGCAATTGCAAACAACACAATGTTTTTAGTTAAAATTTCAGTCGTGTTCTTGGAACGAACTAGACCCGCTTCTAACATGGCAAAACCTGCTGCCATCCACATAACTAACGCACCACATACCAGAAAGTAAAAAGTATCTAACGCATACTGTAATTGAAAAATTTGATCTTCCATCATAGTCTCCTATAAAGCTTCAGGACCAGACTCACTCGTACGAATACGAATAGCCTGTTCAATTTCGGTTACAAAAATTTTGCCATCTCCAATTTTTCCGGTATTTGCTTTAGCAGTAATAGCCTCGATTGTTTGATCCAGTAATGAATCATCAATCGCTAATTCCATTTTTACTTTAGGAAGAAAGTCAACCACATACTCTGCACCACGGTACAGTTCTGTATGGCCCTTTTGACGTCCGAAGCCTTTCACTTCAGATACGGTTACACCTTGAACACCAATTTCTGACAGTGCCTGTCGCACGTCATCCAGCTTGAAGGGTTTAATAATGGCAGTCACCATTTTCATAGGAATGTCTCCTGTTAATAAAAAAAATTGACAGGCTCATAAATGCAAAGACCTTACCAATGCTTCAAATATCTTTTATTTTCAACTAGTTATAAAATTCAGGAGACATCCAGCAGGATAAATGGCACAATTCTCTGCACCAGCACCCCAGTTACGCACTCTTTTTGTGCGTGTCAAAATTTTTAGAGCACCAAAACAGGACATCATCATGCAACAACATAAAATCAATGAAATTGCTGACAAAATCGAATCCCTGCTACCATCGGGTATCAGGCAGGTAAAAGATGATTTTGATGATAAGTTGAAAAAAGTATTGCAACAGCAATTAACAAAAATGGATTTTGTCAGCCGAGAAGAATTTGATATTCAAAGCAAAGTACTGGCGCGCACTCGAGAAAAGCTGGAGCAACTGGAAAAAAGAGTAGAAGAGTTAAGCAAGTAATAATAATTCTATATCTATAGACGGATATGGCTATTAGTTGATTTAGATTCCTGCCAGAAAATGTTATGTTGTTTTCACAAAACATAATGTAAGGGATTACTATGGCGTTAACTCAGCTTCTAACGCGCGCAGAAGAAGGAATTCAGGCTCCTTCGGTTACTGTAGAAGTACATATTTCTAATGGCTTACCTGCCTTTTCGATCGTGGGTTTACCCGAGGCAGCCGTCAGGGAAAGCCGCGATCGGGTACGTAGCGCCATCATCAATTCGGGCTTTGAATTTCCGGTTCGGAAAATTATCGTAAACCTTGCTCCAGCCGATTTACCAAAAGAAGGCGGTCGTTATGACCTCGCCATAGCGCTGGGAATTCTGGCATCCTCAAAACAGTTAAGGTCTACTCATTTACAGCAATATGAATTTTTCGCTGAACTCGCATTAAGCGGTGAATTACGTCCTGTGAGCGGGCTGGTTCCCGCACTGATAAATTGCCAGCAACAGGGGCGCAAGGTAATTCTGGCTCAAGCCAACCAGGCTGAAGCTTCATTTATCAATCGATTAGAGACCGGTCTGGCTGAAAACCTTGCCCAGGTGTGTCAATTTTTTAATGGCGGAGAAGAGCTGCCTTCAGTTGCCACCGGGCAATCCGTTTCAGCTATATTGTATGAACTGGACCTTGCCGAAGTATTAGGTCAGACACAGGCTAAACGGGCGCTGGAAATAGCGGCCGCAGGAAATCATCACCTGTTAATGATGGGACCACCGGGTACCGGAAAAAGTATGCTGGCCCAACGATTAAACACCATTTTACCGGAAATGGATCAACAGCAGGCCTTGCAAACTTTAAGCATCCATTCGATCAGCAATAACGCTTCTATTGATTTAAACAACTGGAAGAAACGACCGTTTCGATCTCCACATCATACGGTTTCGGGTGTTGCACTGGTGGGTGGAGGATCACAGCCTAAACCGGGAGAAATTTCTCTGGCGCATAACGGTATTCTGTTCCTCGATGAGCTCACCGAATTTGATCGTAAAACCATAGAAGTCCTACGTGAACCGCTGGAAACCGGGAAAATCAATATTTCCCGCGCGGCACGGCAGGCAACATTTCCTGCTGCTTTCCAATTGATTGCTGCCATGAATCCCTGCCCCGGCAACTGTGAATCTATTCAGACCTGTAGCTGCAGTCATCAGCAGCTTTCCCGTTATAAAAATAAGCTTTCTGCCCCGCTGCTGGATAGAATTGATATTCAAATTGAATTGCCCCGGCTGGATAAGAATGAATTACTCAACCAGAAAATTCATCAACAGGAAAGCAGTGCCACCGTTCGACAACGAGTCAGCCATGCACGTGAAGTTCAATTAGCAAGACAGGGGTGCCTGAATGGACAAATGAATAATCAGCAGATTGAAGATATTTGCCAACTGGATAAAACATCACAACTGTTGCTTACGCGGGCGATAGACAAGCTGAAGTTATCCGCCCGAAGTTATCACCGCCTGCTGAAGCTGGCACGCAGCATTGCCGATTTAGCAGGGAAAGAAAGTATATCCGTGAGCTGTATCAGCGAAGCGATTAATTATCGCCGTTCGCCGTTATCGGAGAGGGGTTCGTAAAAATAAAGCATTCATCACGAACCAGGGCAGGACGCCGGTAGTTAGAATAATGCCAGGAGCTATTGTCGAGGCACGAAGAGCATGCAGGATTTTTCGTGGATAAATTATAAATGTTCGGCATAAAGGTAACTAATAAAAAACTTCATTCCGTCATGTTCTTAGATAAAATCCTACGAATCAATAACCAATTAGCTGAACAGAGTTATATTTAAGAAGATTCCATCAAAAAACATGACAGAAAAACTTAACCCGAATTTATGTTGCTCTACGTGATTTAGCCACATAACCAATATAAATCCTTCCTGCTCTACGTGGTGAAAATATTTTCAAGAACTAAACTTATTTAACCTTTTCCATCATGAAAGCCACAATGTTAGCCACTTCCGCATCGGATAATTGCATAGCACCACCTTTGGCTGGCATTGCGCCTTTACCGTTGAGTGCAGTATTTAATAGCGCATCAAAACCCAGAGGAATACGCTGCGACCAGGCTGCTGCATCACCCAGCCTGGGGGCACCAGCGACTCCAGAATCATGACAGGCAAAACAGGCTGTTTTATACACAGCTTTTCCAGCGGCCAAATCATGGGATGGCTTGCCAAGTGAAACACTTTTCACAGGCTCTTCTACAACTTCCGGCATGACCTGAATTTGAGGATCGGTTTCAGCAGGCTCAGCAGTTGCAGAATCCGCCATCAATCCGGCATCCAGCAGCATCATTTCAATAATGCTTTTCATTTCAGCGTCACTATAAGCAGAGCCACCGTTCGGTGGCATTGCACCTTTACCGGCTTTAGCAGAAGCAAGCAGTGCATCCACACCTGCGCTAGCTCTTGCAGTCCAGACTTCGGCATCTCCCAGCTTTGGAGCACCTGCAACACCCGTATTATGGCAGGCGAGACAGGCCCCATCATAAAGTTCTTTTGGAGATTTTGTTGTGGCTACAGTCGCTACAGCAGTGCTATTTTTATCTTTACTGCCGGTAATATCAGCCAGTGTTACAACGGGTTTAATTCGCTCAAGCAATAAACCATCATCCTGTTGATTGACTCTTTGCATATTTTTTCCATGGCCATCTTCTGCCATTGAAAAGACAAACAGATAGATAACAGCAACCACTGCCAATAAACCAACAACTAACTTTATGGATAATACAAATTCACTATTGCTGGATGTAGACACAGTCATCTCCGGGATATAGGCGTAAAAAAATTGCCGCGAGTATAAGCTAAATTAGTATATTACGATATACCTTTTTAGGCATTGAAGACTCTATCCTAAAGAGCTTTTGCAACTGTTTAATTAACTTAGGGTTACAACAAACTAACTTTGCTTTATGCTTCGTGGCACAAAAATAAGATGCAATTAAGACATGTCAATTAAGAATATTCTGTTTTTCAGCATTATTGGGTTAATGGTAATCACCGTTTCCACGATCATGTTTTCAACCTATACAACAACTCAACAGATGTTGATAGGACATGCCCACCAGGTTATGGATAATGTTTCCAGTGAAGCTATAGACCGCTCAACTGCCTTTCTTCAACCTGCAGAGCTGGCCGCAGAACTGACTCAGAAACTTGCTAACCACAATGTTGTCAGCCAGCAAAATAGCAGTGCCATGGAACGCTATTTCTTCGAGCAGTTAAAGCTCTATCCTCAATTCACCGGCATTTACTATGGCACCAGGAATGGTGATTTCGTGTATGTAAGCCGTGATGACAGTTTTTCTAAAAACGGTTATAGAACAAAAATAATCAATATAAAAGACAATATCAAAAGCGTTAATTTACACTGGAGAGACCAGAAATTTAACTCAGTCACTAAAAGACTGGATACTGAAGATAACTATGATCCCAGAATAAGACCCTGGTATTTAAAGGCTCTTAAACATAAACGCATGGTCTGGACCGAACCATATATTTTCTTTTCTTCACAACAGCCCGGTGTCACTATTTCCAGCCCTGTTTTTGAAACGGGATTAGATCACAGCATTAGCGGAGTGGTGGGCGTCGATATCGAAATCAGTCAAATATCTTCTTTTCTTTCCAGCCTTAAAATAGGTCTGCACGGCTCTGCATTTATAATCGATACACATGGACAGGTATTAGCTCACCCGGATGCAAGCAAAATAAAACGTAAAAATAATGATCAAACTACCTTTAACCTGATCACTGAAATTGATGATCCCATTGCCAGAGCAGCCTTCAGATCTCTACAACTACCACTTTCTCAAACTTATATTTTAGACACAAAAACATTCACTCAATTTATTCATGATAAAATCAATTATCAGGCGGTGTTTACCCCCTTTCAACAGCACCAATGGCCCTGGATTATTGGCATATATGTTCCAGAAAATGACTATTTAGGTGTTTTTCATGAAAACCAGCAGCAAAATATTTATCTTGCCATTATCATTGCGGTTTTTGCCAGCCTGTTGGGATATTTTTTATCCCGAAGTTTAAGCCGTCCGATTATTCAGCTGGGTCATCAGTCCCGGGCTATAATGAAAGGCGACTGGGATAACACTGCTCCCATTGCTACGCCCTATAAAGAAATAAAACAAACCGCAGAAGCTTTTTCGGCGATGACGACGACGTTGAAACAACAGCAAAATGAAAATAACGTACTCAATAAAACCCTGTTAGAAAACAGCCTGGCGACTATTTTTCGATTATCCCAGGCCGCCGAATATAAAATTCCGGTTTCGAGCAATCACCTTTCACGCATGGCTCAACTAACATCATTGATTGCTCGTGCACTGGGTAAAGATAAACACTACTGTGAAATGATTCTGTATGCGGCACCCATGCATGATATTGGTTACCTGGGTATTGCTGATCAAATTCTACTGAAACCGGGTAAACTGGATATGCAGGAGTGGGAGAGCATAAAAACTCATCCGGTTATTGGTGCTGAAATTTTAAAAAATCCGGAAACAGAAATGCTCAGTATGGCTCGAAAAATCATTCTGACTCATCATGAAAAATGGAACGGCTTTGGTTACCCGAAGGGTCTGGCGGGTACAGATATTCCACTGGAAGGTCGAATTTGCGCGCTTGCAGATGCCTTCGATACCATGGCATCTGAACGGGTGTACAAAAAGGCTTATGAACTGGATGCTATTTTCAGGGAAGTAAAAGTATGCAGAGGAAGTCACTTTGACCCCAAATGTGTAGATGCCTTACTGGAGAAAGAGCTGGAAGTTCGCCGTCTGTATAGCAGCCTTCCTAGCCTGGATCGAGTGATATAATCTTTTATTCACCGCAAAGGACGCTAACATAAGCAAAGGAAATCCAGCAGACTTTTGTCGCTAATTTAGTATTTATAGTTATTACAATAAACTTAGCTAACAATTTTTATCTTTTCCCTCTGCGTACCTTAGCGTTCTTTGCGGATAAATTTTTTTTAAAACAAATCCAGAATATTCTTCAGGTCTGTTTTTCCTTCGGCAATTTCTTCTTTCGTTAGTCCTTCAAGCTCATGCGGGAATACTAACCATTCTTCACTTTCGTGACTGAAGTAATCAGGTTTGATATCGACAGCTCGCTTGGAAGGTTTATACCATGTACAGGCTACTCTAATGTCTTCAGGCGCATTCAACCGGGATTGTTTCTTTATCTGTTTGATCAATGCATCGACACTGCGACCCGAATCAAACACATCATCCACGATCAACAGGCCATCTTCCGAATTAGCATTTTCAATCAGGTAATGCAGGCCATGAACACGAATTTCCCTGGACTGTTGATTGATGCCGGTATAGGAAGATGTTCGTACAGAAATATGATCGGTACTGATGCCTTTATATTCAAAATATTCCTGAACGGCGATGCCAATCGGGGTGCCCCCTCTCCAGATGCCCACTATAAACTGGGGACGAAACCCGTCTTTATAAATATCATGAGCCAGCTTGAATGAGCTCTCAAGAAGTTCCTGTGCGGTAATATAGGTTTTTTGCATAACGAAACAGTCCACAATCGAAGGGGGATTATACCCAAACATTTAGCCCAGGTTTTTAATTCAACCCTAAAGTCAGTTGATCCTGATCAGAGAAATGAAACTCTTCACAGTTTTCACCCACGCCATCTCTGTCCACACAGATAAAACTCATCTCAGCGAATGGTGTTAACAATAAGCCGTGCCAGGTACCGGGGTTATAGTTTATACCCTGTTCACCATTGGTAATAAAAGCCTTTAATCGAGAAGCTTCAATCTTATCTCCGGGTTTTGCAACAACCACAATAAAAGGAGTCTTATCCAGGGGAATAAATGCCTGGCTACCCAGTGGATGGCGTTCCACAATCTTCACCTTCTGCGGCATATCATATTTTTTACTGTCTACCAGGCTGATCACCGGATAACCATCTTCCGTACCCGTGTCCACTTTAGCCAACGCATGATACCTGTCGGCCATGCCATAGTTGATTTCAAAGGATTGTTTACCTCTGGTTTCAATCACATCACCAAAGTCGGCAAAAGCCTCAGCGGTTAAAGGTCCAACGTTTAGGGTACTCATGCCAGTTTTCCCATTACCCGAAGTCGACTGACTCCACCGTCTGGATAAATATTAAGTTTTATATGCGTGACAGGACCGATATTTAATAGCTCATTGCTAAACTTATGTTCACTATCCATCTGTAATTTTTGCCGGGGAAGAAGCTCCTGCCAGAACATGCTCTGGGTGATCAGCGATTTATCTGTCATTGCCGAGATATCAGCAGCCTGAAGCGAAAATCTATCCGGATAATTCCCCTTAAAGAATGCCGTATCCAGCAAAATTTCATCGATTTGGCCACGATGTCCAAGCTCCAGAATACACCAGTCATTACCCGGTTCACGCCGGCGTCGAGTTTCCCAGCCATCCCCCATGTTCACACCTTTACCCGGAGCGATCAGGTTAGATCCATGACCGAAATGCGCATCGTTCCAGGCAATTGCCCTGCCACCATTTTCCATCGCAGCCAGATCATAGGTTGCCTGCTGATCCCTGTTTGACCAGTCACAGAAAATTCGACCATAGACACGTAATCTCGCAATACCTCCATCCGGAAAGATATTAAGGCGCAAATGAGTCCACACTTTATCACTATTAACTTCGATATAATGATGGCTATCACCCTTTAAATTTATCGCTGCAATAACTTCAAACCAATCGGTTGATTCATCGGGGTCTGCTTCACAGCTACAGGCTTCCAGTGAAGCTGCAGGAGGATAGTTACCGGTAAAATGAGAGGTATCCATGTCAACGCCGTACAAAATGCCCGGCTGACCCAGTTTAATAATCGCCGAATCGAAACCACCGTTACGACGACGACGGGTTTCCCAGCCATCCATCCACTTCCCGTTATCATCGAATTTACCATCGATAAACACAGGCTCTTCAGGTTTCAACATGCGCTCACAGGCGGCAAAAAAATCATCGGTGCAGGAGACTACTTTACACCCTAATCGTGGCTGAGCGAGGTTGATGCCTTTGTTTAAGAAATCAGGGAGAGTTTCTGTTTTCATATTTGTGTCCAATTTATTAAGCTACACCTGCTTTCACTAACATTTCATGCGCAAGCTGGTTATGTTTAATCACCAGGTTTTCAATATCTACATTCAATAGCTCACCATTTTGCACAATAATACGACCATTGATGACAGATAGCCAAACACCCGTCGGTGCACAACTTAAAAGCGACGCCACCTTATCACTTTGACCACCTGCGTGATGAAGATCATCAATTCTGAATGCTATTAAATCGGCAGCTTTATCCACTTCGAGACTACCAGTATCTTTTCTGTTGAGTACTTTAGCACCACCCAGCGTTGCCAGTTCTAGCGCATCACGGGCCGAGAAACGACCGGCATTCGACTCAAAACCCGGCCAGCCCACACGTTGCAGCAACATGGCCTGGCGAACTTCGCCCAGCATCTGGTTACCATCATTGCTGGCAGAACCGTCCACGCCTAATCCGACACGCACATCGGCATCCACCATCTGCCGAATCGGTGCAATACCCGAAGCCAGAATCATATTACTACTCGGACAGTGGCATACTCCGCTACAGCTGTGTGCCAACTTTTTAACCTCATCCTCATCTGGATGCACCATGTGAGCAAACCAGACATCATCTCCCAACCAGTTCAGGCTCTCCATGTATTCGACAGGACGTTTACCATATTTCTCCAGACAGAAACGATTTTCATCGATGGTTTCAGCCAGGTGCGTATGCAGATTCACCGCTTCATAAGCGCGGGCCATTTCAGCACTCTGTTTCATTAAATCGGCAGTCACACTAAACGGTGAGCAGGGCGCCGGACCAATACGGCACATAGAAAAATCATCGGTATCGTGAAATTGTTCAATGACCCGCTGACTATCATTTAAAATATGCTCTTCCGTATCGCAGATATTATCCGGTGGCAACCCGCCTTTACTTTCACCCAGGCTCATGCTGCCACGAGTGGGATGAAAGCGTACACCCAGTTCCTGAGCAGCCGCTATCTCATCATCCAGTCTGGAACCATTTGGAAACAGGTAAAGGTGATCGGCCACCGTCGTGGCACCGGATAAAATTAATTCAACCAGGCCCAGTTTGGCACTGGTATACACAGACTCCGCATCCATCTGCCCCCAGACTGGATAAAGAGTTTTCAACCAGTCAAACAAAGACAATCCACCAGCCGTTCCCAAAGTACGGGTTAAAGTCTGGTATAAGTGGTGATGACAGTTGATCAAACCGGGCAAGATAACAGTGCCTTTGGCATTGATGGTTTCATCCGGCTTAATGTTGTATTGATGTAAATATAGTTGCATTTCTACCGTATCACTAATATGTACAATCCGGTTACCTTCTGCCAGCAATGCTCCATCTTTTATTTCACGGCGATTAACATCCATGGTGACCAGTACATCAGCATGCTCAACTAACAGGTAACTCATTCAACAATTACTCTTTTGATAACAACATTCGCCCATAATATGGGTCGCTTTAATATTCCTGTCATCACCTAAAATCATCAATGCAAACAATTCATCTTCCAGGTTTTCAACATGGCTCATTCGACGTTGCATTAAGGGTGTCGCATTTTTATCTATCACAATAAAATCAGCTTCTTTTCCTGAATCAAAATTACCCAGTTTATCATCAAGGTATAAAGATTTTGCACCGCCCAGAGTTGCCATATAAATTGCCTGAAAAGGCGACATGTTAAAGCCTTTCATCTGATTCACTTTATAGCCTTCGTGCAACGTTTTCAGCATGCTAAAACTGGTCCCGCCTCCCACGTCAGTCCCGACTCCCAGGCGTAATCCATGTTCGAGTGTCGACTGCATATCAAATAATCCACTGCCCAGAAATAGATTAGACGTCGGGCAAAAAGAAACAGCCGTTCCTGACTTCGCCAGACAGTCACGATCTGCTTCATCAAGATAAATACAATGTGCATACACCGATCGATTGCCGAGTAACCCGAAGTGATCGTAAACATCCAGGTAACTACGGCTCCATGGAAACAGTTTTGATACCCACTCAACTTCACCCGGATTTTCTGCCACATGAGATTGCAGGTAAACATCTGAAAATTCATTCACCAATTGCTGTGCTACCTTTAACTGCTGCTCAGTAGAAGTGGGAGCAAATCTTGGAGTTACTGCATATAACAGGCGTTGATGTTGATGCCATTTGTTAATTAAGGCCAATGAATCATCATAACTGCTTTCGGGAGTATCACAGAGGTAATCCGGCGCATTCCTGTCCATCAAAACCTTACCTGAAATCAGGCGCATATTCTGCGTTAATGCTGCATTAAAAATTGCATCGACGGACTGTGGGTGTATGGTTGGAAAAACCATTGCTGTCGTGGTTCCATTTCGTAGTAATTCCTGAATAAAAAAATCAGCAGCATCCTGTGCAATCGAAGGATCGGAAAATCTTTTCTCAGTGGGAAAGGTATATCGTTCCAGCCAGTCCAGTAACTCGGCGCTATGGCTGGCAATGATATCGGTTTGCGGATAATGTACGTGGGTATCGATAAAACCGGGCATGATGAGAAAACCGCTGTAATCGACAATACCAGTATTTTCCGACAACGTATTTTTTAATGCGGAGTACTCACCACAATCTTTAACCAGTCCATCTTCAACGATTAATAAACCATCTTCAAAATAGCGATAACTCTGCCCCGACGACCTATAAGGGTCATCGATAAAATCGAACAGTGATGCTCGAAAAGCCTTCACTTAATTCTGATCCACGTTGGCACCCTGTGCAAACCAGCTGGCGATCAACTGTCGCTCTTCCACCGTCATGCGCGTTAAATTTCCAATCGGCATGTATTGATTGCCGACCGTTTGCGCAATCATCGGGGCATGTTGAGATATTTGTAAATTCTGTTTTAACACAATACCTTTGGGGGGTTGAACGAAACCCGGCTGCGTTGGTTGTTCGGCATGGCAGGTGATACAGCGTGCATCGATAATTGCTCTGACCTTAGAAAACTCGACTTTGGTACTTAAAGTTTCAACACCTGGTGCCTGTGGTTTTAGCCATACTATAACAGCGGATAGCAACGCTATTGCAACGACAGGTAACCACCACTTAAACTGATGTAAGTGCCTCAAAACAAAAAATTGACGAATTAAAACTCCAGCCGTCATGATCAACGCTAATACCACCCACCCATATTCATGACTATAAGTCATCGGGTAATGATTACTGATCATAACGAATAATACCGGCAGAGTGAAATAGGTATTGTGCACAGAACGCTGTTTACCCACACGACCATATTCCGGGTTGGGGGTTTGGCCGGCACGAATTTCCTGCACCATTTTTTTATGCCCGGGAATAATATGGAAAAACACATTGAAAACCATGATACTGCCCATAATGGCACCTACATGAATATAGGCGGCTCTGGCACTAAATAGCTGGAACAGTAGCCAGTCACACAACAGGATATAGATAAATATCAATGCGGCCAGCAGGTTTTCATTAGCACTTAAAAAGCGACAAAGCGCATCATAAATTACCCAGCTAACCGCAATCACCAGTGCACTAACTGAAATAGCCTGAGTCGCTGACAATTGAAACACATTCTGATCGATTAAATAGGTATTGGCACCAAACCAGTAAATGATGATCAGCATACCCATGCCGGATAACCAGGTGCTATAGGCTTCCCATTTTGACCAGTGTAAATGTTCACTCAGTGGTTCACCGATCGGACCTGCCAGGAACTTTTGGCTTTGATAAACACCACCGCCATGCACCGCCCACAACTCACCGGATACACCACGATCTTCATCAGCTTTTTTAGCAGCCTTGCGTAGTGACATATCCAGCATCACGAAATAAAAGGATGCTCCTATCCACGCAACACCGGCTATCAAATGTATCCAGCGTACCAGTAAATTTGTCCAGTCGAGTAAATAGGTTTCCATGATTATCTTCGGCTATCCTGCATTAAATTGAGTCACATAATCATTAATTTTTTGAATCCCTGCCGCTTTGCCTTCATCTGAGATAAAGGCAGATTGAAAACTATTTTTTGCCAGTTCAGCCAGCAATTCTTTATCATCGTTTAACAGGCCACTGATGGCTTCATAATTCTCATTCAAATACCCTCCAAAATAGGCGGGGTCATCAGAATTAATCATCACCTGCAAACCTGCTTTTAGCATCTCTGGCAAGGGATGATTTTTCATATCATCAACCACACATAGCTTTGTATTCGATAAAGGACAAACGGTTAAAGGCATTTTTTCCGCAACCAGTCGCTTGACCAGCTCAGCATCTTTAAGGCAGGTATTGCCGTGATCGACACGTTCTACTTTGAGTAAATCCAGCGCTTCAATGATATATTCTGGAGGCCCTTCTTCCCCGGCATGAGCCACCACATGAAAACCTTCAGCATGCGCTTTCGCGAAGACTCTTTCGAATTTTGACGGAGGGTTACCCGTTTCAGATGAATCCAGTCCTACGCCGATAATTTTATCTTTATGGGGCAGAGCCATTTCCAGTGTTTTGAATGCATCATCTTCATCGAGGTGACGTAGAAAACACATGATAATACCGAAGCTGATTCCAAATTGCTTTTGCCCTTGCTGGAGCGCTGAATAAATGCCATTCAACGCCGTCTCAAAACTGATGTCACGCTCGACATGTCCCTGAGGATCAAAAAATATTTCTACATGAGATACAGCCTGCTCACTCACCCGTTGCAGATAAGCCCAGGTTAAATCATGGAAATCCTGTTCAGTGCGTAAAACATTCATACCCTGATAATAGATATCCAGAAAATCCTGCAAATTACTGAAATCATAAGCTTTATGCAGAGCCTCTACCGATTCATAGGGCAGGGTAATGCCATTACGCTCAGCCAGTTTAAACATTAACTCAGGCTCAAAAGTACCTTCGATATGCAAGTGCAATTCAGCTTTGGGTAAGCCGGCGATAAATGATTTCATGAAATTAGTAATAATCTGAATTTAAAAACATAATTTACCACGAAAAACTCGAAGAACACGATGGTTAATTATGGGTGGCTACCTGTTTAACAAGAAGCATGATGACTCATTAGAGTTTCAGTGAGGTGTAACTTAATTCTAGTGCTTTAGTTGTTATAAAAGGCAGGTTAATTTTTTATATTTTGAGCATTTAAGAGGTGTAGCGCCACAAAAAAAGGGCAAGAGGTTCTAAAAATAATTTTAAAGCCTTCGTGCCCTCGGCAACTGCTCCTGCATTGCTCTACTACCTACATCCATGTAGGCATTCGTGACCTTCGTGGTGAATGTTACTTGGGAATACTTCCTTCAACACCTTCTACATACCAGTTGAGTCCAGAAAGATCTTTATCAGAAATCACTTCACCAGCCTTCACGACAAGCTCACCTTTTTGATTTTTGATGGGACCCTGAAAGGGATGAAAGCTGCCATCAACGATAGATGCTTTTATCTTATCAGCCATGTCACGAACATCCTGTGGCACTGCATCGCCATAGGGTGCCATTTCAACCATACCCGATTTGATACCATCCCAGGTATCTGTTGATTTCCAGCTACCATCCATCGCCGCTTTAACACGATCAATATAATAATCAGACCAGTTATCGATAATAGATGTTAGCTGAGATTTAGGCGCAAAAGCCGCCATGTCTGATGCCTGACCAAAAGCATACACACCGCGTTTTTCAGCAACCTGCAACGGAGCAGGAGAATCGGTGTGTTGAGTAATAATATCAACGCCCTGATCGATTAATGCTTTTGCTGCATCACCTTCTTTACCCGGATCAAACCAGGAGTTCACCCACACTACTTTAACCGTTGCCTTCGGGTTCACCTTACGTAAAGCCAGTGTGAAAGCATCGATGCCGCGAATAACTTCTGGGATCGGGAATGAACCAATATAACCCACCACATTTGATTTGGTCATTTTACCGGCAATTGCACCCAGAATAGCGCGGCCTTCATAGAAACGTGCTGAATAAGTACTGACATTCGCCGCACGTTTATAACCTGTCGCATGTTCGAATTTAACTTTTTTAAATCGTTTTGCCACTTTAATAGTCGGATTCATATAACCAAAAGAAGTGGTAAAAATCACGTCATTTCCAGAACTCGCCAGCTTGCGAATAACTCGCTCAGCATCTGCACCTTCGGCTACAGATTCCACAAAAGTTGTTTTCACGCCTAATGCTCTCTCTACGGCCTGACGCCCCTGATCATGCTGATAAGACCAGCCATGGTCACCAACCGGTCCAACATAAACAAAACCGACTTTGGTTTCAGCAGCCGCAACGCCACTCAAGCCCAGGCTTGATGCGATTATTGACGATAATAGTATTTTTCTTAGCATTATTAGTTTCTCCTTCCTGATACAGGGGGATTGTAATTATTAATAAGGATTATCTCTTGCTCAGGATGCTAGCAGATTATCTGGTAGCGTCCAAATATTGAAAGCAGTTTTTCGGGTAATTGTTTAACCTAAGGATATTATTTTACCGCGCTCTTGAACGACAAGTTCATCAGGGAATATCAATCACCACAATGAAAGTCTCACCCCTGTATTCTAAGCGAATTTTAGCCGTGCCCGTATTTAACACCGTGAACACTTCCGTCGAAACGGTTTCTTCAATGACCTCGGGAACAGCCGTTGGGATAATGAAATAATCCAGATCGCTATCATCGGTGATATTCTCGCTACTGTCATTTGAAAAATTAGCAGTGACATCCAGGGTTATCGTATTCGGACGACTAGCCAGATTAAGAACTGTATTATCTGTTACTGCAACATTATTGGCTCTGACATCGAATGAAAGAACACTCAGCAGGGACACATGGATTTCCTGTGAGGCCAGTTCACAATCAGAATTAATGTCACAACTGACCAGAGTATCCAGTAACACTCCCTGAGAGATATCATCAATCGTTTGCTCAATACCCCCGCAGGCCAGTGACACGGTAATATCAGAATCTTCAACATCACCGGTTATATCAAGTTGCTGCCTGTCATCCGAAAAAACACTGGAAGCATTAATTGAGTCAGCAATTCCCCACTTGCTATTTCTGCTGATATTTTCATTATAAGTTGAACCGTCCGCCGCCTGATAATTACCCACCGCGATTAAGGATATCACCTGATCTTTTTCTATTTCAGACTCATCTACAACACAATTGCCAAGATCGGTATCAGTGCTATCGCATAACTTTATAGAATTTAAGCCATGATCAATCGTTTGATCAAAATCTGTCGATGTAACTTCCAAACCAGTTAAATGCGATAGCGCTTTTGCATTGATGACGATATTACCGGAAGCCAGGCTATGCAAAAATACTTCATCCTGTGAAGTCGTTTCTATAATAGCTCGCTGCGAATCACTACCGTCTTCCTCGTTAGTAATTAGCCACTCAATCTGATGAATAACTTTGCTATCAACAAGCCTGATTTCTTCATTACCATCCTCATCCTCATAGCGGCCAACAGGTTTGATGGTTTGATACTGGCACATATTGATACTAAAACCCGCGTCATCCTCATCCAGCTTCACCACCTGATCAAACTTTGCTGATGAAACCCTGATATCAATAGATTCGCTCAAAAATCCAAATTTTGCAGTCAGCGTAAGTGTTTCAGACGTATCAGCGGCCGTAAAAAGACCTTGCTGATTTATACTGCTGACAGCACCAGCAGAAAGTGACCATTCAACATCGCCATCAACGGTGACCGTATCGACACCGTTTGACTTCAGCCCCTGTAACCTATATTCAACTTCACTACTGATAGAAACGACTGTTTCAGTCTCTTCCGGGAAACTGATAGAGATCACATCCTCACTGGCGACCGTATGTAACTCCACCAGGTGAGTTTCATTTTCTGCATCACTACAAGCCGCTATGAAAATAAATAGAGCTGCCAGCAAGATATTAGCCATAGCTTTAGAAGTCATAGTGAACCCCCAGGCTGAAGGCAGTTATATTCATCTCATCACCATGATAAAGGCGAATCCAGTCCGCCGACATTTTGAGTTGTGGCATAGCGCTAAATGACTCTTCAAAACCAATTCCAAAACTCACTCCCTGAAAACTATCGCTGGAATCAGCAGTACCCGGATAAGACGAATCCACTTCAATCTGACTGGCACCCACAATAAGATGTAGCTGGATATCGCTATCAACGAAAGGCAAGTAATGATAAAGCACTGAAACAGCAGACGGTACATCAACTGTGAGCTGATTTAACTCATCATCACTTACACTGGTCATAATGGCCAGTTCAAACTGGTGCATCGATTTTACATAACCCACCCGCAAATCTAACATTTTCGGACGCGTTTCCCCGCCAGAGGTATCAATAGTAACCTGAGCAGGGGAGCCCTCTATGTAAAAATTATCAGCACTCAAAGGCGAGCTAAATAGAAATAGCAGAAAAAGGTAATAAAAGTGTAATAAATATTTCATATTCAACTATTGATTTTCAGGATCCGTAAAAATCAAGTGTACTCTGTTTTGTTAACGAGAAAAAATTGCTAGTACATTTAGTCTCTAACGACTTGGATGAAAAGCCTTACCCAGACTGGCAGGTGAATTTAACTTTATCCTGGCCTGATCACTGGAAATGATCACCAGTACCACCACGGTAGCCAGATAAGGTAGCATCGACATAACCTGTGAAGGGATACCTATTCCTAGCGCCTGCGCGTGTAGTTGCAAAATAGTAATGCCGCCAAATAGATATGCGCCTAGCAACACTCGACCCGGCCTCCAGGTAGCAAAGACAACCAGTGCTAATGCAATCCAGCCGCGCCCTGCCGTCATCTGCTCAACCCACAACGGAGAATAAGCTAATGATAAATATGCGCCACCAACACCAGCCATAGCACCTCCGAACAGGATGGCTAAAAAGCGGATTTTAATGACTGAATACCCCATTGCATGCGCGGCATCATGTGAATCACCCACCGCGCGTAAAATTAATCCGGCACGACTTCTATATAAAAACCACATCACCGCAAAAACCATCAAGATAGATAGAAATACCAGGATATCGTGTTTGAACAATAATTCGCCCACAACCGGGATTGATGAAAGTAATGGAATGGATATTATTGGCAACCCCTCATAAGCAATTCCAATCATGCTTTGACCGAGTAAAGCACTCAACCCGATACCGAAAATAGTCAGGGCTAATCCTGTCGGAACCTGGCTGGCATGAAATTGTAATACCAGCACTGCAAATATCGCCGACATCAAGGCACCTGCCATAAGGCTGGCCAGAATAGCCAGGGTTGCACTGCCGGTATAGTGCACTGTGACAAAACCGATAATGGCACCCATTACCATCATGCCTTCTATACCCAGATTGAGTACACCAGACTTCTCCGTGACCAGTTCACCAAGTGCTGCAAATAATAAAGGTGTCGCAGCCGTAATGATGGTCAGTAACGCGGGGATTAAAATTTCCATTATGACGCCACCATCTGTTTATTATTAAAGCTAACTCGGTAATGAATTAACACATCACTGGCCAGCAGAAAAAAGAGTAAAAGCCCCTGGAACACACCGGTAACAGCCACCGGTAAATTCAAACTAATTTGTGCTTCCTCTCCCCCCAGGTAAGTCAGTGCCAGTAACAGGGCCGCGAACAGAACCCCTACAGGATGCAGGCGCCCGACATAAGCAACAATGATTGCGGTAAACCCATAACCCGGAGAAATGGTCGGCAATAATTGACCAATTGGCCCGGACACTTCAATAACACCTGCCAGTCCTGCAATGCCACCGCTGAGTATCAGCGTAATCCAGATTATTTTTGAGCGACTGAACCCGGCGTGTTCACCAGCTGCAGGAGCATCGCCCATCACTTTAATCTGATAACCCAGTAAAGTTCTTGAAATTAGTACCCAGCCAACTACTACCACTATCAACGCTATTAAAAAGCCGATATGTAAACGTGATCCTTCAAACATCGTCGGCAATAATGCTGATTCACTGAACAGCCGTGACTCCGGAAAGTTGTAGCCTTCAGGATCTTTTAATGGGCCGTGCACCATCAAGTTTAAGAATAGACCGGCCACATAACTCAACATCAAACTGGTGAGAATTTCATTCGCATTAAAGTGGGTGCGTAAAAAAGCAACTATTGACGCCCACATCATGCCGCCTGACACACCTGCTATCAATATCAGCGGAATGATATAAAACCCTGTCTTTTCATAAAAAAATAATGCAACTGCACCACCACAAAGACCGCCCATGATAAGCTGCCCCTCAGCGCCAATATTCCATACTCCGGCTCGAAAACCCAATGACAATGCGACTCCGATTAAAATCAACGGCGATGCTTTGACCCCTAATTCAGTTAAGCCGTAAAACGTAGATACAGGTTCAATAAAAAAAGCATGTAAAGCCGCAGCAGGAGACACCCCCATGATCAGAAATAACAAGATTCCAGCAACCAATGTCAGGGCTAAGGCCAGCAAAGGCGACAGGTAAACCATGGCCCTGGATGGGGTTTGACGTTTAATCATACTAGGCAACATTCAACACACCCTCTTCAATACAGACTCCCGCCATTAACATGCCCACCTGCTCGATGGTAATATCACTGGTCGGATAAAACCGGGATAACTTACCGCCACAGATAGCGCCGATACGGTCAGAGATTTCCAGCAACTCATCCAGATCCTGTGAAATTACCAGCACTGCCGCACCTTTGGCCGCCAGTTCACGCAGCTCCAGTCGAATCGTTTGAGCCGCTCCTGCATCAACCCCCCAGGTAGGCTGAGCTACGATTAACATATCCGGATCTTGCAGTAACTCTCTACCAATAATAAATTTTTGAAGATTTCCACCCGACAGGCTGACTGCCGGCACATCCGAGCTGGGCGTTTTTACCGAAAACTGCTGAATAATTTTATCTGCAAATAATGAGGTTTTTATTGAATCAATCAAACTATTTTTAATCAGACCCAGTCGTTTAAAAGCGGTTAAAAAAGAGTTTTCAGCCAGGTTCATGTCTGGAACAGCTCCATGCCCCAGACGTTTTTCCGGCACACTGGCAAGCCCGATCAGGCGACGTTCATTGGGTCCCATACGACCGGCAGCCTGACCTTCAATTTCAATACTGGAAGCCTGGGCAGATCGCTGCTCACCATTCAATGCCGCCAGTAATTCATCCTGCCCGTTCCCGGCAACCCCTGAAATTCCAACCACCTCACCCGATCTTACTTCAAGGTTTATGCCCTGGAGCGCTATGCCAGTCTTATCCTTAGCGGGCAGATCCAGCCCATTCACTAACAGCCGAACCTCACCTAATTCTGCCTGTTTCGGATGCGCTATATTCTTTAGTTCTTTACCCATCATCATGGCGGCCAGTGACTGTGCTGATTCATCTTCAACTTTAACGGAGTCTACTTTTCTACCTAAGCGCAAGATCGTGGCACCACTACACAATGCCTTGATTTCATTGAGCTTATGACTGATATACAAAATCGCCATGCCTTCTTCTGACAGACGTTTTAATGTAATAAACAACTTCTCAACTTCCTGTGGCGTCAATACAGAAGTCGGCTCATCCATCACCAGTAATTTTGGTTTTTGTAACAGGCAACGAATAATTTCAATACGCTGACGTTCACCCACAGACAGGGTATAAACATGACGTTGAGGATCTAAAGGTAAACCATATCGATGGGATAATTCGGTAATTTGCTGAGCCAGCTCATGCATATCATTATCATGATCCATCCCCAGAGAAATATTATCCACAACTGACAGTGAATCAAACAATGAAAAATGCTGAAATACCATCGCCACTCCCAGCTCCCGGGCATGTGCGGGAGTATTTACCTCAACGGGTATGCCATTAAAAAGAATGGAACCAGCATCAGGCTTTAAAATTCCGTAAATCATTTTGACCAGTGTTGACTTGCCCGCACCATTTTCACCCAGCAATGCATGCACTTCGCCGGGTTTGATTTGCAGGTCTACATTATCTGTGGCTAATACACCGGGGAAAGCTTTGCTCATCCCTTTAAGTTCCAGCAAATAAGGCGAAGAAGTATTCATAACTTTATATTCTCTTTATTAGTCTGCATGCAATAAAGCTGTAAACCTCTCTGCATTTTTTCATAACACTGAACCAGCTCGGCCGTGATCGCCAGTGCGATAGCTGCCGGTTGTTTCGAGTGGATACCATTGATACCAACCGGACAGCTCATGCGAGACAACTGCGCCACATTAATACCACGTTGTGACAGTCGATGTTCAAATTTTTTGCGCTTGGTCAACGACCCGATTAAACCAAAGTAACAATAATCATCTCTTCTCAGGATTGACTCTGCCAGATCCTGGTCCAGACTGTGATCATGCGTCATTACTAAAAAATAACTACCCGCGGGTGCCTCATCAATAACAGATTGCGGGATATCAGTATTGATAGCGATCACATTAGCCGGTGTAATGTCCGGTAATTGGCCATCCCGCGTATCAACCCAGTTGACCCGGCAGGGTAAGTCTTCCAGGTATTTGATTACGGCTTCACCGACATGACCGGCACCGAATAGATAAATATTAAAATCCGGCCCGCTGACTGGATCAAATACATAGTCGTTATTCCCTACTCTTTTTACTGAAGTAACCTCAGAATTTGCCAGCATAGTTCTTGCTAGTTTAACCAAAGGTTTAACATCCTTATCAATGGCATCGGAACAATCAAAATGAACTGAATTTTCCGAAACAATGAAGCGGGGTAACTGAGTAGAGTTTTTCACTGGAATAACCTGAATAAAATTCTGCTGCAATAGCATCAGCTGACTAGCATTTTTGACCCATTCAGACTTATTGCTAACCACTTCAAAAAACACCGTAACAATGCCGCCACAACATTGCCCCAGACTAGCACCCAGTGAAAACCTCTGCATATCACTAGACACATCCTGAGACAGCATATTTCGCGCAAGTTGAATGGCCTTGTATTCGAGATGCCCACCACCAATGGTGTTGTTAACCTTATTTTCACTCACCAGCATTCTGGCACCCGGCTCTCTGGGTGTAGAACCTTTTACCGAAGCCACCGATACGATGACAACTTTATCTGTTGATTCCAGCATAGCCTGCAATTGTTGTAACCACTTAATCATTTTACGAGTTCAGGCAATAATCCACGGCATTCAAAATTTCTTCTGCTGTGGCCGGAGCATTTAGGGGTGGATGAATAGTATACTCGGCCACACTGGCGATGGCATCCCGAATGGCAAAAAAGGCAGAAAATCCAAGTAACAGCGGTGGTTCACCAACGGCCTTGGAACGCATAATAGAGTCTTTCACATTCTGGTTTTTAAATAGCTTTACATGAAACTCGGCCGGGCAATCGCTCACGGCGGGAATTTTGTAAGTCGACGGTGCATGAGTCAGCAATCGACCTTCATCATTCCACACCAGTTCCTCTGTGGTTAACCATCCCATACCCTGAATATAGCCACCTTCAATCTGTCCTAAATCGATAGCAGGATTAATTGAATTACCCGCATCATGTAACAGGTCTGCGCGCAATAATTTGAATTCTCCGGTTAAGGTATCTATCGCCACTTCAGACACCGATGCGCCGTAAGCATAATAATAAAACGGGCTACCAACGAGTTTTTCCTGATCCCAATGCAAACCGGGGGTTTTATAAAAACCATCAGACCATAGCTGAACCCGAGCTTCATAAGCCATCTGGATCAGTTCATTAAATTGTATTACTTTTTCGCCAAGATGCACTTTATCATTAGCAAAAGAAATCAAACCTTTATCAATGGCATGCTTCTCTGCCAAAAATAAAATCAGTCGATTCTTAATTAGGCGAGCCGCATCCTGGGCTGCTTTTCCATTCAAATCTGATCCGGTCGATGCTGCCGTCGCTGAAGTATTCGCTACTTTACTGGTATCTGTAGCAGTAGCTCTTACCCGTTTTGGATTTATACCCAGCTCAATTGCGACTACCTGCGCTACCTTGGTGTTTAAGCCCTGCCCCATTTCGGTACCACCATGATTCACCAGCACCGAACCATCCGTATAAATATGTACCAGTGCACCCGCCTGGTTGAAGTGAACGACATTGAATGAAATACCAAATTTTACCGGAGTTAATGCCAGGCCTTTTTTGATGACAGGCGAAGATTGATTAAACGCTTCTATTTTTTTACGTCGAGAACGATATTCACTCGATTTTTCCAGCTCAGCCACCAGTTCATTAATCACATTGTCTTCGACAGGCTGCCCATAGGGCGTGATATTGTTTTCGGTTTTGCCATAAAAATTCAATTTCCGTACATCAAGTGCATCCAGCCCGATACAGCGTGCAATATTGTCGATAATATATTCTGTTGCAAAAGCCCCCTGCGGGCCACCAAAACCACGAAAAGCCGTGTTAGATTGAGTATTGGTTTTACAGCAATAGGCACCCAGGTCGACATGATCCAGGGTGTAGGCATTATCGACATGACATAAAGCCCGGGTCACCACAGGCCCCGACAAATCAGCCGAATAGCCGGAACCCACCAACATCTTTAACTGTAAAGATTTTATTTTTCCGTCATTATCAAAAGCGGCTTGATAGTCATAATCAAAATGGTGCCGTTTGCCGGTAATCAGCATGTCATCATCACGATCCAGCCGGCATTTCACCGGTCGATTTAATTTTTTGGCCGCCAGCGAAGCAATGCAACAGAAAATAGCCGACTGAGATTCCTTACCTCCAAAACCTCCGCCCATGCGACGCATTTCCACTATGACCTGATTTGCATCCAGTTGACAGGCTTGCGCAACGAGGTGCTGCATTTCAGTGGGATGCTGTGTTGAACACCATAAGTGCAAACAACCATCTTCTTTTGGAACGGCATAGGCAATCTGCCCTTCCAGGTAAAAGTGCTCCTGCCCGCCAACTTTAAACTGACCTTCAAGTCGACAATCCGCTGCATCAAGCTGTCCACTAGCATCACCTTTTTTTAACATCATCGGTGGCAATACGTAAGATTTATTATTATCGGCCTGGTTCAGGTCAAAAACAGCATCCAGCTGCTGGTATATAACCTTAGCCTTTTTGACGGCTTTTCGAGCATTCAGAAAACTGTCAGCTATCACCGCAAATATCGGCTGACCAATATAACTCACTACTCCATCAGCCAGGATGGGATCATCATGAATAATAGGGCCACAGTCATTAGACCCCGTAATATCTTCTGTGGTTAATAGCGAGATAAACCCGGGGGAAGCTTCAACAGCGGAAGTATCAATGGATATCACTTTTGCATGTGCTTTTTCACTGGTGAATAAGGCTATAAACAGCGTTCCTTCCAGCTGAGAGATATCATCGGCAAATGCCGCATCACCCGTCACATGTAAGTGAGCCGACTCATGAGGAATTGACTTATTGTTTGCAACCGACTCACTCATGATGAGACACCCGCTAAATCAATGACTTGATCTGAATGCTCAGATTGAGATTCAAGGAAAAAACGGGTTATTAGATTTTGCGCAACTTTGAGACGGTAAGCCGAACTTGCCCTGACATCTGACAATGGAGAAAAGTCTTCATTTAATTTCTGTCGTGCTATTTCCACACTAGCTTCACTCCACTGCTTGCCCAGTAAAACCTGCTCGGTATTTTTCGCACGTACCGGGGTAGCAGCCATGCCACCGTAAGCAATTCTAAGATGGTCAATAATGCCATTCTCATCCAGGCCAATAACAAATGCCGAGCAAACAGCAGAGATATCCTGGTCAAAACGTTTACTGACCTTATAACTGGCCAGCTGATAATGATTGTTATTTAAAGGTATGCGAATGGACTCAATAAATTCACCCGGCTGACAATCTTTTTGCTGATAACCCAGGTAAAACTGATCAAGTGCTATTTTTCGTTGTGACTTTCCTTTACGCAAGTTCAACTCAGAATTCAATGCAATCAATATAGGCATGGAGTCACCAATCGGTGAACCATTCGCCACATTACCCACCAGAGTGCCGGCATTGCGAATTGACATCGATGCAAAGCGACGAAATAAATCATTTAATTCAGGGTAATGCCTGACCAGTTCAGTAAATGCATCTGACAATGAAACGCCTGCACCAATAATAATTTCACTGTCTGTGACTTCAATTTTCTTAAGTTCATTGACCTGTGACAGGGAAATAACTTCGGGTAAATCACGTAACTGCTTATTGACCCACAAGCCGACATCGGTATTACCAGCGACTATAGTCGCACCAGGTTTTTGCTCTATTAGTTGAGCAAATTCATCAACAGCCAGTGGAGCAAAAAACTGTTTGCCCGAGTGTTGAAGGTAAAGTATTTTTTCAGGTCGAATGCTTTCCAGCAAATTGATTAAGCCTGACTCATACTCATCGATGGGCGAAACATGTTCCTGAGCCGCTTGGGTTAACCAGTTATCAGGTCGCTCAATTTCAAACATTTGCGCAGCGGCTTCAATAATCGGCCGGTAGCCGGTGCAGCGACATAAATTACCCGACAGGGCATCATTGATCTGAGATCGATCAGGCCTGGCCGTGGTTTTGAAAAGTGCAAACAACGACATGACAAAACCTGACGTGCAAAATCCACATTGCGAACCATGGCAGTCCACCATTGCCTGTTGCACAGGATGTAATTCAGCAGTTTGCAGAGATTCCACCGTAAACAACAGCTTTCCATGCAACATGGCAACAAATTGAATACAGGCATTTATGCTATGCAAGCGAATACGGCCATCGACAATTTCACCTACAACCACCGTGCAGGCACCACAATCCCCTTCTGCACAACCTTCTTTCGTGCCACTTCGATAAAGTGTCTCCCGCAGGTATTGCAACAACGTCAGGCTGGGGTCGATATTCGAAATAGAAACTACAGAGCCGTCCAGAATAAAGCGTATAACGCTTTCTGACTCCGCTACTGACATTCTTTAACTCCCCCGGTAAGTGGAGTAACTCCAGGGTGAAACCAGCAGAGGAACATGATAGTGCTGAGAACTATCTGATATGCCAAATCGCAGAGCAACATCTTCTACAAATGGAGGATCTGGCAATTGTAAGCCTAAAGCGGAGAAATAATCACCCGCATGGAATACCAGCTCAAAACGCCCCGTAATAAAATTATCACCCTCAAGCAAGGGGCTATCCAGCCGGCCATCATCATTAGTCACCGATTGTTTTACCAGAGACCGGCCATTATCGAGATTATATAATTCCACCCGAATTTTGCCGGCAGGTTTGCCATGCGCGGTATCCAGTACGTGCGTAGTTAAACGACCCATTATTAACCTCAAACTACCTTTTATTGTTATTTGACATTAGCCTACAATATTGTAGAGAATAAAGCACTATCATCCTTTCCAGTATCCACTCATGACAACAACTTACCCAAGAGACCTGGTTGGTTATGGCCAGCACCCACCTCATGCAAACTGGCCCGGTAATGCACGAATTGCAGTACAGTTTGTTTTAAATTATGAAGAAGGCGCTGAAAGCTGCGTTTTGCATGACGATGACTGCTCTGAACGATTTTTGTCTGAAATCATTGGTGCTGAAGCCTACCCTGATCGCCACATGAGCATGGAGTCCATTTATGAATATGGTTCCAGAGCTGGTGCCTGGCGAATTCTTCGAGAGTTTGAAAAGCGTAATTTGCCTCTGACTATCTTTGCCGTTGCCATGGCTTTGCAACGTAATCCCGAGCTCACCCAACAGTTTCAAAAGCTTGGCCACGAAATTGCCTGTCATGGCTTACGCTGGATTCATTACCAGAACATTGATATTTACACCGAACGAACACACATGCAACAGGCTGTTGAAATCCTTAAAAACTTAACCGGCTCAAACCCGTTAGGCTGGTACACAGGACGTGACAGCCCCAACACCAGGAGTCTGCTGGTTGAACACGGCGGTTTTTTATACGATTCCGATTACTACGGAGATGACCTGCCATTCTGGGATGAAGTCACATTGCCCGACAAAGAGATAAAGCCTCATTTAGTCGTGCCTTACACTTTAGATACCAATGACATGCGCTTTGCCACAGCACAGGGATTTAATTCTGGCGATCAATTTTATAGTTACCTGAAGGATAGTTTCGATGTGTTATACGCAGAAGGCGAAGAGTCACCAAAAATGCTATCGATAGGTTTACATTGTCGCATTTCCGGTCGTCCCGGTCGATTTGCAGCCCTACAACGTTTTCTTGATTATATTCAGTCGCATGGGCAGGTATGGATTTGCCAACGTGCCGATATCGCTAAACACTGGGTACAACATCATCCTTATCAGACCAGGGACTGACCCGAAAATAAATACCATGACAAATACTATTAGCCTGCAAAGTATCAATAATTTAAATCCGTCAGATTTTGTATCAACACTCGGCTCAGTCTTTGAGCACTCCCCCTGGGTTGCCGAACAGGTTTACCCGCTTCGCCCTTTTGATTCCATCCAACAACTCCATCATCAGATGAAAGACATTGTTTACAGGGCTGATAAAGAACAGCGAAAACAACTGATTTGCAATCATCCCGAACTGGCTGGCCGGGAAGCTGAAGCAGGAAAACTAACCACCGACTCTAAAAAAGAACAGGCAGGAGCAGGCCTTAATAATTGCAGTGCAGAAGAATTAAAAAAGCTGCGCGACCTCAATCAGCAATACCTTAAAAAATTTGACTTCCCATTTGTCATTGCCGTTAAACAATTAACCCGTTATGACATTCTTGAAGCTATTCAATCCCGCTTACAAAATTCAGCAGATATAGAGTTCAATAGCTGCATCAATGAAATTGCAAAAATTGCTGAATTTCGTCTTAACGAGTTGATCACAAATGACTGACAAAATTATTTCGCAATTACTCGAATCTTCTGCCGTTCATGATGAATGGATAAAACCTTTAACCAATGCATTGCTAACAGTCGATTCAGCATACCTGAAAAATTTATTTGAAGAGTCAAACTGGCTACCCGGTCCAGAAAAAATATTTGCCGCTTTTCAGCGAGATCTCAGCCATTGCGAGTACATACTGTTTGGAGAGTCACCATACCCCAGGGCTGAATCCGCCAATGGCATCGCCTTTTACGATGCAGCAGTCACCGATCTATGGTCTGAAACCGGGTTAAGCAAAGGCGTAAACAAAGCAACTTCTCTTAGAAACATCATGAAAACTGCCCTGCTAGCCGAAGGACTTATCGAAACACAGGCCGATGGAAAAATTCCTCAGTCGACAATAGCCAGGTTAAACAAGCAAAACTTAATTCAGAATATAGGCCAGTTTTTTCTGGCATTACGCCAGAAGGGTTTCCTGTTATTAAACGCGACGCCTGCTCTACATCCTGACCGTAAACCCTTAAAGGAAGCCCGATACTGGTCAGGTTTTGTCAACCAGTTACTCACTGAAATCCAGCAAGTTAGAAAAGACTTACCCACTCTTGTTCTGTGGGGTCAGATTGCCCAGCAGATAGACAGCATGCCGGCATCTTCGGCATTTCCAATAATACGTTGTGAACACCCATACAACATTTCATTCATTACAAATAAAACGATGCTACAGTTTTTCAAACAACTAAAACTATTAAGCAGCAAAAATATATAAAAATAAAACTAACCCAGGTGGAGCCACCATGACTCAACAAGTAACTGCCGAACAACTACGAAACCCGGAGTTCAAACCACCTTTAGCTGTTGCCATTCCACTTGGCATTCAACATGTGCTGGCCATGTTTGTCAGCAACTTTACTCCGGCAATAATTATAGGTCTGGCCGCCGGATATAGTTTTGGCTCTCCTAACCTGGTTTACATGATTCAAATGGCCATGCTATTTTCAGGCATAGCCACATTAATGCAAACCATCAGCTTCGGCCCGGTGGGTGCTCGATTACCTATTATGCAAGGCACCAGCTTTGCTTTCATTCCAGTGATGATTCCCGCCGTTAAAACCGCAGGCATGGGCGCTCTATTTGGCGGCATCATCATCGGTGGTGCCGTGCACTTTTGCCTGGGATTTTTTATTAATAAAATTCGCCACTGGTTACCTCCTCTGGTCACAGGGCTTATCGTTCTGACCATTGGCCTCACCCTGTTACCGGTCGGTATAAAATACGCAGCAGGCGGTGTCCCGCTAATGGGTAAACCAGAATTTGGAGCTCTATCACACTGGGGGCTGGCAATGGTTGTCATAGTCGTTACCCTGGGCATTAAATTTTTTACCAAAGGGTTATTCTCATCAGCCGGTATTTTAATCGGCCTGATCAGCGGCTATATCGTAGCGGTATTTATGGGTATAGTTAATTTTGGTGGCATAGCCAAAGCTGGCTGGTTCATGATTCCAGAACCTTTTAAGTTCGGCGTCGAATTCGATTTAGCGACTGTTATTGGCATCAGCCTAATGGCATTTGTCAGTGCTATCGAGACAGTTGGAGATATATCAGGTATTACAAAATCAGGAGCAAAACGAGAACCCAAAAACAGAGAGCTGAGTGGTGGTACATTTGCCGATGGCCTGGGTTCACTTCTTGCTGGCTTCTTTGGGGGGTTACCAAACACTTCCTTTAGTCAAAATGTAGGACTAATATCCCTGACCGGAATGATGAGTCGGCATGTCGTTACTATCGGAGCCATCTTTTTAATAGTATGCGGCCTGATCCCTAAAGTAGGAGCCGTAGTAGCCTCAATGCCGATAGCTGTTCTTGGAGGCGGTGTTATCATGATGTTTGGTATGGTCGCAGCCGCAGGCATCAATATTCTGGCGGATGTCACCTGGAATCGTCGTAACATGGTCATTTTTGCCCTGTCACTTTCAATCGGCCTGGGTCTGCAGGCAGTACCAGAAGCACTGCAACATTTACCATCAACCCTAAAAGTGCTACTGAGCACAGGTTTATTACCCGTTGCAATACTGTCCATCATCTTAAACCTGGTATTGCCTAAAGAAGAGTAGAGGGGCCTTGGAAGTATCACTGAAAGCTTTACAGGGTCAGAAAACAGGACCGTGTTAAAGCATTTAAGCTTAAGCATAAAGCTGTTAGACTACGCGACCTCAATAAAGCGCTCGTAGCTCAGTTGGATAGAGTGTTGGCCTCCGAAGCCAAAGGTCGTGGGTTCGAATCCCGCCGAGCGCGCCAATAACTCATTGTTTTATCAGCTAAAACAAAACATTCTCATCTCTATAGAGATCCAAAATTCACGTTTTGGGACAATTTTGGGACACTGAAAAATTCAGGCTCTGAATAAAATCGAGGATGTTAATGGCGACCATTACAAAACGAGGCGATGGACAGTGGCAGAGTAAAGTCCGCAAAAAGGGCTATCCTGTCCAGAGCAAGACATTTACCACCAAAGCCCAGGCAGATAGGTGGTCCCGTCATGTTGAGTCAGAAATGGATAGAGGTATCTTTCTGTCCACTACTGAAGCTGAGAACACCAGGCTTTGCGACCTGATAGATCGCTATAAGATGGAAATAGTACACTGTCAACCAGCATCCTAAACTTTAATAATGACATATAAATGAACTGGCAATATAATGCATTGTAATGCAAAGCATTATTTGAGGTGTTTATTATGGGAATGACTAGCGTGAGAATGCCTGATGAGTTGATGACTCAACTTGAACAGGCTGCAGAAAAACTAAGGAGATCCAAAGGCTGGATTATCAATGATGCGCTGAAAGAGTATCTTGCCAGAGAGCAACGTAAAGCAAAGATGCTGGAAGAAACTTATGAAGCACTGGCTGATATCAAAGCTGGGCGAGTTTCAGATGGTAATGAAATTTTAGACTGGTTGGATACCTGGGGTACTGAATCGGAGAAGCCATTGCTCAAATGAATAAACTCCTATTCACTCTTAGCGCACAAAAAGACCTGGTTCGTTTACGAGAGTTTATAGCGGCCAAAAATCCAACTGCATCCAGACGTATAAGCCAGAGATTAAAAGTATCGATACAGAGATTAATGGACCAGCCAGACATGGGTATTAATGTTGATGAGTTGCCTGGCACAGAGGATTTAATTACTGGAGATTATCTCGTGCGATATACCGTACTCGAAAACAACATCTATATTTTACGAATATGGCATGGAAGAGAGGACAGGTAGAAACTGCCAGGCATCATAGTGCCTAATAGGAAAACCACCTCTAACATGAGGGGAGGGTTAAAAGTAAATATCATATAACAATGATCATTCGATAATATGCTACGCCGCTACAACATCGGTAAGAAATTGTTTTACTAGGCGCTCACCGATATTTCGGCCAATTGCTTGAAATGCCACACCCAGTACACTCTGACCGAGCATCTCCACTTGTTTAGTTCGAGACATACCGGCAACCAATTCTAAGCCAAACAGGCATTGCATGAAATCTGGCAGGCAGAAACAAAAGAGAATGCCGAAAAAGCGTTTGATTTATTTATAAAAACTTATGAAGCGAAATACCCAAAATCGGCATTGTGTTTACAGAAAGACAGAGAGGAACTGC
>JAAEMR010000160.1 GCA_024225395.1 Gammaproteobacteria bacterium
AGAGCAAGTATGGATGGTTCAGGAATATTTGAACTGCCTCCTCCTGAATTTCCCTGAGGTATGACTCCAGATGTGGAAATTAGCGTCAAATCCGAAGAGTTATCCAATTTCGCAAACATTGTTCCAGTATTACCGTTTATTCCAGTCCATAAAGAAGAGTTATAGGTTACACCGTTCAAATTTGCCGCTCCTCCAACATCATCAATAGATTGAAGTAAGTTATCAGTCGTATAACTTGAAGCGCCTACTATTGGATAACTAATACCCCAATTGAATGTTAACTCCAAAGATGAACCATTCACACTGAACTGCTCTCCAAAATCACCTAGAACTTGTGTGCCTGTAGAACTCCAATTTGGACCTCGAAAAACAGTACCCGTTGTACCAGCTGCTAGATTATATTTAAAAGAAAAAATATCATCTACTGTGATGGCATTCCAGTCTGTGTCATCTTCAAAACTGAAAGTCAACGTGTCACCTGAAGTTAAATTCAATTGACTTCCCCAGTCATTGGGATTTAAGTTAAAAGTAAAGTCTATTAAAGCCGCCTGAGAAGAAGTACTTATAAATAAAATTGTTATGGCTAATAGCCTTATTTTATTGTGCATTTTTTATCCTATTTTAGTTACTATTATTCGCAGCTAAATAAAAGCAATTATGGTGCCAATAAATTATCTATGTCAGTTATTAATAACTTGTAAAAAACCTTAGTTAATACAAAGTTGTTATATGTAAAAAATTATCAGAGGTTTAGGGTGAGATTGTAAAGAATCCTGACAGTGTTCCATGTCTGGAAGCGACCGACACACTGCTGCCAATTATGTTAATCTGTCCGCACTGGCTGTTCTGAAAATAATTTAAAAAACTATTACAATGGATAAAGAAAAAGCAGTAGTTGGTCATCTCCAGGAATTACTATCAGAGATTGGTGGAAGCCTCGATAAGTTTCTAGAGTTTGAGCATGATGATGCACTACATCAAGACAAAACCTGGCGTCAAAAACTCAACATTGCCCTTCCTAAAAAGGGAGTGGGTATTGAGCAAGTAACCAGTCAGATCATTAATGATATAATTCCTAACGGCTCACCTGTCGTAAAACCGGGTTTCACTTCTTTTATAACCACTGGAGCAACCACGTCATCAATACTGGCTTCTACTGCAGCAGGTATTGCTTCTCCCCAACGCTACCTGGGAACAGCTTTTAATTTTATAGAGGAGCTTTCTTTACAGTGGTTGTCCGAGCTATGTGGGATCAAATATTTGGAGGGTGTCTACTCAAGCGGAGGATCTGTTGCAAACCTGATTGCGCTGGGTGGAGCACGACAATCAGCATTTGAAGCTATTGGTGTCGATCCAGCCAAAAACGGTATAGACAGGCCCGTCAGTATTTATGCTAGTACAGAATGTCACCATACCATCCAGCGTTCTGCAGGAGTGCTTGGTATAGGCAGACAAGCAGTGAGATCTATAGCCTGTGATGATAAAGGGCGAATGATTAGTGCCGAGCTGGAAAAAGCCATTGAACTGGATAGAAAGCAGTCCATATTGCCAATGGCAATAGTAGCCAACGCCGGTACCACTAATACTGGAGCTATTGATCCCTTGTTGGCCATAGGAGAAATAGCTAAAAAGCATGAAATCTGGTTCCATGTGGATGGAGCTTATGGTCTTCCGGGTATATTGGATGAGCGCATTCAGCACCTGTATCAGGGATTGGAGCTAGCTGATTCGGTAATTGTTGACCCACACAAATGGCTTGGTGCCTCCGTTGGTATCGCTGCCACATTTGTTCGTGACCGGCAGATCCTGCATCGAGCATTTACTCAGGAACCAGCGGACTATCTTGAGGGTTCTATCGAGCAGCAAGAGCAAAGTGAACCCAGCATAGAACACTCTCTCGATAGTTTCGGTATTCCCTATTTTGATTATGGAGTGGAGTTAAGTGCGCCCTGCAGAGGTATCGTGGTTTGGGCCATGCTCAAGGAGATCGGTGTCGAGGGTATGCGTCAGCGAATAATACGGCACAATGATATGGCCAAGTACATAGCCCGATATGCACAGAAACATCCTGATCTTGAATTAATGCTTGAGCCTGAACTTTCTATTTGTTGTTTTCGTTATATCTCTACCGAAGTGAATGATCTCGATATGCTAAACCAGCGTCTGCATAGACGACTGGTAAGAGGCAACGAGTATATGCCCAGTACCACAAGAGTTGCAGGTAAACTTGCTATCAGGCCCTGCTATATTGGAGCACAGCACCATCAGGAGCAGGCAGAAGGATTATTGAATGCAGTCTTATCTATCGGAAAACAGCTGGTAGAAGAAGCGAAAAGATCTGCATAAAAACCATAAAGCCCCATAAATACATACCCTGCAAAAACAGGTCGCCCTGGTTACCACCCTTCCACCATGCTAAAGCGATTTATCTACGGTTACCTGAATCGCATCCAGTCTTCTCGTCGACTGGAAAGAGAGTCAGGTCGTAATGTAGAGCTGATTGGGTTACTTGGCCGATTATCCCCTGACTTTAAAACCATTGCTGATTTTAGAAAAGATAATGGTAAAGGGATTAAAAACACCTGCCGAACTTTTATCGACATTTATTGCGGGTATAGAGGTTATCACCCTGAACTGAAAGGTTGTGGCACTGTTGAGACAAATAACGAGTGAATTCTTATTAGCTGTTTCCAGGTGGGCACTAGCTAGAAAATACCACGCATCCGCAACAGCTTCAGGATCAGCACCACAAAGGGCGAACCGTGCATTAACAGGTCAAAGATATCGAGCGGTTTTACCAGTGTTCCTGCTGACAGCATCTTCAGCTTTTCCCATAGATGAGGTTCGGGAACAAAAGGCGCAAGTCCCAAAAAGAGACAGGCAATCACTATTATCTGTAACGAAATATTATCCAACCAGGCCATTAACTACTCCTACCAAACTTTTCATATAGTTCTCTAATTGTATATCCAAACACCGGTGATCATGCCGACGCCTGGAAGGACTCTTTGTCCATGGATATGCCTGTCGCATCAACAACTTTAAGCGGAAGCGGCACTAACTTTCCAAATTACTCATGAATATAAATGGTCAGTGTCTGGAAGGAGCCATTTATTTCAAGCTGTTAATCTAAGCAACAATTCTTTTCAAGCAATAATTATTGATCATCCGAATCTGATGTTTCCTCTGCTTTTCCAAGCCTGATAGCATTATCCAGAATTTTTTTATCAAAAAACACTGTTTCCCTGGTTGTTATGTTTCGAGTTTCCCATTTTTCCCCGGCATCAGAAATGATTTCAAGAGTCATGCCCGAGATAATAAATCTTTTGCCAATCATTTAGTCGGCTCCTGAACAAAGCGGTTAATGTTGATGATAGATTGGTATTAAAGATTGTTGAAAATACTAATCGGCCTGAATCATTCATATTATTCCATTTCATACCAAATCGTAATACAAATTATCCTCTCATTATGAGTTGACTAACTCAATGACAGCACTCATCAGCCACTAACAGTAAAAATGAAAGGTGAGCAGAAACCTGATTTCTAATCAGTAAACCTCAATCGAAGGGTCGAACTTTTCATCATGATTTACCTTTGTGCTTTTTATTCTGGAGGTGCGAATTTTATTAAATCCGTTGAATCCTGATGTTTCAGGTTTAAATGATCCCGGAATCTACCGGATTAATATTATAAATAACAGACAGTATCTGGCTGAATGGAAGCTGGTACTTCATCTGAAGCTGTTGAGCAAACTCTAAATTCTGCATCATCGACCTTTTTTCAGGTTCAAAATTTAACGCATACAGTAACAGATTTTCATAATCTTCCGTTTCCAGGCAAAGTGTTTGCTGACTGAAAGTCTGGCGTAACAATTGATAAAATGTTTTGAAAGCAGTCTCGCTGTTTATCAGTAAGTTATAGGCCACTGCGCCATGCTCGCTTAAACAGTTTTTTAACTGACTGGTAAATTCTTTATTACGTGTCCAGTCAGGTGACTGGCTTCCATCAAAAATATCGACCAAAATCAGATCAAACTGATGCTGGCAATTATTGATATATTGTCGGGCATCCTGAATCACATATTCCAGCCACTCATCAGCTTCGGGTAGCAGCATTTGCTGCTGTGCAATTTCGATCAGTTCTGTATCATAGTCGACAGCAGTAATGTAACTGCCGGGATGGAAATGCCTGAAAAACTGCACCATTGAACCGGCACCCACGCCCAGTAACAGGATGTTTTTCGGCGGTTCAATAAACAGCAAAATACCCATCAGGAATTGCAGGTTTTCCATCACCAGTTGCTGTGGTTGCTTCTGGTTGATTGCCGATTGAGTGGCATCAGGTTCTGTGGCAAAAACCATTTTTAGAATATCACCGTGCTGTTTTATGAGTACATCACCGTGTTGAGTCGAGGTTTTAAAGTTTTTGCTCACCGGGAGTTTTCCGCTCATCTTTTTCCTTCGCCGGATACTTTGAGCATCAACCTGTCTACTGCCCGACTGGACAGAAAGCGTTTCAGGTAACCAAACAGGTAAGTCGGGAAGGTGACGTAATAACGGGCTTTGGGTTTATGGCTTTCCAGAGCATGTATAACCTTTTCTAATACGGCTTCTGCCGGTAAGGTAAATTTACTAGCATGACCTTTTTTTCGCAGACGTTGTTCCATGGCCAGGTAATTCTGCTCGTGTGCACTGCCTTCACGTTTAATGTATTTGTGAAAAGCTTTTTCAGCATTTTCCCGAAACCTGCTTTCAATTGGGCCAGGTTCGATCAGGGATACGCTGATATCTGTGTCAGCCAGTTCCAGCCTTAAAGTATCACTCAAACCTTCTATCGCATATTTGCTAGCAGAGTAAGCACCTCGATAAGGCAGGGCAACAAAACCCAGCACCGAGCTGTTTTGAATGATTCTTCCGCTACCCTGATTTCGCATAACCGGAATTGCGAGATTTGTGAGTTCCAGCCAGCCGAATACATTGGTTTCAAACTGATCGCGTATGGCCTGTCGTGATATATCTTCCACTGCTCCGGCCAGGCCATAAGCTCCATTATTGAACAAAGCATCCAGTTTTCCATCACACAGTTCCAGGCATTGCTGGAAGGCGGATTGAATGGAAATGCTATCGGTTAAGTCTAACTGAAGACAGCTTAGACCTTCCTGTTGCAATCGTTCAACATCATCTCTATTTCGGCAACTGGCAATTACCTGGTGCCCGCGCTGTTGTAAACCGTGAGCCACATTATGACCTATACCGGTTGAACAGCCGGTGATTAGTATAGATTTTGATTTCATGGTTGGAATAGTGGAAAGAGAACCTATATTATAGCTCTCTGATATTTAAAGTGAATAAATTACCGGTAACTATTATGCCCATATATGAGTATATCTGTGAAGCTTGCGATGAAACCCACGATGCTTTGCAAAAAATGAGTGATGATCCATTAGTGGATTGCCCCGAATGCGGGCAGCCAGAATTGAAGAAAAAACTTTCTGCTCCGAGTTTTCGTTTAAGCGGTTCCGGCTGGTATGAAACCGATTTTAAATCGGGTAATAAACGTAATGTTACCGACAGTGGGTCGAAACCGGTTGCCAGCACTTCCGGTGGTGGTTGTAGTACTGCCGGATGCGCCTGTAAGTAAGGTATATACCTTTAATATTCCACGGGCTTAGGATATTATTGCCCGTCTTGTTTTTTGTGGCGCCCTGGCTGCAAAAATAAACTTAAACCCAAACCTGATTCTATGACCTCAATGGTTCAGGTTTATAAATTTAACAGCAGGTATTTCATGCGTACGCATTATTGTGGTGAATTAAACTCTACTCATATTGATCAGCAAGTAACCGTGACTGGTTGGGTTAACCGTCGCCGTGATCATGGTGGGGTTATCTTTGTCGATTTACGTGATCGTGAAGGTATTTTGCAGGTCGTTTTTGACCCCGATGATGCGGAAATGTTTGCTAATGCCGAGCGTGTTAGAAATGAATTTGTATTAAAGGTGACTGGAAAGGTCAGGTCACGTCCTGAAGGCACTATCAATAAGGACATGCCTACGGGTGAAATTGAGATACTGGGTCTGCAGCTGGAAATTCTTAATGAATCTGAAACGCCTCCATTCCAGATAGACGATGCAGATGTCCATGATGATATCCGTTTAAAATATCGTTATATCGACCTGCGCAAGCCTGAAATGCAGGAGCGTATGCGTTTGCGTGCCAAAGTAACTCACTTCATGCGTTCATTTCTGGAAGGTGATGGCTTTCTGGATATTGAAACACCGATGCTGACACGTGCAACACCTGAAGGTGCGCGTGATTACCTGGTGCCGAGCCGTACTCATCAGGGACAGTTTTTTGCTTTACCGCAGTCTCCACAGTTGTTTAAACAGTTGTTGATGATGTCAGGCATGGATCGTTACTATCAAATTGTTCGCTGTTTTCGTGATGAAGATTTACGCGCCGATCGTCAGCCTGAGTTTACCCAGCTGGATATAGAAACATCTTTCATGAATGAAGATGACATCATGTCTGAGATGGAAAAAATGATGCAGGGCCTGTTTAAAGATGTGCTGGATGTAGACGTTGAAACTAATTTTTTACGCATGACTTATGCAGAAGCGATGGAGCGTTTTGGTTCAGACAAACCGGATCTTCGAATTGACCTGGAACTGGTGACTATTTCTGACCTGCTGGCAGACGTTGAATTCAAGGTGTTCTCAAGCCCTGCGAAAGACCCTAAAGGTCGTGTTGCGGCATTAAGAGTGCCGGGCGGAACATCTCTAAGCCGTAAACAGATTGATGATTATACGAAATATGTCAGTCGTTATGGAGCACGAGGGCTTGCTTATATTAAATGTAATGATGTGGCTGCCGGACGGGAAGGGTTGCAATCACCTATTTTGAAATTCCTGCCGGATGAAGCGATTGACGCAATCTTGCAGCGAACCGGAGCAGAATCTGGAGATTTGATTTTCTTTGGAGCGGATACAGAAAAAGTGGTTAATGAATCACTGGGCGCACTGCGGGTTAAAGTTGGACAGGATTTGAATCTTGTTGCCGAAGGCTGGTCCTTCCTGTGGGTTGTTGATTTCCCCATGTTTGATCACGTGGCCGAAGATAATAGCTGGACAGCTCTACATCACCCGTTTACTGCACCGAATACAGAAGACCCTGCGGAACTTGAAGCTAACCCCGGTGGCATGTTGTCACGTGCTTATGACATGATATTGAACGGTGTTGAACTGGGTGGTGGTTCAATTCGTATTCATAAAGTAGATATGCAGCAAAAAGTATTGACGCTGCTGGGTATTGACAGTCAGGAAGCCGAAGATAAATTTGGTTTTCTGCTTAATGCATTAAAATTTGGTTGTCCTCCTCACGGTGGAATCGCTTTTGGTCTGGATAGACTGATTATGTTGATGACCAGTACAAATTCGATTCGTGACGTGATGGCATTTCCAAAAACTCAGACTGCGGCCTGTTTATTAACGTCGGCACCTTCTGAAGTGAGTGAACGTCAGCTGAAAGATTTGTCTATCCGTTTAAGAAAACCCGTGATAGAAGAATAAGTCAGCATAAAGTGATATATCACGAGTCGAAGCTTTCCTCTACTGTAGTCATTTTGTAGAGGCAGGCTTTCACTCACCAATAAGACATGAATAAATGCCACTTTCATAAACTAAAAACTTGCAGTAATATTGAAATTTAACCCCTAAAAAATAGATCGTTATGGTAGCCAATCCACTTGAACTTCAGCCGTATTCTCAACTAGATGATGAAAATTGTCGTCAACGCATATTAGCGGCCAAAAAAGCCCTGGGTGATCGCCTGATTATTCTTGGACATCATTATCAACGCGATGAAGTGTTTGAACATGCCGATTTTTCCGGGGACTCATTAAAACTTTCCCGGGAAGCCGCTAATTCTAAAGCAGAGTTCATCGTCTTTTGTGGCGTGCATTTTATGGCTGAAGTGGCCGATATACTGTCACGTCCTGATCAGGTTGCTATATTGCCCGACTTATCAGCCGGTTGCTCGATGGCTGACATGGCCGATCTGAACAAGGTTCAAGCTGCCTGGCAGGAATTATCTTCAGTTCTCGACCCTGACGAAACTATTACGCCGATTACCTATATCAATTCTGATGCAAATCTGAAAGCTTTTTGCGGTGATCATCAGGGCGTGGTTTGTACCTCGACTAATGCTCAAACTATTCTTGAGTGGGCATTTTCCAGGCGTGAAAAAGTACTGTTTTTCCCTGACCAGCACCTGGGCCGTAACACGGGTGCTAAAATGAATATTCCACTGGAAGAAATGGTGGTGTGGGATTTTGACAAACCGATGGGTGGTTTGACTGAAGCAGAAATTCACAATGCAAAAATTATTCTATGGAAAGGTTTCTGCTCGGTTCATCAAATGTTTAAACCGGTGCAAATTGAAAAGTACCGCAAACAGTTTCCTGATGGCAAAGTAATTTCGCATCCTGAAAGCAGTTATGAAGTTTGTCAGAATTCTGATTATGTGGGCTCTACAGAATACATTATCAATCAAATAGCTGATTCGGAACCGGGAACAGACTGGCTGGTGGGTACAGAATTAAACCTGGTCAATCGCTTGCATCATCAAATGAAGGATCAGGGTAAAAGCGTTAAGTTTATGTCACCGACCATTTGTATGTGTTCAACCATGTTCCGAATTGATCCGCAGCATCTGGCCTGGGTACTGGAAAACTTACTGGATGATAACGTGGTGAATCAGATTACAGTGCCTCAGCAGGTTGCAAATAGCGCCAGGGTTGCGCTAAAGCGTATGCTGGATATTTCTGCTTAAACCTGTAACTACAATAGATATTCACCACGAAGAACACGAAGGTTTTTTGACTGGTATTAATTCAGAGAAGCCAGTTGAATAACCTCGACTCTTAAGCTAAAAAACAATACCAAAATATATTCTTCGTGACCTTTGTGTTCTTCGGGGTAAAAAATATATAATCTAAACCATGAACATAAAACCTTTACATCCTTCCAGAACTCACCGTGGCGTTACCTCTGCGACAAAGTTTGCGACACTGATCGGCGATTACGGCACCAGCGACTTCGTGTTGAAACGTGGTGGGCGTTTACATGAAGTGACGATCGCTTATGAATGCTGGGGCCAGTTATCGCCCAATTATGATAATGCTATGCTGATTTTCACCGGCCTGTCAACCGGCGCTCATGCGGCTTCTTCGGAAGCAAATCCTGAACCTGGCTGGTGGGAATTTATGATTGGTCCCGGAAAAGCCATCGATACCAACCGGTTTTTTGTTATTTGTGTGAATGCGTTGGGCGGTTGTCTGGGTTCTACCGGGCCGGAATCTATTAATCCTGCAACTGATAAACCTTATGGTGCTGATTTTCCCGATCTGACGATTGAAGACATGGCCAAGGCGGGACATCATTTATTGAGCGAACTCGATATTGATCATTTACATGCGGTTATTGGTCCCTCCATGGGTGGCATGATTGCACTGGCTTACGCATTACAGTATCCGGAAGAGTGTGATTACCTGGTTTCAATTTCTGCTGCCACGCGTGCTTTACCTTTTACCATTGCGATGCGTTCCCTGCAGCGCGAAATTATTCGCGGTGATCCTAAATGGAAAAATGGATTTTATGAAGCAGATCAGGAACCTGAAACGGGTATGTTGCTGGCTCGAAAACTGGGGCTGGTTTCCTATCGCGCGGCTGAAGAGTGGCATCAGCGTTTTGATCGTGCCCGGGTTAGCAAAGAGCGCCGTAAAAATGAACCGTTTGAAATTGAGTTTGAAGTGGAATCCTACCTCGATTACAACGCTCATAAATTTGTAGGTAATTTTGATGCTAACAGTTATCTGTATTTATCGCGGGCGATGGACTGGTTCGACGTTGCCGATTTCGCTGGATCGGTGAATGCAGGACTGGCCAAAATCCATGTCAAAAAAGCACTCATTATTGGTGTTACTACAGATATTCTATTTCCTGTAGAACAACAACAGGAGATAGCCGAAGGCTTAATTAAAGCCGGGAGAAATGTTGAATTTGTGTCGATCGATTCTATAAATGGGCATGATGCCTTTCTGGTCGACAGGGATCATTTTTCTCCGGTCATCAGTGATTTCTTTGCGCAGAGCTAAATGTGGGCTATCAGTCCCTGTTTAATTAAGTCCTGGTATTGATGAGCGGCATTACGTCCGTTTTCCTTGCTGTAATATAACGCCCTGTCAGCCTGATCGATTAATTCTTTTACGCTTAACTCACGATTGAAATCGGTATAACCGAGACTAATGGTTACTTTTTCCAGTTTTGGATAATCGTAATTTTCTACCTTCTTTCTAAATCGATTGAGTACCTGTTTACATATGTCGTTATCTATATCCATCAATACAACCGAAAACTCTTCACCACCGTAACGAAATAACAGGTCGTATTCACGAAATGAATCATTCATCAGTTTGGAGATGATAGTCAGCACTTCATCTCCATATAAATGCCCGTAAGTGTCATTGATGTCTTTAAAGTTATCAATGTCCAGCATAACGAAAAAAGAGGGGTTGCAGGGATTGTTACGTCTGACCATTTCATGTTTATGTAACAGAGATTCTATTCTGAAGTCGAATGCCTTGCGATTGTAAAGACCGGTTTGATTGTCTCTATAGGTGCCTTCCAGGCTGCATAACTGGTGGCAGTAAAAACCAAATAGAAGCTGGATATAATCTTCATCAATAATATTTTCAGCATTATTGGTGGAGAAAAACATGGCATATTGTTTACTGCTAAGAGGTTTGTAAGCGCAATACCAGCCTTTTTGAGAGGGTTGATAAAACCAGGTGTTGATTTTATCAGGGTCTATTTTATGCTGCAGTATTGATTGTTTGTCCTCATCAAAATGAGAAGTAAAATTGCCGTTGGCCATATTTTTTTCCCATACGGAATTTTTTTTCTCATACATCTCAACCTGAATATTACTGCCATATTCCGGGGTTAGTTGAGACAGAAAGACTTCAAGCAATAACTCGGGATCATTGATTTTAATCAGAGTATTAAAAGATTCGTATTTACAGGATATAGGTACTTCAGCAGTCATCTGGTTTCCATGTAACAGCTACGGAGTCTAAATGCTAATTCTTTGGCAGGGTTTTGTCTACTGCATTAATCGGAAACAGCTTATTTCAATTTATTTTTCCAGATACTGCAGTTTACCTTCAACTCCATCCCATTCCTCTGCGTCATCCAGAGGGTCTTTTCGCTGAGTGATTACTGGCCATTGTTGAGAGAGTTCTTCGTTTAGTTGCAAAAAGTGCTCCTGCTCCGGGTGTAAATCATCCTCTGAGACGATGGCTTCTGCCGGGCACTCCGGTTCACATAATGTGCAGTCAATGCATTCATCCGGGTCTATCACCAGAAAATTGGGACCCTCGTGAAAACAGTCCACCGGGCAAACGTCTACACAATCGGTGTATTTACAGCGAATACAGTTTTCAAGAACTACGTATGTCATGAGTTTTTGCTCCTTTTGAAAAAGTATAACCGAGTGACTTTAAAAGGCATAAATATGTTCACCACGAAGGCACGAAGATAAATATTTCTGGTAGTTATTGTTTTAACAGGGTCAGGTTAATTTTAATAATTGAGCCTTATTGAGTTTTATATGGATATTCTCGCTTTTAGCCGGGTGTGAAAATTCAAGTTCACTGGCTTGCAGTTGCAGGTCACCGTCAAAAGCAGGTTTTCCATATTGTCGGTCATTGATGACCGGGTGACCTGTTTCAGCAAGATGAATACGTATCTGGTGTTTGCGCCCGGTTTCAGGTTTGATTTCAACTAGTGACTGTTGACTGGAGGTTTGTAAATCGATGACCTTAACCTGTGATTCCGCATTTTTATTGTCAATTTTAGATTTCAGTGTGAGGGACTGATTTTGAGTCATCAAACCGGATACGATGGCACGATAGGTTTTATGAATTTTCCTGTTTTCGAATAAGCGGTGGAACTGCGTGTTTGTAGTTTTGTTGTGAGCGACAATAATCAGGCCGGAGGTGAATCGATCCAGCCGATGAGTAATAAATGATTCGCGATCTGCCCAGATGTGATGTTTTATCCAACGATACAGTGCCCAGTGATCTCCCCATTTGCTACCCTGACTCAACATGCCAGAAGGTTTGTTCCAGATACTAAAATCTTCAAAGTCAGCAACCAGTTCGGCCTCAAAAGGGCAATCTGTCAGGGTTGTTGAATTGCAATAACAGTGAATTTTGTGACCCGGTTTCAGTGTGGTTTCCGGCTGGTATATTCGCTGAGGTTTACCTGCTGTTTGCAGCCAGACCGCACCATTGTTAAAACACTGCTGAATCTGTTCCGCAGATAGCTCTTCATGGTCTTGCAGTAAGTCAATGGCATTCTGGTTTTTATAAATGACCTGCTTGTGAATTTCGACTGGAAGAATATCGTTCACAGTTTTTCCTTTAAGCTATATAAAATATCAAGTGCCTGACGGGCTGATAAATTATCAATATCAAGAATATTCAATTCATCTAACACCGCGTGTGTTTGAAGTTCTGGTTCCATGACTTGAGGCGCCGCAAATAGATCAAACTGCGGGTGCTGCTGTAAATTTTGTTGCTCCAGTTCTTCCAGTTTAAGGCGAGCCTGTTTGATGATGTTTTCCGGTAACCCGGCAAGACGGGCTACTTGCAAGCCATAACTCTGACTCGCTGCACCGGGTTTAACCTGATGCATGAAAATGATTTTTTCACCGTGTTCGATGGCATCGAGATGCACATTCACCAGACTGTCATAGTTTTCAGATAGTTGAGTCAATTCGAAATAATGAGTGGCAAACAGGGTCATGGCGTGAGTTTCTGCAGCCAGATGTTGAGCACAGGCCCAGGCCAGTGACAAACCATCGAAAGTGCTGGTGCCTCGTCCGATTTCATCCATTAAAACCAGGCTGTTAGCTGTCGCATTATTTAAAATATTTGCAGCTTCGGTCATTTCAACCATAAAAGTTGAGCGACCACTGGATAGATCATCACTGGCACCTATTCGAGTAAACACCTGGTCTATTGGTCCGATGGTTGCCTGTTTAGCCGGAACGTAACTGCCCATGCAGGCGAGGATGACTATTAGGGCAGTCTGGCGCATATAGGTCGACTTACCGCCCATATTGGGGCCGGTAATCATTAGTACGCGTTTATCTGTATCAAAAAATACATCATTAGCAATGAATGGCTCGGATTGAACCTGTTCAACCACAGGGTGACGACCGGCTTCAATTTGTAACAGGTTTTGATCTGTGAGATCGGGCTGAGACCAGTTAAACTGTTCGGCGCAGGAGGCAAAACTGACCAGCACATCAAGTTGCGCCAGTGATATGGCTATTTGTTGAAGTTGAGAGCAGTGGGTCGATAAAGTCACCAGTAAGGCTTCATATAACTGTTTTTCTCTGGCTAAAGAGCGTTCCCTGGCTGACAGTACTTTATCTTCGAAGCTTTTCAGTTCGGGTGTGATGTAACGTTCAACCGCTTTTAATGTCTGGCGCCTGATGTAATGCTCTGGTACTTTTTCACTGTGCAGTTTACTGACTTCAATGTAATAACCGTGCACCCGGTTATAGGCAACTTTGAGATTAATGCCGGTGCTTTCTTTTTCGCGTGTTTCAAGATCCAGCAGGAACTGATCGGCATTTTGACTCAGGCCGCGTAATTCATCCAGTTCAGCGTCATAACCTTTTGCAATGACACCACCGTCTCGAATTAATAATGGTGGTTCTTCGATAATTGCTGTTTGTAATAATGTCACCAGTTCTGGTAATGGGGAGATAGATGCCGATAGTGTTTCAAGTAGAGAATCATCCAGTGGGGTGAGTCCCTGTTGAATCTTAGGTAATAACAGCAGACTGGAGAGCAATGAAGTTAAATCTCTGGGCCTGGCGGTTAATAATGCGATGCGACTGCTGATTCTCTCGATATCAGAAATGCTTTTAAGCTGTTCAGATAATGTGTCATACAGCTGCTGTTCGATGAGTGTTGCAATGGCCTGATGCCGGTTTCTAATAGTTTGTTGTTGCTTGAGTGGTTTTTGCATCCAGCGTTTGAGTTCACGCGCGCCCATGGAGTTACTGCATAAATTGAGAATGCTATAAAGCGTGTTTTGCTGACCACCGGTGGATGATAGTGATTCGGTCAGTTCCAGGTTTCTTCGGCTGGCACTATCGATTAACAGGCTGTCACTAATTTGTTCTGTTTTAATATGCTGTAAATGGGGTAAAGCCGTGCGCAGAGTATCCTGCACATATTGCAGCAGACAACCCGCAGCAGCGATGGCCAGTGGATAATCTTGCAAACCGAAACCGCGTAAATCTTTGGTATGAAACTGTTCGTTGAGTAATCGGCTGCAGGTATCCTGATCAAAGTACCAGGGTGGTTGAGAATGAGCGCACTGTTGATAACGGTTTTCCAGTGGAAGCTGTTGATCCTCACAGTAAATAATTTCTGCCGGATCGATTCTTGATATTTCAGCCTGTAGCTGTGTTTCTGATGATAGTTGTGAGCAAATGAATCGACCTGAACTGACTTCTACGGTTGCCATTCCCCAGAAGCTTTCATGCTGATACAGGCAGCATAATAAATTTTCCTGACGTTCTTCCAGCAGGGCATCATCGGTTAAGGTGCCCGGAGTAACCACTCTAACCACTTTTCGCTCAACGGGGCCTTTACTGGTGGCCGGGTCTCCAATCTGTTCACACAGAGCGATGGTTTCCCCCGCTTTAACCAGTCGGGCCAGGTAATTATCAGCAGCATGGTAGGGTATGCCACACATGGGAATAGGTTCGCCGCCAGAGTGCCCGCGTTTTGTTAAAGTAATATCCAGCAAACGTGAAGCTTTTTTAGCGTCATCAAAAAACATTTCATAGAAATCACCCATGCGGTAAAACAACAACATGTTTTTATGTTCAGCTTTAATGCGTAAAAATTGCTGCATCATCGGCGTTTGCTGCGATTTTGATTTGTTTGCGCTGGCTGGTTTTTTAGTCATTAATGTGTGATAAATAGTTTTTTCAGTAAGGGTCGAATATTTATTGATTTAAATTTTTTAACCAGCTTTTCTTATGATAAGCAGCGTAGATTTTTGTTTATTAAGTTTTACTAATTTCAGTTGGTTGAATAAAAACTGGAGTATTGTTATGCAAAACAGCATAAATACCAAGTTAGAAAATCTCTTTAATTTATAATGACCAGATTTTTAACCAGAGGATATTGAGTATGTATAGTTTTTCAACTGTTGTTTCAGATGATTTTAATCGTGTTATTGAGCGTGTTACAGAAGCACTTAAAGGAGAAGGTTTTGGTGTGCTGACGACCATTGATGTTAAGGCTACGATGAAAGCCAAACTGGATATTGATCAAAAACCTTACCATATTCTTGGAGCCTGTAATCCAGCCCTGGCACATAAAGCGATTGAGGCAGAGACTGATATCGGTTTATTGCTACCCTGTAATGTTGTGGTTCGGGAAAATGATGATAGCAGTATTACCGTTGCATTTATGGATCCGGCAGCCGTACTGACCCTGGTTGATCGTGATGACATTGCTGCGTTAGCAACTGATGTACGCGAACGTCTGCAACGAGTGATGCAGAATATCTGATTTCATATATAACGTAATGAGTCAAAATATCCAGCAACTGACGCAACATCTTGCGTCATTGTTGTTACAAAAATCAATCAGGGTATGTACTGCCGAATCCTGTACTGGTGGCTTAATAGCCAAAACATTTACTGATCTGGCAGGTAGTTCGGAATGGTTTGACCGGGGATTTGTCACTTATAGCAATCAATCTAAGGTAGATATGCTGGGTGTCCAGTCCGTTACCCTGCAAAAATATGGAGCAGTCAGTGAAGAGGTTGCCAGTGAAATGGCTGTGGGTGCGTTGCAATTTAGTCAATCCCGGCTGGCTATAGCGGTAACCGGAATAGCCGGCCCGGGAGGTGGCAGTGAAACAAAACCGGTTGGTACCGTTTGTTTCGGGTTTGCATTGAAAAATGATGCTGATGAAAATAAGGTCTGGGTAAAGCAACGGTGGTTTGAAGGAAGCAGGTCACAGGTTAGAGAAGCCAGCCTGTTGTTTGCGCTAAGACATATTCAGTCTCTATTAACGACTTCGCTTTGAAATAATATAAATTAATTTATTAGTGGCTCACTCTATGAGCCACTTCACTATTATAATCCACGTATAGAAATTGAGACCGACAAAGCATTAGGAAATAATTTTCCATTTTTCGAAAAGTTCTCTTTATGTTCTCGTTATCCTGTGTGATAATCCGAGACCTTCATTAGCCAATAAACTCATCAGGAGTAACAATGGACGACAATAAGAAAAAAGCACTGGCAGCCGCATTAGGCCAAATAGAAAAACAGTTTGGCAAGGGATCGGTTATGCGTATGGGCGATGGAAATGTCGATCGCAACATGGAAGCGATATCTACCGGCTCTTTATCACTGGATATTGCTCTTGGAATAGGGGGCTTGCCAAAAGGAAGAATCGTTGAGATTTACGGTCCTGAATCTTCGGGTAAAACAACGCTGGCACTGCAGGTGGTTGCGCAATGTCATAAAGCCGGTGGTACCGCCGCTTTTGTTGATGCAGAACATGCTCTGGATCCAGTTTACGCTGAAAAACTGGGCGTTAATATTGATGAACTGCTGGTTTCACAGCCAGATACTGGAGAGCAGTCGCTGGAAATAACCGACATGCTGGTGCGTTCAGGTGCGGTCGATATCATTGTCGTCGATTCAGTTGCAGCGCTGACGCCAAAAGCAGAAATTGAAGGCGAAATGGGGGACCATCATGTAGGTTTACAGGCGCGTTTGATGTCACAGGCACTACGCAAACTGACTGGCAGTATCAAACGTTCAAATGTGCTGGTGATTTTTATCAACCAGATACGTATGAAAATTGGCGTCATGTTTGGAAACCCTGAAACCACAACTGGTGGTAATGCGCTTAAGTTTTACTCTTCGGTAAGAATAGACATCCGTCGTATTGGTGCTATTAAACGAGGCGATGAAGTGATTGGTAATGAAACGCGCGTTAAAGTCGTCAAAAACAAGGTGGCTCCACCGTTTAAACAATGTGAATTTGAAATACTCTATGGTGAAGGCACATCACGAGAAGGTGAGTTGATCGATCTGGGAGTGAAGCAGGGCATAGTTGATAAAGCAGGTGCCTGGTATAGCTATAATGAAGAACGTATCGGTCAGGGTAAAGATAATGTGCGTAAATACCTGAAAGAACATCCTGAAATGGCTGATGAAATCGATACACGTTTGCGAGACATGCTACTGCCCAAAAATGAACCAGGAGCGGTTGATGAAAAGGCAGGAAAAGCAAAAACTGAGAAAGTGACTGCACAAAAAGCTAAAGCCTGAATTTCTGGCGATAAAGAAATTCAAACTCGGTGAACCAGTCCGGAGCCAGAAATAAAGCAATGGATTTGCTGTCGAGGCGTGAGCACAGTTTTAAGGAGCTGTATGACAAACTCAGGTTGCGTGGTTTTGAACCCGATGAAATTGATGTGGCACTGGAGAAACTGGTCTCTGAAAATTTGTTAAATGATGACCGGTTTACAGAGAGTTATGTGCATTACCGGGTCCAAAAAGGATTTGGACCATTGCGCATCAAAAATGAATTATCTGACAAAGGAATTGATAATGAAATAATTCAGAACCAGATGGAGAGTTATGAATCTGCCTGGTCTGAGTTAATGCAGCAGCAGCGAATTAAGAAATTTGGCGCTGAAATACCTGCTGATTACAAAGAAAAGATGAAACAAGCCCGTTTTTTGCAAAATAGGGGTTTCTCCCCCGAGTCAGTCATGCGATTATTCCGCTAATTTTTTAAACCCATTAGTTGATAGATCTAGTAATGACTTCCAGCGCCGAACTACGTGAAAAATTCCTGACCTTTTTTGCTAACAAGGGTCATGAAATTGTACCTTCCAGTCCCCTGGTTCCCGGTAATGACCCGACATTGCTATTTACCAATGCGGGCATGGTCCAGTTTAAAGAGCTGTTTCAGGGTGTGGAAACACGTTCCTACTCCAGAGCAACCAGTTCGCAGCGTTGTGTACGTGCTGGAGGTAAGCATAATGATCTTGAAAATGTGGGTTATACCGCTCGTCATCATACTTTTTTTGAAATGCTGGGTAATTTTAGCTTTGGTGATTACTTCAAACGTGAAGCCATTCAGTATGCCTGGGAATTTTTGACCGAAGAAATTGGCCTGCCTGCGGAGAAGCTCTGGGTTACGGTATTCGATGAGGATCAGGAAGCAGAAGATATCTGGCTGAAAGAAATGAAGGTAGATCCTGCACGATTTAGTCGAATAGGTGCCAAGGACAACTTCTGGCAAATGGGTGATACAGGTCCCTGTGGCCCTTGCAGTGAAATTTTTTATGATCATGGTAGAAGCGTAGCGGGTGGACCACCGGGTACGCCTGAAGAAGATGGCGATCGTTATATCGAAATCTGGAACCTTGTATTCATGCAATATGATCGTAGTACCGACGGTACTATGACGCCTTTACCTAAACCTTCAGTTGATACCGGTCTTGGACTGGAACGTCTGGCGGCTATCTTACAGAATGTACATAATAATTATGATATCGATCTGTTCAAGACTCTGATCAGTAAGGCTTCCAGCCTGACTGGTGTAACCGACCTTGAGAACAAATCCCTACGGGTCATTGCTGACCATATTCGTTCCTGTACTTTCATGATTGTGGATGGTGTTTTGCCCTCAAATGAAGGCAGAGGTTATGTGTTAAGACGAATTATTCGGCGCGCGTCCCGTCATGGTCATCAACTGGGTTGCGATGAACCATTCTTTTATCAGCTCGTCGACACATTATCTGAATTGATGGGAGATGCCTACCCTGAACTGGTTAAAGCTAAAGACCATGTCGCCAAAGTTCTGTTGAAAGAAGAGCAGCGCTTTGCCGAAACACTTGAACATGGCATGAAAATCCTGCAGGAAGCTATACACTCCATGCAGGGCAGGGTGATTGATGGTGATACGGTTTTCAAGCTTTATGATACCTATGGTTTTCCATTTGATCTGACCGCCGATGTGGCACGAGAACAGGGTCTTGAAGTTGACCTGGAAGGTTTTGAAAAAGCCATGTCGGAGCAAAAAAATCGAGCTCGTGCATCCAGTCAATTTGCTGTGAGTGGTGAAAGCCTGGCGCTGGATGATATGAGTGAAACTGCTTTCCAGGGTTATGAAGAAACAGCCTATGAAGCGACTATTACCGGTATTTTAGTCGATGGGTCTGCGGTAGAGGAAATTGAAGCGGGCGATGAAGCTGTCATTATTCTCGACAATACACCTTTTTACGGTGAATCGGGTGGTCAGATTGGTGACACAGGTGAATTGACAGCTGACAACGCTATTTTTGCAGTGTCGGATACTCAAAAGCAACAGGGTGTGTTTTTACATATAGGTCAGCTGAAAAGTGGTAGTCTTAAAGTGGGTTCCAGTCTCAATGCACAGATAGATGAACAGCGCAGGCAGGCTATTAAACTTAATCACTCAGCAACCCATCTAATGCATGAAGAGTTGCGAGTTATTTTGGGCGATCATGTTCAACAGAAAGGCTCACTGGTTGATGAAGAAAAATTGCGTTTTGATTTCTCACACTTTCAGCCATTAACTACTGAAGAGATACGCCAGATTGAAGACAGGGTTAACGCCCAGATTCGAATGAACAGGGCAACTTCTGCCGAGGTCATGACCATAGAAGACGCTAAAGAAACCGGTGCGATGATGTTGTTTGGTGAAAAATACGGTGAAACTGTTCGTGTGCTAAGTATTGGTTCAGAGTCGGTAGAACTTTGTGGTGGTATCCATGTAGATCGAGCGGGTGATATTGGTCTGTTTAAAATAATTATGGAAACCGGTGTAGCTTCCGGAGTTAGAAGAATTGAAGCAGTAACCGGTGCACTGGCTCTGGATCGTTTTTATCAGGATGAGCAGCAACTGGATCAATTGTCTCACATTGTAAAATCATCAAGAGACAGTGTTTTAGCTAAAGTTGAAAATTTACAGCAAAATCAACGCAAACTGGAAAAGGAGCTGGAACAGTTAAAAGCTAAACTGGCTTCGCAGGCAGGTGGTGATCTGGCTTCACAAGCCGTTGAAATTAACGGTATCAAAGTGCTGGCTGCAAAGCTTGAAGGGGCCGATGTGAAAACCCTGCGTGACACGGTTGATCAACTTAAAAATAAACTGGGGCAGGCTGCGATAGTTCTGGCCAGTACTCAGGGCGATAAAATAACCTTGATAGCTGGAGTCACCAAGCAGGAAACCAGTCGACTTCGCGCGGGAGACCTGGTGAATGTCGTTGCACAGCAGTGTGGTGGTAAAGGCGGAGGCAGACCCGATATGGCACAGGCAGGTGGGAATCAACCGGATAATCTACCCGCAGCACTAGAATCTGTTGCAGAATGGGTAGAAAATCATTTATCTTCTTAATTGTGCCTGTATAAGTAGTGACTTATACAGGTCTTATCTCCTATAATCTCATTCTTTATTAAACACCAGTCTTTTAGAGAGACTTTTTTTCTAGTTTCACGATGTCATGGCACTTTTAGTTCAAAAATACGGTGGTACATCCGTTGGCACCATCGATCGAATCAAGGCAGTAGCTGAAAAAATAGCAGGCTACAGAGATCGGGGGAATGACATGGTCATTGTTGTTTCCGCGATGAGTGGAGAAACCAATCGCCTGACAGCCCTGGCAAAAGAAATAGATCCGGCTATTCGAGGCCGAGAACTGGATGTTTTGTTAACAACCGGTGAGCAGGTGACAATTGCATTATTAACCACTGCATTGCATCAACTGGGTTATGACGCGGTTTCCTATACCGGTGGACAGGTTAAAATATTAACTGATAACTCACATAATAAGGCGCGAATTCTTTCGATCGATTCGATAAATATCAAGCGGGATTTATCAGCAGGAAATATAGTAGTTGTCGCAGGTTTTCAGGGCGTTGATGAAAAAGGAAATATTACAACTCTTGGGCGTGGTGGATCTGATACTACGGGTGTTGCCTTGGCGGCGGCCTTAAAAGCCGATGAATGCCAGATTTTTACCGATGTTGATGGTGTTTATACAACAGACCCCCGTGTAGTGGCAGAAGCCCGTCGACTGGATAAAATTACCTTTGAAGAAATGCTTGAAATGGCTAGTCTGGGTTCTAAAGTCCTGCAAATCAGAGCGGTTGAATTTGCCGGAAAGTATGACGTGCCATTACGTGTTCTATCTTCCTTTGAAGACGGGGAAGGTACTTTAATAACATCTGATATAAATGAGGACGATAGCGTGGAACAAGCAGTAATTTCGGGTATTGCATTCAATCGTGACGAAGCACAATTAACCATTAACGGCGTGCCGGATACTCCGGGTGTTGCTTTCCAGATTCTAGGTCCGATCTCTGAGGCCAATATCGAAGTAGATATGATCCTGCAGAATATTGGTGCAGATGGCACCACGGATTTTACTTTTACCGTGCATCGTAATGATTATGATGTGGCTCTTTCAGTGTTGAAGGAGATGGCAGAAAAGTTGGGTGCCAGAGAGGCATCTGGAAACAGTAAAATAAATAAACTGTCGATTGTAGGTGTTGGAATGCGCTCTCACGCGGGTATTGCCAGTAGAATGTTTGAGATACTGGCACAGGAAGGCATTAATATCTTAATGATCTCCACGTCAGAAATTAAAATTTCCGTGGTTGTAGAAGAAAAATATCTGGAGCTAGGTGTTAGAGCTTTACATGATGGTTTTGATCTGGCCGAAGATAAAGACGAATAAGGATAAAATCTAATTATAATAATAGAATTTTTAGTGCTCAATAGATTGCATTTATAGGTCATTCGGGCTAGCTCTGTGAATCAATGTCGGGTAAAATCGCGCATTCGACATTGGATATGCCGAATAGAAGTTTAAGGCGGATATATAAATTTTGGAAATCTGCTTTTTGATTGACTTAATTGGAGAAGTAATATGCTTATATTAACAAGGCGTGTAGGTGAGACGCTAATGATTGGTGATGAAGTCACAGTGACTGTTTTAGGTGTTAAGGGTAACCAGGTTAGAATTGGTGTGAATGCCCCGCGTGAAATAGCAGTACATCGTGAAGAAATTTATGATCGAATCAAAGCGGAGCAAGATCAGCAAGGTCAGGGAGACGAGGAAAATCTCGGTAATAGTTACTAGGAAGTAAGCAACAAAAAGAAATATGGAGAGATGGCCGAGTGGCTGAAGGCGCTCCCCTGCTAAGGGAGTATACGTTAATAGCGTATCGAGGGTTCGAATCCCTCTCTCTCCGCCATATTATAGCCTTAACTATTTGATAGTTAAGGTTTTTTTATGCGCGCCATAAAATATATCCCCCAAACTATCCCCCAGAGTTATTTTTAGTTACCCTGTTCTTATATATTAGAGTTCAGACTGGTATAGGGTGATAAATAGATATTGTGTGAGTGCTATATCTACCATACCAGCCGTCAGCAAAGTGCCATAACCGGACGAATGTAAGTGATACCTCATATCTCCGCTTTATGGACAAAGCGGCCGTTCTGACTTGCAGAAAAAATTTGCTTTAGACACCCCTAATCAGACAGTATATAAACTAGTTGAATATACGGGCCTTGTTTTCCGTGTACCCAAGTCGTTTTTTTAATTTGTACCCACCCTCGTTAATTCTCTAGTCAATCTACATTTTTTTCAGCTCTTCAAGAATTTCATCAGTAATATCAACTTTATCTGAAGCAAAAGCCACACCTTCAGTAAAAATCAGGTGATATCCATGTTTCTTGCCATAACTGTTAATAACAGCCGTGATAGAAGTTCTGACTTTTTGTATTTCCTGTTTACGACGTAGGTCGACATCTTCTTTTAGCGATTGCGTATCAAAACGAATCTTGCGCTTTTTTTCCAGAATTTCATTTTCAATTTTTTTCTTTTGTGCGTCACTCATGATTGCACCTTCTTTTCTAAGGCTTTCTTCCTGGGACTGAGTGTTCTGGGCTAAATCCCTAAGTGCCCGCTCTCTGGTCTGGAACTCTTTTTTCATGAGTTCAATAGCCTTTACAGCCTGCGGTGCATTTTGCAAAATTTTTTCACTGTTAATGTAGGCCGCCTTCAACTCGGCTTGTGCATTCAGTGAATCCACAGACATAGATTTATTTGAAACACCACCAGTAGTGCATGAAAGGTTCGCGACGCTGATAAGTAGCAAGAAAACCAATTTATATGACATGAAAAACCCCTGATTTATTAAACTATTAGAATTGTGTTATACCCTTTTAGATGGAATAACACATCACTTCTCAATGTGCCATATTATATTTTAACAGGATACGAAGCTTACCGATCCTTCGAACTCACTTATATGATTTGCATCATAAAGTGATCCTGTTTAAACCATTTCAATTGTATCTTTCACATTCATGGAGTAGCGTTTGATTTAAGAAAGTGTGTATTGAGAAGTATTGAATAATAAAAGTAAATGGGTCTATGCGTCGAATTAGGGAGTTCTAAATGAAAAAAATCGCTAGAAAAATATTGTTAGTTTTTTTAGGCGTAATCCTGCTACAAGGCTGTATTTCAAATACTCCAAAAATCAAATCAAACCCTGTTACTGATACGACAGTATCTTATAAAAAAACTAATGATATGCATCAACTTCGTTATGCTGCTGAGCAGGGGGATGCCGTTGCTCAGGTAAATTTAGCAGAGAAGTTAATAGCGAAGAAAGACTTCGTCAAAGCAGAGGGGTGGTTGCGCAAGGCAGCCATGAAGGGAAATGCTGAAGCTCAGGCCGGTTTAGGTCTATTTTACTTTAGTGGCCTTGTCCTGCCGCAGGATTTCATAAAGGCAGAGCAGTGGTCTCGAAAATCAGCAGAACAAGGTAATGCAAGTGGTCAACAATTGCTGGGGTTTGCTTATTTTACAGGACAGGGCGTGAAGAAAGATTATGCTGAGTCCGAGAGATGGTTTTTAAAAGCTGCAGCACAAGGTGATATTCAGTCTCAAATCAATCTGGGACACCTATATGGGGATGTAGCACTGGATACAGTAGAGGCCTATGCCTGGTTTGAGATTGCGGCAGAGAGGGGGGGGGCAATTAAGGCTATACAGATGAAAAAAGAGCTGTCAAAACAACTATCTCAACTACAAATTAAACGGGGTGATGAACGCGCCTTAGAACTCAAGAGGAAACATTGCTTAATAAGTTCCGCCAATGAGAAAAATAAAATGCTGGCTCGCAAATTGGTGGCATCCAGACATTATGGTGAAATTCTGAAGGAATCGTTTATAGCTATACACGAACCGGAGTCTGATAAATGGGCGGTTGCCCTATATTTGATTGATAACGATATTCAAATGAAGAAATTAATTGAACAATTTGAAACAAGAATAGCCAATAAATCACTTGAAGCATTTAATCCTGATGAACTGAGTCTCCTTGTTAATTTTTTTGAAAGTAATGACGGTCAGATAATTACAAAGAAAATCAGCAAAGATTTTATTCAATCAACGAAACAAAAAACTTCAGCTAACCCCTCACCTGTCTTGCAAAAAAGAAATCTTACCCGAAAAGACCTGGAGGACGTAATTGAAAAGTGGTTTAAAAATCCATGGCTACTAAACAGATGGCTATCAAATTATACTGAATCACTGATCGAACTAAACAAAGATATGAAAATTCTAAAACGTAGTGGTTATCTTGGTTGCAAAACAGGAATGATAAGTCCTGATGTTACAAAATATAAAGTCAAAGTGCTCATAACTGACCAGGGAATTCCAGCGGACTTTTTTAGTCGGGTATCAGCATTATGGTTAAAATCTATTGATTCAGCATGTACATGTACGATGGACAG
>JAAEMR010000161.1 GCA_024225395.1 Gammaproteobacteria bacterium
ACAGCGTAGAACGTCCATGTCCATCGTTGTTTTTATATCACGGAAATTGATTTCTACATCCCAACGCTGCAAGTATTGTACCTGTCCTCTCTTCCATGCCATATTCGTAAAATATAGATGTGGTTTTCGAGTACGCTATATCGCACGAGATAATCTCCAGTAATTAAATCCTGTGTGCCAGACAACTCATCAACATTAATACCCTTGTCTGGCTGGTCCACTAATCTCTGTATCGATACTTTTAATCTCTGGCTTATACGTCTGGATGCAGTTGGATTTTTTCAATGAAGTAGAATGTCAGGGAAATATTTCAAAATCCAATTTGTTGCTAGACCTTCTCTATTTTTTTAGATTACCTGGAAGATTGGGAGTGGTTACACATACAATTGTCTTGATAACAGTATAAATGACCATCAAATGGTCCTTTAATTTTTTTGTCTCATTGATCGCCCTGGCATTTACCCAAAGTAAATAACAGTAATCATTCAGCCCACCTGATAAAGGACAAAGCTTTGTAGTATAGGGTTTTACAATGAAATAAGCAGGAGCAATTGTATATGCAAATCAAGGGTCAGATTTCGATGTAATTCAACAGATTACTCTTCATTACGCGTTAACCATTCGAAGTCTAGAAGTCCGAGTCCAAAAAACTGGCCATCAGAATTCGAATTGATATTGAAGCTGTTTGCAGTAGTCTCAGAATCAGTATCAATAAAGTAAATACCATCGTTTTCAACCGTTTCTTTCCTGGTTAGATTATCCAGAACGATATAGTTTGCACCCATATTTATTACAGGCTCTCGTATGTCGATATAGTTCATCACGTGAATATTCCCATTGAAGATTTCATCTATAGAATCTCCAGTGTCGTCTAACCAGCAATTATCATAAGTGATCTTGAAGCTATCGCCAGAAGTAAGGGTCGGATTGGTGTCACCGACACTATTGAACCAGGTATAACTTAAGGAACCTGTACTGCTATCACCCGGAAAAGTGTCACAGGCCAGTTTAACAGGATTTCCTTCCCCTGCATCGGTAAGGGCTTGTTTATTTTTGATGCAGAATTCGTAACTGGTCAATAGCTGTTGAATATTTTGATAGGCAAATTCAATACTCCGTAACCCTAGCCACGCCACTGCAAGATATCCATGTTCTGACTCTGGGTCATCACCAATAGCATCGAGTTGTTCCCAGGTTAATGTTTTGGACACTATAGTCTCTCCAAACATCACCAGACTAATATCATACCCAGCTGTACCCTCGCCATCCACATCCGTATTTGCAGATACTATGATGGGTGTCCACGGCTCGAAAAGACTCATACGGAGGTCACCGGACAACATCCTTCCATTTTCATTAACAGTGATAAGGCTGTCCATCCAGATATTAAAAGCATAAATCGATATCCTAATATCAGGATAATAAAGAGGATTAAGCGATAGATCTGACTCTGTATCAATATATAACGTTGGACCAGGATTCGGGTATATCGTAAATGTTCTATCTGTAGTGTTATAAAGCCCGTCAAGAAATAATACATTATCGAGCAGACCTAAAGAGAAACTACCTTTGTCAGATGTTGCCTTTATTTCACCGCCCGACAAACTATAATAAACACTGGTAGATTCTCCCTGAACTACCCCATCTCCATCTACATCCCAATCAAACACATCCGGGATAAAATCTTTATCAAAGTCCGTATATGCAATCTCAGGAGGAGTTAATAATTCAATGAGCGAATCGTTTATGTTGCTGAGAGCTATTTGAGACGTTTCATGAATAGAGAGCTCTCCAAGATATAAGTCCTGCATACCGGATGGTAATGAAATAACACTCCTAAATTCACCTCCCGTATCTACCATCATAAAAAAAGCCACCACTAATCCATCAGATGAGCCGCTTTTGAATACTATAACGTAATCATGACTCGTAGTTACTTCAAGATTAAAATCAAAAGTTTGCTGAAGTGGTGAGCTGGACTGAACCACACCTGTTTCATCAATGGCTACAGCCCATATTTGATCTGCGGCAATTTTCTGAATTAGTGAGATTTCAGTGAATGACTCTACATTAATGGGTTTTGCAGAAATATTATTTGTATCTAAATTACCTGATATATTGATATATAACGGGACAACGTTAACTTCACTACTACCACCTCCACCACAAGAAACTAAAATAATGGATAGAATTACAAGCAATACAACATTATTCAGTGCGCGAGAATTCATCAGGCTTCTCCCTTGACCGTGTAACTACAAATTCCAATTACTTAATTTAAGACGAAAATAGGAATTTTGAGTTCCCTTACTTATTTGATATACATCAGAAAGATGTATGAATGTAGAATTGCATTGTAATATGACCCGTGCGATTGCACGATAGAACGAACCAGCAGACTAGTAGCAAACCACTGATAATAAGAAATTCTAGTATCTCTATTAAAAATCATCAAATTTCAAATGGAGAAGTAAGCTAATCCAGTCAGGGAGTGAATAACAGGAGCCTACATCTTCGTGATATGACTGATGTTGCTGTAGAGCTAACTGAACGCGAGCTATCCAGGAGAGGGGCAACTATATTGAAAGGTGATTCAAGAGAGCTTTCGCTATCGGTTCAGTCTGCTAAGCTGGATATTGGATTTGTCGTATCAACTGCCACAGTTATCATGGAGGCTAACCCGCATTTCTCACAAGTATGACAAGCCATCGCTAGTTCTTTGAATTTACAGAGAATTTTCTGAACTCAGCAATACACACTGTTATTCCACTCCTTCAGATAATCCCCTGTAAATTCAAAGCCCTGCGCGATCATCTATAGCCCTCCTGTGAGAAATGCAGGCTAAAACCAGTGAGGGGTATATTCAGTTTCACGGGCAATAATTAAATCAGGCAGACCCTTTGGCGTTATTTATTTGGCGGATGGTGCTCTGATGAGGGCTGTTGTTGAAATGCTAAAAGATCTTAAAATTGCTTCGTTTATTTCCGAGTAATGTCTTACATAAAAAATATATAAAATTTATATAGACTACTTTCTATCAGCAAATGAGTGTATTAAGTAACTGAAGTAATTTGTATTGATAAAATTTAGGTACTTAAGGGCAGGAAATTTTGGGGACGCAAAACTTATTTATATCAATTTCATGAAAGAATAGTTATACCACATCTCTTAGAATCATACCGGGTTTGTTCCCTGTTCTGGATCCAAAAAAGCCAGTTATGTGCTAGAATAGTAAAGATTGAACATGATATTTGTCGCGCCATGATGAGTGAGGCATTTTGAGCTGATGCAGGGTATTACCCGAAGTGTCAGTGATGGCGTTTTGTGAAACTGCTAATCTGGTGATTTAGTGGCAAACGTGTTTGAGTTTTGACCTTTTCCATGTCTGCGCGCTGACTACAGCATACAGACTGAGCATTAAAAGTGAATACTATGAATAAAGAAACTCATATTCGAAATATCGGTGATTTAGCTGATGCTAAAGAAACAGCGCAAGTTGTTTATGCTGCCTTGCACAGTACTCGGTTTGAATCTTTTTGTAATTCAATTTTTTCTTTTACCCAGTTTACCCTGAAACCTCAGGCATACAGATTGAATGGTGAAGACATTACTGGCTATGAAATTAAAGGTAGAAGTATTGCTGCTGTCGCAACGAATATAATCATGCGGCTGATCTCACTTATAACGGGTAAAGAGTATGAAGAAACCTGGAACTATAAGCTAAGATTTCCAGTGGGTGGTCGTGTTGAAGTTGAAATTCTAGAAACCGTGTGCAAATCCAAAACATGCAATAGAAAATACACTAAAGCTACTTTGAAAGCACAGGGGATAGATCATTTTGATTTAATAATGATGGATTATGCCAGATAGGTTGCTGAATAGCATGGCGTAGCTTCAATCGATGTGCGATATGTTAAATTGCATCCTGTTGTAATTAGGAGGACTGACGTAATAAGGTTTCATGCAACGCCTCCTATCAATGACTCTTCTCGAAAGTATTGCTGTCATTCATATCTGACCGACAAGTGTGTGGCGAAACCGGTCGTTCCTGACAGGTTGTAGGCATCGGCAAGTTAGTGCCAACTGCTGCCGGTCAAGGTTGTTGTAGTGACAGGCAAGTCCATGGACATTGCAGTCATTCAGGTATTGGGCTAATCACATGATATCTGGTTAATCTCAGTTGTTAACAGTTATTGCAAGTATGTTTAATATTGACAATAAACGTCATAAATTCTATAGTTTTTCTCATTAAATATGATAACTTATGACTCAGGAGAACACTGATGTCCAGCAGTATCAACCTATCACTGACCGACGAACTACGTAAATTTATCGATCAGAATACAGGCCATGGTTCACTCTACGCGACACCCAGTGAGTTCCTGCGCAGCCTTCTTCGTGAAAAAAAAGAGCAACTGGAAGCTCGTGAACTAAGAAGTTCAATCATAGAAGGGTATCAGGATGCAATCGCTGGACGAATCAATGCTTTTTCCGGTGATCTGAAATCGGATCTTGATCAGTTTCTATCTAAAAATAGAGATTAGTCAGTGACCTCAGTTTCGTTAACAGATCGAGCCATGTCCGATCTCAATGACATCATCACTTACTCAACCCGAACATTTGGTAAAAAGGTAGCGAATCGTTACCTCAGTGATATAGAGAGTGCACTATTGCTTCTTCAGGAGCACCCAAGTCTTATCCATCAGAAACAGGATATTTCCTCTTGGTTCTCTTTTTATCCTGTACGTGAGCACCATCTTGTCTGCACAGAAGCTGATGATATGATTATTATATTGACAATTACACATTGCCATGCGGATCTTCCCGCCAGGCTGTTGAAACTAGAACCTACTCTTTTACAGGAATCAGAAATATTTAGGAATAAACTCTTGAGTTAGTTATTGCTTTGACCTGAAAAAGAAAAAAGCACTTCCTGTGCTTCCAAATACCGGTCATAAGACATAGAAGTATCATCGATTTTTTTTTAAAAAATGTAGAGTTAGTTTTTTCAATTAGTCCCTGTAATGGACAAAGCGGCTATCCAGATGGCAGAAGCATTAGGCTCTTCACGACCCAGAGCTGATATTATGGTTTTGCTTCAAAACAAGCTTTCGCAATTTATGTTTATGAACAACCTCTTTTAGATCACCACCGTAGGTTAAGCAGTCATTAGCATCAAAATTGCAGTAAGAAATGCTGATATAGAAAATATTGTGGGTAGTATTGTCGATGGGGAAACTAACTTCCAACGGAACTGGAGGAAAAAAAGGGTAATCTTCATGGGTGCTTGAGTTTTTGATAGCTATCGTTAACTGCTCTATAGGATTGCCTTTAATGCTGACCGGAACATCGAATAATATCGTATTTCCCTCAATTCTTTGAAACTGAGAAATATAACCTGAATAGGTATTCAAAGAATAAATACAAAACAATAGGCTGTTAAATTGCAGCCAAATTTGACCCAGTATTTGCATTGAAAATTGAACCACTATATTTTAGATAAAGCATTGCGATATCTGATGTATTCCTAGTTCCTGCGGGTCAAAGCAAGATGCAATTAAAGTTCAAATTTGGATCAATATTTGATGCAATTCAACAGGCTGGAATCATTAACCTGGCCGATGGTCTGGACAACAGCCGCCTGGCTTATATCTCACACCTACGCGAACAGGCAGCAGGCAGGCTATCAACTGGTGAATTTGATTTAACCAGTGAAAGAGCACGATTAGCACACTATCAGGCGAATAAGACCAGCCTGGAGGAAGATGTATTGAAAGGCGATTTAATACCGTCAGAGCAGGTTTTAGAGCTATTACAGGGTGTTA
>JAAEMR010000162.1 GCA_024225395.1 Gammaproteobacteria bacterium
ACGAAAGGATAATAAGCAAAACCAGTTACTGCCGGGCTGGCAACATCTTTTCATTACAGACCAGAACCGGTTTATGACCGGCACAGATCCGGTGTGGAGCGTAACCAGAAGCCAGGCCGGGATCATTATGGGCAGTTAGTGGAATTTTATAGAAACTGGCTAAACAATTACCACCCGAAGTGGAAGTTAAAACAGGTTTGACTAATGCAAATTCATTTCTAACCAGTAAAATCAGATAGTAACTTCAAAACATAATTATCGAGGCATTCACTTATTTTAAGTCCACCCATAACAAATAAAGGATAGATTAAGAACAATCAGGTTCAATACAAGCTAATTTGGTTAACGGCTCTGATACCCGGGCAAATTTATCGCATTAAACCCGATTCAATATAAATAGAAGCCTGATCAATATCAGATACTTCAACAACAGGTAACCGGCTTCCCTGCTTCCACTGTTTTATCGCATCACGTTTAGATTCACCGGTAATTAACACCAGCATCTGATGACATCGTTTTAAGGCTGCAGCCGTCAAACTGATACGCTCCGGGGGAGGTTTTGGCGCATCGTGTACGGCCTGGGTAAGTTGATCAGTTTTCACATCATACCAGTCAAGACCGGGAAACAGACTGGCGGTATGACCATCCTCTCCCATACCCAACAACACTGTATCAAAAGGGGTTTGATCAGAAATTAGCTTCCCATAAGACTCTGCCCCTTTTATTGACCCCAGTTCAGCAGGAATAACATAATGCTGCCTGACCAGTTCAGTCAATCCACTAGATGCAACGATCTGGTGATTCCTGTCAACATCATCTTCAGGCAGGCAACGCTCATCACCATAAAATAGTTTCCATTTATCCCATTCCAGATCCCGGCTGGCTAATAGCTCATAACAGGCCATTGGAGTCGTGCCACCGGCCAGTACCAGCTTGTACTCACCTCGTTTTAAAATCGAGTAGCGGGCATGCTCCTGAATGGCATCGGCCGCGGCTACAGCAACATCCTGTGCTGACTCAAACTCTATCCATTGCGTCATACTTCAGGCTCCAGACCACAGCGCCAGTGCTGCTCTGATTTATCAAAAATTCGACTGACTTCTTTTGGCTCCCACTCTCCTGCAGGGTGAGTCGAGATATAGTCTCTTTCCGTGGCCCAGTGTCGCAAAACGGGGTCGACTATTTTCCAGGCATATTCCACTTCATCAAAACGTAAAAATAATGAACGATCGCCTTCTATCACATCCAGCAATAAACCTTCATAGGCATCGGCCCGGTTACTGTCTTCACAGCGGAACGGTGCATCCAGACTGATTTGACGAGTATTCATTTCCAGACCGGGTTCTTTCACGGTCATTTCGAGTCGCATCGATTCTTCGGGTGACATACTCATGATCAACCAGTTTGGTGGTATGCGATCAATATGTATACTACGGAAAAACTGCTTGGGTGGCTGTTTGAAACAGATGGAGACCATCGTACTGGCTTCAGCCATTCGTTTTCCGGTACGCAGGTAAAAAGGTACACCATGCCAGCGCCAGTTATCCACGTATAATTTTAATGCTGCATAGGTTTCTGTCACGCTGTCTGCTTCAACATTCGGTTCATCCAGATACCCTGGAACCTTTTCTCCATCAATTATTCCTTCACCATATTGAGCCCTGTATGACTGGGCATGCACAGCATTCGGATGAATAGAACGAACCGATTTTAGTACCTTTACTTTTTCATCACGTAAGTCATCTGCATCCATAGAAATGGGAGGTTCCATCGCGATCAGTGACATCAACTGCATCAGGTGACTTTGCAACATATCCCGCAACGCACCGGTTTTTTCATAGAAGCCGGATCTTGTACCCACTCCCAGTTTTTCAGTGCGGGTAATCTGCACATGATCAATATAATTTCGATTCCATAAAGGTTCCAGCATCAAATTAGCAAAGCGTGATACCAGGATATTCTGCACCATGGCTTTACCCATGTAGTGATCAATCCGATAGGTTTGAGATTCCTTCAGGTGGCGACTGAGCATGATTTGTAAACTGGTCGCCGACTCCAGATCCTGACCAAATGGTTTTTCTATAACCACTCTGCGCCAGTGAGAGCTTTCTTCCAGCATGCCTTTATTGCCCAGAAACTTTACTACAGGCACATAATGAACCGGCGCAACAGACAGGTAAAAAATATGATTAGGCGGGAAGCCGGACTCTAATAACTGTTTTAATTCACCAAAAGTATTAGTGTTAGAGTAATCCCCTTTAAAATAAGTCATGCGGTTGGAAAACCGGGTGAATAACTCATCACTCCATTCATCACGTGAATGTTTACGGACAATTTTCTCGACCGTATGTTTCCATTGTTGCGGACTTAAATCCCGGCGACCGCTGCAAACAATTTTCAAGTCATCATCCAGTAAATTAGCTGCATCCAGATGAAACAATGAGGGAATAAGTTTTACTTCAGCAAGATTTCCAGTGGCACCAAGAATCACCATGGTTGTGCTTTCTGCCATTAGACTTTTTCCTCTATGCCATCCCCTGTCCAGCGGGTGTGGAAAGATTCGTTGTCAGGTTTATCAATTCGATGATAAGTGTGAGCACCAAAATAATCCCGTTGAGCCTGCAACAAATTAGCCGGTAAGGTTTCCGTACGATATCCATCATAAAAAATTAATGCTGCATTCATCGCCGGCATTGGAACGACCTGTTGAATACCCAGCGAACAGATAGCACGCCATCCCTGTTCAGATCGTTGTAATGCTTCAGCAAAGAAATCATCCATCATCAAACTTTCCAGATCAGGATTCGATTCAAATGCCTGTTTGATATCGGTAAGAAAAAGGCTACGAATGATACAGCCCGCACGCCATAACAACGCAATATTGCCATATTCAAGGTTCCAGCCATATTCTTTTGCCGCCAGACGCATCTGCATAAAACCCTGGGTATAAGAAATAATTTTAGAAGCGTATAAGGCATCCTGGGTATTCGCCAAAACGCTATCCAGTTCGCCAGTAAAAGCTTCCCGGGTGACTGCTAATTTTTTAGCTGCTTTTACTCGCTCATCTTTATAAGCTGATAACACCCGTGCATACACGGCTTCACTGATCAACGTAAGCGGAGCGCCCAGCTCAAGCGAATCTATAGCTGTCCAGCGTCCTGTGCCTTTTTGCCCGGCGCTATCCAGTATTCGGTGTACTCTCAATACCCCGTCATCATCTTTTTGCTGCAGAATGTCAGCCGTTATTTCGATCAAATAAGATTGCAGAACACCCTCGTTCCAGTTGCGAAAGGCATCAGCAATTTGTTGCTCATTAAATCCTATCACCTGCATCAGTTGCCAGCTTTCCACAATCAACTGCATATCACCGTATTCGATGCCGTTATGAATCATTTTGACATAATGCCCGGCACCACCTTCACCAACCCACTGACAGCATACTTCGCCATCATCCGTTTTGGCAGCAATTGATTGCAACAGAGGTTTTATCAAAGGCCATGCCGCTTTATCACCACCGGGCATAATCGAGGGTCCATAACGTGCTCCGTCTTCTCCGCCAGAAATTCCAGCACCCACAAACAACATGCCTTTTTGTTTAAGTGATTCCCAACGCCTCTGGGTATCGTGAAAATTGGAATTACCGCCATCGATAATAATATCGCCGGGTTCCAGGGCCTGTAACAAGTTTTCAATCACCGCATCTACAGCCGCTCCAGCTGTTAACATCAATAAAACTTTTCGTGGTGCCTGAAGTTGTAATTGCAGTTCTCTTATATCTTCCAGTGCAACCACAGTTTGATTGTCAGTCACCTGCTCCATCATCAAATCAACTTTTCCCTGGCTACGGTTATACACTGCTACTTTATGGCCCTGATCGGCCATATTCAAAGCAATGTTGCGCCCCATTACCCCTAAACCGATTACCGCGATATCACATGACATTTTTAAATATCCTCATTTATTGTTAATAACAAACATCATGGCTATATTTAGCGCATTTTTTAATTTAAAGCAGTTTTTTTTATTCTCTGCTGTTTGCGCACTGCATTGATGCATTTTTGAACTTTTCAGGGTACGTAATTTAGCACATTTAACAGCAACAGCATCTTTATTCATTCAATTTGACCTTTAGCTATATTCTTATTTATTTTCATCTCTATAATCAGTACTGATCCAAGTTCACCCTGATTTAATTTAAAATTATAAATAATGACAAAACTAACTGATTTACCTGCCTGGAAAAAATTACAACAACATTACCTGGATACAAAAGATATTCACATGCGTGAGTTGTTCGCACAGGACCCCGAGCGTTACGAGTCTTTCTCGCTTAAATTTCACGATATTCTGTTCGATTATTCAAAAAACAGGATAACTCAGGAGACAATGGACTTACTGCTGCAGTTGGCAGAACAGGCCGATGTAACGGGTTGTCGTGAGCGCATGTTCTCGGGATATCCTATCAACAATACCGAACACCGCGCGGTGATGCACACTGCTTTACGTAATAAGTCAGGTGAACCGACTTATGCTGATGGTGAACGAATCGATGAAGAAATTAGCACCGAGCTTGACCGGGTCAAGTTGCTGGCAGAAAAAATTAGAACCCGCCAATGGCTGGGTCACAGTAACCAGCCTATCACCGATGTCGTGAATATCGGTATCGGCGGGTCACACCTGGGTCCATTGATGGTGACAGAAGCCCTGCACCCTTATTCTATTCATGATTTACACATCCATTACGTTTCCAATATCGATGAAAACCATATTAACAATACGCTTGAAACTCTAAACCCGGATACCACGCTGTTCATCATTGCTTCAAAAAGTTTCACTACACAGGATACGCTGGTGAATGCCATGACAGCCAAAGACTGGTTAATGCACAAACTTGAATCTGAAGAAAACCTGCACAAACACCTGGTCGCAGTGACATCAAATGTAAAAATGGCTGTAGAATTCGGTGTCGCGGAAGAAAATATTTTTAAAATGTGGGACTGGGTCGGGGGTCGCTACTCACTCTGGTCTGCTATCGGTCTATCCATCGTGATATCCATTGGTGCAGAGCATTTTGACGCATTACTGGAAGGAGCCCATGATGTTGATGAACATTTCAAAACTGCTCCGCTGGCTGAAAATATCCCGGTCATCATGGCATTAATCGGCATCTGGTATAACAATTTTTATAATTCCGAATCCATTGCAATTTTACCCTACGACCAGAACATGCACCGGTTCCCCGCCTATCTGCAACAGGCCGACATGGAAAGTAATGGCAAAGGCTGTGATCGAAGTGGTGCCGATGTTGATTACTCAACCGGGCCCATTTTATTTGGTGAAATCGGGATTGCCAGTCAGCATGCTTTTTATCAGTTACTGCACCAGGGAACCAAGCTGGTGCCCGCAGATATGCTCGCCCCAATATCTAATTTTAACTGTATTGCGACACACCACCGTGCGCTGATGTCTAACATTTTTGCCCAGACCGAAGCACTGATGACGGGTAAAACTGAACAGGAAGTCAAAGCCGAATTGCAACAACAGGGGCTGCCCGATGATGAAATTGAAGCCTTATTGCCTTTTAAGATATTTCCCGGTAACCGCCCGACTAATACCTTTCTGTTTTACACACTCAACCCCAAAACACTCGGATCATTAATCGCTCTGTATGAGCACAAAATATTCGTTCAGGGCATAGTTTGGAATCTGAACTCTTTCGATCAATGGGGCGTTGAATTAGGCAAAGTGCTGGCAAAAAATATTCTTGATGAAATAAATATTGCGGATCCAGTCTCTAATCATGACAGTTCTACCAATGCTTTGATTAATTATTACCTGAGCCTAAAACCAATAAAAGACCCGAACTGAATTTACTCAGAAAACCTTAGAACAGTAACTATTTAGCGTAATTTAAAAGTCAAAAGATGATCACCACGAAGAGCACGAAGTACACGAAGATGGATCATTAAATCGCATAGTTTTTTCAAAATTATGGCAGTGACCAGCTTATTCGCTTATCTTAAAAGTGTTTTTGCTTTTCCTGGTGAGCTTCGTGTCATTCATGGTGAAAAAAATCTTTACATTAATCAAATATATAAACTCGCTGATAAATTACTAAATACATAAATTAAATATAGTTATTCGCTTTTTTTATCAGTATATAATGAAATAATTATTTACCCCTGTAGACTTTAAATATCATGTCCTTACTCAATATTCAGGATCCCCCTAAGAACACACCTTTCAGTTTGTTTGTTTTAGGTTTTCGTCCATTCTTTCTGGCAGCAGGAATTTTCTCCATAGTCAGCATGGCAATGTGGATGACTAACTACAGTTTTGGCCTGTCAATTCCATTAGAAGGGCTGGCCAATTTTCACTGGCATGCGCATGAAATGATTTACGGCTTTACCCTGGCCATTATTTCAGGCTTTTTACTCACCGCCATAAAAAACTGGACAGGGGTTCAAACCATTCAATACCGGCCTCTGATGCTGCTATTTACATTATGGGCTGGAGCTCGCATCGCTTTGTTATTTGGCACTCAATTTATTGTTGTTGCAGCAATCTTCGATTTAATATTCAACCTGTTTCTGTTTTTAGCCATGTTACAACCCATTTTACGGGTCAAACAATGGAAGCAGTTTGGCATCATTTCAAAAGTGTTACTGCTGGGTATTTTCAACGCCTTTTTCTACCTGGGTATGCTGGGTTATCTGGATTCCGGTGTTCACTGGGGAATTTACGGGGGCTTATTCCTGTTAATAGCTGTCATCATGAACATGGGTAGACGAGTCATGCCTTTCTTCATCGAAAGAGGTGTGGGTTACCACTGCCAGCTAAAAAACTCAGCATTTCTTGATACCAGCAGCCTGGTGTTATTTTTGGCTCTGTCTATTGTCGAAGTGTTTATCATCGACAGCCACATCAGCAGTTACCTGGCAGCTCCTTTGTTCATCGTTTCGGCAATCAGGTTATACAACTGGCACACAAAAGGTATCTGGAAATCTTCCCTGCTGTGGGGTTTATACGGTTCCTTTATATTTATGGCGATCGCCTTTTTACTATTTGCTATTTCCCCCTATACGTCCATGATCAGTCGCTCGATCATTTACCACACTTTAACCGTTGGCGGCATATCACTCATCACTGTATCGATGATGTCACGAGTAACGCTGGGTCATACCGGTAGAAGTGTTACCGCTCCATCTTCCTTAATCAGTGTTGCTCAATGGTTATTATTGCTCGGTGCCATCACCAGAGTCGTGCTACCGGTGGCTTTACCCGGACTCTACAGCAGCTGGATTTTAACATCTCAGTTGTTATGGATTGCCGGTTTTGGCGTATTCACCTGGGTAAACTACCCTTTTCTCACCAAACCCAGAATAGACGGTGCTGAGGGCTAACAGCTCAAATAAAGGCTGATTCAGGTCAACCGGTAAACAAATTGCATTTGCTTTAACAGCTTCAGGTATTAGTATTTGCTGAAACCTGAAACTTTATTTCGTGGAAACTATGCGCCAACTGTTTTTAATCTTTTATTTTTTGTTGTTTACAACATCGCTTTCTGCCGCCCCCGACGGCCATAAGCTGTACACCAAACATTGTTCGGTTTGCCACAATGAAAATGGAATGGGTGGTATTGGTCTTCCATTAAATGGTGAAAAAGTTGAACACTTCCCCAGAGATTATTTATTCAAAACGGTTCGACTGGGTCGTGAAGGCAGAGTTATGCCTGCTTTCAACAAACTCAGTGACGCACAAATAAATTCAATTGTTGACCACATCTATAGCTGGAAGAAAAATCCCGAGGTCGATACCTACAGCGATGAACCGGTAAAAGGTGACGAAAAAAACGGGCAGAACTTATTCCTGCAAAAGTGCTCTGCCTGTCATGGTAAGGATGGAAAAAGTGAAGGTCTTGGCACCGGTGTCAGCGTTTCCAGGGAACGTAAATTTCAGGTCGTACCCCCCGCGCTGAATAACCCGGGTTTTCTCGCTGCGGCAAATGATAAGTGGATAAGGCAAACCATTAAAACCGGACGCCCTGGCACAATCATGCCATCACAAAAAACGCTGCAGATTACTGACCAGGAACTCAATGATATCGTCAGTTATGTACGCAGCTTTGAGACAGCATACCAGCCCCCCAAAGCTCTGGAAGAAGATCAACCCACACTGGTTTTTGATTCCCCCTATGATTTCATGACCACTATTGCCAACCTGAAGCAAAGCCTGCAGGGATTAAACTTTCGCTATTTTCCTGACCGTTACATGGAAATGGGGCTGGCACCCGATAAACTCATTAACAGGAAACAACTGTCGCTACGTTTTTGTAATTTCAGACAACTGTATAAAATGATTAATACAGAACCACGACTGGGCGTCGTTCTACCCTGTCGTGTTACAGTCGTTGAACAACCCGACGGTCAGATAAAGTTATATGTCATGAACATGAAAGTCGTATCCCGCCTGTTCAATAATACCCAGCTGAGTAAAACTGCTGATGAAATGCATGAAGCCCTGATGGAACTGATTGACGAGGCGACATTATGATTAAGTTCTTAAGGTATCTGATCATCTCTGCTTTGCTACTATCAACCAGTGCCAATGCTGAAAACATGATCATGCTTCGAGTAGCTCATAGCTTTGATAACACCATGATTCTGGTTAAGGAAAAGCTTAATGATTACGGTTATAAGATTGCTCATATTCAAAAATGTGACGGGGGATTAACAGACTCGGGTTATAAAACCGATTTTTACAAATCCATTTTCTATGGAAAATTTGAAGAGATGCGTCGCCTCACTAATACCCATCCGGAAATCATTCCATACGTGCCATTAAAAATTGCAATTATGCAGGAAAAAGATACCGTAGTGCTGGTGGCTGTCAACCCGGAAACACTGTCACATTTTTTCCCCGATAAAGATTTACAGGATCAGTTTGGCCGCTGGGAAAGTGACTTACGAGCAATTTTTGAAGAAGTGCATGAAAGCAAAGAGCTCTAAATATTTTTTCACCACGAAGACACGAAACTCACGAAGAAAAATAAATATGATTAAAGATAGATAACCGGATAAATTAGTTTTGTTAGTCATTTTGAAAAAGGTACTGTGCCCAATGATAAACCTTCGTGAACTTAGAACCTTTATGGTAAATATTTTTTCAATGAATAGTTACCTTCAACTTTCCTAAAATTAAAAAACCAAATCATAACTGTATTTATTCTATTTAAATCGCAGTTCCTTTTTCCATTAACAGAAATATAATTTTAAATACAAAAATGAGAGTTTCGGTAAAAAACACTAATCAATACCCGTGGTTTATCAGACCTTTTTTCTGGAATCAGAAAAAGAAATACGGGGCAGTTCTTCAACCGGGTTTACTGTGGGGAAGAGTCCCGCAGCTATTCGCGTCTGTGGCACTTTTATATGGTGCTTTAGACAGAAAAAGTTCTCCGCTAAGCCCGGTGTTACGCTCACTGGTTACCGTCAGAGTTTCACAAATAAACTGGTGTCATTTCTGCGTCGATATCAACTCTGCCACTTTGGCAAAAAGAGCAGGGTCTTTAGAGAAAGTCGAAAACCTGGAACACTGGAAAGAAAGTGATCTGTTCGATGATAAAGAAAGGGTGGTTCTCGAATACACCGAAGCAGTCACTTACTCTGATCAACAGGTAAGCGATGAGTTAATCGAAAAATTAAAAGTTTATTTTGATGATGACGGACTGGTGGAACTTACCGGATTGATCGCTTTTCAGAATTTATCCAGTAAATTTAACAGCGCGCTGGATGTACCTGCCCAGGGATTTTGTAAAGTGCCCAGGTAACCATATTCATGAACTAAACCAGGCTTTTAACGATTAATCCATATCTCGCGAGTAATGTCATAAAGCACCTGCTCTCTTAACTTGTGCCTACTGGAGATGCAGGATGTTCAAAGTTTTCATTTGTATTTGTCATCCCGGTTCTTTCCATGAAGATCTTCGCTCAGGCAGTTATTCACAATCAATAATTTGATAGCCGGGATCATCACCATTTTTTAAATTTGATATCGGCAGAAATCATTATCGTATGATTTCAGAATCTCTTTCTCTTGCTGATTTAGTTTGCTAGTCACAGTTCTTCAGCACAAGATACTTTATTGCAGCCATCCTGCCTGGTATCACTGTTTTTAGTAAAATTTCAGCATCATTCTCAACAAAGGGAACCGGGAAAGTATGATCACTGACACTTCAGGTAGCCGTTATTTCTGCACATAAAAACTGGTTAAATCACTGGCACTCACTACCTGACAGTAAATCATATTAATTGCTTCAAGCTCATGCTGGTGTATGGCTTCCGTGGCCGCTGCACAGCAATCTTCAACTACGATCACATTGAAACTTTCATCCGCCAGGCTGCGCACCGTTGACGATATGCATTGATCGGTAAAAATGCCCGCCACAATTACATTGCGAATACCCATAT
>JAAEMR010000163.1 GCA_024225395.1 Gammaproteobacteria bacterium
CCCGGACCTGCCTTTTAATGGTTATAATAAAGAACGAGCCATTTTTGGCGCGCCCTAATGAGTGAAGCGAATGGCTTAATTTACTTGTATGGTTTAATTCGCAATGTTTAATTTTACATCGACCTTCCCACCTTATGAATCAAAGCCTCTTAAATGCTTTAAAATAGAACTTAAGCACCATAAAAACCACTATTTACCTTGGAGCAAAAGCGGCATTTCTTCCAACAAAAAATTTATCAATGCCCGTGTTTTTGCTGGCATAAACTCTCTTTCTGGAAAAACAGCGTACATAGGTAAGCCCCCAATGGGTTGATAGCCAGGTAAAATTGGAATCAGTTTTTCCTTATGAATTGTGTCGCCCAATAGGCCTTTGTCGATAAGCAATACTCCAGCATTTTCTACCGCGGCAGAAACCAGCGCACTTGGGTCGTTGATCGACAGTGGACCCGAGACAGTGACACTCTCCTCACCTTCGTCACTGGCAAACGTCCATGTGTTCATGGCCAACTTTGAGTTTTGATAAAACAAGCAACGATGGTTCACTAAGTCGCCAGGCCTTTTCAGAGGTGGAGCTTTTTTTAAATACTCTGGGCTAGCGCAAAGTGTCCAGGATAAGTCACCGATTTTCCGTGCGATTAATGTTGAGTCTGGTAGGTATCCAATACGAATTGAAACGTCTATGTTTTCGGCTACCATGTCAGCAAAACGATCCTCTAATTGCAGGTTTATCGTTATCTTTGGGTAGCTAGCTAAAAACTTCGCTAATAAAGGCACTAGATGTATGCGACCTTGAGCACTAGCGCAAGAAACCTTCATCGCTCCCGCTATTTCTGACTGATGGTCTTCGCTGATGTGTTCTATTGTCTGGAGTGCCAATTCGACTTTATGCGCTTCTTGAAGTACTTGTCGACCAACTTCCGTGAGCGCTATTTTCCGAGTGGTTCGGTTTAACAGCCTAGAACCAACTTTTTTCTCCAACGCTGACAATTGTTTACTAACTGATGATCGACTCATACCCAGTAACTGCGCTGCAGCCGATAAACTACCCAGCTTGTTTATATGAGAAAAGAGAACCAATCCCTTCAAATTTTCGTGTTCAAGAGCCATAATCTTATTTATTGTTTCCAATTTAGAAACAATATAGTGAGGAAACCCCACCTAATCAAGCCGCCATTTGTGACGTATCATGCTCGCATACTTAGAAAGCAGTTAATCAAAAGAGAAGATATGAACAATTTAATGAAAGCAGTACAAATCAATAGCTTTGGCGATCGAAACGTTTTGGAACTGAATAACATCGACATCCCAACACCCGAAGCTAACGAAGTGCTAATCAAAGTAAAGTCAGCAGCGGTAAACCCTGTTGATTGGAAAATTCGCGAAGGTTACCTGCAACCTATGCTTAACCATGCATTACCATTAACTCTGGGCTGGGATGTGTCTGGAGAAGTTACTGCCATCGGTGAAGATGTGAGTAGTCTTAAAGTAGGTGATGCTGTTTACAGCCGACCAAGTATCAGTAAAAACGGAAGCTATGCAGAATATATGACCGCCGCCGCTGATGAAGTTGCAATTAAACCCACTTCACTCACGTGGCAAGAAGCGGCAGGGGTTCCATTAGCAGCACTTACAGCTTGGCAGTCGCTTTTCGAAATGACAAAACTGGAAGCGGGCGAGCGCGTTTTAATACATGCAGGTTCTGGCGCGGTAGGACAATTCGCCATCCAATTAGCAAAATCACGCGGTGCTTATGTTTACACCACAACGTCATCAAAAAATACCAGCCTGGTACAAAGCCTCGGTGCAGATCAAGCCATTGATTATCACCAGGAAGACTTTTCGGAACTGAAAGATATTGATGTTGTTTTCGATACCATCGGTGGCGAAACACAAGCAAATAGCTGGAAAACCTTAAAGAAAGGCGGTCGCTTAGTTTCTATTTGTGACAATCCTGATGAAGCAATTGCTAAAGAACATGGTGTTTCTGCATTTTTCTGTTTTATGCAGCCTAACCGTGAACAGCTAGACAAGCTGTCAGAGATGGCTAATGCGGGTCAGCTAAAAGTTAGTATTGACAGTGAATTTGGTTTGGACGAAGTGGCAAAAGCACATGAGCGAAGTGAAAGCGGTCGTGCACAAGGAAAAATCATTATTAACGTATCATAATAACGCTGAATAAAAGAGAGGTCTAGATTTTCACATCACCTTTTTCAGTCAAAAGACCAGTCTCATTTAGGCTGGTTTTTTGTTTGGGTGGAGGGTCAAAAGAGAAAATATGACTGCCCGCTTTAATTAACCAAAGACGGAACAGAACTTTCCGAACCGTTGCTTAACACTTTTTAAACTCGCCATAAAGCTTAACAGCAAGCACCAATTTATAATCTAATATTTACTGCTTGATCATGAAATCTAAGGTCGCAAATTCTCTAATTTCTCTTGCGTATGATATGCATGCATCACCAAACTCCAGTTCGAAAGATTGCATTGCATTTTGATTTTAATCAATGGCAATGGCTATAAATGGCACACCAGAGACCTGCGCACTGGAATATTGAACGGCTGCTACCAGTAGTGTCGACGATAACCTGAGGTTATGCTGTTCGAAAGATCATTATCAAGTGATTAACCGGTTCATTGCCGAACATATCCGTTCACTAAAATTATTCAACAAGATGAATAAGTCAACATATCATCTTTTACCACATCCTATGGGTAGGGCTTTTATATCTCCTATGCTTCATGCTTAAGTATCTCATGCAA
>JAAEMR010000164.1 GCA_024225395.1 Gammaproteobacteria bacterium
AGGCAGTTTATTTAAAAAGTAACCGTATCTGGAGTGAAGACTGCTATTTCTGAAGAGGGTGTTCAGAATTCTGTGTCAGTATTGTGGTTTAAATATCGAGCAGGTTATCTAACCTACCCTCAAAATATATCGATCACTCTAACTCTCATGTTTCATTAAATAGTCGCTAATAAGTATCCCCGAACCCTCTGATCTGGATGAAAAGAGTTACATTCCCTGAATACGGTCGAAGTATCGAGCACGGTAGAGCAGTCGTTTTTTGGCGGGGTCCTCATCATCCTCAAAGCTGCTTCTGTCGTGAAGAACGTTGTTACTCACCAGTCCCCAGCCCGATTGAAGGGTTGCGCGGAAGATATGCTCAGAGTCACCATTGAGTAGATTTTCCAGCCAGGTCACAGCGCTCTTTACGGTCGAATCATCTTTCCATAAGACATTTCTCTTACGCATGGTGTAGCGCATGTGGAGGTGGCCATCGGCAGCAACCATCCAGACCGGTCCGATGCGGTTGGGGCGAAGTTCAACTCCGTCCACAATGTTCTCAGGGAAAAGCACTGCATCCTCTGCCATCAGGGCGCGGATGTAGTCTGGATTTTCATCACGCATCAAAATGTAAACCAGCTCGTTATCGATAACGGCATTTTCGCCGCCGCTCATTGCTGGTCTTACGCAGTGGAGTAGCAGGGCGTGATTCTGCAGATCGAGACGGTTGTAGTAACCATCTGTGTGCCAGTGAATCTCTCTATTGGAGTAAGGGATGTAGACACTGTGATACGCATCATCCTGAACTGTAAGGGCTGTTACCGCGTCGGATTCAGCTCCCCGGTTATAATCCAGGTTTTCAAGACCAAATGCACTGCCAATACCACGGGGAATATCGGTTCCTTCCATATCACCCAGTTTACTAACATAGACAGCCATGTTGTATTTTTTGCAGCGGTCCAGAATAGCATCATGCTGGGCCTGAGTCAGCTTGCGGGGATCATCGATCTCCACAATAAAGTCACTTACATCCTTCGCACAATTTTCCAGTTTCCAGTCACGCCATTTCTGGTAAGTACTGTCATCATCAAGGTTAAATGGAGATTTTTTCATAGCGATATACCACAGGTCAAAATATAAAAAATGGACACTATCTTATTAAGGACAATATCAAAATATACATTTACAAAAAAAAATGATTTGAAAAATGATAAATATCAATATGTGCAATAAATATTGACATTAACCAGCAAGTGTCAAACCAGGCTGGCTCTTCCTTGCTTCTCCAAAACGGTCACAGGTGTCAGTAGGAAATCAGGTATACAGTTTAGTCGACAAAGTAGTTAACAATAACTAAAGACTTAATCATGAACTTAGCAGGCGTTGATGCTATTTCGATAATTAGGTAATGTGCCCCGAATGGCTCTAAGTTAAGCTCATTTACCAGGCTTTTTGCCTCGGTGTGGAGTCTCCAGCATTAAATGTCTCGGTTTAGTGATTCGCTGATAATTCTTGGGCCGTCTTTTCACTGATCGGGGTTCCCTTCTTCCCGGCCGTTCACCCCCCTGTCTTCTCCTTAGGATTGTTGAAGCTTATCCAGAGTGATAATTAGATTTTCATTGTCATCAGTCAGATACATTTCGCCATCCTGAATATTACAGGTTAACTGCATAGAACGATTAACCAGTGCCTCTATATTAGGCGCATTAATATGATATACGCTGAGATTACTAAAACGCTCTAACTTTTGATGCTGTTGCTCCCACCAGACTTTTGCCTTACGCTCATTGTAAGTATAAATTTTCACTTGCCTTGAGCGACCACAGGCTTTACGAATTCTCTTCTCATCGGGCTGGCCTAAATCTATCCACAACTCAATCTCGTCGGTAAGATCCTTTTCCCATACATCAGGTTCATCATCACTACTCAACCCCCTGGTAAAACCAAGCGATTCACTCGCATTTAACATAAAAGCTATTAAACGAATCATAAAACGAAAGTCAGTTTCTGACGGGTGTTGAGCCACTGTCAAATCGTGACTTTGATAATAATGCCTGTCCATATCGGCGATATTGATAGAGACTTTATTGATCGTTGAGCTGATAGCCATGAGCCTGATGAATTAAGTTAAATGAGAGTTGTATTGTATCGTTATTTTTTACTTAAAACCTGACCATTCTATTCGATCACATAAGACATCATGTATTTATCAACCAGTTTACCGTCCACAGCAATATTGGCCTTTTTAATGCCTTCTACCTTAAATCCAACTTTTGTATATAGCGAGTAGGCTCGTTCATTATTAATAGCCGTGGTAAGCTCTAAACGGATTACTTTATTTTGTTGCAACCCGCTGAATAATGCTTCAAATAACAGCCCTCCACTGTGGTTACCCCAGTACTCACGTAACCCCAAGAAAACAGTCGCCTTGTGTTTCGTGCTATTTGTTGTTCCTCCAGCTACACCCAAAAAATCCAGCAAATGTGATTCACTATTTTGAGCCAGAACAATAGAGCTGTTTTCAGCCTTCGTAAACATTCGAATAAAGTTAGCTTCAGAATCTTCGGCCGGGTTATACTCCTCAGGTTGCAGCAATAAAAAAGTCGTTTCTCTAAACAGCTTTTTTCTAGGATCGACCAATGAAAGCGCATCATTCTCGTTCGCTTCTCTAATTTATATGTCCATATATTGTTCTGAATAAAGTCTGAAGATATAAGTAATTCGATTATTTATTTTTATAAAATTGAACTATTCTTCATTACATTAGCAGTGCATTGTTACAGTTAACAATCGGTTCATTACATACACTTTCAATCTCTCATACATGTCCAACAAGAATCTTCATGCAACACTAATTAACTGGTTTCTACTGATTTGCCTGATCTTGTTCTGGGGCACTTCTTTTATGTTCACCGCGATTGCTGTGGAAACGGTAGACCCTGTTTCTATCGTTTTTTTCAGGGTGTTAATCGGCGCTTTAGTGCTAACATTTGTCGTGTATGCGAGGGGATTGCGTTTACCCTTTACACGAATTAGCTGGCTTATTTTTATCTTATTCGGAGTTATCGGCAACCTGCTCCCTTTTTTTCTGATCGCCTGGGGACAGCAATCAATAGATTCAGGTATCGCCGGCATGATCATGGCCATTATGCCGTTGATTACAATGTTACTGGCGCATTATTTTGTAGCTGGAGAAAACCTGAATCGCTATAAGTTAACAGGTTTTTTACTCGGCATCAGCGGGATAAGTATTTTACTCGGACCAGTTTTCGAAGGTGGTCCGAAAGCACTAATAAGCGGTATCGCAATTTTTATTGCCGCCTGCTGCTACGCTGCAAACTCTATCCTGGTCAGACGCTTACCACGTTTCAACCCGATGGTCGCGGGAGCCGGAGTGCTGATTGCTGCCAGCTTTACTATGCTACCCATCTGGTTTAGTGAACAGAATATGGACGTTAGTAATATAAGTTTGAATTCTCTGGCTTCAGTCATCTGGTTGGGAATTGGTCCTACTGGTATAGCGACCATTATTCTATTTGTTGTCATCGAGCGGGCAGGCCCAACATTTCTATCAACCATAAACTATCTCATTCCAGTGGTTGCATTTTTCTGTGGCGTACTGATTCTGTCCGAACCCGTCAGTAGCAGTAGCATCGTCGCGCTCATCATCATACTTTGTGGCATTGCCCTTACCCGATACAGGTCTGCACAGATAGCCAGACCCTGAATTTCAAACATCCATAAAAAAACCTGTCTCAGTAAACAAATAGCAGGACAGGGCTTTGTATGTATTACTTTCCGGCTAAATTAAAAACTATAAACCGCAGTAATACCAGACTGTGACGTAAACTGAAGGTTTAATTTCACATTAACAACCGACCAGCTATCCAGATCCAGCATAACTGAACTGTTTTTACGATATGCATAATCAACAGACGCATTACCTTTCCGTTATGAATTTACACGGAGTCATTTATAGATTTCCTTTTTATTCGCTATAATAAAAATACTAACCGCAACGTGAAGCTAATAATGAATACCGAAAAAGATTTGCTGGCCCGCAGTGACTCAAAATGTGAGCTTTGTAATTCAACAGAAAACCTGTCTGTTTACGAAATTCCACCTAATTCTGACGGCAGTACAGATCAATGCATTCTGCTGTGTTCGACCTGCCAGAATCTAATTAATAATCCTGAAAAAGTCGATGTGCACCATTGGCGCTGTTTGAACGATAGTATGTGGAATCAGACTCCCGCTGTTCAGGTCATGGCCTGGCGCATGCTCACTCGTTTAAGCGCAGAAGGGTGGCCTCAGGATTTACTCGACATGCTTTATCTAGAGGATGATATTTTAAACTGGGCTAAAGCTTCAGAAGAAGGCAGCGATAACCCTGCCGTCAAACATATCGATAGCAATGGTAATATTCTTCAGACGGGCGACACAGTTACCCTGACCAAAGACTTAAACGTAAAAGGCGCTAACTTTACCGCTAAGAGAGGCACGGCTGTTCGAGGTATCTCGCTGGTCGCTGACAATACCGAGCACATTGAAGGTCGGGTGAATGGACAGCAAATTGTTATCCTGACTAAATTTGTCAAAAAATCCAGTTAACTACTAATGGTCACTATTCGCAAATTCAAACCTGATGATTACGCAGGCGTTAAATCTATTTATCAGCAGGGCATCGATATGGGGGATGCTACATTTCAGCATCAAACACCCGAATGGCTGGACTGGAACAAATCAAAGCTGGAAGCCTGCAGACTGGTTGCTGTCGAAGATACAGACGTTATTGGCTGGGCAGCTTTATCAACCGTTTCAGGTTTATGCGTGTTTAAGGGCATTGCAGAAGTCAGTCTGTACATTTCAGATAAAACACAGGGACAAGGCGTGGGTCATACCCTGCTATCAGCACTGATTTGCTGCTCGGAAAAACAGGGACTCTGGACTTTACAGTCAGGTATATTCCCTGAAAATAAAGCCAGCCTGGCACTGCATAAAAAGAATGGATTCCGAGAAGTAGGTATTCGAGAGAAAATGGGTGCCATGCAGGATGGAACCTGGCGTGATGTTGTTTTTATGGAAAGGCGTAGCCGGGTTACCGGAATTTAAAGCCGTATCGCAAACCTAAGCCAGGTAGTAATGTCCCATAATGCCAAAAAACACGACCGCCCCAACCCAGTGATTATGCAGAAACGCATGAAAGCAATATTCTGGAAGGCGATTCACGATCATTACCTGTTCATAAGCCAGTAATAGTGAAGCAACTATAAGTCCAATAAAATAAACAGGGGAAAACTCCAGCTCCTGCCCGATTAACCACAGGGTCACAATAAATAGCAGCTGTAAAAACCCAATGATGCCCCGGTCAGCATCTCCGAATAATATGGCGGTAGATTTTGCTCCAACCTTCAAATCATCATCACGATCGACCATCGCGTACATGGTGTCATAAGCAACCGTCCATAATAATGTGGCGATATACAATAACCAGGCTATTTTAGTCACTGCTCCTGTCTCAGCCGCATAAGCCATCGGTACTGCCCAGCCAAATGCTGCACCCAGGTGAACCTGGGGCAAATAATGATAACGTTTCATAAACGGGTAAGTTGCTGCCAGCACAATGCCACCAAAAGATAGATAGATGGTGTAGCTATTCAGCGTTAACACCAGCAGAAAAGCCAGTACCGATAACACAACAAAAACCATCAATGCTTCTTTAGAGCTGATTTTACCGGACGTTAGTGGACGGTCTTTGGTTCTGGCCACATGCAGATCAATATGACGATCAGCATAATCATTAATCGCACAACCGGCTGAACGCATCAAAACCACGCCCGTTACAAACACAAACAATACCCACAGATCTGGCCCACCCTCTCCGGCAATGGCCAGCGCCCACAGAGTCGGCCACAACAGCAGGTAAATACCGATCGGTCTTTCAAGTCGAACCAGTTCAGAATAGAGTTTAAGTTTTTGCAGGTAGACGGGGTTCATGATTTCTATGCAGGGATTCGAAAAATATAATGCAATGCTAAAAACAGCGCAAAAATGTATTATGCCTTAAAAAGATATGCTGCGTGCTCTTCGTGAGCTTCGTGGTTAATATTTTTTAACATAATTTACCCTAAAGATAATCCATGATCCGTTCATTTGAAGGTAACTCTCCTAAAATAGCGTCGAGCTGTTATATCGATGTCAATGCCGACGTGATTGGCGATGTCGAAATAGGCGAAAACAGTTCAGTATGGCCAATGACCGTCATTCGCGGCGATGTGAATTATATTCGAATAGGAAGTAACACGAATATTCAGGATGGCAGCGTATTACACGTGAGTCATGCCGGAGAATATAACCCTGAAGGCGCGGCACTACACATTGGCAACAACGTCACCGTTGGACACAAAGTTTTATTACATGCCTGCACCATTGGTAATAACTGCCTGATAGGTATGGGCTCAATAGTGATGGATAATGCCCTAGTAGAAGATCAGGTAATGATTGGGGCAGGATCACTGGTGGCGCCGGGCAAACGGCTGCAGAGCGGTTACCTTTATGTCGGCAGCCCCTGCAAGCAAATACGGGCACTCACTGAACGAGAACTTGAATCTCTGCAGTATTCAGCAGAACACTATGTGCGAGTTAAAAATACATATCAGCAGTCCGAGCCTTAAGACTTCCGACTTCAATCCTGTGTTGAACCTTTAATCAGCTGTATTAGTCACACCTCTATTACCATGAAAAAATAACGGGGTCACCATGTATGAATTCATTCATGTCATTCTCAATTTAATTCAATTTCTTGCCGCGCTATTTATTTTTTATAATCGGCCCGGGAATCCTGGTCATTATTGGCATGTATATCGCCGATATTTCTCAAACCACCCGGGCAAGGAGATTTATCCGGATTTTGGAAATTGAATTTTACAAGACTCCGGAGCTCATAAACGTTAGAATTTAAGCTCATTAATCATAACTAATATTTATCCAGGTTACACAATTCATGAACAACCCGTTTCAGGAACAATTTCTCAAAGCTGGCCTCGTCAACAAACAGCAGGTACAAAAAGCCAACCAGAAAAAGAAAAAAAGCAGCAGCAACCAGCAACAACGGTCTAAAAAAGCCGCTGCCGATGAACAGGCTCGATTAAAAGCAAGGAAAGCCGAACAGGCTAAAACCGAACGTGACCGCGCTTTAAATAAACATAAACAGGAACAGGCTCAGAAAAAAGCAATTTCAATTGAAATTAACAACCTCATCTCCGATAACCTTTTAAAACGTGATGAGAAATGTGATATCGCCTATAACTTTGAACACCGCAATAAAGTGAATCGCATTTACGTCAATGCGGATATGAAATCACAAGTGGTCCAGGGCAAGCTGGGAATTGCCCGCATAGAGGGTCGTTATGAACTGGTGCCATTATCTATTGCTCAAAAAATTCAACAACGAAATGAAAAAAGAGTTATTTTATTTGAAACCGAACAGTCACAGGAATCATCAGAAAATGACCCTTATGCTGACTACCAGATTCCCGATGATTTGACCTGGTAATAAACACAGCATATTTTAAGTTAATATATTTACAGCAGATTAAAATATGTCAATATTTATAAAGTTTAGCTTTATTGTATTATTGCTTAGCAGTTACCCGGGTTATGCAACGGTATTCAAGTGTGAAAAAAATGGAGAAACCTCATATTCAGATTCTCCCTGTAAAGACTCTGAAAAGGAAATAGCGTCCAAAGAACTCGAACCTGCTCCAAAAAAGTCCACTTCAAGCTCAACATCACCTGTTAAAAAAACTAAAAAAATAAATGTGGAGTCAAGAACTTCACGACAAAAAAGAGATCTAGAAGGTGATATTAAAGCACTAAAAAAACAAATCCGCGCAAAGAAAAAGGCAATGGAACTCGAATTGCAGGCTCTGGAAAAATCAAAGAGTAATATTGACTATGGGGATGATGAATATGATGAGTTTCAGGCAAACAAACTTTTAAACAATATTAACGCAGATATGGAGGCTACCAAAAGCCGGTATTCAGCTGAGATTAAAGTATTACAATTAAAAATAAATTATTTAAAAAAATAGCCGCAATAAGCGTCTCAAAACCCTGAGGAACCTTTGATCAACTACTACCGGTATAAGTGTCAATAATACGATCAATAAAATGATTCAGGGAACGAACAAGGTATCGGTTAGATGCCCAAACAACAAGCCACCACAGTAATACCATCTTAATCACAGCATTAACCAGAACAATCATAAAACTGTACTTCACCGCATCAAATACAATCTTTTTGCTGGAATGGTAATCGATAGTAGCAATTTCATTTCCTTCAAACTGAACCGGAAACTTCATCTGAAACAGGCCGTAATGCCTCTTGCGGTTGTCACTAGATAAAATATCCCTGATCACTACCGTTTCATTTTCAAGCATTCAAGCCAGCAGTCGAAACACAAGTGATCACTCAGTCAGAATTTGGACAGCCATAAAGTCAGGTTTTCTACACCGGCGATCCATAGCATTGCTACCTGCCAACAATATCCATGGATCCTCTTTAACTTGAAAAAAACTAACGAATAAACCATTATTCATCCTAAGCTCGACAGCCTCCTAACATACAATATAAAAATCCAATGACAGTAGCCTCCCGGCGTAAGTTGATTTCCATTGTGACCATATCGATTGCTCTCTGGTTGCTGGTATGGTTCAGCCACACGGTCAGCCGACAAAATGGACTGGAAAATTTACACACCAGTAACCAGCAGCAACTGGAACAGTTTATCGGTCACCTCGATAGCAAACTTGCACGATTTAAATTTTTACCCAACCTGGTCGCTAAAAACCAGTTATTAGTCGAATTGTTAAATAACCCGGAAAGTACTCCCAGAGTCGACCTGGTCAATCATTTTCTGGAAGATATCAATACTGTAACCGGTGCCTCCGACACTTACCTGATGGATGCCAGCGGATTAACACTTGCTGCTAGCAACTGGCAAAGCGAACGCCCTTTTGTCGGAAGAAATTTTAGTTTCCGGCCTTATTTCACTGAAGCCATGTCAGGTAAACTTGGGCGATATTTTGCCCTCGGAAGCACCTCGGGAAAACGAGGTTATTATTTTGCTTATCCAATTTACTATGCCGCCAATATAATCGGCACCATCGTAATAAAAATGGATTTATCCAACATCGAATTACGCTGGTCCGGGCGCAACAGTCAATTTATTGTTAGCGATCCGGATGGCATCATATTTATCACAACCGATGCAAACTGGTTATATAAAAGTATCAAAACAATAACACCTCAGACAAGAACAAAAATTTCAAATAGTCGGCGTTATGGTGATACGGAAATTGAGTTACTGGGTTTGAACACACAACAGGAAATTTCCCCTATCAGCTCAATTGTTCAACTTCCAGCAAAAAACAAAGCGACCAACAGCGAGTACCTGACTCTGCAACAAAATATGCCGGAGGCAGGCTGGAGCGTGATGATCCTGGCGCCGCTCGATAGAGTGAAGCAAAATAGTTTAAATGTTGTCAGCGTATTATTACTGGTTTTATTGCTATTAATGTTAACCGGCTTGCTGGGCTGGCAACGCCATAAAAGAAGGCTGGAAAGGGATCGTTTTCAACTCGAAGCACAAAAACAACTGGAGCAAAAAGTCTCTGTTCGAACCCGTGATTTAACCCAGGAAATTGAGCAGCATAAACAAACCGAAAAAGTTTTAAGAGATACGCAGGGAGAACTTATACAAACGGCAAAGCTGGCCGTACTGGGAGAACTCTCAGCCAGCATCAGCCATGAATTAAACAATCCATTAGCCGCCATTAGAAGTTATGCCGATAATGCCCGGCAGTTCCTGACGCTGGATAAGCTGGACAAAGCTGATGAAAACCTGGATCGAATTGCCGGGCTGACCGAACGCATGGCAAAGATTAGCTCTCAACTGAAATTTTTTGCACGTAAATCCAGCGGCAACCTTGAAGTCATAAAAATAAAGACCGTCATACAGACGGCTATGGACATTGTACGTCCTCAATCAAAACGCAGCCATATAACAATCAACACATTAAAACCAGAAAGCCCGTTAAAGGCTATGGTTGACAATATTCAACTGGAACAGGTATTAATTAACCTGATCAACAATGCCATGAACGCTATTGGTGATAAACCACAGGGTGAAATTAATATCATTTCAGAACAGCAAAAGGAATGGGTTATGATTCATGTCGATGACAATGGACCGGGTATTGATGAAAACCATCTCGGTAACATCTTCGACCCCTTTTTTACAACCCGGGAATCAGGGCTTGGCCTGGGGCTTTCAATTTCGGGTAGAATTATAGATGGAATGAATGGCCACCTGTCTGCAACTAACTTGCCGAATGGTGGTGCAAGACTGACTATTTCATTACCCGTGGTGGAAAAATTACAATGAGTAATCAACAATCCAGAATCTTTTTTATTGATGATGAGCAGGATATACGACTGGCTAATGAACAAACTCTACAGTTAGCCGGTTTCGACGTTAAGTTGTTTGAAACTGCCGAAGATGCTCTGCCCCTGCTCAATAATTTATGGCCCAGTGCTATCATTTGCGATATTCGCCTACCGGGTATTGATGGGCAAACTTTTCTGAGTGAAGTGCAGAAACTGGATAATGACTTACCAGTCATTCTAATCACCGGACATGGTGATATTTCGATGGCCGTCGATGCCATGCAAAAAGGCGCTTATGACTTCATCGAAAAACCATTTTCTGCAGATCGCCTGGTAGACACGGTAAAACGGGCACTGGATAAACGGCTTCTGACACTGGAAAATAGAACCCTGAAAAGTGAATTGCAAACCCAGGATGTTCTTGGCCCTCGTATCATCGGCAAAACCCCCGTCATGTCGGCATTACGCAATAACATCAACAGTCTGGCAGACACTGATGCCGATATTCTACTCTTTGGTGAAACAGGGACAGGCAAAGAACTGGTCGCTCGTTCATTGCATGAACAAAGCAAACGCAGCAATAAAAATTTTGTCGCCATCAATTGTGGAGCAATTCCAGAAAATCTGATTGAGAGTGAGTTATTCGGGCATCAAAAAGGCGCTTTTACCGGTGCAGAAACCAACCGCGTGGGTAAATTTGAATACGCTCAGGGTGGCACTGTATTTCTGGACGAAATAGAATCCATGCCAATGCCCACCCAGGTTCGGCTATTACGTGTTTTACAGGAACGCTCTGTCGAACGCCTGGGTTCCAATGAAAGCACAGATCTTGATATTCGTATCCTGGCAGCCAGCAAAATAGACTTGAAAACCGCTTCAGACCGTGGAGAATTTCGAGATGACCTTTACTATCGATTAAACGTTGTCACTCTGGAGTTACCCCCGCTACGCGAAAGACGTGAAGACATTCCCCGATTATTTCAACATTTTCTACTGGACGCTTCAGCCCGTTATGGTAAGGAAGCACCCGCAATTCCACAAAATGCCAATCAAACATTGATGTCCTTCAAATGGCCCGGTAATGTTCGTGAATTACGTAATGCTGCTGAACGTTATGTTTTACTGGGCGATGGGTGCGGCTTACAACTGGATGATAATGCCAGCCCCAGCCTGGTGCCCTGCGTACCCATGACATTACCTGAGCACGTCGAAGCCTTTGAGCGGGCACTGATTGAACAGGCGCTGTCAGAATCAGATGGCATCATCAAACACACCATGCACCTGCTCGGATTACCCAGGAAAACCCTGTATGATAAAATGCAAAAATTTGGACTGGATAAACGGGTTTACAAATAACATTATTTTCTCTGGTCATTAAAGATGAGCTTTTACCCATAAATCCACAATCGCCATCCCCGCCTGATCGACACTATCCCCGAAACAGATCACTCCATCTTCATGACCAGCCATGACTAAAGTCCTTGTTCTAGATAAACTTTCCGAAGTAAATAAACGGGATATTTCAGTCGCCATACCCCGGGTTCCATATTCAATCGATTCATCAGTCACCGGGTAATTATTGTTCAGCCCAAACTGCCATAAACCCGGTGAATGAATATGCATCACGCACTGTATAGAAGAGCCTAACTGGTAAAACATGGAATGTGTTAAGGCTTCAGACGATGGCTTTACCGGCCCACTGGCAATTACGTGATTTTTTTCAACATCACAATATTTAACACAAACATAATCACTTTTCTCCAGCATCTCATGATTTCCAGTCTGGGTTCCTGAAATTATAAATTGTGATTTATCAAGCTGGCTTCGCTGGCTCAAATTACCAAATCCGTAGCCTTCATAACGAGAGCTGTCCTGCCCAATCAGTCCCAGACCATGCAAAATTGAACGCCAGGTATTCAAATAATCCAGATTATCAGTCACGGGTTCTGACTGCTCATAATCGAGTCGATACTTAATGACCCCTTCTAACTCACTCATTAATAGCCCTGGTAAAGTCAAATAAAGTCTAATTTTACCCCCTGTCATAGGTTAAATGTGGGTTTAGGGATAAAAAACTTGCTTACTGTGCTATTAGATAATGGGGTCAGCACCCTTAATTGCGAAAAATGCAATATTGATTTAAACTAGATATAACCTTACAAAGCAAGAGGATATTGAAATGCCAAGAAAACCGAGATTTTATTTACCCAATTACCCGGTGCATATCGTCCAGCGAGGTCATAACAAAAACAACGTATTTTTCGAAAAAGAAGATTACACGGCCTACCTTGAGTGGTTACAGGAAGGATCTGAATGGTATGACGTTCCGATTCATGCCTATGCACTTTTACCTAATGAAATTCATATTCTGGCCACACCGTCAGATAAAGAATCAGCCAGTCGCATGATGCAATACCAGGGTCGCTGTTACGTACCTTATATAAATAATAATCAAAATAAGACCGGGACTATCTGGCAAGGTCGCTATAAAGCCAGCCTGATCGACCCGGAAACTCAACTACTGAAAAACATGTTATACATTGAAAATCTTCCGGTGCGCGAAAAACTGGTGAAATCACCAGGTGCATATAAATGGTCAAGTTATAAGTTTAATGCTCAGGGCAAGAAAAATGCTCTAATTACGGCGCATGATAAATACACCGAACTGGCCAAGACCGATAAAACCCGTCTCGACAAGTACACCACGCTCAGTAAAGCAGGTCTGACTGACGAAATAAAAGGTGATATACAGGATGCCTGGCAAACCGGTACACCACTGGGTTCAGACAAGTTTAAGAAAATGGTCGAGCGTCGGCTGAAAATCAAGGTTGGACATGCCAGACGTGGTCGCCCGCGAAAAAACCCAGCATAAGCTCATCCAGCCAAGGAACTTAGCTCCGACTCCTGACTCCAAAAACTAATTGAACGTCAGGAGCCTTTTATGCCGAAATCAATCAAAAGTCTGCTACGAATCTGTGTAACCGTAGCACTAATATCTACTGTCTTTAGCTGCTTTGCAGCTCCCCATAATGGCTTTGACTTAAACAACTCGTTATTGGATACCAGTCTAATTCTTGCCGGTGGCCCCGCTAAAGATGGTATACCAGCCATCGACCAACCCAAATTTATAGCGGCTAAAGACGCACACTACCTGAAACCTGCTGACCGAATTCTGGGCATTCAAATAAATGGCAAAAGCAAGGCCTACCCCATTGCTATTTTAAACTGGCATGAAATCGTTAACGACAACATTAATGGGTCTCAATTTTCAATCACTTACTGCCCGTTATGTGGAACTGGCGTAGCCTTTTCATCAAAGGTAACAGACAAAACCCTGGATTTCGGGGTATCCGGATTATTGTATAACAGTGATGTTTTACTATATGACCGTCAAACCGAGTCACTGTGGTCTCAGATAAAATCTCAGGCTATAAGCGGTGAATTAGCCGGTCAGAAATTAACCCGTTTACCCATCTCACACACCAGCTGGTCAAATTGGTTAGAGACTCATCCAGAAACTGTGGTGATGTCAGATCAAACCGGTTATTCACGTGATTATTCCCGTGACCCATACAGTGGCTATGAAAATTCAAGAGCAACCTATTTTCAGGTCACCAACAAGGCTCCGGATTATTACCACCCCAAAGAACGAGTATTAGGGCTTGAAATCAACAATAGTTACAAAGCTTATCCTTTTAGTGAAATAGACAAAGCCAACACTGCACAATTAACCGATAACTTTGCAGGCAAAACTTTTACAATTCATTGGGATAAGAAAAACCAGCAGGCATCTATTACCAGTTCATCAGGAAAAGAAATGATGGCTATTGAAGGCTTCTGGTTTGCCTGGTTTGCATTTCATCCAGAAACCGAGGTATTTAAATCGAAGTAACAATGTTGCAACCGTTGTAAAATGCACCCGCCAATTTTCTTCGGATGTTCATTCATGCAACGCATAAGACAACTACAACCCCTCTCAATGGAGCATCATTTATCTCTGTCTCTGGCAGCACGCGCAATAAAAATCGCAAACGCTGGAGATCAGCTAAAAATAAAACAACTGTGCGAGCAAATAGTCGATGAATACAAAACTGTATGGCGCAGGCATTTTGATAATGAAGAACAGGCTATGTTTACTCCTTATTCAACACGAGATCAGCAAATTAAAACACTATGCGATCAACTGACACAGGAACACAAACAGTTTGATGCATTTATAGAACAGATGAAGTCTGGAAATTATAAGGTTTTGCTGGAGTTTGGATCACTGCTTAAAAGCCATACCCGACTGGAAGAAAGGGAGCTTTTCCCTGTTATATCTGAGCGACTGTCCCAGTCAGAGCTGGATAAAATCTACCAGCAAATTACTGCATCCGGTTAAATATTGTAAATTCCAGGCACAAAAAAGCCGGATAAAAACCCGGCTTTTTCAATTATTCTATAAAGCTTTAAGTTACATTGCTTTAATTTGTGCATTCAGACGGCTTTTATGACGAGCAGCCTTGTTCTTGCTGATCAAACCATATTGCGCAGCTTTATCCATAACAGGAACTGCAGTTTTAAAAGCAGCTTCAGCTTTAGACTTGTCTTTAGCGTCAATCGCATTAACAATCGCTTTAAGATATGTACGCATCATTGAACGACGACTAGCGTTACGTTTACGACGGTCTTCTGCCTGTCTGGCGCGTTTTTTAGCTGATAATGAGTTAGCCAAGAGTATCTCCTGAATCCTGCAATGTAAAAATGAGGCGCGCATTATCTTTGCTTGAACGACGCCTGTCAACAGTAAAAAGCTGATCTGATCAATAAATTGATGATAATATGCGTCGTTTTTGTAAACAAGGCTATTTTCTGACTAATTCACTGTGAGCGGACTATTCAAATCAACCTTTCTGGTCAGTTTAATGACCCTGCTCTCACGAGTGCTCGGGCTGGCTCGTGACATTGTCATCGCTCGCTTTTATTCCGCTGGAATTGAAGCCGATGCTTTTTTTGTGGCATTCAAGATCCCCAACTTTATGCGCCGGTTGTTTGCCGAAGGTGCTTTTTCTCTTGCATTTGTACCAGTATTGACCGAGTACAAAAACAGTAGAACCCAGGATGAAATTCATCAACTGATTAACCGTGTGGCAGGAACTCTCGGTTTAATCCTGTTAATTATTACCAGCATAGGCGTTTTGGTATCACCGGCAATCGTGTATGTATTTGCCGCCGGTTTTATCGATCAACCCGAGAAATTCGATTTGACGGCCGATATGCTGCGTCTCACCTTCCCTTATATTCTACTCATTTCCATGACCGCTCTGGCTGGTGGTATTTTAAATAGCTGGAAACAGTTTGCAGCCCCTGCTTTCACACCGGTATTACTCAACCTGAGCTTAATTGGCTGCGCGGTGTGGTTGGCTCCTCAATTAGACGTACCCGTGTATGCATTGGCCTGGGGTGTGTTAATCGCAGGTATCACCCAGATGCTATTTCAACTGCCATTCCTGTATAAGTTAGGCTTTTTACCCAAACCTGTGTGGGGATGGAAAGACAGCGGCGTACAAAAAATCATTAAACTAATGATACCTGCTTTGTTTGGCTCATCAGTTGCCCAGATCAACCTGTTATTTGATACCTTCATCGCCTCTTTTCTGGTTTCCGGTTCAGTCGCCTGGTTATATTATTCGGATCGTTTACTGGAATTCCCGCTGGGTGTTTTTGGCATCGCTTTAGCCACGGTGGTGTTACCCAATTTATCAGAATCTCATGTCAAACAGGGTAAAGATCATTTTAATAAAACTCTCAACTGGGCTGTTCAACTGGCTCTGGTTATCGCTCTACCCGCAACCCTGGGGCTATTATTGTTAGCCCAGCCAATTCTGACTACCATGTTTCAATACGGCGCTTTTGGCGAGTCAGATACGTTAATGTCAAGCATGAGTCTGATGGCTTATAGCCTGGGTTTACCCGCTTTCATTCTGATCAAAATCCTCGCGAATGCTTTTTATGCCCGGCAGGACAGTAAAACGCCGGTTAGAATCGGCATCATCGCAATGGTCGTTAATATGTTTCTAAATGTTATCTTCGTTTTAACATTGCTTAATTACACTGACATCCCTGCACACGTTGGCCTGGCTCTGGCCACTACCGGTTCAGCCTATTGCAATGCGGGTTTACTGGCTCTGGCACTAAGACGCGATCAGTATTTAACCCTTGATCGCTCATTTACGTTAATGTTATTGAAACTATTACTCGCTGTTTTCGGCATGACAATTCTATTATTCACTCTTTCTCAGGACCTGCATTTCTGGACCCAGCTGGAGTGGTTCGGCCGGCTATTTGAATTAATTTTACTTATTTTGCCCGCTATCTTGTGTTATGCCCTGTTGCTTTGGATAATGGGCGTACGACCCAGACACCTGGCCCATTAATATTAGACATCCATTGCTTTAAGAAAACCTCTGCCTGAACCCATGAAACTCATCCGCGGATTACATAACTTAAACCAGCCTTTGCCCGGCTGCGTGGCGACTATCGGTAATTTTGATGGCTTACACCTTGGGCATCAGCATGTCATAAATCAGTTAAAGGCCGTTGCTGAAATAAAAAACCTTCCATCGGTGGTTTTAGTTTTCGAGCCACAACCGGTTGAATATTTTGCGCCGGAAAAAGCGCCACGCAGACTGGCCAGATTTCGTGACAAGATCAACCATATATCTGATATGGGCATAGATATCATGGTTTGTCTGCAATTCAATAAGGCTCTGGCCAATCTTTCAGCCGATCAATTTGTACAGCAAATTCTGATCGACCGCCTGAACCTAAAACACCTGGTGATAGGGGATGACTTTCGCTTTGGTAAAAAGCGTTGCGGAGATTTTGAGTTTTTACAACAAACGGGAAAAAAGCTGGGATTTGAAGTAGAAAATTCGCATACCTTACTGATCGATAACGAGAGAGTCAGCAGCACACGTATACGTAAATGTCTTGCTGATAACGACATGCTACAGGCAAGACAGCTACTAGGTCGCCCCTATACTTTATCCGGTAGAGTGGCACACGGAAAAAAGCTTGGTAGAGAGCTTGGTTTCCCCACCATAAACCTGAAAATGGGTAAACGACCGATTGCCGTTGATGGAATATTTGCGGTATTGGTCAAAGGCATAGATAATCGCACCCTGCGTGGTGTTGCCAGCATTGGCACCCGGCCCACGGTGAACGGAGTCGGCACCATTCTTGAAGTGTATATTTTAAACTTCTCAGAAGAAATTTACGGTTATTGTGTAGATGTAGAAATTCTGCATAAAATCCGTAATGAAGAAAAATTTGATTCATTAGACATACTGGTTAAAAAAATAAATCAGGATATCGATGAAGCTCATACTTATTTTGAACACAACGAAATACTGGAAACAACGTGACTACTGACTATAAACCAACATTAAACCTGCCTGATACAGGATTCCCCATGCGTGGAAACCTGGCCAAAAAAGAACCCGCACGCCTGCAACACTGGCAGGATGAAAACCTGTATCAACGAATTAGAGAGTCACGTAAAGGCAAGCCTGTTTTTATATTGCACGATGGCCCTCCTTACGCCAATGGCAATATTCATATTGGTCATGCCGTTAATAAAATTCTTAAAGATATTATCGTAAAGGCTCGCACGCTGGACGGGTTTGATGCACCTTATGTACCCGGCTGGGATTGCCATGGCCTGCCCATTGAACATGCTGTAGAAAAAGATATTGGTAAAGCGGGTATCGCGGTAGAAGCAGATGAATTCAGACAGGCCTGTCGTGATTTTGCCAAAGTGCAGATTGAAAACCAGAAGCAGGATTTTATCCGTCTGGGCATTCTGGGTGACTGGGACAAACCCTATCTCACAATGAATTTCGATACTGAAGCCAATATTGTTCGCTCATTGGGTAAAATCATCGACAATGGTCACCTGCATAAAGGTGATAAACCGGTGCACTGGTGTACCGATTGTGGTTCGGCACTGGCTGAAGCCGAAGTCGATTATAAAGACAAAACTTCACTCGCTATCGATGTTAAATTTTCTGTCGTCGATGAAAAATCTTTTATCAACTGCTTTCATAATGTTCCCGAGCATCATGGTGAAGGCCCATTATCGGTTATTATCTGGACAACCACTCCATGGACTCTGCCCGCCAATCTGGCGGTAGCCGTCAATCCTAAATATGAATACGTCATAGTTGAAGTCAACACCGGTGAGGGTAAAGAACGCCTGGTGGTAGCCGAAGACATGCTGAAAGAATCCATGGCTCGATATGGCTTCACCGATTACCACGTCATTGCCTATGGCACGGGTTCAGACCTTGATCGACAACGGTTGAAACATCCTTTTTACAATCAGGAATCACTACTCATTGTAGCTGACCACGTCACGCTGGAAGCTGGAACCGGTGCTGTCCATACTGCCCCGGGGCATGGTCAGGACGATTATATCATCGGTAAAAAATATGGCCTGGAGGCTTACAACCCGGTTGGTGATAATGGCTGCTTCCTTGATAATACAGAACTGTTTGCAGGTGAACATGTCTTCAATGCTAACGAACATGTCGTTGAAGTATTACGTGAGCACAATGCTTTGCAACACGTAGAAAAATTACGTCATAGCTACCCACATTGCTGGCGCCATAAAACACCTATTATCTTCCGTGCAACACCGCAGTGGTTTATCAGCATGGAAAAACAGGGCTTACGTCAACAAGTACTGGATGAAATCAAAAATGTAGAATGGATTCCCGACTGGGGCCAGGCTCGAATCACCGGCATGATTACCAATCGACCTGACTGGTGCATCTCGCGTCAGCGTTTCTGGGGCGTACCTATTCCAATTTTTATAAACAAACAGACGCAGGAATTACATCCCGACACCAATGACTTAATTGAGCAGGTTGCCAAACGCATGGAAAAAACAGGCATTAATGCCTGGTTTAATCTTGAAGCCAGTGAACTACTGGGTGATGATGCTGAAAACTACACCAAGATCACCGACACACTGGATGTCTGGTTTGACTCTGGCACCACTCATTATAGTATTTTGAAACACGATGATCGTTTACAGTTCCCGGCCGACCTGTACCTGGAAGGTTCAGACCAGCATAGGGGCTGGTTCCACAGTTCAATCCTGGCATCCTGTGCAATGTATGGTGTCGCACCTTATAAACAGGTATTGACCCACGGTTTTACCGTTGATGCCAAAGGCATGAAAATGTCCAAATCAGTCGGTAATGTTGTTGCACCGCAAAAGATCAATAACAGCCTTGGCGCAGATATTTTACGCCTGTGGGTAGCCGCTACCGATTACTCCGGTGAACTCAGTATTTCTGATGAAATCCTCAAACGCACAGCAGACTCCTATCGCCGTATCCGTAATACCTTACGCTTTTTACTGGCCAATACGAATGGTTTTGACCCGGATTCAAACATGGTCGACAAGGATAAAATGCTCGCTCTCGATCACTGGATTGTAGCGGAATCATTAAAACTTCAGGATGAATTAAAAGATCTATACACGAACTATCAATACCATGTCGCAATACAGAAAATTCACAACTTCTGTTCTGAAACATTAGGCGGGTTTTACCTTGATATCATCAAGGATCGTCAATACACCACCCAGGAAGACTCTCTGGCTCGACGTTCCTGCCAGACAGCGATCTACCACGTGGTCGAGGCCATGACACGATGGATTGCTCCTATCCTCAGCTTCACCGCAGACGAAGTGTGGGAAAACTTACCTGGTAAACATGAAGACATGGGCGTATTCACAGAGACCTGGTACGAAGGTCTATTTGATTACCAGAATGTTCGAATCGATGCCAACCTGTGGAATACCCTGTTATCCGTTCGCCAGCAAACCTCCGGAGCACTCGAAGTGTTACGCCAGGATGGAAAAATTGGTTCCGGCCTCGATGCAGAAGTGGTCATTTATTGTGAAGACGACCTGCTTAATGCACTGGAAGTCATTAGCGAAGAATTACGATTTGTGCTGATCACATCAGAAGCCACTCTGGCCAAACTTCAGGATGCACCCGATGGTAGTGAAATTAAAACACTTAAAGATGATCCAAATGTCGACTTAAACAGTCAGTTTGCTATTGAAGCAAATATCAGTACACATGCTAAATGTGTGCGCTGCTGGCATCATCGTGAAGACGTTGGACAAAATGAAGAGCACCCTGAACTGTGCGGTCGTTGCGTCGATAACGTTAGCGGCGATGGTGAAGACAGACAGTATGCTTAAGTATTTATGGATAAGCCTGATTGTTATCATTGCCGATCAGGCCACCAAGTGGATCGCAAATACTCAGCTGGTTTATCATCAAAAAGTAGAAGTGTTACCCTACTTTGACTGGTTCCTATCCTACAACAAAGGCGCTGCTTTCAGCTTTCTGGCAGATGCAGGAGGCTGGCAGCGCTGGTTTTTCATGATACTGGCCAGTATTATCAGTGTGGCACTTTTTTTATGGATCAAGAAACTCAAAGATGATGAAAAGCTGGCAGCCATTGCCCTGGCACTTATTCTTGGCGGCGCTATCGGCAATGTCATCGACCGTGTCATCCTGGGTTATGTGATTGATTTTATTCAGGTATGGCTTGGCTCATATCCATGGCCTGCTTTCAATATTGCTGATTCCGCAATCTCGGTGGGAGCCGTTATTCTAATTTTGAGTGGCATGAAGAAACCCTATGAAGAACAGGAAAAAGCTTGAAAATTTCACTTAACAGTATAGTCACCCTGCACCACAAACTCGGGTTAACAGATGGCAGTGTTCTGGAGGATACTTTTGATGGTGAACCATTAACTTATCACCTGGGTAGCGGAGAATTAGCCGAAGGTCTTGAGCTATCTTTGATTGATCTTGAAGAAGGTGATGAGCAAACACTGGATATAGGTCCTGATCTGGCCTTCGGGTTTCCGGTGGACGACATGATTCATAGTTTACCGCGTAATGAGTTTAACCCTGATCTGGAACTACAACCGGGGTTAATCATTGAGTTCAGTACACCCACTGGTGAAACCGTTCCGGGTACTATCCTTGAATTTGATGACGCTTCGGTCAAAGTAGATTTCAACCATCCTCTCGCCGGACAGACTATTCGTTATTCGGTAAAAATTGTCGCTATCGAGGATTCTGACGAAATACCTCCATTACTTAATTAATAGCTCGGGATATCCATCGAAATGAAAGTTTTACTCGCCAATCCCAGGGGTTTTTGCGCCGGCGTAGACCGTGCAATCGATATCGTTGAGCGGGCCCTGCATTTATTTGGCACACCAATATATGTAAGACACGAGGTCGTGCATAACCGTTACGTGGTTGAAGACTTAAAAAACAAGGGTGCTATTTTCGTGGATGAACTGGATCAGGTTCCTGATAATCAATACGTCATATTCAGTGCTCACGGGGTTTCAAAAAAGGTGCAGCAGGAAGCTAAACGACGTGAGCTGAAAGTTTTCGATGCAACCTGCCCACTGGTAACAAAGGTGCACCTTGAAGTTGCCCGCCACAGTAAAGACAACATAGAAACTGTTTTAATAGGTCATAAGGGCCACCCGGAAGTGGAAGGTACCATGGGTCAGTACACAACCGGAAGTAAAGGCCAGATGTACCTGATTGAGTCCGTAGAAGACGTGGCCAATCTGACAGTAAACAATGCAGATAAACTCTGTTACGTCACTCAGACCACCCTTTCCATGGATGACAGCTCGAAAGTTATCGATGCATTACGTTTGAAATTTCCCGCTATCCAGGGACCGCGTAAAGATGACATCTGTTATGCCACCCAAAACCGTCAGGATGCCGTAAAAAGCCTGACAAAATCCTGCGATTTGATTCTGGTCGTGGGTTCAAAAAACAGCTCTAACTCTAATCGTTTAAAAGAAATTGCCACTAATCATCAAATTGAAGGTTACCTGATTGACGGAGCAGAAGACATCCAGCAGGTTTGGCTTAATGATAAAAAATATGTCGGAGTCACAGCAGGTGCATCTGCACCAGAATTATTAGTACAGCAGGTTATTGATTATCTAAAAGAAAATGGCGCTGACAACGTGACTTCTCTGGGTTTCAGAGAAGATGTCTCTTTCCAGTTACCAAAAACTTTACGTTAACCCCAGAAACCTTTCGAGCCTCTATAAAATATTCACCAGCAAGTTCACTGCCAGAAAAGCAAAAACAATACTCACAAATCGATTTAAGAAGACTCTACGTCGAACCGATTGATTTAGCTGTTCGCTGTAGCGACCGGCCAACAGTGCTATTCCACCAAAAACCAGAATTGTCGCCAGGATAAACATCACTCCTAACAGCATGACCTGCCCGGTAACAGAACCAAAAGAGACATTGATAAATTGTGGTAGAAAAGCCAGAAAGAAAAGCGCTACCTTAGGATTCGATACATTCATGATAATGCCCCGACGATAAAGCTGTCCGCTGGTGAGTTGTCTCTGAGTTTTTGCCTGGCTTTGCCGACCGCTGTCTTTCCAGCTTAAAGCAGCCAGATATAACAGGTAGCACACACCAACGACTTTAATGAAAAGCAACAATTGATCAGAGGTAGCAATCAAAGCAGCCAGCCCCAACGCGACCAGAGTTGTATGAAAGATCAAGCCGGTACATAAACCCAGCGTAACCAGTAAACCTGCCCGGCTCCCGAACACCAGAGATTGCGTCAACACAAAAAAATTATCAGGCCCAGGTACCAGACCCAGTAACAGGGAAGTACTGAAAAAGACTAGCAACAAATCAAACGGCATACTCCAGCTGCCTCTGATTAACTCAACAGGCTTATCGCATCAGACCCGAATGCAATCAAAACAACGATAAGCACTAATGCGATTAACAGGGGTATTATGATTTTTGAGGCTTCTTTTTCTATCTGCTCCTGGTGCTCAATGTCATCCACCTGGAGTTTTATATCTTTCATCACTGCTCTGGCAACACGATTGCGCACCTTTCGATTCACCAGTTCCTCGATATCCTGATCAGTTTGATTATTTGACATCATGATTCATCAGCTATTAAAAGCCTGTACGGCTAATACTCAATACAGTAGTGTAAGAGTTTCATATCAACAATGGAATTATTTTTCAAGACCACTATGAACTCATCAGCATTATACGAAGCCTTCAGTCAATGCCCATACTGCAATGAAAAAATATCCTTGCTCATTGATCCTTCAATCTATCATCAACAATATATCGAAGACTGTGAAGTCTGTTGCAGTCCTGTCACTGTTATCATTAGGTGGAATAATGAAGATAGTTATGAGTTAAAGCTATTACAGGAGAATGAAGTGAGCTGAGGTTAAAAAATTACATCCATTAGAACCTGTAAACATAACCCAAAAATACATCATACTGAGTCTGATCATTTAATTCAGGTAAATCAAAATTTGAATATTCAATGCCCAAACTACCTTCAAAACTTATTTTTTTATTGGGTTTATAAGTCACCTTCAAACTGGGTTTTAAAATATATTGATCGACTTCAGAGGTTTTACTTTTACGATAATCCAGACGTAACCGCGGATCATATCGTAAGCCTTTAGAGCCTGCTAAACGTGAACGCGCTCTGAGAGAAAGAATCTCCGATGATGAGGTATCAGATAATCTAACCCCGAGAGTTGTGTAATCATCTTCAAATAAAAGCCCTCTTACACTGTAGTCTGTTGAAAAATTAATATCACTGGTTGATGGGGCGGCTGCAACACCTCCAGACTCCACACTCGATTCTACCGAAGACAGCAACAAGCTGAGATAAAACTGCCGATCATCATCTATCTGATAATTTGAGCCGACGAAAAGGTTCTGGCTTTTAGTGGTTCTATCTTCTGCAAGCTGATAAATTTCCTGATCTGACAACAATTCCTGCAATTCCTCCATGGATTCTACCTGCTGCCCCTGCAAAGCATTTATGGTTGTTAACAAAGGAGAGTTTCGATAATCATAAGTCATATTGAAAACAAGCTTATCCGAATAACGATAATTTGTTATTGCAGTAATATTGTTTAAATCACTGTAAAAAATATCATAGTCAATTATCCCGTATAAAAACCCTTTATCATTACGATACTGAAATTCAGTACCCAGAGCCTGCCGATCAGTCAGACCGGATAGTTGCTGCTGAACCACGTAAACATCCATTTCAATTTTTTCGTAGGGTTTAAAGTGTATGTTACTGCCTACAAACTGACGCGCTGAATCAAGCCCGTCATAAGAAGACTGGACCGGAAAACCGGTGAATACGCTGTAGTTAAAATCATCATCAGATAAACCTTTATAGACAATTCCATCAAAACGACCTAACACCCCTTTTGCGGTTCTCGACTGTCTTCCACCGATCAACTGATAGTTGGACTCGATATTGGTGTAATTAATCATGGCACGGCTTAAACGGGTTTCCGATTCATTATCAATAAAATCATTCACCAGCCCGGCATCAAATCGCATCACCAGTACACTTTTATTTGTTTTTCTACGGGCATACATATTAACATCCGTCACGAGAGATGAATTCACCTGTTCACTATCCAGAGTTTCCCTATCAACCACATCATCCCGGTAATACTGAGAAAGTGAACCGTATATTTTCCAGTTCTCATCTAATTTTTTACGTTTGCTTTTAGTCATTTGATCTTTTGGGTTTAACCTCATGGTTTTTAACCCGGTTAATCTGATTTTAATCTTTGATGCCAGTTTACTTTCTGGGTATAAGTTTAAAAATTGACTGTACATTGCAACAGCCTGGGCAAACTTTCTCTGCCGTTCGCGCGCAATACCAACGAACTCCATTGCTTTTTGCTTTTGTTCAACTGAACCAATTTCAATTATTTTATTACTAACAGTGACGACTCTCGCATAGTTTCGATCCAGAAACAGCTGGCGAGCCTGTTCCAGTAATTTTTCTGCAAACGCTATCTGGGGGGGCATCGCTGTTTCTTGTTTGACCTTCTTTTTAATGGCTTTGGGAGCTGGCACTGGAGTTAATACAGGAACCAGTTTGGGGGTTACCCGGGGAACAACCTTAGGAGCTACAGGAAGTTGCAACCTGGAAGTTTTTGCAGGGATTATTGCTGATATTACTTTTGGTCTAATAACTGGAATAACTTTCGCTTTAGCAACAGGTACAATTGCTGGAAGACTTTTCACCGGTACTTTTGGTTTAAATTCCGGTAATATTTTTTTTTCAGCAAGTATCCTTGTTAGTGCCTGCTTCTCAACTTTTCGTCTTATATTTACCCAGGCACCAGGAAAATATTTTTTCACTTCGGATAAATGCTTTTTAGCCAGTTTCAAGCTCGCAAAATTTCCCGATACTAAACGATAATATACAACATCATTTACACTTACTTTATTGATATACAAAATATCATTATCCAGAACAGAAATATTCTTAATTTCTTCCAGATTAACCGGTTTAGTGAATGAGAGAACATTTACCGCGTAGGATTTAATGTTATCAGATTCAACAGGTCTGTTTACAAATGACTCTACATTTAGGAATTTACTTGTTGCCGCAAATAAATTGGAGGACACCAGTACTAAAGCATAAATAAATATTCTTAATATCATTATTTTTATCATCATATGCCTGTAAACAATACAAACAATTACTCTCTGCAACTCATAAAATGAGCAGCAAAGAGTAAAAATTCACTAGTCATCCCACTCCCTGTCAGTCACCCGATGAAATGAACTTTTCTCATGACAGGCACCGCTACAATCCCGGTTCAAACTTACAGACTCTGTACCGCCACTCGAAGATTCATGTTTTCTCTCAACATAATCATCAGCATGGCAAGCGGCACAATCCGGCTGGTAAGCTGAAAAATCCCAGGTCACTATTTCACTATTAGCACCATGGCAGTCTGTACAGCCAAGTGCCTGTCGGTGATCACCCGGGTAATTTATTGATTGATGACTAAAAGTCAAGCTAGTCCAGTTCAGGGTTGAATGGCAATAATCACATTCACGTGCCGAGGTAAAGTGCCCGGAAGGTGTACCCGTAGAAATTGTCCCGTTATGACAACTTGAACATGCCGACGTCGCACCATCATGATCAAAATTCCAGTTCATCGTGGTATGGCATGTTTCACATTCAGCGATAGTAAATACATGATCTCCCCCCTTACCGGTAGCAATAACACCGTTATGACAACTGGAACAGCTTCCAGTCACCGCATCATGATCAACCGTTGTAGCAGGCACCCAGTCCAATGAACTATGGCACAATTCACACTCATTGTTCGACAGGATATGCTGAGCACCTTTACCCTCAACGGAGACACCATCATGACAAGTTGAGCAGCCTGAAACAATACCATCATGACTGAAGGTTGCAGACGTCCAGTTGAGCGTGGAATGACAGACATCGCATTCAGCAGTAGTGACAAAGTGCTGACCATGTTTTCCATCGGCTATCACACCATTATGACAACCGGAGCAACTGCCAATTACCTGATTATGATCTACGCCTGTTGCCGGCACCCAACTTAATGGGCTATGGCACAGTTCACATTCATTCGTGGATAGAATATGTTGTGCATTTTTACCTTCTGCACCAATACCATCATGACAACTGGAACACCCGGTGACAACACCATCATGACTAAAGGTGGCTGACGTCCAGTTCTGAGTAGTATGGCAATCATCACATTCAGCAATAGTGGAGAAATGCTGAGCATGCTTTCCTTCGGCAATCACACCGTTATGACAGCTTGAACAACTGCCACTAACAGCATCATGATCAACCGTGGTCACTGGTTTCCAGCCAATAGTGGAATGACAAAACTCACAACTGGTCGTGGTATCAATATGCAATACATGCCGACCTTCGGCTGTAACACCATTATGACAACTTGAACAGGTTCCAATCACACCATCATGATCAACCCTGGTTGCAGGTGCCCAGCCATAAGGTGCATGGCATAATTCACAGTCATTTAAGGTCACCAGATGCTGTGCACTTTTACCCTCTGCGGTAACACCATCATGACAGCTGATACACCTCTCGGTGACTGCATCATGATTGAAAGAGGCAGAATTCCAGTTGACCGTACTATGGCAGCTATCACATTCACTGGTCGTTGCCAGGTGCAAAGCATTTTTTCCAATAGCAGTCACACCATTATGACAACTGGAACACAGCCCAATTACTGCATCATGATCTATCTGTATGGCCGGCAACCAGCCCACCGTTCCATGGCATAATTCACAATCATTATTTGACAGGATATGTTGAGCATCTTTACCCGCTGCTGTTACCCCGTCATGACAACTGGAACAACTACCAGTCACAGCGTTATGGTCAACACGAGTAGCGGGAGCCCAGCTAAGAGGACTATGGCACAATTCACAATCATTTGAAGTCGTCATATGCTGCGCATTTTTACCCGCTGAAACACTACCATTATGACAACTGGAACAACCAGTAGTCACACCATCATGATCAAATGTGGCTGAAGACCAGTCCACAGTGCTATGACAGACATCACATTCATTATTTGTAACCAGGTGCAAAGCATCTTTACCGGTTGCAATCACATTATTATGGCAGCTTGAACAACTTCCACTAACAGCATCATGATCAACCCGGGTCGCCGGGGTCCAGCTAACTGAACCATGGCAGGATTCACAATTACCCGCCGAATTAATATGTTGGAGATTTTTGCCCTCGGCTATCACTCCATCATGACAACTTGAACAACTGCCTATGACCGCAGCGTGGTCTACTTTGGTTGCAGGAGCCCAACCAAACGGTGCATGACACAACTGACAATCATCCGAGGTAGAAAGGTGCAATGAACTTTTACCTTCAGCTGTTCCACCATCATGACAACTTACACAGGTTTCTGTAATATTATCGTGATTAAAAGTAGCAGAGTTCCAGTCCAGCGTACTATGACAACTATCACATTCACTGGTCGTATTCACGTGTAACAAATGTTTCCCGGTAGCTGTAACACCATCATGACAGCTTGAACAGGTTCCCATAACTGCACTATGGTCTACCTGTGTTGCAGGACTCCATGATTGAGAGCTATGGCATAACTCACAGTCATTATTAGATGCCAGGTGTTGAGCATTTTTACCGGCAGTAATCACCCCATCATGACAACTGGAGCAGCCCGTCGTCACTCCATCATGGTCAAATGATGCCAATGACCAGTCAACTGTACTATGGCAGATATTACATTCATCGACTGTCTGCATATGCGAAGCATGTTTACCCGTTGAAATCACCCCGTTATGGCAACTCGAACAACTTCCTGTCACTGCATTGTGATCAACTTTAGTAGCAGGAGTCCAGGACTGGGAGGTGTGGCATAACTCACATTCATTTGTGGTATCAATGTGTTTTAAATTTTTTCCTCTGCCTGTATCTGAATTATGACAATTGGAACATCCCGAATTAATGCCTTCATGACTAAAAGATGCCGAGGCCCAGTTCTGAGTAGTATGGCAATCATCACAACCATCCGTTGTGGGGAAATGTTGAGCATTTTTACCTTCAGCAATTACCCCATTATGACAACTCTCACAAGTCCCGGTAACAGCATCATGATCCATACGGGCAGCAGGAGCCCATGAAAACACGTTATGACAGGTCTCACAATTATTCAACGAGGTGATATGTCGCAAATTTTTACCTCTTGCTTTGGAATTATTGTGGCAACTCTCGCAGCTTTCAGTCACTCCTGTATGATCAAAAACAGCATCCTGCCAGGTAACCGTACGATGACAGTCATCACAGTTTTCACTGCTTTCAATATGTTCGATATTTTTACCTTTTGCTATGGCACTATTATGACAACTCTGGCAGCTGCCCTTGACGGCAAAATGATCAACTTTAGGTACAGATGTCCATCCACCCTGCTGGTGACAAAATGCACATTCTTCGGTTGTTTGAATATGTGCGGGAGATGCAGCACTGGCCTGAATTCTTCCCGTAGTTGAGTGACAGCCATAACATTGAGTTGGCGTACCACGGAAAACACCCTGCACATGACAGGATTCACAGTTTACACGGGCATGTACAAAATCCAGAGGAAAACTGGTTTCATCATGATTAAAGCTACTTTCAGCAGCTTCTGCAGCACCAAATATAGATAAATTAAAAACCATCAAAAAAAGTAGCAAGAAAACCCTGAATGAAAAGTCAGACTTTCTTGTATCTAAAAATAACGAACTTATCGAATACATTCTGTAACTCCTGTTCATTGGTAGTTAACGTCCAAAAGATCTCATTAAACGGATATCGATTAATTTAAAGTCATCCTGTGTGTGACAGTTATCGCACTCTGGCCCAAAATTGCCATCATGAATATCATCACCTCTGTGACAATCTATACACAGGGTATTTTTCTTTCTATTTTCATCAAAAGGTTCAAAATGACAAAGGTGACAATGTAATTCAGTATGAACTCCTTCTATTTTAAAATCGGTTTTATCATGATCAAACTGCCAGATTAACCAGTCATTTGAGTTATGGCATTGCTGACACTCCTTTCCAAAAGCCTGTTCATGAACATCATCAAACTGATGGCAATCTACGCAGGCTGATTTTGCATCTTTAAAAGCAGATGAAAGATGGCAGGATTCACAACCAATAACCGCGTGTTGACCAATCAGGGGAAAGTCTGTCAGCTCATGGTCATAGCGAACATCTTCCAACCACCAGGAAGAATCATTATGACAGCTATCACAAAGTTTCCCTTGCTGCCCTTTATGTACATCATTGTGTTTATGACAGCTATAACAGGCTTTATCGGTTTTTTCACCTTTAATATCTGACTGGTGACAAGCCTGACAACTGGCTTTTTTATGAGCACCCTTTAATGCAAATTCCGTTTTTGTATCATGATTAAAGCTGGACTCAGACCAACTCTTTTGATTATGACAATCCTGACATTTCTCTCCACTCTTACCTTTATGCACGTCATCAAGCTTATGGCAGCTATAACAGTTCCTGAGCGCATGGCCAGTAGATTTCCACTGAGACTTTTTGCGTATTTTTTTTGTGTGGCAGGTATGACAGCTTACCGAGCTATGAATATCTTTTAATTTATACCTGGTGTCTCTATCGTGTTTAAAGGTGGGTTTATTCCATTTATCCTCGGTATGACAATCCTGACACTTGTTATCAAAGCGGTTTTTATGTACATCTTTTATTGCATGACAGGAGACACATTGGGTTGGTGTATCTTTATAGCTATTTTCGACATGACATAAATCACAACTTACCCGTTCATGACTGAGTTTTAATTTAAATTTAGTTTTATCATGATCAAACTGTTCGCTACTCCAGGCTTTGGGGTTATGACAGCTGGCACATTTTTCACCCAGTTTATTTTCGTGGATATCATTATCCTTATGGCAATCAATACAGGCAGATGGTGCTTGTCGATACTTTTTATCCTGCTTATGACATCCAGTACATTCAGTCTGTTTATGTTTCCCCAGTAATTCATAATCAGTCTGCTGATGGTTAAAGCGATTTGTATCCAGCCATACAATCTTAGCATCACGCCCTTTGTGATCACTATGACAAACCCTGCAATCTGAAGTAGCAGCTTTATCATTCTTGCTATGAAATCCTTGCTCTTGCTGAATATCCTGTTTTACTTTTTCATGACAATCCAGACACAATTCTTTCTGAGTTATTTCTCTACCCCGCTTGTGGCACTGTTTACAATCTGGTTCAAACTTAACATGCCCCTTAATAACATCCCCGGGCATGAATAATTTTTCAATATCAAGAGCAAATGTTTCACCACTTACCACCAGTGATATAAACAAAATCAGCAAGTCGATAATTCTCATCAGTAAAAATGCACCACTACAACGTGAGTAAAACCGGAAATAACGAGCATAATAAAAAGTGGTAAATGCAATATATGCCAGTAGGAAAAAAGGATCTCATTAATGCCCAATTTACATATAGATTTTAGTTTTAGCAGTCTTCCCACAAGTTTTTTTGAATCATCAAATTTTTTTAATAATTTTCTGGTTCTTCTGCGTAACTTATTGAGTTTCCAGTTCATTGACATAAAGAACCACAAGGATCTGTTCATACCGGTATGCCGATTAACCAGTTTCTGTTCTAACAAACTTAACTCATCCGTAATTTCAGGGTGTATTTCGGTAAGTGAAGCCACCATCTGCTGCCAGTCTTCATTTTGATGATAAAGTTCTTCAAATTGAATTTTTTCACCATACAATCCATGATGAATGCGTCTATACAGATATCGCCCTATCAAACCGCTACTCGCCACAATTAACATGCTGAAAAAAGCTACACTACCGTTTAAGGAACCCAGTCGATAACCGGAATGTAATATAATTAAAACAGGTCCGGCAATGCCTAAAAACATATGAAAACGAAACCAGAACTTGATTGAACCAGCATATTTCCAGCGTGGTTTTCTTTTGCGGACAGGATAAACAAGCAGTAACAGCATCATTAAACCACCCAGAATACCAAGCCAATAACCTATGCCTGATTCAGCAACAAGGTATCGCTGATCAGCTACCACCCAGCCAGCATAGATGATCGCCATAATGGCTCCATACCAAAGTAACGTCAGAGTATTCAGGGCGAGTTTCAACAAAATAATCAGTCCAAATCAAAAAAAGTTAAATAGGTTAATAAATATAGCAGAAAAATTTTAGCTTATTTTGGGAAAAGTTTCCTAAATAAGAGATATAATTACTTTTATTGATTTTACCACTACACTTATAGATAAAATTCACGACTGATTAGAATGGAAACATACCTCTATTTTTTACCCATTGTGCTTTTCCTGGCGGGTTACGTATACCTGTCCAGTCGGCAACAGAAATTAAGTGCATATACTCGCCAGAATGCTATTCAAACAGGGCTTTCTGAACCAGCATCTTTGCATCCGATCATCGACAGAAATAAATGTATTGGCTGCAAATCCTGTGTCTATGCCTGTCCTCAGCAACTCGGCCACAATGTGCTTGGAATTTTTCATGGAAAAGCAGAACTACTGGAACCGGCAAATTGTATTGGTCATGGTGCCTGTAAAAAGGCCTGTCCGGAAGGAGCTATCACCTTGGTCTTTGGAACAGAGAAACGAGGTGTCGATATACCTCAGGTCAATGACCATTTTGAAACCAATATTCAGGGAATATATATCGCTGGAGAACTGGGAGGCATGGGATTAATAAGAAATGCCATAGAACAGGGTAAAAGCGCTATCAAAGCTCTCTCAGACTCTTTACAGAAAAACAGTAGCAACCCCTATCAAGTGATTATCGTGGGTGCTGGTCCAGCAGGAATTGCTGCAACTTTGAGCTCCAAACAAAAAGGGCTTAATTACTTAACACTCGATCAGGATTCACTAGGGGGAACCGTCTTTCAATATCCCAGAGGTAAAGTTGTCATGACTCAACCTGTTGACTTACCACTTGCCGGTAAAATGAACTTCAGGGAAACCAGTAAAGAGAATCTTCTGGAATTTTGGCAGAGTGTTGAGAAAAAGACCGATATTAAAATTAACTACAAGGAAAGTGTTTCACAAATTGAAACAACTGAATCCGGTTTTAAAGTTAAAACCAGTAAAGATGAATATCTCACCGACAAGGTTTTACTCACCATCGGGCGCAGAGGTACTCCAAGAAAACTGGGCATCCCCGGAGAAGAATTGCCCAAAGTAGTCTATCGACTGATTGACCCTGAACAGTATATAAACCAGAAAGTCATGATTGTCGGAGGTGGTGACAGTGCTCTGGAAGCGGCCCTGGCCATCGCAGATGTAGAAGGTAGTGAAGTATCATTATCCTATCGAAGTGACAGTTTTTCTCGAGCAAAAGCCAAAAACAGGGATCGCATCGAAGAATATTCCTCGAAGGGAAAAATCAAGCTTTACCTGCCTTCTACACTCACTGAAGTTGACGATGAAAGTCACGTTTCACTGGATCACAATGGTGAAAAGATAACTATCTCCAATGATGCAATAATCATCAATGCGGGTGGCATTCTACCCACCGGATTTCTCAAACAAATAGGTATCCAGGTTGATACCAAGTACGGAACAGCTTAATGAAATTAGCATCATCTACCTTTATCCAAATTTTTCTCACTTTCTGCCTGATATCACCCTTAGTCGCTGTTGCTGACCTCAAGACATCTCTTAAAGCCATAGACAGAACAATACGACTACGTGAATACGATCAGGCAGTAGAGCTGTTACAACCTCTGCTAAAACAAAATATTGCCGAAGCTCAATATCGTATGGCCGGATTATATCGTTCTGGTTCTGGTGTACCAAAAGACATGAACAAGGCCTTGTCTGAATATCGCAAAGCCAGTTTAAGCGGTTTGGATAACGCTCAGTTTGCTCTAGCTTCACTGCTGGAAAAACAGGGTTCCAGTAACAGCACAATGGTAGAAATAAAAAAATGGTATCAGGCTGCAGCCGATCAGGGTCATCGAAAAGCCAGAAAAAAACTGGCCGCTCTTGAGAAAAAGTTAGCCAGTTACAATGCTGCAGAGGTTAGCCATGAAACTATTTTTAGCGCTATCCGAAACAATGATCTTGATCTGATAAAAGCCCTCATAGAGCAGAAAGTAAATCTGGATTTCAAAGATGCAAATCTTAGGACTCCATTGATGGTTGCATTACTGGCAAAGCATCATGAAATGTCACAACTGCTAGTGACTCATTCCAGCCAGCCTGACTCAGTAGATATCAATAATAACCGGCCTATACACATGGCCAGCAGTAACAGTTATGCTGATATCGTATTAAATCTAATAAAAAAGCAGGTCGACATCAATGCTGCTGACGGGCTTGGGAATACGGCCCTTATTATTGCTACCCGTCATGATGACAAAGAAATTTTACAGCACTTACTCAACAATCATGTCGACCCTACTATAAAAAACAGGAAAAACCAGACGGCTCCTCAACTGGCTCAAACGCTTAATTTAAAAAATGCCCGCACACTGTTCAATGAATTTAACATTGAATTGCCTGATAAAAATAAAGATTATGCTGAAGTTGATATAAAATCCTTCCGCGCCAGTATTTCCAAATCATCTTCTTTGTACAAGGACTGGCCTTTGATAAATATTGCCAGCCTGTTAGGCGAGTCAGCTATAGTTGCACAGTTACTCGATCAAGGTATCCCCATTAATGATACTGATTCAAATGGAAATAGCGCATTGCATCGAGCCGCCAGCAAAGGGCAGGTAAAAACACTGAAACTATTACTGTCACGCGGAATCAATATCAATGCAGTCAATCACCAACAACAGACTGCTTTATATGTTGCTGCTTCAACAGGACAATTAAAAGCCATTGATTACTTAATTAAAAAGGGAGCAGATACATCTCTTGTAGCTAATAACAAAACCAGCCCATTGTCTATTGCCATTTCAAATAAACAGGTTAAGGCAGCTGAGTTACTGGTTTCAGAAAAACTTAAGCAAACGGATATTCATCATGCATTATTAGTTGCTCTTTTGAACAACATGGAAACCCTCAGCGTTGAATTAATTAAACGTGATAAACTGTTGGTTTATTCCTATGCTAAAGATCGATCAGCTTTATGGCACAGTGCAAACCTGGGACTAAAAAAAGCTACAATCGAGTTACTCAACAGAAAAGGAATTGATATAGACCTGCCAGACAAGGATGGGTTTACAGCTCTTGCGAGAGCCATCATTAACGGCTTTTCAGACATCGCAGGACTATTAATTTCAAATGGGGCGAATATTAATATCGTCACTGATGAAAACAACAGCATGCTAATGCTGGCTGTACTTTCCAATCAATCCGCTACATTAAAAAACATACTCAAACTGGATAAAAATTTAAATGCAAAAAATAATTCAGGCAACACAGCGCTCATGCTGGCTGCAAGCAGTGGTAACAAAGAGTTTGTTGAGCTTTTAATCAAATCAGGTGCCGATATTCAAACCAGAAACCATGATGATTTAAATGCTTACCAGATAGCCATAAATGCCAGTCATCCATCCATAGCAGAATTAATTAAAGAAAATAGCGGCCAGTTGTTTAAACTATTTAATTAAAACTCCTCTCAGGATCAGTAACCATCCCTTTAAAAATTCACTAATGTATTTTTACATGAGTGCACGGAACTCACTATCCCGTAACTATAAATCATATCAGGGCTTAAAAATTAAGTAACCTGATTCAGCTAGCATTCAGTACTCTCCGTATAAACTTCCAGGCATGAATCAATAAACCAGGGAGTTTAAGATGAAATCAACACAATCTTTTTGCATAAAAACCGTTGCAATTGTATTAACTGTTTCCAGCCTATTTATGACTGCTAATGTACAGGCCCACCATAATGATGAATACCTGCCTCTAGTACCTTTAATTTTATATAACGTATTAGTTAAACCAAAACCTGTGCAACATATATATCACTATTCACATGATCAAAAACCCCGAAGACATAGCTACAGTCATGGCCGATATAGCGGAAAAAAAATAATCAAGAAAATACACAGATTTTAAACCGGGAGATTTAAAGATGAAAATTTTAACTATATTCCTACTGCTTCTTGTACCAGGTGTGATCTATGCGACAGATACTCCAAACCAGACACGTTCTGCAGGTAAACTGGTCAATAACAACAGTCAGGATCTGAACTCAGTTTTAGCTAACCGCCCGGTTGTGGTTTCCACCATGAAAAAAGCCCGAGGAACAGAAAACAATTCAGGAGCAGTCCTGGTACAACAAAATCGTACAGCAAATCATGGCTCACTGATAGAGTTTGAAATATTTGATGCATGGGTAGAATTAACAGGTGACATTGATCATGATGGTTTTTTCCACCGTGTTAAAACCACCTTTGATGCTGATGTAAACTCACCGGTGGAAACGGTTTATGCAAAGCTCTATTTAAGTTATGAAGGAGGACCCTGGCAACAGTTTGCAGACAGTGAACTGTACGAAATTTACCACGACTCCATCGCTGACACTTATGAAGTAGTTGGAGAATTAATTGAGGGGTATCCACCCGGGTATTACGAAGTACTGATTGAACTGCACAGCTTTTATCATGCAGGTGTTGTAGCTAGTCGCATGATATCTTCTGATGTTGAAGGTTACGCAATTTCTCTTGAAGATTTAAGCTATGATGAGGCTTATATTCAGGATAACGTCTATTATCAACCTGATTATATTGTGGGTGCTGGCAGCATTTCCTGGCCCGGAATATTGATACTTGGATTTCTAATAATAATTAAATTTAGATACTTTCCTTCTTTAAAAACTGTAGCCAATAAGATGAAAAAATAAAAGGATCGGGTACTACACGATTTCAACCGAGGAGAAGATATCGTGCAACACCGGTTCAAGAGTGAAACTGTATCCAATAGAAATAATTTGAGGTTACATTATTCTTTGTTTATATAGCGTAACCACCGAATTCCATTATCGCTTACCAAGTAGTTCTCGCATGTTTTCACGACAGGCAATTTTACTTTTGCAAGCTGCAACCGAAAACCTAAAAACTTTATCCATTAAATCCTGTAAATCATGATGACTGGCATTACTCAATGCAGCTTCATTCAGCCTATTTTCAGCCGTCGGGGTATCTTTATTCAAAGCCAAGCTCTTATTTTGCTGAAATTCAACTGTTAGCCGATCATTTCCATGACTTGCAGCCCGAATCTGTACCGTCAACAATGAAAGTGATATCAAAAAAAAGATTAATATTTTTTGCATAAAAACACTCTGGTTGCATGCGACTTAAAACATGGATATAGCCTGAATATCAAAATCATACGGTGGAAGTGACAAATTGTCGCAGTCCAATTCACGACTTAAATTTAGAGCTGATCTATACCCAGATTAACGTTAGAATATTATCCTGTTAAAAAAATATTGAGAAATATGTCATCTGATACTTTTAGCGGTTCTACACGCATCCTTCGCCAACTGTATTTTTTAAGAAACATCACTATCACTTTTGTACTGGTGATGACGATGATGGCTCTGTTTGGCCTCAAGATTAACCTTCCAGTGCTGCCCTTAAGCATCATTATTTTGATCATGGCCGTTACCAACCTGATCACTCGACTGTTTATCGACTCGGGTAAACCCATTACCAACAAAATAATATTTATTCAGCTGTTACTGGAAATACTTTCCTTTTCGCTGATTCTATATTTCGCCGGTGGAGCCACTAACCCTTTTACCTTTTTCTACCTGATTCCGCTCGCCATATCCGCTACCGTTATTCCTGGTTTATCGACCTGGTTATTAACTTCACTGACCGTCATTCTGTACAGTCTGCTGCTAAAATACTATGTCCCCTTAAGCTACAACATGATGGACCATCAAACCGCTATGGCGGGTGATGGACAGTTTTCACAACACGTATCAGGCATGTGGTTCGGGTTTCTGGTTAGCGCAATTTTAGTCACCTGGTTTATTACCTACCTGTCGAAAGAATTAAAACAGCGTGAGCAGGACATCGCAGATGCAAAACAACGTGAAATGCGGGATCAGCAGATGGTGACACTCGGCACACTGGCTGCCGGTACGGCTCACGAACTGGGAACTCCACTAGCCAGCCTGGCAATCATTGCTGGAGAAATTACCGATGGATTTTCAAAAGAAGAAAATCCGGAACTGTTCGAAAATCAGGAAATATTACGCCACCAGATTCAACGCTGTAAAAAAATACTGTCTGTTCTATCTGACTCGACCGGAGAATCACGCGCTGATGAAGGTTACCTGATGCCAGTGACTGAGTTTTTTGAGCTAGTACTAAGCCACTGGCACGATCAACGCCCGGACACCCTTTACAAAACGGGGCTGGATTCGTTACAGACACCCTTGCAACTTCTCTATGATAAAACCATTTCTCAGGCACTTATCAACCTGTTAAATAATTCTGCTGATGCTTCCAGTGACCCCATAGAAATTCATGCCACTATCGACCAACAACAATTGTTGATTGAGATTAGAGACAGCGGCGAAGGCTTGAGTGAAGAGCAACTCGCCATGGCTGGAGAAGTTTCATTTTCCAACAAACCGGATGGCATGGGTATAGGTCTGTTTTTAGCCATTACCACCATTCGCCGAAGTGGCGGTAGCATCGAATTTCAACACCGACAATCTGGCGGAACCAGCACCGTTGTCCGCTTAGCGTTGATATAACCCCGGTAAGCACTGTAGAATCTTATTATTATGAGTGAAGAAAATCCCAAGTTATTACTGGTCGACGATGATGAAATTTTCTGTAAAGTGTTATCCAGAGCCCTGCAGAAAAGGGAATACAATGTTGAGGTTGCTTATAATCAGAAAGATGCTTTAGAACAAGCACAACAACTCCACCCGGAATTCGCCATCGTTGATTTGCGCATAGGCAATGATTCTGGCCTAAATGTTATTAAATCACTGGCATCATCCTATCCCGACATCCGCATTGTTGTTCTCACCGGATTTGCCAGCATCAGTACCGCAGTAGAGTCAATTAAACTGGGCGCAATTCACTATCTGACAAAACCGGCTGAAATTGACGATATCTTAACCGCGTTTTATCACGATGAAGGCAATGCCGATATAAACCTGCAAACTCAACCCATGTCCGCCAAACGCATGGAATGGGAACATTTACAAAAGGTTTTACACGATCACAACGGTAATATTTCAGCCGCTGCACGGGCAATGGGCATGCATCGCAGAACGCTGCAACGAAAACTCAGCAAAAAACCAGTCAAGGTTTAACTGGAACCTTTTCCCGTTCAGCATGACTAAAATTAGTACCGCGTAATCAGTGAAAACCCTTCTATCAGGCTCAGAATTCTAACAGCTATAAACGTAGTATCTATTAAACTAGTCCTAGTGAATGGAAGGTCGTGACTCTACGGCAATATGCAAAGTAATTCGAAGATCTTTCCATTAAGTCCAGTTTATGGACATTATTTAGCAAATAGCTTAAAAATTCACTATGCGACACAGCAGAAGGAAGGGGAAGGAAGAATTCAAGAGAAATCACTCATCTGGCAAATCTATATGCTGCACACCCCTTGTGCAGCATATAAAATATCAACAAATAACAGGCTTATTTTGTAATGATTTCTGCTCCCATCATCATTGTGGGTAACCAGGTTGAAACAAATGGCACATAAGTCACAATAATTAAAAAGAGAAACATGATACCCAGCCATGGAGCCGCGGCTTTAACCACGCTCAACATCGACATACCTGCGACACCAGCCGTTACAAACAGGTTCAATCCGACCGGAGGCGTAATCATGCCAATTTCCATATTCACTACCATAATAATACCCAGGTGAATCGGGTCTATGCCCAGAGCAATAGCAATTGGAAAAACCAGTGGGGCGACAATAATCAACAGCCCGGAAGGTTCCATAAACTGCCCGCCAATCAACAATAGAACATTGACTACAATCAAAAACATAATCGGCCCTAATCCAGCTGACAGCATCGCTTCGGTAATCATTTGAGGGATACGCTCTTCGGTCAGCACATGTTTTAAAATCAATGCATTAGCAATGATGAATAGCAACATGATGGTGAGCTTGCCGGCTTCAAACAGGCTGTGTTTGGTATCTTTATGCCAGAACACCGAAAGCCCTCGCCAGATAACCATTAACCCACCCTTCCCTTCATGCCGGAATGGCCCCATGTCCTTATAGATAAAATTGGCAATCAAAAATGCGTAGATTGCGGCCACGGCAGCAGCCTCAGTCGGGGTGAAAATACCACCGTAAATACCACCCAGAATAATCACAATCAGCATTAATCCCCAGCTGGCATCACGAGCAGCAGCAAACACTTCACCCCAGCCAGCCCAGGGCTGAGAAGGCAGGTTTTTATAACGAGCAGCTACATAAATACCCAGCATCAACATGCCCCCAGCCATTAAGCCTGGAATAACCCCGGCCAGAAACATACGTCCGACCGATACATCCGTCGCTGCGGCATACACCACCATAACGATAGAAGGTGGAATCAGGATACCCAGAGTTCCTGCATTACAGATAACACCGGCTGCAAACTCTTTGGTGTAACCCACCTGCACCATGCCGGCAATAACAATACTTCCGATAGCCACTACCGTTGCAGGAGATGAACCAGACAAAGCTGCAAATAACATACAGGCAAACACTGACGCCATCGCCAGACCACCGCGAAACGAACCAACGACTGCAATCGCAAAACGTATGATTCGATGCGCAACACCACCGGTTGACATAAACACCGAGGCCAGAATAAAAAATGGAATAGCTAATAACGTGTAATGCCCTTCAAAAGCTGAAAACAATGTCTGGGCAACTGACGCAAGAGATGCATCAGAATGAATCATTAAAAATATTATACTGGACAAGCCAAGAGAAACAGCAATCGGCACACCGATCAGCATTAAACCTATAACCATCAGGAAAAGCATAAAAATAGCCATTACATTTTCTCCTTATGGTCAGCTTTATGAGCAAGCTCTTCTTCATAAGCCTGAGCTTCTTCAATTTCATCTTCGACTTCGTGATTGGCGATAATTTTATCCAGATCCCCTTTGAAAACTCGCCACCCCAGTTGCAGAAACCGAAAAGTCAGCAAGGCCATTCCAAGTGGTAAAGCCATGTATGGAATAAATCGAGGAATTTTTTCATAACGTTCACCTTCATTCATCCAGTCAGCCAGAAACATAAACATTTCAGGCATAGGAATATCTTCCGTTTCCAGCCATGCTCGTTCAGTAGCAAAGGGATACCAGTAATCCCAGGACCCTATCAACAACAATACGGAATAATTAAGACAGGCTATTATCGCCAGAATCGCAAAAACCTTTCGCACCGACGGTGAGACCATATTGATCACAACATCCACACCGATATGAACATGTTTTTTTACCGCATAGGATGATCCCATTAATACCAGCCAGGCGAATAGAAACACCGTCATTTCCAGTGCCCACAGGATATTACTATTGAAAATATAACGCGCAATGACGTTTGCGAAGGTGATAAGTGTCATTAAACCCAGACATACGGCAATACTGGTTTCTTCGATATTGTCGATGACCTGTCCGAGCTTGGTTGTCGGTTCATGAGTCATGCGTGGCTCCTCAGGTTATTTTTAATTATTTTTTTATACGCGACCAAAGAGTTTGGCCGCGTATTCCATCATAAATGGTTAAGGTAACAATTACCTCATTTATCTACAGCGTATAACCGTTAAGAGTTATTGGCTTTCAGTGCAGCATTCATCAAGTCTTTACCAATATCCTTTTCAAACTTTTTCCATACAGGTTTCATAGCATCGACCCATGCCTGACGTTGAGAAGCCGTTAATGTACGTACTACACCACCCGCTTTAATAACATTATCCTTATTCATGTTATTAACCTTGGTTGATTCACCGTTACGAGCCGCAGTCACTTCTTTCAGAATGGTACCCAGTTGTGTACGAACATCGTTAGGTAGACCTTTCCACCATTTATTAGATGTCACTACCAGATAATCAAGAATACCGTGGTTAGTTTCAGTTACGCCATCCTGTACTTCAAAGAATTTCTTACCGTAAATGTTAGACCATGAGTTTTCCTGCCCATCGATAACTTTAGTTTGCAGACCACCATAAACTTCTTTGAAAGACATTTTTTGTGGGCTAGCACCTAATTGCTCAAATTGTGCAACCAGTACATCAGAAGCCTGAACACGGAATTTAAGACCGCTAGCATCAGATGGTTTGACCAAAGGGCGACTCGCAGACATTTGTTTCATGCCGTTATGCCAGAATGCCAGACCTTTCAGGCCACGTCTTTCCATAGAGCTTTTCAACTTTTCACCATCAGCTGAATTTTGAAAACGATCAACTGCATCAACATCTTCAAATACAAATGGCAGGTCGAAAATACGGAATTTCTTAGTGAACTTCTCAAACTTTGATAATGAAGGAGCCGCCATTTGAACGTCGCCATTCAACATTGCCTCAAGAACTTTTTTATCGTTATAGAGTGTCGAGTTAGGGAATACCTGCATACAGGCTTTACCATTCATTTCATCATTAACTCTTTGTTCCAGCAACGAAGCCGCAATACCTTTAGGGTGTTTATCAGTATTAGTTACGTGACTGAACTTGATGACAATTTCACCAGCATCACAGTTAGCCAGTGCAGATGTACTGCTTACAGCAAGAACAGATGAAACCGCTAAACCTAATAGAACTTTACGCATATGTTTTCTCCAGAATTATAATTATGTTGTCCGGTTTAATACCCGGCTTAACACTGTATATGTATGCACTTGCTATGCCAAAAGCTGATACCCCCAGGAAAACAACCACAACTCATTGAAAAATAAGTAGAAATATACATTAGCCAAAATTTAGTCAAAAAACTTATGGGTGGAATTCCGCACAAATTGGTACCAAAAGTGGATGAGTGCTGACACATTCACCCACTCTCGTTAAAGCTGTAATTCACCCTGGATTCAGTTAAAAGCGTTATTCTTTACTCGCGGTCATTCGCTGACTATGACAAAATCTGATTTTAATATAAAAACCCTGTAAACATCGCTCTTGTCCACTCCGTTACGCACACACTTTCTCTGCTTTACGCTCATCTTTCCCGTAATCAGCTTCGCTGAGCCGGACTGGAGCATTTGCTCGGTACCTGTTGTCACCAGACAGGGCGACCTTTCTTTGGAGCCATTGAATACTGAAGTTCAGGCTGACCAGTTATACATTGAAAATAAAAATTTTTTAAACTTTACCGGGAATGTACTGGTTACCAGAGGTGAGCAAAAACTCAGCGCTGACCAGGTACAACTTGATAGAATTTCCAATCAGCTGACTGCTAAAGGAAATTTAAGCTTTAGCGACCAGTTATTCCGCTTAAATGCAGATAATATCGGACTGGATAACACTAATCATTCAGCCTTTTTTGATCTGGCTAATTTTCAGTTATATGAAAACCACCTGCGTGGTTCCGCAAAAAAGATTATTCAGCTCGATGCAAATCATCACAAACTTTACGATGTGTCTTACACCACCTGTGATCCACAGGTAAATACCTGGTCGATAAATGCCGGCAAGCTCAAGCTGAACCATCTGGAAGGCAGGGGAACTGCATCAAACGCCACTTTACGGATTAAGGATGTACCTGTTTTTTACCTTCCATGGTTTCAGTTCCCCATCAATAATCAACGAATGAGCGGGCTGCTCACCCCTACTTTTACTCAATCCAGCTCTTCAGGAACTCAAGTTACATTACCATTTTACTGGAACCAGGCTGAAAATTTAGATATGACCCTGACCCCGATCTGGTATAGCAACAGGGGCACTCAACTCAATACTGAAAACCGGTATCTATTTAAAAATAATTCAGGGCAGTTAAACCTGTCAGGGCTCAGTGATGATCTGTTTAATGATGATCGCTGGTACACAAGATGGACGCATGATATTGACTTAACAGATAATATTCATACCTCTATATTGATTCAACGAGTTTCGGACACAGAGTTTCTAGAAGACTTTGACCACCTGGATACCATCAAAACCGTCGACTATCTTAAAAGTTCTGTAATTTTCAAAGGCCTTATAGCCAACTGGTCTACCCAGTTATTATTTGAACAACATCAAATCGTCAATGATAAAAAAACACTTGCATCCAGCCCCTACAAACGACTTCCCCGATTCAGCGTGGATAGAGTTTTTTCATCCAATGAAAGTCCATTAAGTTTAGACTGGATGAATGAATGGGTTCGTTTTGACAAAGAAGAAGGCGTCATCGGAGATCGCTTACACATCGCTCCATCAATCAGTTACCCCATGGAGTCAAGCTACTATTTTCTAAAACCCGCTATACAACTTGACTACACACACTATTCGTTAGACAACAACATCGATGATCAGAACAGTTTGCAACGCAGCATATCCCTGTTAAGCCTGGATAGCGGATTATTTTTTGAACGTACGGCTAATAAGTCCAAAAACTGGATACAAACACTGGAACCTCGACTCTATTTCCTTTATGTCCCTTATCAAGATCAATCCAGCATTCCTGATTTTGACACTTCATTACTGACTGAAAACTATAATAATTTATTCATTAACAACCGCTTTTCCGGCGTCGATAGAATTGGTGATACGCAGCAAATTTCACTAGGCATCACCACCCGCTTATTAGATGATAAAAACCAGGAGTTTTTCAGAGCCAGTATAGGTCAGGCTTTTTACGCCGACGACCGGAAAGTGAGCCTCAATTCAACCATTGATACACGTCATAAATCGAGCTTGATGTCTGCACTTACTTTCAAACCCCGGTCCGACTGGAAAATTCAACTGTCCAATGTCTACGATCAGCTTGAAAAAGAATCCGTTCAAACTGATATTTCCGTCAGGCAGTTTACTAACAGCCAGGTATTTAATGTTGAATACCATATGCGCAACAGCAATCTGGAACAAACAACATTTTCAGCTGTCTATCCTGTATCTGTTAACTGGAGCGTATTTGCCAAACGACAGCATTCACTGATTCATGATATGCCAGTGCAGCACCTGTTTGGTCTGGCCTATGAAAGCTGCTGCTGGGGTTTTAAAGCACTGTATGAAGAGAGCAGCGATAAAGATTTTGATGAAATTGATCGTGCTGTCTACTTCAAGTTAACCTTTAAAGGGCTCAGTGATACAGGACAGGATATCGATGCTTTACTCCAGGAGGGTATTGCTGGTTATCAACCCGTGTTTTAAAGCGGATTATGAATTATCATCAGTATGTTCTATTTATCATACAATTAGCTTACTATCCCACAAATTTTTACTTTTGAAACTTTATTTATGAAACAGGCTATTCTCAGTTTTCTATTATGCTCTTTCTTTTCGTTAGTCCAGGCTCAATCCAGCTACATCGATTCCATCATCGCCATCGTAGAAGATGATGTCATCACTAACTCGGAGCTGGGTCAGAAAGTTAACCAAATCAGGAAAGAATTTAGCAGCAAGGGGCGCAATCTACCCTCAAACAGCTCTTTAAACTCACAAGTTTTAGAACTGCTCATCACGCAATCTATCCTTGTTCAGGAAGCCAAAAATAGAGGTGCGAATGTCACCGACACTCAACTCAATAGCACCATGCAAAACCTGGCTAAACGAAACAATAAAACACTCGCTCAGTTTCGCGATGCACTCATGGCCAACGGGCTCGAATACAATACTTTTAGAGAAGATGTTCGAAAAGAAATGATCATCAACAGTCTTAAGAGTAGCTATGCCCGGCAAAATACCGATATTTCTGATCAGGAAGTTAATGACTTTATCAGCCGAAATGGAAGTGATACCAACTCTCTGGAATACAGACTTTCGCATATTCTCATTGCAATACCCGATGGAGCCAGCACCGACCAATTGACTCAGGCGCGACTAAAATCTGAAGAAGTTATCAGCAAATTAAATGCGGGAGAAAGTTTTTCTCAATTAGCCGCTGAGTATTCCGCTGGCAGTAATGCCATTGAAGGTGGCGATTTAGGCTGGCGTAAACTGGCAGAAATCCCCAGCCTTTTTGCTAATATTATTCATGATATAGAAGTAGACGAAGTCAGCAGTACATTACGTAGTGCCAGTGGCTTTCATATCGTTAAACTGACTGAAAAACGCGATAGCGAGCTGGTTATCGTGGAACAGACTAGTGTACGCCACATACTCATTAAACCTGACAAATTAGTCAGCAATGAACAGGCTAAACAAAAATTAATCGATGTTCGTGATCAATTTTTAAGCGGTTCAGACTTTGCTGAGCTGGCAAAAGAATATTCCGATGACCCTGGTTCAAAAGGACTGGGAGGCGATCTGGGCTGGGTTGAGAAAGGCACCATGGTACCCGCTTTTGAAAAAGTGCTTATTGCCACTCCAACAGGAGAAACCAGTGAAGTTTTCCGCTCAAGATTTGGCTGGCACTTTTTACAGATACAGGATAGAAAAAAAGTTGACGAAACAGACGAAAGTAAACGTAAAAAAATTCGCGAGCAACTGCAGGCACAGAAACAGCGAGAAGTTCTAGAAGTCTGGCAAAGACGTTTACGAGACCAGGCATTTGTCAAGATTATTGACGAATCTTAAGTAGCCATGAACACAGAACCAACGATTGTCATAACCAGCGGTGAACCCGCTGGAATCGGTCCGGAGCTGATCGCTTTTATCAACAGCACTGACTTTGCAGCCCGGTTAGTAATTATTGGCGATGAAGATTTACTGTTGCTCCGTGCAAAGCAAATAAGTAAACCACTAAATCTTCGCCCCTATCAACAACATAATAAACCTGAAGCAAATACCCTGGAAGTCATCAACGTCCCTTTATACTCGGCAGCAAAAGCAGGGGAACTGGATGTAAAAAACTCTAATTATGTGCTGAAATTACTGGATATCGCCTGTAAAGGCTGTCTAAATGGTGAATTTGATGCAATGGTAACCGCACCATTACAAAAGGACATTATCAACCGAGCAGGAATCCCTTTCACCGGTCATACAGAATACCTGGCCGGTCTATGTGACTCACCCAAACCAGTCATGCTGCTGGCAACCGACTCTTTACGCGTAGCACTGGCAACCACTCATCTTCCATTGAGTCAGGTTCCAGCGGCCATCAATGCACAGGAATTAAGCCAGATTATCCAGATATTACATCACGACCTGTCTACCAGGTTTGCCATCGATAACCCGCATATTAAAGTATGTGGACTAAACCCGCATGCGGGTGAAAATGGCTACCTCGGAAACGAAGAAATAGATATTATTATCCCGGTAATTAATGACATGAAACAACAGGGAATTAATGTATCCGGCCCTTACCCTGCTGACACTGTTTTTACTCAAAAATCTTTATACGATTCAGATGCCATCCTGGCAATGTATCACGACCAGGGTTTACCGGTGCTAAAACATGTCGGTTTTAACCACGCTATTAACACCACACTGGGGTTGCCCATCATAAGAACATCGGTTGACCATGGCACTGCACTGCATTTGGCTGGATCAGGAAAGGCAAACCCAGATAGCCTTTTTGCAGCTATTACTTCAGCAATAACACAAAGTAACAACCTCAGATGAATGGGTTAAATTAATGATGCACTCTTCACGGGGGAAAAAGCTCTGGATAAATTCAAAAGCCGGGAAGCTTTTGACTCATTAATTGGCAACACAATTAGCCAGGCATACCTGGAAATCGAACAGGCTGACTTTTAACAGGACATTCCTGCTAACTGAAAAGTCAGGCTTTAGGTAGAGTCACGCCCTGTTGTCCCTGATACTTTCCGCCACGATCTTTATAAGAAGTTTCGCAGGTTTCATCGGATTCAAAAAACAGCATTTGGGCAACGCCTTCGTTGGCATATATCTTTGCAGGCAAAGGTGAAGTGTTTGAGAATTCCAGCGTTACATGTCCTTCCCATTCGGGTTCAAGCGGAGTGACATTAACAATAATGCCACAACGGGCATAAGTCGATTTACCCAGGCAAACCGTTAGCACACTTCTGGGAATGCGAAAATACTCAACGGTGCGAGCCAGTGCAAAAGAATTGGGGGGAATAATGCAGACATCAGAATGCACGTCTACAAAACTGTCATCATCGAAATTTTTGGGATCGACTATTGCTGAATTGATATTGGTGAAGATTTTAAACTCGCCGGCACAACGCACATCGTAACCGTAACTGGATGTTCCATAAGAAATGATTCGACCCTGTTCGGATTCTCGAATTTGTCCGGCTTCATAAGGCTCGATCATGCCTTCATTTTCTGCCATTCGGCGAATCCACTTGTCTGACTTAATTGCCACAATAATTACTCAATGAGAAAAAGTGCTGGAATTATACCGACAACACAAGTTACATCAATGGGCAGGCGCAGTTAGGAGGATCTTAATCTCGTTAAACAAGTAACAGACTACCAGCTACCGCTGGTGCAGGTATTGAACTGGTGAGAGTCACCGCTCAACCAGCATTGAATATGCTCGACCCATTTCTGTTACTGGACGTTTTCAGGTCAGATAATCCCGTTGATTATATCGCTGGATTTCCATCCCACCCGCACCGTGGATTTGAAACCGTGACTTACCTGTTACATGGAAAAATGAGGCACAAGGACAATGCAGGACATGAAGGCATCATTGATTCAGGAAAGCCTGCAACCGATACACAATGCTTTTATCTACGGCATTGTGGGAGAAACTGTTGTTAATGACGTTGAAACTAAGCCCCAGCCGATAAGCAAAGACCAGCTTGCCATTTTAAGTCAGGGCAACTCCATCACTTTAACAGCAGGTTCAAGCGATAGCCGTTTTCTGTTTGTGAGTGGTAAACCGTTAAATGAGCCGGTTGCCCGGGGTGGTCCGTTCGTGATGAATACCGGGCAGGTAATTTTTAACCACCCGGTGCTCACCGCGATTACAAGGTAAGTGCGAAAGAATTTAATAGAATTCCGGGGCACTCGGTCATTTCGAGGCTTCGGTTTTCATAGGTTCCTACGTCAGGATTAATTTGTGCCTCGGCCGTGACAGCTTCCAGGTTATCACCAAAGAAATTATAAAAACTATCATCAAATCGCATATTCTCGATCGGACCTTTAATTTCCCCGTCTTCTACCCAGAAACAGGCATATCGAGTCATTCCGGTGATACGGCCTCCCACGACATCACTCCAGTTCAGGTAGTGTAAATTGGAAAGATAAACACCTGTTCCAAGAGCTTGCAATACATCAGCTTCAGGCAATTCACCCACTGCCATGACTGGAGAACGCAGATATTCAGATTCTTCTGCAAAGTTAGAATCCAGACCATATTCTTTCGCAGTGCGGGAACTGATCAGGCAACTTTTCAGTTCACCCCGTTCTATCAATTCAATACGCTGTGGCGAAACTTCTCCCTGTTCATTAAAACCAGGCACCAGCCCATTACTGAAATCTTCTGCTAAAGAAAATAAAGGGGACAGTGTAATATTTTCATTGCGCATTTTAAGAAATGCTGACTCACCAGTTTGCATTGATAACTCACTTAAACCATCCCACGAAAACATATTCAATAAATCGGCTACACCCGCAGATGCTATAAAAGTTCGATAATTACCCGGTTTAATTTTAATGGAAGGGCTATCCAGCATTTTTAGCTTCTCAATGGAGGCCAGCAATGACTGTTCATACTCATCCTGTTTCCAGTCGGAACCTGCAAAAGTGGCTTTCACCATTTTTTCTTTAGCATTCACCAAAGAATAATCCAGTGAAAAACTGTCAGTAGCAAACCAGTGACGATTTCCTGCCGAGTTTGCATTACCCCGGTAAACCCTGCCCGATGCCCAGATACCACTCAAGTCTACCGCTTGCAAAACAGGTAGCAATTTATCAGTACTCTCATCTGCTTCAAGCATCACACCCTGTTTACTGGTATGACTGGTTTCAACACCCGCAGGTAAAACAATGTACGGATCTTCCGGTAATTGAGGCACTTCCTCTCTTAATCGATTGAGTTCACCCTGAACGGCATCAACATCAAACCCTATGTCACCAGTCAGTGTCAGGGATGCAGTTGCACGGCGATTATCAACAACCAGATCAAGGTACACTGAACAATCATTCACAAAACCTGTCTGGCGGATTCTGCCCCCATTAATTCGGGTAAACTGACTTTCTTCAGCTTGCAAAGATAAAGACAGCTGTTCTTCCGCTTCAAGAGATGAGAATATTTCACCAGCTAACTGATTAAATAATTTTTCAATTTTGCCAATCTGAGAATTATTACTCACCACCAAATACCTCCACGTTAGAAAATAAACAGGGAGGTGATGCATGACCTACACGGATCACCTGATTGGGCTCCCCCTTTCCACAGTTGGGTGTACCATAAATTTCAAATGAATCTCTATCACCCACTGCCTTCAGGTTATTCCAGAAGCTATTTGATATGCCCCGGTAATTTGGATTTCTGAGCGTTTTGGTTATCTTCCCATTCTCTATTAATTTGGCATATTCACAGCCAAACTGAAATTTATTGCGATAATCGTCAATCGACCAGGAACGGTTAGAGTGCATATAGACCCCATTTTCAACTGAGCTTATTAAGTCATCAACGGGAGTATCACCGGGTTCGAGGTTTAAATTAGCCATTCGATCAATAGGCGCTCGATTCCAGCTACTGGCTCTGAAATTTGCCACGCCGGGCACATCCGAACGAATCTGACTTTCAATCCCACCCAGACCCCTTTGCAAAATTCCTTCTTTAATAATGTATTCACGCTCGGCTTTCGCCCCACCATCATCAAACCGGTAGGAAGCCAGTTCATGGGGTACACCAGGATCAAAAGTAATATTCATTAGATCAGATCCATAGCGGAGTTTTCCAAAATCATTCAGTCGTACAAAACTCCAGCCAGCATAATTTCGCTCATCACCTAAAATACGGTCAATCTCCAGCGGGTGCCCTACGCTTTCATGAATTTGCAACATCATTTGATCGGGTGCCAGTATTAAATCCATCGTCCCATCAGGACAATCTTCAGCGCTGAGCAATTCCACGGCTTCTTCTCCCACGCGCCGGCTGTCACTCATCATTCGGTTTTCATCCAGTGATTCCATTCCAATCTGCCAGCTTCTGGCACGCATTCCACTATCCGAACGTTTTTGAACAACGGGGCCATCCTGTGCAACTGCCATCGACCCTGTGGTAACCATTAAAAATTGCTGCTCTATGTTGCTGCCATTACTGGATACAAATAATTGTTCACTATTGACAATACGGGCCAGAGCATTCGTGGAGACAATTTTTTCAGATACTTTTAATGTTTCGCAGGAACGGATCAATAACTCATTTATTTCGCCCGCAGAAATTGAACTCTCAATTTGCTGGTGAGGAGAATTAAAATTACCCGTTGCTACAGGACGAGCTGCAGAAGTGAATTGATGAATACTGTAGGGTGCCGCCGCCCTGGCCATGTTAACCGCTATTTCAGCCGCAGACTGTACACTTCGAATATCCACATTACTGCTCGCTGCATACGCAAACTGTCCGTCAACAAGAACTTCCACCATAATGCCGTTACTTCTGGAGCGGTCATTGGCCTGAGGTTTGCCATCACGTACCCATCGAAGAGTTGTACTTTCGTCAACATGACGTAACCCAACCCAGTCAGCTTTAACATCGAGCTGATCCAGTAATTTTGTTAAATTCATGATTTACTCTGTAATTATTTTTTATGATTTATTGGGCTAAATCATATGTCAGATCAGGACGACCTGATAATACCCAACAAATATATAGACATTATTAATATTGATGTATCCGGCGGATTGTTAGAAGTAACCAGTAAATTTTTAGTTTTAAGTTTTACAGGCTTTTAAAATGACAAATTTCTTATTAGATGCAACCAGTTCAACAGCGTCAAACCAGTTTTGTAATTTTTTATGGTACGCCAGGTGGCGATTTCCTATCACCCATAATTCTCCACCCGATTTCAGTACTCTGGCAGAATCCCTGAACATTGAAATAGCGATCGAATCACCCACAGCCTGCTGCTGATGAAAAGGCGGGTTACATAAAATGAGATCACTGGAATCATCATCAAAACCGGTTAATCCATCGCTGACATGAAAGCTCGCCGAATCAGGTTCAGCGTTCAGTTGCTGAAAATTTATTCTGGCGGACTCCACGGCCATGTAAGATTCATCAACGAAATGTAATACAGCCTGGTTATTCTGACTAGCTGCCATTAAACCTAATACTCCATTGCCACAACCCAGATCAATAATGTCTCCGCTACCTTCAGTTTCGGGTAAATTCTGTAATAGAAAACGCGATCCTATATCCAGCTTTTCGCGTGAAAATACATTCGCGTGATTGATCAATGAATAATCTGTGCCTTCAAGTTTCCAGCTGACCGGATATGGATTTTTTGGTCGTTTTAAATTCGTATCAACCGTGACATGAATAAGCTTGGCTTTTTTTACCGCCCGTGAAGTTTTGGTCGGCCCTATTATTCTTTCCAGAATTTTCCATACGGCTGCCGGCATCGACCTGGCCATTCCGGCCACCAGCATGCAACTTTCTGTGGTCAGCAGAGGTTTCAGCCTGATCAGTTGATCCTCAAATAGCGCCAGTGTTTTAGGTACCTTGATTAACACCAGGTTAACCGGTTGCTTCGGCACAAAAATGCTTTCAAGGTAGCTGACATCGGACTGTTTAAAATCATTTTCCCTGAGATTCTCCTGCGTGGCTTTATGCGCCACCAGTGAGTCAGACCAGTTGACCGGGCGAAATTTATGCAATGCCACCGATAAAGCACCGAATTGATCATTACAAATTACCGGGTTGATGACAGAATATGACTCATCCTTCAATGTATTTAGTATATATTCATCGGCAGCATCCCAGGCTCGTAATAATTCGCGGGGGCGTTTGGGTAAACGATTAAGTTCTATCTGGCCAAAGGCAGAATTGAATAGGGTATCAGTCATTTTCAGGTTATCTCAGCAACTGAGGAAACTACACTGAAGATCGAGACAGAACCTTAAGCTGAAACAGGTTATTGCGCTCTTCTTCTTCCAGGCTAGATTCGACATATTTAATGGTCCGTTCAAAACGGGGGATCACATTATACTTCAGAGCGTTAACCCGTTTCTGAGTTTTTCGCTGTTCTTCCAGTAATCGTCCTAAGGCTGTTTCAACTTCGGCAAGATTCGCCGCTTTAACCAGCATATCGGCAAAACTGGATCTCGTTTCATCAAGACTCGCATCAGTCCCCAGAATGCCCACCGGTTGCAACGGCAATTTGTGTATTTCTACCGATGGATATTGCACACTCATATTGCTTCTCGGCAGCACTTTTGCTTCGATCGCTACAGGCATTCCAACCGATAATTGCTGCAACCTGAAGCTGCCCATTCTCATTTGTAAAATACTTAACCAGCGATAAGCGACTGACATAGTTTCACGGGTAGATTTATTCAGCTGACGATATTCCTTTAATTTTTCATACACCAGTCGGGTCAATAACTCCCGCTTACGCTCGAGTAAGCGGTAACCCTCGTTTAAAAAAAGCAGCCTGCGCTTCAAGTCCAGTAATGAACTTTTAGTCGGCGGAACATTTAACTTCTGCTGCATGTTAGTCTAACCTCCTGGACTAGGAACCATCCCAACTGTGATATTTTTGTAAATCCTCTTCAGATACTCTGCTTAGCACTTCCGGTGGTAATAACGATAATAACTCCCAGGCCAGATCCAGGGTTTCAATAACACTACGATCATCGTCGCTTCCCTGTTTCACAAAATCATTTTCAAAGCGATCGGCAAATTCCAGGTAACGACGATCACCACTCGATAATTCCTCAGCGCCAATGATTGACGCCAGGTTTCTTGAATCCATCGCACGTGAATAAGCAGCATAAAGTTGACTGGCAACACGGGCATGATCCTCCCGCGTATCATCTTTGCCGATACCATCTTTCATCAAGCGGGATAATGAAGGTGGAACATTCACCGGCGGGTACACCGACTTACTGTGCAACTCACGACTCAACACAATTTGACCCTCTGTGATGTAACCGGTCAAATCAGGAATCGGGTGTGTAATATCATCACTCGGCATAGACAAAACTGGAATCATGGTGATGGAGCCATGCCGGTCATGCAAACGACCCGCGCGTTCATATATTTCTGCCAAATCTGAATACAGATAGCCGGGGTAACCTTTACGTGAAGGAACATCACCTTTTTCAGTGGCAATTTCACGTAACGCTTCTGCATAATTTGTCATGTCGGTAATCACTACTAACACGTGATGATCCTGCTCATACGCCAGATATTCAGCAGCGGTCAGTGCGGTTCTTGGCAGTATTAATCGCTCCATCGGAGGATCATTGGCCAGATTCATGAACATCACCACATTTTGCAGTACACCACTGGATTCGAACTCTTCCTCAAAAAAACGGGCATCGGAATAGGACACGCCCATTGCGGCAAAAACAATGACAAAATTTGACACATCACCGGGTAATTTAGCCTGCCTTACTATTTGTGCAACCAGTCGATTATGCGGTAGACCGGAACCAGAAAATATGGGTAGTTTCTGACCACGAACCAGCGAGTTAAGGCCATCAATGGTAGAAATGCCTGTCTGTATAAATTCCCGCGGATAAGAGCGGGCAACAGGATTAACCGGCAAACCATTTACGTTATGGCGCACATTAGAAATTATCGGTGGACGCCCATCACGCGGGTCACCGATACCATTAAAATTCCTGCCCAGCATATCGGGAGAAAGTGATAATTCAAAAGGTTCATCCAGAAATCGTACCCAGGTATTTTCCAGATCCAGATTATTGGTACCTTCAAACACCTGAACCAGAACCACATCGGCAGAACTTCTAATAACCTGCCCGTTTCGTTTTTGTCCCTGCCTGTCACGAATGACTACTCGATCACCATAAGCTATATCTTTGACCCCTTTCAGGAACATCAACGCGCCATGAATAGAACTTACCTTGCGATATTCGAGGTCGCTCACAATATCACCTCTTTTTCTTTACTGTACTCTGCTCTCATTTCATCAAATTTTTTACGAATTCTATCGGCGAGATGCTCAAGGTCCTGCAAATCATCATTGCTGACAGCAGATTTCAATCGTTTCAGCTGTGCGCTATAAGGTAACTTGATCAGCTGTTCAACCGGCACACCCAGGTTAATCAGTTCAACCCCTGCATCATGATATCGCAGCATTAATTCCAGCAAATTAAACTGCTTTTGTGGAGAACAGTAGCTATCCACAGGATCAAGAGCAGATTGCTGTAACACGGCTTCCTTGATCAGCCCCGAACTTTCAAGAACCCAGCGCTGCGATGAAGACAAAGCTTCAGGCCCGACCAGGTTAACGATACGCTCCAGTTCATCGGCTTCGGATAAAAGTGACAGAGCCTGTTCACGCCGATTAGCCCATTGAGGACTTATATTCTCTGACCACCATGCAGCCGCACGATCATCATAAGAGGTGAAACTTTCCAGCCAGGAAACAGAGGGGTAGTGCCTGGCATCTGCCAGCGATTTTGATAGCGCCCAAAATGTACGAATAATTTCCTTGGTATGACTGGTGACCGGTTCAGAGAAATCTCCACCGGGAGGCGATACCGCACCAATCAGGGTCACTGAACCAGTCTTGTCCGATAAAGTACTCACCATACCGGCACGTTCATAAAATGCAGCCAGCCTTGAAGCCAGATAAGCCGGGTAACCTTCTTCCACTGGCATTTGCCCCAGTCGCCCGGCAACTTCGCGTAAAGCTTCTGCCCAGCGACTGGTCGAATCAGCCACCATCACCACATCATAACCCTGATCACGATAATACTCGGCCATGGTCACTCCTACATTGATACTGGCTTCTCTGGCAACCACCGGCATATTCGATGTATTGGCGACCAGGAATGTCCGCTCCATTAATGAACGACCACTGTACGGATCTTTAAGTTCGGGAAAAGACTGTAAAATATCCACCATCTCATTTCCACGTTCACCACAACCCACATATAAAACGATATCTGCATTTGCCCAACGTGCAATTTGTTGCTGCACCATGGTTTTTCCAGCACCGAAAGGCCCCGGAACCGCCGCTTTGCCCCCTTTAAGCAGGGGAAAAAAAGTATCCAGTATGCGCTGTCCGGTAATCAGCGGCACAATGGAATTTGAGCGTGTGTGATAAGGTCTTGGAGTTCGTACCGGCCACTTGTGATACATTTTGAGTTCGAACACAGAACCGGAATCATTGCTGACCCGCGCAATCACTTCCTCAACCGTATAATCACCTTCAGGTGCATGTTCAATAATTTCACCTACACAATCAGGAGGTGTCAGAATTCTATGCTCTATAGTTTCCGTTTCCTGAACGGTTCCGAGTATTTCGCCGGCACTGAGTTTGTAACCAACAACCAGGTTTTCATCAGGAACAAAATGCCATTTCTTTTCCCTGTCCAGTGCATCAACCAGCAGTCCGCGACTGATATTTTCACCACTTAGCTGCATGATCTTTTGCAGAGGTCGCTGCACACCATCAAATATCTGTCCCAGCAAACCGGGGCCTAGTTCTACCGACAGGGGATGCCCCAGGCCGGTCACCTGTTCTCCCGGGCGTAATGACTCGGTCGATTCATACACCTGCACCAGCGCATTCTGTTCACGCAGATGAATGACTTCAGCGATCAAACCTAAATCACCTATCCTGACCTGCTCACCATTACGAATCCCTGCATGACGAATCGTCACTATGGGACCATTTACTTCAATCACCTCACCCATTAAACACCGTTCCCATCGATGAAACGGTTGAAAATAACCGCTCAAAGATTAACCGACGTAGTTCATCTTCACGCCTGCTGACAATACCATCAAAAGTATAATCCACCATCACATCACCTGACGTTGATACCAGCTTTAACCCTCCGGAGCAGGGACAGGCTTCTCTGGCTAACTTGACATCAACTTTATTACCACAACAATTTTTTACCAGTTCATCCCAGTTCTCTGAAAACAGGGATAAATCATCACTGTTTATATGGGCTATCAGGGGTATAGGCCCCATGCTGGTCGCCCCCTGTTTGAGTAGTTTTTTGAAGATAAGTAAATATTGCTGATGGTTTTTATGCACCCGGTCCAGCTCACTTATGACATTGTGCATCACAGATTGCACAAGTCCCCATCGATTTCGATCCAGCTCGGCCTTAATACGTAATTCACTCGCCTGTACCAGCCGGTGATATTCACGATCAGAACGAATTTTCGCTGAGAGCAGTTCTTTTTGTTCCATCAATTTAATTTTTTCACGAACATCTTCAATGATTTTATTTCTGGTCATTGTTCCCTGCTGGACATGCTCAGCAGAAAATTGATGAGCACGCTGCAGTATTGCATGTTGCAGCGCTTTAACCTGTTGCTGTTCAGTTGCCATTTGTTTTCTCCAGAACAGAAGCGCCGAGAACAAGTCCTATCAGTTTTTCTACTGCAGGTTGATAATCATCGGCTTCATGTAAATTAGGAATGTCACAAATAAGAATAGAGCCTCCACTCTGCCGAAGTATTTTCACCATGGGAATATCTGCATTGATTAAATCATGTTGCATAAATACAAGCGCACGTTGCTGACTGCGCTTTAAATCACTCAGTACATCATTGATAGTATCGTTGGACTCATCGGCATAGGTTTGAATACCCAGTAATGAAAAACCATCCATTAATGCCGAATTACCCATGGCGAGAATTTTCATTAGATTTTTCCAAGTAATAGAATACTCACAACCAGTCCGTAAATTGCGATACCTTCTGCCAATCCCAGGTAAATAAGTGTGCGTCCAAACAATTCCGGTTTTTCAACAATAACCGCAAGAGATGCCGATCCAACAGAGCCTACTGCCAGCCCGGCACCGATGGCTGCCAGTCCGGTAGGTAAGCCGATTCCGACCAGCGCCAGTCCCAGGCCTATACTAATCTCCTTAACTTCCCCCGCCACGGTTTGCGCGGCAACGGCTTCATTAACGCTGCCGATCATTATGGCTACAATACCTACTACAAAAATAACCAGATTGGCAATAACGCTACCTTTGACCCAGCGCGGTATTTTTTGTTTAACCGCTGCAGGAAACATCAACAGATAGACCCCCAGTGAAATAATACCCACGACACTTAAAGTTAGTAAGATGGTAATTAGGTTCATGTCTTTCTCCTGTAAAAATAGGTTCAGAGTTTCAACGGTTCAAACGCTTTACCTTTACCACTAAAGAAGCGTGAAAAACCTTCATAATATTCGAGACGCAAGCATTGAATGGCGACAATTGCGCCCTCCAGTACAATAATAAAAATATTCCCCAGTAAGATAGTTATCCAGTGCCCGGTTGGACCCATCATCGCTGCGATAGAAAAAACAGCTGCTGCCAGAGCAATATGATTTAAACTGAATGCAGCAACACGTAAAAAAGAAAGGGTGCCAGAGACACTACTGATAACCTGCTCCAGCATTTCAATTAACACGACCAGTGTTTTTTCAAACAAACCGGCTCTGGACTGCAACCATTGATAGCGCATGATCACGGCCATCGGTATCAATAAACACAAGGTTTCGAACAAACCAAAATGATCATTGGCCATCAATTGATAACCCGAATACAAAGCCGCCAGGTAAAACAATAACCCGGCAACACCCTTGCCACTGTAAAGGGCCTGTTGCGTTAAACCGACCACCAGGTAATTTCGAATCGCTAACAAATTCGAAACCAGTAGAAAAAAAGCACCCCAGACTAATGCCAGCAGTAACACCTGAACCGGATCATGCATGGGAGACATCCACAGCGGCGTAATAATATGTTCATAACCAAATAGACTGCCATACACAAAACCAAAACCAATAGAAGAAAGCCCGGCCAATACACCAATGATAGTGACCGACGGAAACCGTTTCCATAACAATAAACTGCCACTGGCAATCACTGCGCCATGCCCGATATCTCCGAACATCATGCCAAACATCAAAATGTAACTGAATGAGAACAAAACTGTTGGATCCACTTCCGCATAGTTCGGGATTCCAAAATTACTCACCAGACTCTGAAACGGTTTAAAGATCCAGCTGTGTCGTAATAGAGAAGGGACAGATTCAAGCTCTTTGTTCTGCGGGTTAGTCAGTTGGATATGGAATGGAAACTGAAGATTATTATGCAGCTGTTTTTTTATTTCCTGCTCACCATCTGCAGGCACCCAGCCCTGCATGAAAACAAGCCCCCCATGACCCTTCAATACCGTGGCCAGGCTGGCATAAGGTTTAGCCAGAATCAGTAATTCATTTGTTTTTTGCAGGGCAGGAGAAATATCTAGCAATAAATCGGAGAGCTTTTTGTCTAATTTTATAATCTCATTTTTTGACTCTTCAAGCTGGTTATTAAGATCAAGCCGAAGTTGAGCCGGGTTACCCGAAAGCTCTTCGGGTATGACAAGCTCACGAAAATCGGCTGACTTTAATAATTCGTGAACATCCGTCTGCTGCTGACTGGAACCAATCATCACAACATGCTGGACACCTTCACCTGTATAGAATGATCTGATCATAAATTCAGCCAGGGACAGGGCTTTTTCGAGCCGACTGAAGTTCGCCGAAGGCACGGTCCCCACCATGATATTTAAAAACCGGCTAGTTCTTGTTAAGCGGCTTAAATCCAGGTCCAGGGCATCAAATTTCTGTAAACTTTTAACCAGCTGCCTGGTGACCTGCATTTTTTCATGTTGTTGACGTTTTTTCTCTTCTACCACGGAAACTAATGACCATAGAACCTTTAACTGCCCATCCATTTCCTGTAATTGCTCAAGCGTTACCAGTTGCGTCAAATCATCAGGTTGGGTAAATTTTTCTGATGCTAAATCTGAAATTTTAGTAAACCGTGAAGCAAGGCTTTGATACACATCAAAATAGGGTGTCGCAGGAAATTCGGGTAACAGCTGTTCGTTAGATGTGTCTTCAACCGGGTGTAAAATGGTCATTCGTGCTAGAGTCAATGCAGCACATTGAGCATCTTCATCCATCATTGATAAACTAATTTTTTTCATTTCAACAGGAATGGAAAGCATTATTTAAATCCCACCACTGCCTGTCTGATTAATTCATCATCAAACTTTAACTGTTTACCCTTTATCAATGCCTGTAAAAATTTCGTTTCGGCTTCGCGCAAAATGATATAGGCAAAAAATCGTGACACCAGGTTGGTTTTGCTTAAGGCTTTTGAGGCAATTGCCAGAGTAGAGTATTCCAGTGCAGTTTCAATTTCACAGATCGTATTTAAACCGGATAGTTTTTTCTGTAATGATTCCGGCAAGGCAGAAAGTACTTCATCGACACTGTCCATTTTAGCCAGACGCATTAAATTAGCAGAATGTAAAGTTCGGCCTGAAGCAGTTAATAAATAATACGATTTAGCAGGTGATAGATGGTATGAAAAACGATAACGCAATAACCATAGCAGGTTGAAGCGGTCAAGCAGCACACCCATTACCTGGCTCACCTGAGTGATATCCTGGTTATCAAGTGCCTGCAGGCGTTGTTTCAGGTGAATAAAAAAACTTCTATCTATCGTTGCATCCAGCAAAAATAGATCATTCCCGTGTTCTTCATACACCTGCCTCGCCTGTCGAACTATACCCGCATAGGCCGTCGTTTCCAGCAACCGGAGCATTTCATGAGTATCTTCTGTGTCCAGCAACTTTTTAAGCGGTAATTCTGCAAAATCACCTAAATCGATCAACTGTTGCCGAATAATATAAATTTCAGTATTGCTGAATTTCCCTCGAATTAAAACTTTCAGATTGACCAGTTCAAACCAGCGGATAGCATAGAAAAAGAATCGTCTTTCACGCCCTGAAAAAGGACGAATTAATAGTTGAAAGTCATTAAAGGCATTATTCGCTAATTGATTTTCTATGCTACTGGAATCCTTGCTATCCAGACTATAGTGATGCCCCGTTAATGTTGCTATGTGGGTTAGAATCTGCTCAAGATCAAGATCGAATAATTTCGTTAAAAAATCAAAGTCAATCAGGCGGTTAGAAAATATACTTAACCGTGTACTCAGGTAGGCGCTGGTAAATCCGCTCACGAGTCAGCTCGATCACTGTTAAGTATCAGCTCAATCGCCTGTTGCAAAGCCTCCGAGTCATGTTTTCCTGCCAGATCTCGTAATTCCTTATTTCGCTCATCATAACGCAGCTTCATTTCTGCAATGGTTTGAACGGAACGCTCATGAGCCTTATCGATAAATGACTGGTGCATTTCAGGCAGACGCTGCTGAAACTGTTGCTCCATATCATAAGCATCATCCAGAGATTTTTTAACAATCGCATCCCGCTCCTGTTCGCCTTTGGAGACAATCGCTTCCGCTTCGGATTCTGCATTTAACAGGTCTTTTAATGAATCATCCATATAACGATACCATCAATAAGTGTTAACGTGATTTTAGACCATTACATAATCCGCGGCATGATTTGCATCAATTTTTCCTCGAGTAATAAAACGGATAAATTAAAGAAAATTTAAAAAGACTTCAGAGTCTCGGTCGTTATAATTTTATAGTTAACTTATATCAATCGCATATCTTAAATAAGTAAACTATACATGAACATCCTAAGGGTAAATTTCGCGGCAATGAGTAACCCAAACATAAACAATACTGTCAATGAAGCCGCTCGGGCTGGTCAATATGGGCGTGGATTTGCGGTAGTCACCGATGAAGTCAAAAATCTCGTTTTCACAACCAAACAGGCCGCTACTGAAATCAGTGAAATCATGAATGCCGATCTGGAAAATGGTACGACTCAGGTTTAGGTAAGGATAAATACAGCCATTTACCGATATATAGCAGCATTCAACAACCCCATGTAGATGTGCATGACAATGTACATAAAGTCATTCATATACTTGAACAGGACTGGCTAAAAAATCCCGCCCTGCATGAAAACATTTTAACGTTCTTTAAAACAGCAGAAACTGCCAGCAGCAAGTCACCGGTTTAGTTGATAAACTGGCCACAGAAAAAATGAAGTCCGAAGGATTCGCCAATGTTAATGCAGCAGGTGAAGTTTCATTCAAAGTAGGTAGAAAATTCTGATTTGTAATTATTAGAAACTGGCGCAGAGAGACTCGTTCAGAATATTATAGAGTCGCCATAGATCTGATGCAGTTTTTACCATCCTGCTTCGCTGCATAAACACCCTTATCAGCCAATTTAATCAGATCTTCGTAATTATTCATTGAGCCAACTCGTGTTGCGACTCCCACACTGATACTGCTATTCCAGAAACTACCACCGGTTGGAACTTTTAAACCTGAAACAGTTTCAAGAACTACTTCAGCAATATACATGCTTCCATCATGATCAGTATTCGGACAGAGAACTAAAAATTCATCACCTCCCAGTCGACACACAATATCGTCGGTTCGAAAACTATGCTGTAATGCTTTAGCCAGCTCTGTTAAAACTACATCACCTGCATCATGTCCATAAGTATCATTAACAGCTTTAAAATGATCTGCATCGATCATCATGCAGGATAAGGGTCTATTAAACTTTATGGACTCTTTCCAGAGTACATCAAGTAAACGCAAAGCATGACGTCGATTAGGAAGATTGGTTAGCGTGTCAGTCAGCGCCAGTTCTTCAAGATGCAGGTTAGCATCTGTAAGCGCTTTCGTTCTTTCTTCTACCTTTGCTTCGAGAGTCTGATTTAACTTTAAAAGATCTTTATTTCTGGAGGAAACCTGGTGAAACATTCTATTTAACGTTTCCAGTAAGGGCTTTGTTGCACTATCCGCTACCCTCTCTTCTTTTTCATAAGCTTCTGACGGGCTTAATCCTGACTTTATAGAAGCAACCTGACGAGACATATTCTGGTCAGTACCAAGAATATGGTAGGCCAGCCAATGTATCAGAAAATCTAACAATAGTTCTATCGCAACAGTAGTTCCACCTGAAACAGCTTCATACATCGAGGTGACTTCCTGCAAAAAATCATTGTGGATCTCAATATGTTTGTCGAAATGACGCGAATCAATACCAACACTCAACATCATAGACTGCTCTTCATTAAAGTGATAAACAGCATACTCTGACAACTCTTTAAATAATTTATTTAGATCATCCAGAGTGGAAATATTTTCACTCACTAACTCTCCAAACCGATTGATTCGGTCTACCAGGTAGAGATGCTGCTCATCAACCTCAGCCAACCCGGTTACAAAGTTTTCATCCCACTGAAATGACGGCATTTAATCTTAACAACTCTAAATCTGGATTTAATAAGGGAAACAGCTATTTATGGTTTAGAAACGGTACATTAATGCTTTTATGTCCATCAACATTGATCAAGATCATATTCAGTCCAATTAGTTTTTTTTAGGACTACTAATTCTGTCAATAAGTATCATTTAAAATATCTGATATAATAAGAAAGTGCTCGAATCAGGCCATACAGTTCATTCATTAATTTCCAACTGATAGTTTTCAGGTTACACTCAACATTTGGAATTTAAACCGGTCTGCTTCCTGTTCCCGGCATAGATTTACGCATAATTATGGTAATAGCTTCAAATCATTTATCTTTTGTTCGGCTAAGGAATTTTCATGAGCAACCCTAAACACACTCTTTTCTGGATGACGATTTACCTGCTTATCGTGGGTGTCGTTTGTGCACTTATCTACATCCCTTTACAGACTGCTTTTCATGCAAACTGGGTATTCAACAGCCTCATTTTCAGTGTATTGCTCATCGGCATCATCATCTCTTATCGCCAGGTGATCACCCTGATCCCTGAAGGGCAATGGATCGCATCATTTCGTACCGGCGATGCCAACCTGTCGATTAAACAGGAACCCCGCCTGCTTAAACCTCTGACACGTCAATTAGGCGTCGATTTGAAAAAAGACCGTTTTCGTATGTCGGCCATGTCACTGCGCACCGTGCTGGATGGTATTCGAGGTCGACTTGATGAAGCTCGCGAAATATCCCGATACATGATTAGCCTGTTGATATTTCTCGGATTACTGGGTACTTTCTGGGGATTGCTCAGCACCATTTCTTCGGTGGGTAATGTCATTATTGGACTGAGTGTCGATGGTGGTGACTTCAATAAAATTTTTGGTGAACTGCAAGCCGGATTGTTAGAACCACTAAAAGGCATGGGCACCGCATTCAGTTCATCTCTATTTGGCCTGGGTGGTTCACTGGTACTGGGTTTTCTGGATATTCAGGCCGGGCACGCGCAAAACCGTTTTTATGACAGTCTGGAAGAGTGGTTAGCCGGTGTGACCAACCTGGTAGATAGCGATAGCCAGGATGTATAAGCATAATCCGGAGTCAATCAAATGTTAGGGGGACGACGCCGAGTCGCCACCGCGGTCAATGTCTGGCCGGGTTATGTGGATGCCTTATCAGCACTGCTCATGCTGATCATTTTTATGCTGCTAATTTTTACGCTGGCACAGGTATTTCTGGCCCAGACCGTTTTCAACAAAGATGCCGAACTGGATCAGTTAAATGCCAAACTTGCTGACATATCGAATGCACTACAGGTCCAGCAAAATACTAACCGGACATTAAGCAAGAAGCTCAACGTTCTACGTAACCAGTACAATCAGGGAGTATTATTTCAATCTGCATTAAAAGAGCAAATTGCCGAACTGGAAACAACCATCAAGGCCGACAGGCAAACTATTAGCTTACAACTCGGGGAAATGGCCCAGTTACAACACGATATCATTGCACTGCGTCAGGTACGCGCAAACCTTGAATCTGATGTCGCCAACCTCGCCAGCCTGCTGCAAAACCGCGATCAAAATATAGAATTACTCAAAAATGACTTAAGTAATCGACTGGCACAGCTTGGAATGATGCGCGACAACACGAAATCACTTCAGGCCAAACTGGCCGATCAGCAAAACATGACCATGCTGGCACAACAGGATATCACCAAAAAAGAATTTCGAATTCAGGATCTGGTAGCCATAGTCGATCAGGCTGAACAAGCGCTGAAAGATGAAAAGAAACTTTCTGCCAGTGCCTATGCCAATGTCCAGCAACTCAGCCAGCAAATAGATACACTGAAGAATCAACTGGACAGCATTAGCCGTGCTTTACAACTGGAAGAACAAAAGACATCCGATCAAAATACGCAACTGGCTGATCTTGGACAAAGGCTGAACACACTACTCGCTGAACGGGTGAATGAGCTTGAACAATACCGATCAGAATTCTTCGGACGACTTCGACAGGTACTGATTAAAAATCAGAACATCCGGATTGAAGGTGACCGCTTTCTTCTTCCATCAGAATTATTTTTTGCTTCAGGCTCGGCGATACTGGGTCAACAGGGTAAACATGAACTCAGAAAACTGGCGCAGATTCTCAATGAAATAACGATTGCCATACCGGACGATATCAACTGGATTTTACGAATTGACGGTCACACCGATCAGGTACCCATTAATACTCAACGCTTTCCATCCAACTGGGAATTATCGACTGCACGCGCTGTCTCTGTTGTCAGGTACCTGGCTGAACAGGGCATAAAGCCAAAACGCATGACTGCCGCTGGATTTGGAGAGTTCCACCCGGTTGACCCGGGGCATACCACTGAAGCTTATCAGCGTAATCGGCGCATTGAGCTAAAACTGACGAAGCGTTAAAAAAGATATAGCTCAACATAAAAAAAGCCCGCATATAGCGGGCTTCTCAATATCTTGAAAAACTAAAGTTTGATCAGTTATTCTGGATCACGATACTTGGAAATGCAGCAGAATGATCTTTCGCTTTTGTCGCCAGTTTGGCAGCTGTCTTACGAGCGATTTCACGATAGATTTCACTGACTTTGCTATCTGGCATAGAAGCTACCGTCGGGTTACCGCTGTCGGCATGTTCACGAATTTTGATATCCAGCGGTAAAGCACCGAGGAAATCAACGCCATACTCTTCAGCCATTTTTTGTCCACCACCTTCTCCGAAGATATGCTCTGCATGGTCACATTCACTACAAATATGGATAGACATGTTTTCAACGATACCCAGAACAGGCACTTCTACTTTTTCGAACATCTTCAGGCCTTTACGGGCATCCAGCAACGCAATGTCCTGAGGGGTTGTCACAATAACCGCGCCACTGACTGGAATTTTCTGTGCCAGTGTTAACTGGGTATCACCGGTTCCCGGTGGTAAATCGATAACCATGTAATCAACATCAGTCCAGTTAGTATCATTCAGTAACTGTTCCAGAGCCTGTGTTACCATCGGACCACGCCAGATCATCGGGGTATCTTCTTCAACCAGGTAACCGATCGACATGGATTGAATACCGTGCCCTATCTTGGGCTCAAGGCTCTTGCCGTCAATAGATTCAGGCTGACCGGTACAACCGAGCATACGAGGCATGCTTGGTCCATAGATATCCGCATCCAGAATAGCAACCGTCGCGCCTTCTGCCTGCAATGCCAACCCCAGATTAACAGCAGTGGTTGATTTACCAACGCCGCCTTTACCGGACGCAACAGCAATAATATTCTTAATGCCTTCCTGGGGTTTCAAATTCTGCTGTACCGCGTGCGATACAATCTTGCTGGATACTTTAACGTCTACAGAGTCAACACCGTCAAGTGCAGAAACATTTTCGGAAACCAGACCTTTTAATGTGTCAAAATACCCCGCAGCCGGATATCCCAGAACAATAGTGATGCTGACCTTGCCACCCACAATTTCAATCGACTTGATAGACCGGGTTACTTTCAGATCTCTCTCGGTATTGACATCAATAATGCCACCTATCGCAGCTTCGACTTGTTCTTTTGTAATAGACATAAAAATACCTTATTTATGGATTTATTTTGAGCGCAGTATTCTACATTAGTCACCGCTAATATTTAACCATTAATTTCCGAAGGTTTTACTCGGTTATTTAATGCCTAACGTCAACTGACCCTATACAGATGCTGAAACAGCACATAAAATAGCGTATTTATTCACTCTAACTGTAAATTTCATGAGTTCCCAAAAACGCAAAATTGTTGTAACCAGCGCACTTCCCTATGCAAATGGCCCCATTCATATAGGCCATATGGTGGAATATACACAAACCGACATATGGGTGCGCTTCCAGAAATTACAAGGGCACGAATGCATTTACGTTTGTGCCGATGATGCGCATGGAACTCCGATCATGTTGAGTGCCCAGAAAGAAGGTATAACACCGCAAGAGCTGATTGATCGGGTAAAGGTTGAACATCAAGCTGATTTCGCTGACTTCCAGGTAAACTTTGATAACTTTCACAGTACACATTCTGAAGAAAACAAATATTTTGCGACCTATATTTACAATCAGATTAAAGAAGCCGGGCATATTGCAACTCGAACTATTTCTCAATCCTACGACCCGAAAGCCGAAATGTTTTTACCGGATCGTTTTATCAAAGGTGAATGCCCGAACTGTGGTGCTGCCGATCAATACGGCGATAACTGCGAGGTTTGCGGTGCAACCTATGACCCGACCGAATTAAAAAACCCTAAATCAGTCGTAACTGGTGAAACACCAGTTCTAAAAGATTCTAAGCAATACTTCTTCAAACTCGGTGATTACTCCGAGATGCTAAAAGAATGGACGCGTGCAGGTCACATTCAAAAAGAAATTGCCAACAAGATGGACGAATGGCTGGAAGAAGGTCTGCGTGACTGGGATATCTCTCGCAACGCACCTTACTGGGGTTTTGAAATTCCCGATGCACCCGGCAAGTATTTTTACGTGTGGATGGATGCCCCGATTGGTTATCTCGCCAGCTTTAAAAACTGGTGCGACAAAACCGGGCATGACTTCGATGATTACTGGTCAGCCGACAGCAAGGCCGAATTATATCATTTCATCGGCAAAGACATCGCCCGTTTCCATACCCTGTTCTTCCCGGCCATGCTGCATGGCGCAGGTTTTCGTAAACCGACAGCCGTTTACTGTCATGGATTCCTGACCGTGGACGGGCAGAAAATGTCCAAGTCACGCGGCACCAATATCAAAGCAAGAACTTACCTGGATCATTTAAATCCGGAATACCTGCGTTATTACTTCGCAGCTAAACTGAACTCCGGCATAGAGGATATCGACCTCAATCTTGAGGACTTCATGGCTCGCGTTAATTCCGACCTGGTTGGGAAAGTGGTCAACATTGCCAGTCGCTGTGCGGGTTTCATTGTCAAAAAGTTCGATGCAAAGCTGAGTGACACAATCAGTGACGACAGTTTGAATCAGAAGTTTTTAGCGGCTGCCGAATCCATCGCCAACGATTACGAAGGCCGTGAATTTAGTAAAGCGATGCGTGAAATCATGGCACTGGCCGACCTGGCGAATCAATATATCGATGAGCAGGAACCCTGGGTTCGCATCAAGGATGCAAGCCAGCAACAGAATGTACAGGACACCTGTAGCATCGGCATCAACTGCTTTCGCCAGTTAATTATCATGTTAAAACCCGTGTTACCTAACCTGGCTAAACAGGCAGAGGCTTTTCTGAATGTTGATGACTTACAGTGGTCAGACCTTAGCAACAACCTGACCGGACACAGCATCAATAAATTCAAGCCGCTGATGACTCGCATCGAGAAAGACAGGATCGACGCCATCATTAAAGCCAGTAAAGAAGCGCAGGCAACCGAAGCCCAGCTGGCACCACAGGTCACTGATTCAAATATTGACCCCATAGCCGATGAAATCAGCTTTGAAGATTTTGCCAAACTGGATCTACGTGTCGCCAAAATTGTAAAAGCCGAAGCGGTTGAAAAAGCAGACAAACTATTGCAGTTAACGCTGGATATAGGCATCGAGCAACGCAATGTTTTCGCCGGCATAAAATCAGCCTATAAACCGGAACAACTGGAAGGAAAACTGACCGTTATGGTGGCTAACCTGGCTCCACGAAAAATGCGATTCGGGGTCTCTGAAGGCATGGTGCTGGCGGCTGGACCGGGCGGGAAAGATATTCATATACTAAACCCGGATGATGGAGCGACACCCGGCATGCGGATCAAGTAAGGAAAACTTGATCAGTAGACTACTCAGCTGCTGTTTCCTGCTACTGCTTTTATTAGGCAGTAGCGGTTGCAGTTCTTTAGCTAAATACCCGGTACAGAGTGAGTTACTGGGTGAAGCCATCGACACCACGGTAGATTCAGAGATTGCCCGGTACTATCTGGACACCTACCTTCAGGGCAAGAGACTAAAACCTGAATATGACTATCAAATAGATCATGTCTACACCATCCAGGGAGAAGTTTTACCGACACGCAATGATTTAAAGAAAATTTCAGCCGAGTTTTCAGTCGATTTTGCTTCTCTGTTTTTTTTAGACCAGTTGATGCTGCAAAAGAAAAATCAGCTGGCACAACAAAAATTCTATGACTATTTAACCACTGATAAAAGCCATCTTTATTCAACTCTGGCCCATTTTAATTCATACCGCGTATTATTTGTTCCGGGCTGGAACTATGTTGATAACGGCACTCTTACCGGTTCCGATCTGGCACTACCACGTCAACTAATTTCAGATCTGGGTATAGAAAACCACCTGATTATGACGCCTTCCAATGGTTCAGTAAAAGCCAGTGCAGACGTTTTATCTGAAGCCATTTTAAAATACAGTCAATACGATAAAAAATTAATCATTGTCGGTGCCAGTGCAGCCGGTCCCGCAATACATCTTACTCTCGGTGAACTACTACCTCATGACCAGCTTTCTTCAGTAGTCGCCTGGATCAACCTGGGTGGAATATTACAGGGAAGTCCACTGGTTGATTATTTCGAGCTTTGGCCACAAAAAGGCTTGATGAACATGCTGCTTTGGTACAAAGGCTGGGAACATGAGGATATTCTCAGTATGTCGGTTAAAACAAGTCGAGAGCGTTTTAAACGATTAAAACTCGACCCGGATCTGTTAATTTTCAACTACCTGGGCCTTTCGCTCAGCGGCAATTTAAGTCACTTATCCAACAGTAAATACCCTCTGATAAAAAGTGAAGGACCTAATGATGGGTTAACCCTGCTCCCCGATGTCATCGCTCCTAATAGCTCAACCCTAATCTCGGTAAATAGTGATCATTATTTTGGTGAGGATCCTCTGATTGATGACAAAACCATAGCCGTATTGAAAACTGTTATTCATTACCTCGAAAGCCGAAACACAGCGCACAGGGAAACCTACTCAAACTATATTTTTAACCTGGAAAAAAGCCTGCTCTCCGAAAACAGCCGGGCTTCTAAATTTTGAAAGCTGAACTAAAAGCGATTACACTCTAATGAGCCTCTGATAATTTTAACTGGGAAGACTAATGAAAGACTTATTAGAAAAATTCATCAACCGTGAAGTCGGCATTAATATCGAGCGGCCACTCAGAATAGACTCAGCCACTTTAACATCAGTCAGTGATTTTTATTTTTCTGTAATAGATGAAAATAAAGGCTATACCCATCACTTTTCGTATAACAGCATTATTCAAATTATTGAACACCCGGATGGTATCGATGTCGGTGGATTATTCGAACACAAAAAACATTTCAACCTGGTCATTAAGGTGGGGCATATTCCTGAATTTACGCCTATGTAAGCCCACATAATTCAACACATGGGCAATCATCCATCAAGGATTTACCTGTTAAGCCACATGCGTGCCTTTAGCAGTTTAATCGGGCATATTCTCGGTTCCCATCCAGAAATCAACGGCTATTATGAAATGCATATTAGCTACCAAAACAACAGCGACTTAAGCCTCCAGCAAAAGTCATACTGTCAGAACGAATCACTCAAAGCAGGCAGCCACTTTTTATTTGACAAGCTACTGCATAATGCTTATGACCTCGACTTACAGAAACTGAATTTACAACAACCTAAAATACTCATCGCACTCCGGTCACCCCAGAAAACCATCAAAAGTATTGTCAACCTGTTCAGGCAAAAAGATGAATGGCACCGTTACTCTGAACCTGCGCAAGCGGTAAACTATTATATTCAGCGGTTACAGAAACTAAGTGAGTTCAGTTTACAAAACTCTAAACAATATTATTATTTTGATGCTGAATTAATTCAGACAAATACGATAGAAATTCTTACTTCCCTGACACACTGGCTTCATTTACAGTCACCGTTAAGCGATCAATACCAGCTCTTTTCTCAAACTGGAAAAAGCCGGGCGGGTGATTCATCAAGTACGATTAAAAATGGAAAAATTCTATCTTCTACGACTAATTATTCAAACATTGAAATTCCCAACGAACTTATTGAAAGAGCAGAATTCGCTTATCTGGATTTTAGAAAAATAATGCTAGAAAATTCAATCGATAGAAAATTACTTAACTAAATTCTTCGTGCTCTTTGTGCCTTCGTGGTGCATTTTTTTAGACTGTTAGTTTATTCAGGAAACAACAGGTCCCAGGCATTTCTTTCTTTTCGGTAATTCAACAGTGCATTGATAATTTGAATCTTGCGTTGCTCACGATGTGATTTTGAAATAATCTGACAATAGCCGACAGACTGTTCACCAAAATTCAATTCTATATTGCTGATAAATTTCTGAATTTTCTGTAGCGCTGATTTAGCCTCTGTCATGGAAAACCACCAGGCTGAATTATCCTCAAGCAATGTTTTCAAATCGTTATTTCTGCGTTTGATTAGTGCATGTTTGGATTGATACATTTCCAGTAATTCAAGCTCAATTTTATTGATGGCCTGGTTAACTGAATGACTATCGAACTCAGTTCCAATATCACCCTGTTTAGATAACTCAACCACCGTGAACAACATCAAGTCACCAAAGAACTGTCGTTCAAACTCATCCGTCAGGTTTATGGTTTCAGCCTGCTTCTCGACTCCCGGCCTGAAGTCATTGGTGAAATCATCCTGTAGAGTACGGGTGTGCAACATCGGCATATTCACCGAAGCAAAACGCTGTTTTATTTCAGCCTGTATCAAACGCCCGGCTGTCGGTCCTGACATTCTCAGGCGTAAATCACCAAAAGGAATAATGTATTTTAAACCATCATAGTTAACGATGTAGTTACCGGGATAAATTGTTCTGGCTGGAGATAGATCAGTAAACTTTGCGTTATAACTAAATTGAGTTTTGCGGGTCAGGTGCTGTCCAAAAAAGAACGCGTTTACCCTTTCTGAAAACCCTTCAAGGCAGGATAAATTATCATGCTCACCATTTAGCAGACAAGGGTATTCGAAAGAGTCTGCTTTATTTTCAAAGCCAAATAATTTAGCCATATCATGATAGACCGCATCATCCGTTACCGCGTCAGCTCGATGAAAAGCACAGGTATCTGAAGGTTTCAATTCAGACAGCTGTTGCAAAAAGGCTGTCACATCCTGCAAAAAATTGGCCGCCATCACCGAAGGAGATACTGGCGGGTCTCCCACCAGTTTGCCCGTTAACATGGTGGTATCAGTTGCGGAAAATATGCGATTTATATAATAAAAATAATTAATTGCAGCGACACTCTGCTCAGCGGATTTCACCTGCCTGTTCACCATAAAAGATTGATCGCTATCAACCAGGTAATACAACGTGTCCTGTTTGTTTTCTGTGAGTTGTAAAAACTTTAGATAACTCAGGTTGCGATTGGCAGCCTGACCTTTCAGGTAAAATTTTTCCCTGGGTTGACTGGTTAATATTGAACTCAATAATTGTCGTTGCTCTACAGCAATTTCCTGCAACAGGTCATACTGTTCCTGCTGACCAAAATGAATGACTTGTAACCCTTTTTCAGAATATTCTTTTGCCAGTGCAATATGCTTATCTATATTCACCTGTTCCTTACTGTCTTCGGCAATAATCACTTTTACTTTATTGAAATAGCCATCAGACTTTCCACCATATTTATAAAGCAGGCAAAGCTGATATATACTCTCCAGACAGCTACGAAGATGTTCGGGTCTATCGGCAGTGGGAATACTCAACATAAAATTTTTACGAGAATCCACCCCCATTTCAGCAATTAAAAATTCCTGTTCACGAAAAAGTGCCTGATACATTTCCAGCGTCGAATCAAACTCATCATCAGCATTCCATAACTCATTTTCCAGCAGAGGATAAACACGGTGGTAGAGATCAACAATACTTTGCTGTTGAGTATCATTTGCCTGCTCAGACAAAGAATTTAATAACGTCGATAATTCAGAAACTTGTGGAATACCAGGCTGATATTGCTGTAGAAAACTGTGCAATACAGGAATATTTAGGTTGCTCATAGTTAACGGCGAGAACTGTAATTCGGGTAGGCATCTTTATCGATTAAAATCTCAATCAGGTTGATACCCTGATTAAAATTTACTTGATCAAATGCTTTTAAACATTCTTCTTCAGTTTCAATTTTCACATGCGAAATACCAAATGATTTTGCCAGCAGAGAATAATCAGGATTAGTAAAGTCACAATCAAGAAAACGTTGATCGTATTGCTGATGCTGGTTTTTTCTAATCAGCCCCATGGTTTGATTATTAAATAAAATAATATTCAATGAGATGTCATAGTTGACCGCCGTCATGATTTCCATTGCACACATTTGAAAGCCACCATCACCTATTATGGCAAAGACCGGTTTGTCGGCTTTAAATCCGGCACCAATAGCGGCGGGTATTGCATGACCTAAAGAGGATACTCCGGTATTCGGGAAAAATAGATCCTGCAATGAAACCCGGTAAAAATTTTGCGCAAAAATAATATTGTCATCAAAGATAACAATGCCTTCGGTAAATTTATGTTCCAGCAACGAATAGAATTTTTTTACCAGATCAAACTGCTGGTTAAAAATTGACTGCCCCTGCGCTACGGCATTGGCCTCAATGGAACTCTTAAACTGTTGAACATCTATGACCTGCTTCTTTTGCAGGCCGTTACTCTGGCAAGTGTCATACAACAATTGCAGGAAAACACTGATATCAGATTGAATAGCTAAAGTAGCCTTGAAAACTTTTTCGAGTTGCTGTGGATTTTGATCGACCTGAATAACCGTCTTGTCTTTCAGCAGGTTTTCATTCCACACATAACTGGTTCTCTCATTAAACCCGGCACCGAGCAGGATAACCAGGTCAGCTTCATCGATGATATATTGCATTGCATAACCACCGGAAGTGACTCCCAGACTACCCAGTGATAACGCAGAGCTTTCATCAATGGCGCCTTTACCCTTCAGGCTCGTAGTTACCGGAACATTAAGGCATTCACAAAAACGGGTAAGAATGTTTTGCTCATCAGCCTGAACACAACCAGACCCTGCCACAATGACAGGTCGTTTAGCTTCTCTAATCAACTCTACACTGCGATTCACCAGAACCTGGGAAATGGGCACTTTGTGCGCGTGAGAAAGGTTACTGATCTGCCCAAGAATAGAGTCATCCACCAGTTCATTCTGAACATTATAGGGAATACTTAAAACAACGGGACCCGGAATAGCAGCCAGCAACTGTTTAGCCGCCTGGTTAAGTACATTTGCGAGGTAATCCGTGCGTTCAATTAATTTATGATAACGGGTAACACCCGAAAACAAAGCCGTTTGATCGACACTTCCACCTTCACCTGAACTTTCCTGCAGGCCACCTTTGCCAAAGATATGCGTGGGTGCTTCACCGGTGATGGCGATAACCGGTTGCCTGTCTGCGTAAGCATTGGCGATACCGGTAATCAGGTTAGTTGCCCCGGGACCTGCCGTGGAGATACAAGCTCCAATTTTACCGGTTACACGGGAATAACCACCAGCCATGAAGGCGGCACCCTGCTCATGTTTGACCAGCACCGTTTGAATGGTTGAATCGTACAACCCGTCATAAACTGGCAGGATATGTGCACCGGGCATACCAAAAATTGTGTCGACACCCAGACCCTGTAAAAACTTTACGATGACTTCGCTGACTTGTACTTTCATTTTACTGGTAAAATTGAAGAGTATAATTTTTAGTAAAGTGGCTTTACGCCGTTTACATCCTGATCAAAATATTAAATAAAATGGGTGAACAGGTTTCAATACTCGGTAAATAAAAGGGTGCTATTATGGATTTCAGCCGCTAAAAGGGCAACGTTTTGTTGCAATTAAGCCGGACACCCTGGTGAGCATCCTGTCATGTAAATCACCTGAATGAGCGCTATAGACCCCGACACCGCGTTACTTCCGGGCCAATAAACCAGCACCATTAATACCGATTACTCATTAATTCCCAGCAATTCCACATCAAAAATCAGCGTAGAGCCTGGTTCAATTTTTCCTGCACTGCTATTTCCATAGCCCAGATTAGCCGGTATGAAAAGGCGAGTTTTCTCTCCCACAACCATCAACTGCAATCCTTCGGTCCAGCCCTTAATGACCTGACTCAAACCAAAAGAGATAGACTCTCCCCGTTCGACCGAACTATCGAATACCGTACCGTCAATTAAGGTGCCATGATAATGCACCTTAACCCGATCGGAAGCCGATGGATGCTGTGTTCCGCTACCCTGCTGAAGAACCTGATACTGCAACCCGGAAGCCGTTGTTTTAACGCCTTGCCGCTGACCATTAGATGCGAGGAAGTCTGCACCTTTTGACAGGTTTACCGCCGCGGCTTTTTTTGAATTAGAAGAGTTCCACAAAAACAGGCCAAGTAAAATTATGGCCACTACTACGATTACTATTTTTAACACTTAATTTTTATACCTCAGATTATGTCATTGCTCAAACAAACTTTAATTCACGCAATTATAAATTAAAGAAACTCAACTTTACTATTTTTATCACATGCCTTGCGAGAATAAAAAGGTATCCTTAGTGTTGAACCGGGAAAACGTAGTAGAGCGTTAAAAGTAGATACAAATAATATATGCTGAACTCATTAAGAATAATTAGTTAGATTCAAGGGCATGCTGTAAAATCTGTGGACATAACACTACCCGAAGGTAAAGTCATTGAATCAGGGTTTTCCAGGCTTTGGAGTATCCTTCAGTGTCATACCAGCAACAGACTACGTCGGTGAAAACTCAATCATCGCGTATTAATATCCACCTTGAATTTGAAACGATTAACTATGAAAAAATATAAAATTGCGTTACTTGATGGCGATGCTATCGGCCCTGAATGTATGAGGGAAGCGGTTAAAGTACTAAAAGCCGTGGAAGCACGAAATGATAATATTGAGTTTGACCTGGTGCACGCAGATTTTGGAGCCAGTGCCTATTTCAAGGTCGGAAACGCTTTCCCTGATGAAACCAGAAAAATCTGTGATGAAGCTGATGCCGTTTTAAAAGGCCCGGTAGGTCTTAGCTATGAAGAAACACAGAAAATTCCGGTCGATATGCAACCAGAACGTGGTGCCATTCTACCCTTGCGTAAACACCTCGATACCTATGCGAATCTACGCCCGGTTTCATTACCCAAAAGTCTTTCCCATTTTTCACCCCTAAAAGCTGAAATTGTCGGTAACGGGATCGATATACTGATCATCCGTGAACTGGTGGGTGGTTTGTATTTTGGTGACAAAGAAGTCGGAGTCAATGACGATGGCTTACGTTATGTCCGCGAAACGCTTGAATATGATGAAAAACAGATTTCACAGATCATTCATTTTGCTTTCAAACAGGCGATGCAGCGTAAAAAAGTTCTGCACAATATTCACAAAAGCAACGTATTGAAATCTAGCGTGCTGTGGAATGAAATTGTCGCTGAAATTGCTCCCCTGTACCCTGAAGTCGAAGTTAAGCAGCAACTGGTCGATTCCGCAGCAACGCTATTATGCCTCGACCCCGGACAGTTTGACGTGATGGTAATGGAAAATATGTTTGGTGATATTCTGAGCGACCAGGGTGGCGGAATATTAGGCTCGTTGGGGCTAATGCCTTCTGCCTGCCTGGGTGATAATAAAGCCTATTATGAACCTTCGCATGGTTCTGCTCCTGATATCGCGGGTAAAAACATTGCCAATCCTTACTCCATGATCGGTTCAGTGGCAATGATGCTCGAACACAGTTTTGGCATGTTAGAAGAGTCTAAAAATATCTGGAAAGCGATCCAGAGTGTATATGCGCAGGGTTACTCTACTCCAGATCTGTCAAAACCTGGCAGCGGCGTTAAGATGATTAATACCGATGCATTTGGTGACCTGGTTGTTGATGAACTGAACAAACTCTAACAGTTAATCAGCAGCTAATGACAGCTCGTGTAATTGAAGGTTGATTACACGAGTTGTTGCCATGATGGCAGCAAAAACCTGGTTCGCATGAACACCTCGTGTTTTTATGGTCTTATGTGCAGTCTTCCAGGTAATAATACACTCGGTTAATGCATTGGTATTACCACCACGTGGAATGCGTATCTCAAAGTCTTCCAGCTTGGGCAAAACATAGAAATCAGGCTTAAAGACCTTGGTAATCGCATTCATAAAAGCATCAAAGCCACCATTGCCTGAGCCAGTAGACTTATGAATTTTACCCTCCAGTTCTACCGCAATGCTCACTGTTGACTCCAGGTTAAGGCCACTGGTAATCGAACAATTGATCAATTTTATGTGATGAAAATCGCTGCTCTCCATGACATCGGCAATGATGAAAGGTAAATCATCGGGTGTAATATTTTGTTTGGAGTCCCCCAGTTTTACAATTCTTTTTAATACTTTTGCCTGGTTCTCAGGTGACAGGCTTAAATCTAGCCTGTCAAGGTTTTTCAGTAATGATGCTTTACCACTCATTTTTCCCAGTGCATAAATGCGTTTACGCCCAAATCTTTCTGGACTCAAATGACTTTCGTATAAACCACCCTTGTTATCACCATCGGCATGAATGCCAGCGGTCTGAGTAAATACATTACTGCCAACAATCGGCGTATTGTCACAAATCCGCTTACCCGAAAAACGTTCAACCATATTACTCAATTCAAATATATGGTGTTCATTAATCGATAATTTCATACCCATTTTATCTTTCAGTACTACCGCCACCTCAGCCAGTGAGGCATTACCGGCACGCTCACCTAAACAGTTCAGCGTACAGTGAATAGCACCAGCGCCTGCCATCACCGCAGCCATCGCATTTGCCGTTGCCAGGCCATAATCATTATGTGGATGAAAGTCAAATTGCTGCCCGGGAAATTTTTCCACCATATCACCAATGGCAGCAGTGACTTCAGCCGGAGACATGACTCCAAGAGTATCGGGCAACAAAAAACGCTTTACTCCACAACCTTTTATTTCGTCCATCAAGCCATAAACATAATCAGGATTATCCTTATATCCATTTGACCAGTCTTCCAGGTACATATTGACGGTAAGCCCTTTGCTTTGAGCATAACTAATGGTCTGTTGGATATTACCGGCATGTACGGCCAACTCCTGCCTCAATTGATTGCGACAATGGTTTTCACTGCCCTTGGTCAACAGGTTCAAAGTTCGCCCACCCGTTTCAAGAATCCAGTCAACACTGCGTTTGTTATCGACAAATCCAAGCACCTCGATACGCTCCAGGTAACCTTCATCAGCTGCCCAGGCATTGAGTGTTGTCACCGCCTCTTTTTCACCGTCAGATACGCTGGCCGAGGCGACTTCAATACGATCGACTCTCAGCTTTTGCAATAAAGCTTTACCTATATTGACCTTTTCACCCGGTGTAAAAGAGACACCTTGCGTTTGTTCACCATCACGCAGGGTAGTATCCATCAATTCAATATTTTGAGATGTTTGAGTCATCAGGTTTTTGCTCAACGATTAATCCAGTTATGTTTAACAGAACTGGTTATTTCCATAACCATGGATGAGTTTGTTGCTGCCGGGCTTCATACTCATCAATTTTATCGACATTTTGCAAAGTCATGCCAATATCATCCAGGCCTAATAACAGATTCTGTTTGCGGAATTCATCGATATCAAACTTAATAATATTTCCTGAACCAGTAGTAATGGTTTGCTCGGGTAAATCGATGCTGAAGCTGGTGCCTTCATTACTGTGGATTTCCTGCATCAAGTTATCCAGTTCCTTGCGTGACACTACAATCGGTAAAATGCCATTTTTGAAACAGTTATTATAAAAAATATCAGCATAACTGGTCGAAATGATGGTATTAAAACCGTAATCTTCGATAGCCCATGGAGCATGTTCGCGTGAGGAGCCACAACCGAAGTTATCGCCAGTAACCAGAATTTTGGCATTTTTAAACACATCTTTATTCAATTCAAATTCTGCATTATCACTACCATCTGCATTAAAGCGCCAATCGTGAAACAGGTGAACACCAAATCCTGAGCGCTCAACCTTTTTAAGAAATTGTTTGGGTATAATCTGATCGGTATCGACGTTACTGCGATCCATTAACGCGGCAACGCTGGTGTGATTTGTGTAAGGGTTCATATTTAATCTCTCTGAATTCTGTATGTAGTCTCGGTTATAGTCTGCGTTTTTAAAGCTTTCGGACGTCCACAAACTTTCCAGCTGCCGCCGCTGCCGCTGCCATCGCTGGAGATACCAGGTGGGTTCGACCACCTTTACCCTGACGACCTTCAAAATTCCGGTTTGAAGTAGAAGCACATCGTTGACCGGGTTTTAACTCATCCCCGTTCATAGCCAGGCACATCGAACAACCCGGCTCACGCCATTGCCACCCGGATGCCAGAAATATTTCATTCAAACCCTCTTCTTCTGCCTGTTTTTTAACCCAGTAGGACCCGGGCACAACAATTGCTGTCACGCCATCTGCTACACTTGTACCTTCGGCCACTTTCGCAGCTGCACGCAGGTCTTCAATACGACCATTGGTACAGGAACCCACAAATACATAATCAATAGAGATATCGGTAATACTGGTATTGGCCTGCAGGCCCATATAATCCAGAGCACCCGCACAGGCTTTTTGCTTTTCATCGTCATCAAACTGCTGAGGGTCAGGTACCTTTCTGTCGACCCCTATAACCTGCTCTGGAGAAGTTCCCCAGGTTACCTGCGGAGCAATATCATCTGCTTGAACGGTAATCTCAGTGTCGTATTCAGCACCTTCATCACTAACAATGCTTTTCCAGTAAGCCACCGCCTGATCCCAATCTTCACCCTGCGGTGCAAACTCACGCCCCTGCAGAAACTCAAATGTCTTTTCATCCGGAGCAACCAGGCCTGCTCTGGCACCACTTTCGATTGCCAGGTTACATAAAGTCATTCGACCTTCCATGGATAATTTACTAATTGCATCACCTGCATATTCAATAACAAATCCCGTACCACCAGCCGTGCCGATGTGCCCGATGATAGAAAGGGCAATATCTTTAGCGGTACAGTATTCAGATAATGTTCCCACCACATTGACACGCATAGTTTTAGATTTTTTCTGACGCAGGGTCTGGCTTGACAATACATGTTCGACTTCTGAAGTGCCAATACCAAAGGCCAATGCTCCAAAAGCACCATGAGTGGCTGTATGACTATCACCACAAACCACCGTCATTCCCGGGTGAATAAAACCATGTTCGGGTACGACAATATGTATGATGCCGTTGTTCGGGCTATCCATGTCGTATAATCTAATGCTGTTATCGGCGCAATTTTTCATCATCGTCTCGACCTGTTTGCGCGCAACAGGATCTTTAATAGGCTGGTCACGATTTATGGTGGGAACACAATGATCCAGAGTGGCCAGGTTTGCCGCCGTGCGGCGTACAGGCCGCTTTGCATTTCTAAGACCTTCAAATGCCTGGGGGCTGGTCACTTCATGAAGCAAATGGCGGTCTATATACAGCATCGGTGCCTGACCTTCAGGCTGGTGCACCAAATGATCATTCCAAATTTTCTCATACATCGTTATTTTCATGCGCATACTCTCTTTAATTAGTTCTTCTCTAGCGTCAGCCCAATTTCAGGAAATGCAGTATAGCACCCCATAAAATGGTCACTTAATCAATTTTAGGTATTAAGACATAATATTTTAAAGAACTTTGAATATTGTCTGTTTCGTGAGCAAACACCATGAAAAACTCTAAGAAATATATGTTATCAAAGACATAGCCGCAAAAATAAATTATTCGCTCCCAATGGTTTAAAATATTGAAAATAGCTATTAAGTGGAAAAATGAAGGTGCAGGTTAACAACTACAGGTGTGTTCTAAGATATGGCCAGCATCTTCAAAGTTATACGATTGTTCCATTTTCCATGTGACTAAAAAATCTGATGCTATCTTCATGAATGGCATTTTGTTTTTCCTTATCCATGCGATCATAGGTTTTATACATCATACCGAGCCTGTGATTGGAATTTAAATAATCCCGATTGCGAATCAAAAAATCCCAGTAGAGATAATTAAAGGGACAGGCATTCTCGCCATTTTTCCTGGAAACACGGTAATGACATTTTTTGCAGTAATTCGACATTTTATTGATGTAGCTACCGCCTGCTGCATAAGGCTTGCTGGCGAGGTAGCCACCATCGGCGAATAAGATCATACCGGATACATTAGGCATCTCAACCCATTCGTATGCGTCAGCATAAACAGTCAGGAACCATTCATTGACTTGTTTAGGTTCAATACCAGCCAGCAAGGCAAAATTACCCAATACCATTAAGCGTTGTATATGATGTGCGTAGGCATTTTTTTCTGTTTCCAGTACGCATTGATGCAGGCAGTTCATACGGGTATTCGCATGCCAGTAAAAATCAGGAAGCGCACGGTTTGCGTTAAAGAAATTCACGTCAGCGTAGTCCGGCATGTTGAGCCAGTATATTCCGCGTACATACTCGCGCCAGCCGATAATCTGGCGGATGAACCCTTCCACTGCATTTAGCGGTGCTTTGCCTTCACGGTATGCATGTTGTGCTAATTCTACGCATTCAAGGGGTAACAACAGACCGCAATTAAGATAAAAACTGAGGTGAGAATGATACATCCATGGCTCTCCCTCAATCATCGCATCCTGATAATCCCCAAAAAACTCGAGACGCTGGTCAATAAAAAGGTTCAAAACTTGTAATGCCTGGTGCCTTGTGACAGCAAAATAAAAAGGCTCCAGAGAGCCAAAGTGCTCATCAAAACGCTGTTCAACAAGTTCTAAAACCCCATTGGTAATATGATCTGTATCGTTTGTGTAAGGAGGGGGAATATTTAATCCTGCTTTGGGTGATTTTCTGTTGTCTGCATCATAATTCCATTGACCGCCAATGGGCTTGCCCCCTTCCATTAACAGGTCATATTTTTTTCGCATTTCGCGGTAAAAATATTCCATCCGCAACTGCTTTCGATCTTTCGCCCAGGCAGCGAAACTTTCCACAGTGCATAGAAAACGGTTATCGGGTCTAATCTCAACTTGAGTATCAAAATCATCTTCCCAATGCGTGATTTCAGTCAGTATCCGGTGTTCTCCCGGATGCGTTACGATTATTTTCTTAATGTTGTGGCGCTTTAATGCCCGGGATACTTCACCACGAAAAGATCCCGTATTGTTGTTATCGTCGAGTTTTGTATATTCAACTCTATAGCCAGATTGTTTTAACTCTTGTGCAAAATGACGCATGGCGGAAAATAAAAAAGCTATCTTCTTTTTATGATGTTTAACATACACGGCTTCATCCCATACTTCACACATGAGGATAATATCTTGCTGTATATCATAACCTTCCATGCTGGACATTGAGACTGACAACTGGTCTCCAAGGATAAGCCGCAGGTTACTCATGACTGGTTTTGCTTGAGAGACTTGAATGCTTCGAGAGCTGCGTTACGGGATTGCTTCAAATCAACGATTGGTTTGGGGTAAGTGGACCCCAGCCTGATTCCATTTTCATTGAGTAAAGGCTCCGGCGCTTCCCATGGGCTGAATAGGTTTTTATTGGGTAGCGATGCAATTTCGGGGATATATTTGCGTATGTAATCCCCTTCAGGATCAAACTTTTGACCTTGTGTAACCGGGTTGAATATTCGAAAGTATGGGGCTGCATCAGCACCACAACCTGCAATCCATTGCCAACTGGCGCTATTATTCGCCAGATCAGCATCAATCAATGTATCCCAAAACCAGCGCTCTCCATGATGCCAATGCAAGCGCAGGTTTTTAACCAGAAAAGAGCCTACAATCATGCGTACACGATTATGCATATAACCGGTTTGCCAAAGTTCGCGCATACCGGCATCGACCATGGGCACACCAGTTTGCCCTGTTTGCCAGGCCCTTAACAGGTCGCTGTCTTGCTGCCATGGAAATGCATCGAACTTAGGCTGTAAATTTTTTGTGGGAAGATCAGGGTTGTGGTAAAGCTGGCTGTAAGAAAATTCACGCCATCCGAGCTCACTACAGAAATGCTCAATATGCTGATCATCACCGATACCCTTAACTTCATACCAAAGTTGATTTGCAGAAATTTCACCGAAATGAAGGTAGGGTGATATGCGCGAAACATGCTGTCTGGAAGGAAAATTTCGTCCGTCTTTATAGTGAAACAGTCCCTCGTCGAGAAATTGCTGAAAACGATCATAAGCGCCTGCTTCTCCCACTTGCCAGTGTGGCTCCAGTTCGCTGTCCCAGTGAATATCGGGCAGGAGTTTCAAGGTACCCAGTTCAACACAGCCTTGTTTGTCTTTCAGATAGTGTGTCTTTTCAGGTGCAGGCAGTGGCTTGCGTGGCGGCACACTGCCCAAACATCCTTTGCGATAAAACGGGGTAAATACTTTATAAGGCGTACCATCACCTTTTTTGATGGTCCAGGGTTCCCAAAGCAATGATCCGTTTAGACTATTGGCCTCTATGTCTTTGGTGGTTAATTGTTTTTTAATCAATGCATCGCGATGCATACGCCAGGGTTCATAACAGCGATTCCAGAACACGGCTTTCACATTGAAGCGAGAGATTATATCTTCAAGAATATCCATCGGATTGCCGGAATAAATCGATAAACGACCACCCAGAGAAGCATTAAGAGATGCTAGTGACTGATGCAGCCACCAACGGCTGGCACCACCCATGGCATAATCATCGGCATTATCATCATCGAGTATGTAGATGGGTAATACGCTGTCATAAGCCGAAGCCTCATAAAGGGCCGGGTTATCTGAAAGACGCAAATCTTGCCGAAACCAGTGGATAGCAATCTGTTTTGTCATGTGTCACTGCCTGTCCAGTTGAAGATCTGCAATTTTATCATTTGTACTTTTAAGGGTCTTGTCGTTGTCGAGGTCGCTATGATTTACCATCGTTACTCCTAAGAAAACAAAGCAGCAAATACGATTGAACATGAAGCGCCAAAAGTGAGTACGTAGCGCATTTTTATCAACCTGGCCGGGTAGAGGGGCTTCAACTTCCAGGATTCATAAAAAAGTTGAAGGGCAAGTAATATAGCGGCCCAGATCAGAATAGCGGTTGATTCATGCAGCAGCAGTATGATCCATGCGGCAAGCATGATTAAATTTGATACCAGGGCTACTTGCCAGTTTAGTGAATAATAAATGCTGGCTGCCCACAGTGTGCCTGCAAGAAAGCTGATAATTAACGTCGAATAGCCGATGAGAACAAACTGAGCCATTGGCCAGCCGGCAATCTGCAGCATGGCAAGTCCGATAAAAGGTATCAGGCCAGAATATCCAAGAATATAGTGTATTTTTTGCATACTTATTTTGCTGAATATATGTTTCTCAAAACTGTGTTTTTAGTCAGTCATTATTGACCGGAGCCTGCTTGATTTTTTAATTAAAATATTGCATCCAGATTTGAGCGGTTATCTATCGATATCTTATGGAGCTTGGCACTTTTATCATTTAAAAGTGTTTCGATTTTACCGGTTAATTTTCCACTCAGTGGTTTAGTCATGCTGCTGTAAGATTCAACAACCCGACCTTGTTGATCAACAAGGTATTTGTGAAAGTTCCAGCGCGGTTTACTACCACTTGCCTTGATCAATGCCTGGTAAATCGGATCCGCTTTATTTCCGGTAACTTTTGTTTTTTCATACATGGGAAATTCAATAGCATAGGTATTGACACAAAAGTTACGAATCTGTTTTTCTGAACCGGGCTCCTGGCCACCAAAGTCATTAGATGGGAAGCCGAGGACAACCAGACCCTGGTCGCGGTAACGTTTATACAGGGTTTCCAGTCCTTCATATTGATCGGTGAATGCACACTTGCTGGCGGTGTTAACAATCAGCATCACTTTACCAGCGTACTGCTCACAGATATTATCAATTTGTCCTCCCGCAAGCCTGCGTTTACTAAACACCTGGCCAGCGGAGCACAGTTGCGCCGAGGGCTCACTGGCATGAGCTGTATTGATAACAGTATGAGAAAGCAGGGAAACAATCGGCGTAAAGAAAAGACTTAAGAAAATAAATTTTGTCATGGTTGAATTAATCATCAGTATATACCTCGTATAGTTTCGAATTATTTTACTGATAGCTTGTTATTGAATTGTCAATTTTATGTGAAAATTTCGTCAAGATTTGAAGGAGCATCGAACTAACCCGTTACCACCATGGGTAGTTTTCTCCATCAAAAAGCTGCTGCGGTCTCAACTACTAGAGGTTTTTATCTTAGTACCTTCATACCCGGACATAAATGTTGTACGCTAACATGACATATAATATGTGGCGTTTGAATGTATTATTAACACACTTACTGCTGTATAACACTATTTACAGGAATACATGTGAAATCAAAAAATGACAACGGGAATAAAGAATTAAAAAAGCCCCAGACGACGCTGCGTGATGTGGCTGTTGCCGCTAATGTCAGTGAGATGACGGTATCCCGCGTCATGAGGAACAGGGGACCCGTTGCAGAAAAAACACGTAAAAAGATTCTGGGTATCGTCGACCAGTTAGGATTTGTCCCCAACAAGATTGCAGGGTCTCTAGCTACATCATCATCGAATTTAATTGCTGTCATCGTTCCATCTCTTCGTAACCAGGTATTTACTGAGGTACTTGCAGGAATAACTGAACATCTGGAATTAAAAGGATTCAAGCCGGTCATCGGTATCTCCGAGTATGATTCCGACCAGGAGGAGGCGCTTATACGTTCGATGTTGTCATGGAGGCCATCCGGACTGATTGTATCAAGTATGGCGCATACAGAGCCTACCCGTAAAATTCTGAAAAAAGCCGGCATACCTATAGTAGAAATAATGCGGGTGGCAAAGGAACCCGTTGATGCTTGTGTCGGAATTGATCATATCAATGCTGGTGTGTTGATGGCACAGCATTTCATGCAAAAAGGTTATCAGCAAATCGGTTATGTTGGCTGGAGCAACCGAGATTTGACAGCAGCTAAACGTTTTCAGGGTTTCAGTGAAGAGCTAAAAAAAAATGACCTTGAGATTATTGGTGTGGTGGAATTTGACCAGCCAGTTGATATGGAGCGTGGTAAGGAGGGATTAGCTACATTGCTGGCGGATTATCCGAACCTGGATGCCGTTTATTTTCCTAACGATATCGCTGCAATCGGTGGTTACTTTCACTGCCTGGGAGCTGGTATCGATGTTCCCTCAGAACTTGCCATCGGTGGCTTCAGTGGTTTGAAAATCGGTCAGTTAATGCCAGTATCACTAACCACCGTGTTAATCGACCGATTTGAAATCGGTCGTCGTAGTGCAGAGATTATTGTAGAGCGCCTTGATGGACAACAGCCAGAGAGCATCAATATTGTGGATATAAGCCTGGTCAAGGGAGGTACTACCTGACTGCAGCTATGTTATACGTTCCCCACTCCAGTTTTTAAAGCTACATTTACATCAGGGAAGGATATCTGGTTTATCTGGCGAAACCCGTATCGATGGATTCTCTTTTTCGTATTCAAGCAACAAGGCACTGTGGTCGAGCCGACCCTGATCATTCATGACCATTTTCCTATACTGTTCTAGTACAGACGCCGCTAATGGCAACTTTAACTTTGAATCAGTGGCCACTTTCATCGATCCCTCAAGATCTTTGACGGAATATTCCAGCGGCCCGCCTGGTACAAAATCCCGGCTAGCCATTTTTTCTCCATGGATCTCAAGGATTTTGCTTTGGCAATAACCACCCAGCAAAGCTTCACGCACCTTTAAAGCATCAATACCGGCTGAAGCAGCCAGCATCATTCCCTCAGTCACGCCACCGATGAAAATATGCACAATAGTTTGATTAACCAACTTACATACCTGACCGGCCCCTTCATCTCCCAGGTGAAATGGATTACCCATCACTTCCAATACAGGACGAGCCTGATGTAAATTAGCTTCAGAGCCACCGACTAGAATCGACAGGGTTCCGGCTTCAGCCCCGGAAACACCCCCGGTCACCGGTGCGTCGAGGTGTTCATAACCAGCTTCCTTTAGACGGCGGTGATTCTCGCGCGCAATATCGGGAGCAACAGAACTCAAATCAATCGTAAGGCAGCCCTGAGGAGCATTGGGAACAATGCCCAAATCACCAAAATAAACCGTTTCGATGGCATCTGCACCGGCCAGTGATGTCAAGACAATATCAGCATCCTTCACCGCATCGGCAACAGAGTCAGCCACTCGAGCCCCGATCCTGGCCAGTGGCATGCATTTTTCCAGGGTTAGATTGCGTATTGCTACGGTGTAACCCGCATTCAGCAATCGAGTGGCCATTCTACTACCCATCAGCCCAATGCCGATAAAGGCGATAACTGGTTTTGTATTGGTTTCAGTCATTTGTCCGATCTCCCATCATTGTTTACAGGCTTTTTCTGGATTCAACGGTATTCACTCATCCATCCCAACCCTTCATCAGTCTTTCCCCGGGGACGGTATTCTGCACCGACAAAGCCTTGCCAGCCCATGTCATCCAGTGCTGTAAGCAGGTAAGGATAATTCACCTCCCCGCTATCCGGTTCGCCACGATCAGGTACCGCTGCAAATTGCACATGGCCGATGTATGGCAATGCCATCTCCAGTCTTTTCGTCAGGTCACCCTGCATAATCTGAGTGTGATAACAATCGAACATGAGTTTGAGATTCTCTGCCCCGACTGCACGTATCGTTTCCAGCCCTTTTTCAACAAGACTGAAATGATAGCCAGGGGCATCCCGCTGATTGACCGGTTCGATGACTATACCGATACCATTTTCGGTTGCTTTTTTACAGGCAAAAGCCAGGTTTTCACGAAACACAACCTCTGCCTCTTCAGCACCGCCTGTCTTTCCCGGTACACAATTAATATTCCGGCACTTGATTTCAGCGGCATAGGCAATGGCTTCTTCCACATAACCACGGGCTTCTGATTCGCGTCCCGGCATCGCCATGACACCAAAATCGTCGGGGCCATTGATGCCGAGACGGGTATTGATACCCAGCATTTCGAGTCCGGTTTCCTCGAGCGCAGTAGCGACACTACTCGCTGACGCCACATCATAAGGAAAGTGACACTCTACCGCTTCGAAACCTGCCTTCTTGGCAGCATGTATCGCTTCAGGCAGGCTCAGCTCAGTCCACAGGAAACCCAGGTTGGCAGAAAATCTTGGCATACTTCAACTCCAGTGTGATTGTGTATCAGGCACCAATAAAACGGATATAGTTAGGAGCAGGAACTTCCTGTATCTCATCTGTTATTTCCAAAGCACCCGTTTCGATGTCCCGGTCAAAAACCCGGATATGCCCAGAATCCTGGTTAGCCACAATTATGGCTTTTCCACAGGGCGTAATACCAAAATGGCGCGGGAATTTACCACCGGTCGGAACCAGTCCACTACGCTCCAGCCGGCCATCCTTCAGCACCTTGAATATGGCAATAGAGTTATCCCCGCGATTGGAGACATAAAGGAATCGGGCATCGGGTGACAGCTTGATTTCAGACACATAACTGACGTTGTCCCGGTTGTCGATTGTAGATTCGTACTGAATTGGGATTAACCTCGGTTTTACCTCCCCTGGCTCACTGGCATCAAGCCGGGCAACACAGACCGTATTGAACAATTCATTCGACACATAACAGATATCAAGCTCAGGATGCATAGCCATATGACGCGGTCCAGATCCAGCTTCGAACTCGATCCAGGTTTCTCGTGTCAATTGCCTGGTACTCTCATCCCAATGATATTGGAATATGGCATTCTCACCGAGATCAGGAATAAACACCCAGTCATGCCAGAAGTGTGCGCAATGGGCATGCGGCCCAACCTGGCGATTACCCCAGTGATCTTCACGGTTCTTAACTTGTCGCCACTCACTTTCGGGGCGGTAGTACTGCTTAAAACTCTGAATAACGGCACCCAGTTTTCCATCAGCATCCACCTCGCAGACATCGATGATGGCATCCCAGTAATTGATAACAATTGCCGCATCCTTATTGGGAGACAGGGCAAGGTAACAGGTAGAACGTCCGGAAGCCTTGAATTGATCACGATAGGCCAGCAAACCATCCGGGCTGATTTCATACCGAACTATATCACCTTCATCCTGGATGGTTTCCAGGATGGCGTATAGTGATTTGCCATCACTGTGGGGAATGAGTACCGCCGGATTAAGAGATTCATAGGTTTCATTGAGTATCAGCTTCCCTTCCCTGTTAAGCGTCATGGCATAGATGCCTTTACCAGGGATTGGTGCGTAGGGTTGATGGGCAAGTGCGTCGAGATCACTATAAGTGCCCACAAACAGCTTGTAATCTTTATCCAGCATGGGATTTCCTCCAGGTCATTGGTTACTAGGCATTGCTTTCAGTTTCTCTTATTCATCACCCTAGAAAGAGAGCTGAACCTTCATTGATTGTTGACGATCGTTGGCAGTTTCAAAGGCGGTTATTGCCTCATCAATCGGAAACACCCCGGTCAACAGTGGATCCAGAGGAATACGCCGGTCACTAATCAATTTGACAGCCCAGGCAAATTCTTCATGAAATCTGAAATTTCCTGATATTTTGATTTCCTTTGCTACCAACTGGTTAAGAGGTAAATTCACATCTCCACCCAGGCCAAGAAGTATCAGCCTACCCCGCGGCTGCAAAACATTAAGTGCTGAGCGCAGTGCCATTTCGTTACCCGAGGCCTCAATAACCGCATCGAAGTAGCCTTTATCAGCGCTGTAAGCCTCAAGCTCTGACGCTTCAGTTGCGACATTGATGGTTTTATCCGCGCCAACAGCCTTTGCACGCTTAAGAGCGTTATCATTGACATCGGTTGCTACCACCTCCAGCGCACCGTGCATTTTCGCTGCAGCAACGACCAAAGCACCAATCGGGCCGGTTCCGGTGACCAAAACACGCTTTCCAATCAACTTCCCCAACTTATTGATTGCAGCTAGTGCCACAGCCAGTGGCTCGGCAAATGCAGCATGCTGGGGGGTAGTGTCACTGCTCAGCCTGAAACACTGGCTGGCATCCACAACCAACTCCTGGCTAAACGCACCCTGCACATGAGGAAAGCGCATGGCGCTGCCGTAATAACGCATATCAAGACACTGGTTGAACATGGCTGCCCGGCAAAATTTACAGTTACCACATGGGCGGCTTGGATTTATGGCCACAAGGTCTTGAACATTAAGGCCAGTCACCTCATCTCCTACTACAGAAACGTGTCCTGCTATTTCATGCCCCAGAATCATCGGTTCACGAAGGCGTATGTCACCAAACCCACCATTGTTATAGTAATGAAGATCAGACCCGCAAATCCCACCTGCACTGACTCTGATCAAAACCTGATTACTGCTGGCTACAGGGGATGGCTGTTCTTCGACACGGACATCTTTGGGACCGTGGCAAACAATTGATTTCATTTCTTATCCTCTCGGAAAATGTACTGCACAAGCCCTATTGAATTAGGCATGGAGTTAAAGTATTATGTTAGCGCTAACATATCACAGTTTTGTGATAGTTTCATCAATTTTCACAATGGAGGCTCCATGAGCTACAACCAACTTTTTGATTTGACCGGAAAGCGGGCACTGGTAACAGGGGCGGGCCAGGGCATAGGTTTTGAACTAGCTCGTGGACTGGCCAGTGCCGGTGCTGAAATTATCGTAAACGATATTGATCCAGAACGGCTCAATGCAGCTGCTGGCAAACTTCGTGACGAAGGCGCAACGGTACATGAACTGGGGTTTGATGTTACTGATACCGAGCAGGTAGCGGTCTCTATTGACCGTTTCGAAAGCGAAACAGGTGCCATAGATATTCTGGTCAATAATGCCGGCATGCAGTTTCGTGCACCGCTCGAGGAGTTTCCCGTTGATCGATTTGACTTCATGATGCGGTTGAATATCAACTCTGTTTTTTACGTCGGTCAAGCAGTAGCAAAACACATGATAGAAAGAGGAGCAGGAAAGATTGTAAATATCTGTTCGGTGCAAACCGCATTGGCACGACCTTCCATTGCCCCCTACACGGCTTCCAAAGGTGCCGTAGCCAATCTGACCAAGGGCATGGCTACAGACTGGGCAAAGCATGGCCTGCAAATCAATGGCCTTGCTCCCGGCTATTTCAAAACTGAACTGACTTCCGCGCTGGTTGCTGATGAAGAGTTTACGGCCTGGCTAAGCGCCCGAACTCCTGCTGGTCGCTGGGGAGAGGTTAATGAACTGGTGGGTGCCTGCATCTTCCTGAGTTCTAAGGCCTCAAGCTTCGTTAATGGACACGTGCTCTATGTCGATGGCGGCATTACCAGTTCACTTTAAACAAAAGCCAGTAGTTATCGTCATGGGCGTTTCCGGCTCGGGAAAGTCCACAGTCGGTCTGGCCCTGGCGCGGCAACTAGGCCTGCCCTTCCTGGATGCCGATGACTTTCATCCACCAGCCAACGTGGATAAAATGTCTCGCGCTATACCTCTGAGTGACGAGGACCGCTGGCCGTGGCTCGCAGCGCTTTCCAGTGGCATGGCCGATGCAGCGGACAGGACAGGTGGCGTTGTCGCCACCTGCTCTGCTCTGAAGCGATGTTATCGGGAATATCTACTCAAGCAGGTAGCACGCCCCCTGATGTTTGTTTTTCTCGATGGCGACCGGGATACCCTGTATGAACGCATGAAACAGCGTAGCGATCATTACATGCCCGTCAGCTTGCTTGACAGCCAGCTTGCAACATTGGAACGGCCGCATGCTGATGAACCTGCAGCCACATTTTCAGTCTTGAAAAGCATAGATGAATTGATCAGCGAGATTACAGGTAGCCTCAATTCCGCGGAATAAACCTGAATCCAGTCCTTTAGATGGAAACAAAAAAGCCGGGAATCCCCGGCTTTTTTGCAGGATATAAAGCAAGCTAACCCTTGACGGCCCCTGCCGTCATACCGGTGATGATCTGTCGTGAAGCAAACAGTGTGAAAATAATTGGCGGTATGGCAAGCAACATGCCGGTTGCCATGATGACCCCCCATTCCACGTTGAACTCCGACATGTTATTCACAATGAGAATAGGCACTGTCTTGGTATCCCGATCAGACAGAGCTGACGCCAGCAGGTATTCATTCCAGGCGATACGAAAAGTAAAAATCGCCGCAGCAGCAAGCCCGGGCTTGATCAATGGCAATACCACTTTAAAGAAGACCTGGAACGAACCCGCACCATCTATACGAGCAGCTTCCTCAAGTTGTCGGGGGACCTGAACGATAAAGCTCTGCAGGATCCAGATCACAAACGGCAGGTTCATTGCGACATAAATCAGGATGATTCCGGAATGAGTACCAGCCAGGCATACGTCACCTCGACCGCCAAAAACGTCCCGGATTATTTCTCCGAGCCAGGTGTTTTTATCAATACAGAATTCATTATTCCACAACCCGAAGACAGGAACGAGTAACACTGCGGGAGGAACCATACGCACCATCAGTGTGCTTCCGGAGACAGTATCACGACCCATGAAACGAAATCGAACCAACGCATAGGCAGCCATGCAGCCAATGATTAACGTTAACACGGTGGAGATGAGCGTAATAATTATTGAGTTGATAAATGAGCCACCGAACTTCAATGAGCAGTAATCGAGATGATCGATTTCATAGGGCAGGATGTCGCAAAGCGCGGTCTCATAGTTCTGGATAGTCGGTAGAAAAAGCAGACCTGATGTGCCCGAAAGAATATCAACATCAAGTTTGAAAGAATTGATCAGCATGAGCGCGATCGGCCCCACTGACATTAAAACCAGTATGAAAATTACGGCGTAAAAGGCCGGGTGTTGTCGTTCGTATGTTGAGTCATGATGGGACATTAGTCTACCTCCTTCTCAGCCGCCATGCGCAGCCGTACCGCCTGCAGCTCCTGTATCTTGTTATAGGCCAACATGATAATGGTCAGAATCAACAACAGCATCAACAGGTAATTCGACATCGCGGCGGCAACACCCAGTTCACGAAACTCGGTTGCCGTACGGGAAATGCGCAGTGCAAGAATTTCAGTGGATAATCCCGGGCCGCCTTCTGTCATCACTAATATTACCTCAAGCACCTTGAAGGCATCTATGAGGCGTAACAGACAGGTGACAATCAGCACCGGCATCATAAGCGGTAATTTGATATAGATAATCTGCTGCCAGCCGCTAGCGCCATCAATTCGCGCTGCCTCAAGCGCGGAACGCGGCAAGGACTGTAGAGCAGCCAACGACAGGATAAAGATAAACGGCGTCCACTGCCAGATATCCGCAATAATAACGGACATCAATGCATGCTGTCCCAACCAGTCCACTGAACCCAGGCCGATTTTCTCCAGAGTCTGATTAAAAATACCGATACTCGGGTGGTACATGTATCGCCATATCAGTCCGACTACTACAGGCGCAATCATCATCGGTAGTATGAACATGGTACGCAGTAACGACATGCCCCGCAGGTTGCGGTCGAGCAGCAGGGCGAGCCCTACCCCAACGATCATTTCTATGAAAACCACCGTGATGGCAAATTTAAGTGTAACCGTAAGACTCTCGTGAAAGTTGGGATCATTCCACAATGAAATATAGTTACCCAGCCCGATAAACGTACTCTCACCAATCGCTTGACTCGGGTCCCAATCCCGAAAGCTGCCATAAATCATGTAACCCAGAGGATACAACAGCGCTATCAGCATGATAATCACCGCCGGAGCGAGAAATATATACGGAGTGATACGATTAATCGTTGAATAGTTCATCGGTCACAGGGCATTCTTGAGTTAATTAAATGACTGAAGATGAGAGGGCAGGCACAGCGTCTGCCCTCTCCCATGTTTACCTTCTGGCTTTACTTCCAGGTATAGTAGCCGGCTTCATCCATAATCGCACGAGTACGTTTGGCCACGCCATCAAGCGCCTGTTTGGTATCCAGCCCTTCGGTCAGGACCTTGGACAAGGTGGTACCGAGATCGGCATTGATCTTGCCCCAGACAGGGATAATCGGGCGCCAGTCAGGATCGGCATGTTTTAGCGCTTCACCAAAAGTTTTCATATGAGGAAACTTTTTATTGACATCAGTATCCTGGTGGGTAGAAAAACGGGATGGATTGCCACCAGCCAATGCGACGAGTTTGTCCCCTTTTTTGGATGTCAGCCATTGCATCAGAAGAAATGCGGCCTCCTTGTTGGCGGCGTTTTTCGGAATACCTATACCGAAACCACCGGTCTGGCTACCGCGGCGAACACCCATGGGGTGCATTGCCCAGCCCACCTTACCGACAACCCTCGACTTCTTCGGATTGTTGATTTGACCGGCAACCACGGTGGTATCCAGAAACATCGCAGTATCGCCATTGAGGAAGGAACCCAGGGCTTCGCCGAAACCAAAGGTGGCCGCACCTTTGGGGCCGCAGTCAACAATTGTCTTCAGTGCATTGGCCGCCTTGACACCAGCCGCGTTATTGACAATCGGATTCCACTGATCATCGAAGATCCGTCCGCCCAATGGCGCCAGGTGCAGCAGGAAGGCATGGCTGGCATGGTGACCTGAAGCAGCACGCGAACTCAGGCCGCCCATTCCAGGCTCGAGCTTTGGAATTTTACAGGCAATATCCAGTAATTCGTCATAGTTGGCAGGCACCTGTAGACCATGCTTTTTGAAGATATCCTTACGGTAGCCCAGGATGGAAGTCTCAGAACCATATGGGATTCCAAATAGCGAACCGGTCTTGCCTTCCAGATAACCCTTGTTACCACCGGCAAAACCGATGTTGTAGACATAGCCATCGATCAGGTCATCGGCATCATAACCGGGATCCGAGAGCTTGGGATTCATAAAATAGCGCGCCAGGTTTTCCAGCTGGTCGGCATAGACATAATCCGCCTTGGAAAAGACAACATAGGCAATCAGGTCATAATCACCTTCATCCTGACCGAGTTCGAGGGTCTGGCGTTCACGCATTTTCAGGTAGGGCAACTGGTCGACTTCGACCTTGATACCCGTTTCTTTGGTAAATTCCGGCAAAATTTTCATTACGGCATTGTAATGAGGGTGAGCGGGAAAATTGACTACCAGCGTAGTGTCCTTATAGACATCGTAAGGGCCGGCAAAGGCCTGACTGGCGCACATTAATGTTGCAACTGCTGCCATACTGAGTGTTTTCAATGGCTTATACATAGTATCCTCCGGTTTATTGTGAGTCGGTTGATTCAACTGCAACGAATCCTGGAATTGCGTGATCGTTTGCTGGATTGAATAGGTGTAAATCCTCCAGGGCCAACCTGAAGGTCAGCTTTTCTCCCAGGGATATGGGCGTATCTGATTTGAGTTCAACCATCACCTTCTGGTGACCGCAATGACAGATAAGCACGGATTGGGCGCCGATATATTCCGCGATATCGACTTGCAGGGTCAAGGCGGTATCAGCAGCGGCCTGCGGATCGTAAATCAGATCGGATGGACGGATACCGAGACAGATTTTGCGGGAGGAATAGTCAGCCAGGATATCAAGGGTGGCCTGATCACAACAGAGCGAAAACCCATCACCCGAGAGACGGGTACTATCACCATCACTTTCTATAGTGGCATCCAGAAAGTTCATCGGCGGCGTACCGAGAAATCCGGCAACGAACTTGTTGATCGGCTGTTTAAATAGTGCCTCCGGTGTTCCTTCCTGCTGAATGTGGCCGTCGTGCATCACCACAATTCTATCGGCCAGTGTCATCGCCTCGATTTGATCATGGGTAACGTAAATCATGTTTTTATGTACACGCTGACGCATCAGCGCCAGTTCAGCCCGCATCTGGGTGCGCAGTTTTGCATCCAGGTTGGAAAGTGGTTCGTCAAACAGAAAGGTGGAACTGTCGCGTGTTAGCGCCCTGCCCATCGCAACCCTCTGGCGTTGGCCACCCGATAATTCGGCCGGTTTGCGATGCAGGTAGTTAGTCAATCCCAGCATTTCTGCGACTTCGTGAACTTTCTGGTCGATTTCCTTACGAGGTCTTTTCTGCAGACGCAGCGCAAACGACATGTTTTTGGCCACGTTCATGTGCGGATAGAGCGCATAATCTTGAAACACCATGGCGAGGTCACGATCTTTAGGTTCAAGGCGACTGATCGGGCGCTCATCAATATAGATTTCGCCAGCGGATACGGTTTCCAGCCCGGCGATCATGCGCAGGGTAGTTGATTTACCACAGCCGGATGGTCCGACCAGAACGGTAAATTCAGCATCTTCCATTTCCAGATCGATACCATGAAGGACTTCGGTGTCACCGAATCTTTTGGATAAACCATCTAGTCTGATCTTTGGCATAGACTTGCTTCCTATGGTTGAGAACGCCCTGAAACAAATGTTAGCGTTAACATTTGTACTCGATAATACGCCCTTTGGGCGAATGTTCAAGAAAAACCAGCTGTTTTTTCATAACCCGAATCAATCTCGTCGATATTTAACCGTTACTATTTTTCGTAGTGACTTGAAAACACGCTTCAATTTTCGAACTGGCTGGTTTTATTGGGTAATTCCAATCCATCATTTTCTAACGTATTGAGTTAACAGTATTTCAATTGGGTAATCCGCCGCCGCACAGGGCCAGGAAGAGGTTTGGGTAAAACCTTCATTCTTCGCCATTTCTATCTCAATATAAGCTTTTAATTCAGTGAGCGTAAACCAGCATCCATAATTTACCACATATTGCAGAATCCAGGATGTCTATATCGTGACAGCCTATGACCAAAGGATCAGAGACACCGTCCGGTCAACACTCCCATCAATATTCACATCGATCAGAATGGATACCTTTATGATCCTGAGTACGATGAGGAGCTGGTTACGGTAGAATGGTCCTTTCGCATTCAATTAGAAAACTCTCAGCACTGGATAGGTGCCTGGTTATTTGACAATCTACCAAATGAGGCCATTCAACCATTTCGGCCCAAATTTATTGGAGGTGAGCAGCTGGGAAGACCCTTTTGCGCGGTAAGGTATCGAGGAACGACACAAAAACTTAATGAAGTTCTTGCCTCCCGGGGTTTAAATGTAATCTGTCATAGCGATAGTCAGGAGCCCCGGCAATGAACCCATATCCATTCAAAGACGACGACATGAAACAGAAGTATGATCTCATCGGCGATATTCACGGATGCGCTAAAACGCTAGAAAAGCTCCTGGCCAGGCTCGGCTATGAAAAGGATTCGCAAGACATCTATCGACACCGGGATAGAAAAGTCATTTTCCTCGGCGATTTTATTGACCGTGGCCCCTGTCAGCGAGAAGTCATTCACATCGTCAGAAAAATGATTGATGCAGAACAGGCACTATCCGTTATGGGCAATCACGAGTACAACGCTATCGCATTTGCCACCCAGAAAAATACAGCAATGGATGATGATCCCGACAACTACCTGAGACCCCACACAGCCAGGAACATCAAGCAGCATATCCAGTTCCTGAAGGCTTACAGCGACAGCCCTTATGACCCCGAACATAGTTTTGAAAACTGGTATGCAAAAATCAGGGGAGACAAAGATTATCTCGAGGATATCGAATGGTTTAAAACCTTGCCCCTGTGGAAGGAAGTCAACGGCATCAGGGTCATTCACGCCTGCTGGGACAGTCAGTTGATAGATAAGATTGGTGATCCGGTTTTAAACAATGATTTATTGAACTCTTCCAGCACAAAAGGTAACTGGCAATATGATGCTGTTGAAACGCTTTTAAAAGGAAAAGAAATACCACTTCCGAAAGGACACGCATTCAAGGATAAGGATGGCAATACCCGTCACAACATTCGTGTACGCTGGTGGGACCAGGAAGCCGACACCTATCGGAAAGCCTTCCTGGGTCCTGAAACCGCCAGCACACATATCCCGGATGACGAGATCATCGGCGATCATTTAATAGAATACAGCCATGACGAACCACCCGTATTCCTCGGACACTACTGGTTGAATGACCCCATTCCAGTTCCGCTGGCCGGGAACATTGCCTGCCTGGATTACAGCGTGGCCAAACCGGGAGGCAAGCTGACCGCCTATCGCTGGAATGGTGAAACTGATATCCAGGGTAAGCATTACGAATGGATTGAATGCAGCGACTGGCCAGGATTCAGTGAGACCGGTTCGATCCTGTTGCCATTATCTTCGGGACAATTCGAGCAGCTTGCACCGCTCATAGAAATCGAAGGCCAGCAATTTGAAATCAAGGATGAGTTCCATATTACGGTCATGAGCAAGAAATCAGGCGCCAACCTTGAAATGACTGTACTTCACGACCCGGTAAAACACGCCGAGCTGGCAAGAGCCTACAAGTCCACAAACTGGTCTTTTCATGAAACCAGTGAACTCAGGCTCATACAAAGGGAAAAACCGAATAGGGATGGAGAGATGATCAAACAGCAGAGCATTATTGTTGTTCTGAAAATGCCCGGCTTAGACAATTTCTATAACGCCCTGAAAGAAGCCTCTTTAATCGATGCATCGATCCCTGTACCGCCACCTCACCTGACCTTGTACACCAATAACTGTGATTCCGGCATCGGCATACCTGACTGGGAAACGCTTCAGAACCAGACAATGCATACCTATACCGCAGATGAGTTCGATCACCATGGATAATCCTGCTAAACCGGGCTACCTGGAATTAAGGGGACGGTTAAAAGTGGAAGCTTTTGGGTGCAGGTGGTGGAAAGTTCTGCATGCCGATTCCGCCTGTGGTTGCGGCGGCGTTTAACTCATTGATTGGGCATTTATCTTTGGATCTGTGGCGAGTGGTAAAGAGATATCGACAAGCAATATTAATTTGATGATGATTGGTGACGTTGGGTATACTTCTTAATCGAAAACGATTCAGCTACAGGTGAAGATTCTGCTTATGTAGGTGAGGCAGAGAAAGTCGCCAAAAGGTTGAAGCAGCATCTCGATAAAGATTACTGGAATCAGGTCATCGCCTTCGTGAGCAAAGATGAGAATCTGACCAAGGCCCATATAAAATACCTTGAAGAAAATAGAAGCTAGAGATAGGTCTCGATATGTTATTTAGTAATTCACCTGAAAAATTTTGGAATCTAATCTCCTCGAAATATGCGGCATCACCTATTTCAGACAGGTCCGCTTATGAAACTAAAATTACAAAGCTTAAAACCTATCTAACACCCGAAATGTCTATGTTGGATATTGGTTGTGCAACCGGTACACAATGCGGTGATATTGCAAATAATGTCAAGCAGGTTGTGGGTATTGATATCTCCAGTAAATTACTCGCGATTGCCGAACAGAGAATGGCAGAGAGAAATCTGGATAATGTCGAATTTATTCAAACCTCTGCATTTGATGAAAAGTTTCAACCCGGCAGTTTTGATGCGGTGATGGCCTTTCATGTTTTGCATTTTTTTGAAGATACTGATGTCGTCGTAAAACGTGTCCATGAGTTGCTGCAGCCCGGTGGGATATTTATTTCTGAAACCGCATGCCTTGGGGATAAAAATAAATTCATGGGTAGCCTACTTCGATTTGCAGGTCACCTGGGGTTACTACCCAAAATCAACCTGTTGACTAATCAGCAACTGGAAGAGTCATTGAAAAAAACAGGTTTTAGCATCATTGAGAAAACCAAATTCAGTAAACGTTCCGATGCAGAATTTACGCTGATCGCAAAGAAGATTTAAATCTCCACTATAGACCCTTGGACTAATAGTCCACAGTCCCTCGCCAAAAACTCTGTAAACGATTGAATTCAATTAAGGAAACCTAAACTGTTACAAAAAGTGGAAACTTTTGGGCGCAGGTTGGTGGAAACTTTTGGGTGCTGGTTGACATTGGTGAGCATCAATTTGAGAGAAAATCGGGATACCCGACACGGGGGCATCCTACTCCCACCCCTGCCTCAATTTCCCGTCCATGACTGTTGAATTGCATCGCATAATGATCCAAATTTGGATTTTAATTGCATTTTTCTTTGATCCACCTGATGTAGAACGATGCCGGATTCAAAAAAGGTTTTAACCGAATATAGTGGTTCATTTACGATGCAAATTCAG
>JAAEMR010000165.1 GCA_024225395.1 Gammaproteobacteria bacterium
CATTAACCAATTGATATATAAACATTTCATATTGCCATTCAATTGAACCGGCGCTGGAAAAGGCTTATTGCAACTTATTGAATTTATATATACTTGAGTTTTCGAAAAATAATTAAGTGAATATTGAAGGTTTTGGCACATATTTTGCGTATTACGAAGTATCCATTCATTATATCAGGTGGTTATAATTAATCAGATGTTTTTTTGAATTTTGAAAAATGGAAAAATGGTACTGGACTTTCACAGCACCTTATATTATTACAGTCGGGCAAACTTTCAAATTCCGGAGAATACTGTTATGAAAATCCCATGTGTCGGACGTCTCGCTTTTGTTGTCTGCGGACTTTCTTTTCTGAAACCTGCTCTGACTTGTATTCAGTTTCAGAATCTGACTTTGATCGCCACAGCTCTGGTTCTCGGTTCGAGCTTCAATCTCACGGAGATCAGCCGGATGTGGCTGGCGGAGAAATGTGTGAGCACATTGTCATACTTTCTGTCGGATGCCAAGTTTTCCACATGGGAAATGCAGCAGTTATACGCACTCAGGGTTCTCAGCCTGTACAGAATCAGAGGCGGATACTTCATTATTGACGATACGCTGAACCATCATACGAATTTCTGCAGGTGGATTCACGGAGTCTGTGTTCTGTTCGATCATACGGCCAAAACAAATCTTAAAGCTGTCTGTCTGGTTGTGCTTTACTACAGTGACGGAGCATTTATAAAATTTCCGGTCTGCTTCCGAATCTACTACCGTGACGATACGAAGAAGGGAAGCATTATGCCCTGGCGACGTCGTAAGGAATTCCTTTATAAAACAAAGTACGAACTTGCCGTCGAAATGCTGGAATGGGCGATCGGAGCCGGATTCCCGAAATGCACGGTTCTCGCTGACTCATGGTTCGGGATCGGTCCGTTTGTAAAAGAACTCAGACGTCTTGAACTCAGCTACGTTCTGGAAATAAAAAGCAGCTATAATATCAAGACATCGTGCGGATCACCCAGGTTTACCAAAACAGGAAAACTGTCAAAGAAACAGTACGATCTGACGAATATTGTCGAGTTCTTCAGACATATTTTACCTGTCGTCAGATGCGGTTTTGCTCCTGACAGAGATGCAGGGAAAAAAGAAAAGACATTGTATCAGGTAAAGATCATAACAGCCCGTCTGAATTCAGTTTCGGGAAAACACCGCATCATTGAGAGTACCGATCCTGTCAGACAGACCGTCAAATATATTATCACAAACGAACTCACCTGGGAACCGACCAGAATTCTTTCCGTATATAACTGCCGATGGGTTATTGAGGAATTCTTCAGGAATGCCAAACAATTATCGGACATGGAAGGGGCCACTGTCAGAAGCGAACAGGGTGTGACAACAGCGTTATGCCTGGTGTTCTGGCTTGACTTTCTTTTCCATTACGAGAATTACAAACAAGGCACTGCAGAAGAATTGCCAAAGGAATCCCTGACGATTCCTTCGATTGTCCGTCGGGCACAGTACGAA
>JAAEMR010000166.1 GCA_024225395.1 Gammaproteobacteria bacterium
GGTATTGAAAATCAGGTAGCTGTCACTTTTAACCAAGGCATTATGACAATCGCAGATATGGAACATTTCATAACAGATCAGCATAATAGCCAATTATTCAGGATTTCCGGCCAAAGCGGACATCCGGCAATCAAGGATAAGGAACTTCGTCTGATTGACGAAATATTAGACGATCAGATTATCAATAAACTGTTATCGTATGACGGTTTTACACCTTCAATGAGAGAATTTATGCCAAGTATGTTTTTGCGTGCCGAATTATTGAAGGCTGTAAAATACCCTGAGATAACCTACCGAAAATTTTGCGGAGATAACGGAGACTATGACGGACATAAGAAAGACAACGATTTCACCGGTAAAGCTCAAAAAGAGACAAGGGCATTTATCGGTCTGCCATTGAACAGAAATCAGTTTATCAGCCATGTTCAGATGTGTCAGTTTCGAAACAGTCTTACCTTTGAGCAACAGGTGAATCTGACCGTTTATATATTGTATCATTTCAATAAGAAAGGTTTAATGAAGGATGGCGCCTTGCATTGCGTCGATTCGACCGAATTGGCCGTCGACAGTGCGAGACCGTTAGCCACGTTGAAAATCAGAGGAAAAAAGATACGAATTTATAATGATATCGATTGTGACTGTGGCAAGCGTCGTAATAAGAGCGATAAGTCAGTGTATGTTACCGGATATAGGATGCATACACTTACAGCAATCTGTCCGAAAACCGGGCACAGTTACCCGCTGATATCGTTATTATCTGCGGCCAATCACCATGACAGCCATTTTTTACCATATCTTTCCAAACTTGGCAAAGCGACAGGTTTGGAAATTAATCTCGTCACGGCAGATGAAGCGTATCATGATAAAAATGGCCTGATGTTAGCGGAAACGGGCGTATATTTGGTGAAACCTCCGAATGCGAAAGTGTGCTTACCGGA
>JAAEMR010000167.1 GCA_024225395.1 Gammaproteobacteria bacterium
TCAAGCCAACTCTCAAGGCGGATGAGCCTACGACAGTTGCAGGTCTTCGAAGCGGTTGCACGTCGGTTAAGTTTCACCCGGGCAGCTGAAGAGCTATTCCTTTCCCAGCCTACTGTTTCGATGCAGATCAAGAAACTGGAAACCGAAATTGGTGTTCCGCTTACAGAACAGATTGGTAAAAAAATAGCCCTGACGGAGGCTGGAAATGCTCTTTACCTCGCTTCTCAGGACGTTCTTAGAACACTTGGAAATTTTGAAATGCTAATAGCAGACCAGAAAGGTTTGCGTACAGGTCAATTGAGGATTGCAGTAGTGACTACAGCTAATTACTTTGCACCTAAACTGATCGGTAAGTTCTCTCAGCTTTATCCTGGTATCAATATTTCTCTCGAAGTCGGTAACCGGGAAAAGATTTTAAAGAGGATGATCCGGAATATGGATGATCTTTATTTGATGGGCAAACCACCTGAAAAAAGTGAACTCGAGTTTCAACCATATCTAGATAACCCGATGGTAGTTGTTGCCCCGATCAAGCATGAATTGGCCGTACGCAATAAGATTAAATTATCTGAACTGGGTGAATATCCATTTATTATACGCGAGCCTGGATCAGGTACTCGTATAGCGGTCGAAAATTTATTCAATGAGGCTGGTCTGCCACTTAATGTCAAAATGGAGCTTGGTAGTAATGAATCCATAAAACAAGGTATTTTAGGGGGGCTGGGTATCGCAGTCATCTCCGCCCATACACTCACTAAAGGTGAAATGACTGAGTTTAAAATTCTTAATGTGGAGGGCTTCCCAATTTCCTGGCAATGGTATGTAGGTCATCCTCGAGGAAAAAGGCTATCAGTTGTTGCCAGACAGTTTATCGAATTCATGTATAAAGAAGGTCCTTCATTAGTACCCAGTCATAATATCTAGCTGTATATGATTGACTGTTTCTGACACTAACTTGTCGCAGTTTAAAGGTTTATCTTAACAGGCTCTTCACGACCCTAACCAACCTGCTATATCAATGAAAAAAGCCACCTCAAATGAGATGGCTAATTCTCTAAACTGTTAATGCAAAATATCGGCAACAATGGATTGCCGCAGGATTATAGAGTATTAAGCTTGAGTGCGGCGTCTACGAGCGAAACCGAGACCAGCTAAGCCAAGCCCCATGAGTGCAAGGATTGAAGGTTCTGGAACAGCTTGAATTTCCAAGCTAATGTAGGCAAATTGGTCAATAGGTCCATTTACTACATTTGTATCAGTCCATATCCAAGTTGCATTACTATCAACTCCAGTTCTCGTACTCCAAGGAGAAACCCCATTAGTTCCATAACCTGTAGCAACATTGTAATTATTCCAACCAGTGCTACTAACCAACCAATCTATTGAATTTGTTGTAATTTCAGTTAAGCCATTAGCAAAGACATGATCTGAACCAGTTAAGGTGAAATCACCTAATACACCTGCTAAATATCCTCGATCCTCAGCCAAGATATGCAAATAGTAATCTTGCCCTGCATCTAGAGAAATTCCGCTAAAAGTGTCAGTATTTGGCCAGCTAGCCCCTGATGATATTAAATTCCCGGCAGATGAATTATCAGTTGATATAAATGTTTCATGAAGATTATCTACGTTTAAGTTGCCCGACAAAAGTGTTGCATGAGCGTTAGTACCTAATATTAATGAAGCTGCGAATATGCAAGTTAGAATTTTTATGAATTTCATGGTTTCCACTGAGGTTAATTATAATTGAACATAGGAAGGCAGGAATCATTCCCGTTCAAATTTAGGTAACAATTACAATAAGTTGCGAATAATGGGGATAAAAAAGCTCATGATCTGTAAAGACCTTTTACAACTAGAATGGTAGGATGTCAGCTTATTTTACAGTAAGTTAATCACAGTTTTTTGGCTATCATATTTTAACGAGTATGCGCTGATTCTCTCAATTACAGTTACAGCCGTTCCTGGCACACAGCAGATATAGCCTGAAACCCGTCAATTGGCGGCTTTAGAGTCTTATTTTACTTATTCTTACCTAGGCCAAACTTTACTTATTATCTTGAAAATTGGCTTTGAACCGGCGAAATATTAAGGTGTCAAAAATTTATACACTTAAATCGCTGTTTTGTAAAAAAATCCTGATAGTTCAACTTCCGCTTTTGGCACAGACTTACCGGTATCTACACCTGTCAGGACTGGCTGGTATAGGATCGATTGTAGTAGTTCACAATCATTCTTTATTTGAGCGCAACCTGGGGA
>JAAEMR010000168.1 GCA_024225395.1 Gammaproteobacteria bacterium
CCACCTGGTTTCTACCGGCCTTGGTAATGCAGCAGGGTTGTTAACGAACCCTGCCACCGCAAACCCTTATTTTGTAAGATTTGCATCAGCACCTGATACCAGCATGATAGTAGATGCTGCAACTCAGCAGCCAACTTTCTTCGTGTTATGGATCGGCAATTTCGATGTACTGTCTTATGCTACGGGGGGTGGTACTGGAGAAAATCAATTAGATAATGACGATCCAACAACTTATGGTTCAGAAGATATAACTGATCCTACTGCTTTTGCCGCTGTATATTCAGGCCTGGTGACTGCAATGGTTGGAGCAGGTACTAATAAAGGCTTACTGGTTAATATCCCCGACGTGAGTACTCTTCCTTATTTTACAACAGTACCTCATAACCCTGTGCCACTTGATCAGGAAACAGCCGATACGCTTAACTCTATGCTTGCTTATGGCGCATACAATGCAGGTGTTCAACAAATACTTGGTTTGGGAGCTATCACGCAGGAAGAAGCAGATCAAAGAACTATTACTTTCTCAGCTGGTGAAGGTAATGCTGTAGTTATTATGGATGAAAGCCTCACTGACTTGACAGTATACAACCCGGCTTTGACAAGCATGAGACAAGCCACAGCTGATGATTTATTAGTACTCACTACGATGTCAAAAATCGGTTCTCTGGCTGATCCGGCAAATGAACAAAGCGCCTGGGGAGTAGGTGTTCCACTGACAGATAGCGATGTATTGATACCTGGTGAAATTGAAGAAATCAATACCGCCAGACTTGCCTTTAATGCATCAATTGAGACATTGGCAACTGATAATGACAATCTTCTTTATATTGATGTAGCAGCCTTCATGGCTGAACTTAACGATACCGGTATTGATTATGGTACAGGCTCTATCACATCATCTTATGGTACTGGAGGTGCTTTCTCACTGGATGGCATTCACCCAACAGCTCGCGGTTATGCGGTTATTGCTAATATTATGATTGAAGCAATAAACACTAACTTCAACGCTACCATTCCTATGGTTGATCCAGAGTTATACTCGACCATCTTCGTAAAATAGTATTCACCAACTCTATAAACGGGCAGGCTTGATTTAAGTCTGCCTTTTTTATGACCATGACAAAAAAAAATTTACTCACCTTTGTTGCTGAAAGCCCAATTCATGGGAAGGGTTTATTTGCCCTGCAGAATATCTCCGCTGATACGGTCATTGGAAAACTGGCTGGAAAGAAAACGCAACAGGATGGCATGTATGTTCTGTGGCTGGATAATGAAACAGGTTTCAAGGTAAGCTGTGATTTAAAATACATCAATCACTCAGACACGCCTAATGCCTGTTATTACGATGATTTATCGGTTGTTGCTTTACGAAATATAAATAAGGATGAAGAAATCACCCATAACTATGAAGCTGACTGGTAAACGGATTAACATCAAACTTATTTGCCACGGAATACACCGAACACACAGAAATTATTTAATGACAAATATGAACAGATGATAATGAATGATTTTTCTGTGTATCCCGTATTTTCCCTGGTTTAAAATTTCACCCTGATAATCAACCCGGCGGCCAGCTTAAAGCTCTACCACCCAGCACATGCATATGAATATGAAAAACAGTTTGACCACCGTCTTCATTGCAATTCATTACTAACCTGTAACCTCCTTCAGCTACTCCTTGTTCCTTAACCAGCTTTTGTGCGGTTAATACCATTTTACCTATTAATTCAGCCTGGTTCGGTTGAATATCATTGATGGTCTCAATAGGTAATTTGGGAATAACCAGAAAATGTACTGGCGCCTGAGGGCTGACATCACTGAAGGCTAAAATTTCATCGTCTTCGTATAATATTTCAGCCGGTATTTCTCTGTTAATAATTTTGGTAAAAATCGTATCAGACATTATGAATCACCTATCGTTTGGCGGCCGTCAAAAGCCTTGCTCAAAGTTCCACTATCTACATATTCTAACTCACCACCAACAGGCACTCCGTGAGCTATTCTGCTGGTTTTAATATGATATTCAGATGCGATATCAGCAATATATTGTGCGGTAATCTCACCTTCAATGGTCGGATTGGTTGCCAGAATAATTTCTTTTACCTGCTCTTGCTGCAACCTCTTGCTGAGAATATCAAGACCCAGTTCATCAGGGCCAACACCATCTATCGGAGACAACTTCCCTAACAACACGAAGTATTTACCCTGGAAACTCCCTGAAGCTTCTATTGCCATCACATCAGCAGGAGTTTCTACCACACACAACAGATCTTCCTGTCGTTTAGGATTTTTACAGAGATTACAGTGCGTTTCATCTGAAAAGTTTCGACATAACTCACAGTGCTGAACCTTGTCCAGCGCATCAGATAAGCTGGAAGCAATTTCTCTGGCACCCTGTCGGTTTTTATCAATCAGATACAGGGCCATTCGTTGAGCTGACTTTCTACCGACGCCAGGCAGGCAGCATAGAGCGTCAATCAGTTTATCCAGAGAAGATGAAGAGGACATAGCGATTTAAAAGGGTAGTTTAAAACCGGGAGGCAGATTTAAACCGGCCGTCATATCAGCCATGGAGTCTTTATTATGTTTAGCCACTTTATGCACAGCATCATTAAAAGCCGCTGCCATTAAATCTTCCAACATTTCCTTATCATCCGACATGAGTGTTGAATCGATGTTGACCCGGTTAATTTCATGAGTGCCTTTCATGACCACCTTGACCATGCCACCACCCGATTCACCGGTCACTTCGATGTTCGCCAGATCAGCCTGCGCTTTTTGCATATCTTCCTGCATTTTTTGCGCCTGCTTCATAATATTACCTAAACCACCTTTCATTTAATCACCTCAATTATGTATAACATTCTTTATATTTTGCTATTTAGGAGCCTTCCAAAACTAAAAACTTCACCACGAAGACATCTTGACTTTTTATCTTTTTAATTAAGCTAAATAGTTAAATTTTTACCACACTGTCTTCAATCAACTCGGCACCAAAAACAGTATTCAGTTTTATCACCACAGGGTCCTCTTTTATCGACTGTATAACCTGCTGTCGATGTTGCTCCCGCTTTCTTTCATCAGCCTCATGCGGTGTTTCACACCCCAATGCTGTTGTACTTTTGAATTCCAGTTTTAATGATACCCCAAGTTTACGCTCTAACGACTGCTTAATTTGAGATTCAATATCCGGCTTTAGCATCACTTCAAGTTCAGGTAGAAAAATCAGCTTTAATTGATTTTCCGCGTAAGAGTCCACGATACAATTCATCACCAGCTGTTTTGCCAGACCATCCAGTTCGAGTTCAAAAGCCATTTCTGACCAGTTTAACGAATCTTGCGCAATATTTTTACTCGATACGGTTGGAGTCGTATCTTCTACTTGCTTAATATTCGGTTTTTTTGGCTCAGTTTTATTTTCTATCGCGGGTCTGGCTGGCGCATCTACAACGGAGTTTTCAACAGGCTTGTGTTGTTTAATCGGCGCTACTTCTTTTGGATGCGTGTTGTTTTCTGCTTTTGGAGTGGCTACAGGGGGTTTAACGACCGGTCGAATTACAGGCTTTTTTTTTCCGAATTATTGTCTTCTGCATCAGCATTCTGAGGTGAAAAAGCCAGCAAACGTATCATCAGCATTTCAAAACCCAGCGCCTGATCAGGAGAAATATCCAGGTCTTTACGACCCTGTAAAATGATCTGGTAATACAACTGTACTTCTTCAGCAGACAAACTGCTGGAACAATCCATAATAGACTGCTTCATCACACCGTCATCAGGCTCTATTTTGGCCGCACTGAGGTAAAGCGCCATTTGATGTAAAATTTGAATCAGGTCTGAGCATACTCGCTGGTAATCAGGGTTTCTTTCAATTAACTGACGGGTAGTAGCCAATAGTCCGGTTGCATCCTGATCGATCAATGCCTTCAAAATACGAATCAGATAATCCTGAGAAATGGCACCCAACATAGATTCTACCGCTTCAGTTTTTACATCATTGCGACTGTAGGCAATGGCCTGATCCAGCAAACTGAGAGCATCTCTCATACTGCCATCGGCAGCATGTGCCAGCAACATTAGAGCCTGTTGTTCTGATGCTATATTTTCCTGGGTTAATAATTCAGTCAAATGCCCTTCAATCTGGCCGGGGGACATACGTTTTAAATTAAATTGCAAACAACGCGACAGCACCGTTACCGGTAGCTTTTGAGGGTCCGTTGTCGCGAGTAAAAATTTAACGTGCTCGGGGGGCTCTTCGAGGGTTTTTAGCAGCGCATTAAAACTATGCCTGGATAGCATATGAACTTCATCGATCAAATAAACTTTGAAACGGTTTCGAGTGGGCGCGTACTGAACATTATCCAGCAATTCACGCATATCATCGACACCGGTCCGTGATGCCGCATCAATTTCAATCAGGTCAACACTACGGCCCTCATCAACTTCAAGGCAGGAAGGGCATGCTCCACAGGGATTGGAGCTAATACCTTTTTCACAATTAAGAGATTTGGAAAATATGCGGGCAATGGTCGTTTTCCCGACACCGCGAGTGCCTGTAAACAGGTAAGCATGATGTAATCGTTCACTATCAAGCGCATTCACCAAAGCCTGCAGCACATGTTGCTGACCAACCATCTCGGTGAAATTTTTAGGACGCCATTTGCGCGCTAATACCTGATAACTCATGAATTACTCAGTTTGCTCCAAGTCTTTGGTTTAATTTCAACAAGTTTTTTCCACGAAGCTCACGAAGAACTTGTTTAAGCAAGTTGCAATCTGACTGGAACTTAACCTGGCAACCTTAATTATTTTCTCTTCGTGCTCTTCGTGAGCCTGGTGGTGAATAGTCACTTTAACTAAGCGACTAGAAAATTGGGTGGCAACCGATATCAGCGCACCCCGGCACCCAATGTCCCTGCTACCGTTGCTCCCTTCCAGGCCTGGCGGATTTACAGATAATCGTCGCGGGGGAACCGATACCGGTCACCATAAACAAGATCCGTCTACATAAAGTTTTGTGTAGACAAAAATCGAATGCGGATATTACTTGTTGTGGAGACAAAATGAAAGGCTGGTTTTACGTATCTTCTCAGCACATTCATGTTTTACCCTATTCCTGCGTTATTTTCGTACTCAAAAGATCTCATATTAACTATATGTTCACTTTTTCCGTGTGAAAATAACATATACTACACTCAAGCTAAACGCACTGAGAAGATACTTTTGCTTGTCTTACAAACTATTTGCCCTGACAATACGCGCTTTCCTTCAAAAGCTAATAAATTCGACCTTTAATCATGGGCAAACAGAAAAAATCCAGGACACCGGATAACACCATCGCCAGAAATAAATCCGCCCGATTCGATTACTTTATTGAAGAAACTATTGAAGTAGGGATAGTGCTGGAAGGCTGGGAAGTTAAAAGCCTGCGTGAAAAGAAATTACAGATTAATGAAAGTTATGTTTTTGTTAAAAATAATGAACTGTGGTTGAGCGGTGCTCATATCACTCCGCTAACATCGGCTTCAACTCACATCACACCCCACCCTACCCGGGTGAGAAAATTACTGGCTCACCGTGTTGAAATTGATCGAATTTCCGGACAGGTGGAACGCAAGGGTTTTACCCTGATAGCGCTGTCAATGTACTGGAGTAAAGGTAAAGCCAAGCTCAGCATAGGCCTGGCTAAAGGTAAAAAACTGCACGATAAAAGAGCCAGCCAGAAAGACCGCGACTGGTCACGCGATAAAGCACGAATGTTAAGAGCTAAGTAAAACACTCTATACCGCAAAGGAAAACCTTTATTTATTCAGCCAAATTGGGATAGTTGATTATATTCCAGGTTCTGAAAACAGTATAAAGCAGAAAAACTCTGCTTCCTCTTAGGTTAAAATTGCTTTTCCTATCACCAGGCACACTTTCCAGCCTTTTCATCGAGTAAATTCAAGTATTCCTGATGCTTTTGCAGGTCAGGTTCATCCACTGACCAGACAACCAGGTCCTTCAATTGTAAACCTGATAACTCCACACCATGATCATCATCGGTATTAACTTCTTCAGCCTCCAATGTAAGCGCGGCTTGCCCACCGGTCATTAACAGGTAAACTTCGGCCAGTATCTCCGAATCGAGCAAAGCGCCATGCAGGGTTCTTTTACTGTTATCTATATCATAACGCCGGCATAAAGCATCCAGGTTATTTTTCTGCCCGGGGTGTTTCTGCCTGGCCATCATCAGCGTATCCAGTACCGAGCAGACATCTCTTATGGATGGCTTTGGATCATCCAGCAATGCAATTTCATGATTTAAAAAACCAACATCAAACGGTGCATTGTGAATAATTAACTCGGCCCCATCGATGTACTCAAGAAAACTGTCAACCAGTTCATGAAAGCGTGGTTTATCAGCCAGAAATTCATCACTGATACCATGCACATCGAATGCACCCTGGTCTACTTTTCGATCCGGATTGATATAATGATGCCAGTGGTTACTGGTTACACGTCGGTTAATAACTTCAATGCAACCAATTTCAATTATTCTATGCCCCTGAGAAGGTTCCAGTCCGGTGGTTTCAGTATCCAGTACGATTTGTCGGCTCATTATCAGTTAACTCGTTTGTTCATCTATTGCTTTATTAGCTAATTGATCTGCCATTTCATTACCATGAATACCCGAGTGCCCTTTGACCCATTTCCATATAATCTGGTGCCGGGACACTTCGTTGTCTAATTGCTGCCACAGATCAGCATTTTTTACCGGCTTTTTAGCCGCTGTCTTCCATCCATTTTTTTTCCAGCCTTTCATCCACTCAGTAATGCCCTGCAGTACATATTTCGAATCAGTATTTAAATGAATTTCACAAGGCCGTTTGAGTGCTTTTAATCCCTCGATAACTGCCATCATTTCCATTCTGTTATTAGTCGTATCACTGGCAAACCCATACAATTCTTTGCGCGCATCATCGTATTCAAAATAAGCCCCCCAGCCTCCAGGACCGGGGTTTCCACGACAGGCCCCATCTGTAAATAAAATCACCTTACCGGTCATATTTCATATCTCTTCCTAAAGTTGGACGGACGACACCTGGTGACAACACCTGGCGTTTAACCCATCTTTTTCTAACGGGGGTTAATGGAATCGTATTTTTTTCAAAAACCATCACATTCAATGCTGCAGAAAATTTCAACCAGCGCTCGGAAAATTTGCTAAAGATTCGTGATTTAGAAATCAGCCGTTGATAATTAACAGGCAATACATAACCGCATTTAAAATGATGTAACTGTTCAAAACCGAGTAAACTCACCCAGTCTTTCAAGCGCCCGGCGGTATAAAAATGACCCGCCCACGGTGCATCATCCAGCCATGATTGCAAAAAGTGGCGCAAACCCCATAGAGATACGGGGTTAAAATCGATGATGATTAATTTACCGTCCGGAATTAACACCCGGTTAACTTCACGTAAAATGGCATGAGGGTCCTGCGCCAACGACAGACTATGCATTAATATCACCATATCAATACTATCACTGTCCAGCGGTAAAGAATCGCTGTCCGTTAATACATCCTGGGCATTCGATCCCTGCCCCATGCGGAATACGTGATTAATTCGACAACCCTGCATCAACTCTACACCCAGTTCCACTCCGCCTAATTGAACTGCGTAATAGCCAAAACTGGTCGATAAAACCGGATCAAGGCGGATCTTAACCTGGCTCAGTAAATACTGCCCAAGTGGAGAATGATACCAGCGATTTAAAAGAAGACGGTGATGCATGATTTAGTTGTATTTGTGTTTATTGTCTATTGTTTATATGAAATAATAAAACTAATAACCTTGCTTAAACAGCTTCTGGCTTGTAGCATTCTGCCAGCTAATAATAACTCTTTAAAAACCAAGTGATTAAATATAAAACGATACAATCGATTATAGTTCAGATAACTGCGATCGGCCTAATCAGTGGCTGCCAGACGTTATCGAATGAATCCAGCCTAACTGCTAAACCGGTAGCAAAGGTTAGTGTGGAAACCCCACAACCAGTACAGGCTAATCTAAAAGAGGAGATTCCCAGTGGAATTTTACCTGAGATTACAAATAAAAACATACTGGCTGAAGATATTCCAGTAGCAGAAAATAAAATTAAAGATCTAGATGAACAGGCAATTTTAGTTCACAGGTCATTACAACAACTAACACTGAATGAACAACAGGAGACGACATCAGTCGTCAAAGAAATTGTTCATGATGCAGAAATAGCACTACAAAAAGAAAATAATGCATGGAGCCGTCTGCAAGTTGGTATGCAAATGGACTCAGTGATGAATAATCGAGTGAAAGTCCAGCTGGACTGGTTTCTTGCTCATCGGGGTTATCTTGACAGGGTTATGAAAAGAGCAGAACCGATACTGCCTTTCATTCTGGATGTTATCAATGAAAAAGACCTGCCGACTGAAATGGCATTGTTACCCATCGTGGAAAGTGCTTACCAGGCATTTGCCTACTCACATGGTCGAGCTTCCGGTATGTGGCAAATTATACCGTCTACCGGTAAATACCTTGGCCTTAAACAAAACTGGTGGTATGACGGTCGACGCGACATCATAGAATCTACTCATGCAGCAACTAATTATTTGCAAAGTCTTGCCAAACAGTTTGATGGCGACTGGGAACTGGCATTAGCCTCTTACAACGCGGGGCCGGGGAAAATTCGCTCTGCAATTCGTTACAACAAAAAGAAAGGTAAAAAAACTGACTTCTGGCATTTGACCCGTATTCGACGAGAGACCAGAGATTATGTACCCAAGTTATTAGCACTCAAAGAACTGTTCGCCAATCCTGACAAGTATCAGCTCGATTTATTACACGTTGAAGATGATCATCAGTATGAAATTGTCGAGCTGGACAGCCAGATAGATCTTGCTTTAGCAGCCGATCTTGCCGGCATTACTACTGAACAATTATACCAGATGAACCCTGCATTTAATCGTTGGGCAACCGCTCCGAAAGGACCACATCGTTTACTGTTACCTAAAGAGAACATCCAGCAATTTAAAGAAAAACTGGCCAAACTACCAAAAAGTAAGCGCATAAACTGGATTCGCTACAAGATTAAAAATGGTGACACCCTGAGCCAGATAGCCAGAAAATATCGCACCAGCACGGCATTAATAAAAAGTGTTAATAAAATTAAAAAATCAAACATTCGTGCGGGAAAGTACCTGTTAATTCCGACTTCAACCAAATCAATCCAAAAGTACAGTTTAAGCCAGAATTCTCGCCAGAATAAAATTCAAAACACGGCTCGCAGTGGAACAAAGCTCACGCATACCGTCAAATCAGGTGATAGTTTCTGGAGTATTTCAAGAAAATATAATGTGAATAGCCGTTCAGTTGCCAAATGGAATGGTATGGCACCCATTGACACTTTAAGAATTGGTCAAAAGCTGGTTATATGGAAAAAGACTAAGGCTAAAGTCCAACGTGTAAGTTTAGTAGGTACCAGTAGCCCTCAACAAAAAATGCATGCGCTTAGATATACGGTTCGTAAAGGTGATTCATTATCACGCATTGCTGATAAATTTAATTTACGTGTCTCAGACATCAAGAAATGGAATAAAGTTGGAAAATACATTCAACCCGGGCAAAAGTTAAAACTGTATGTGGATATCACTCGCCAGTCAGGTTAAATAGAAAAATTACAGCTTTACCTTCTGCTGTTGCAAGTAGAGTCTTTATGCTTAAGCAGAGTCTGTTGCTCAAACTGAATCTGCAAAACGTAGTTTCGAGCAAAACACTTTTTCCAGTACGGTTTGAACAAATAATCTCAACCTGCTCACACTGAAACCTACGTAATCTATTGATTTATCCTTCTAACGCCTACAGAATAGACAACTAGTAATCTTTCTACCCAAGGAACACGTTTACCCACCATGTCAATTGAGATTGATCCAAATTATATTAAAACTCTATCGCCGATCAATTCATTAAACACTGAAAATATCGCTGATTTAATAAAAAAAATAAAAGCCGAAGTTATTCAGCCGGGTCACTATATTTTTAAAAATGGTGACATGGATAAAGCACACGTTTATGTTCTGAAAGGAAAGATAGAACTGGTTGTTGATAAAAAAATCATCAAAACAATTACTGGTGGTTCTGAAGAGAGCAAACAGCCTGTTGCCCACACCTTTCCTCGCACTGTTTCAGCACGAGCTAAAACGGCAACCTCTGTCATTCGCATTAATAGCGATATGCTCGACATCATGCTGACATGGGATCAAACCGGAAGTTATTCTGTAGAATCACTGGAAGACTCTGATAATGACGACTCTACAGACTGGATGACTCGAATACTGCAAACCAGGGCTTTTCATCGAATTCCTCCCGCCAATATCCAGGCCATGTTCATGCGCATGGAGACAACGCATTTTAGCCCCGGCGAATTAGTCATCCAGCAGGATGAACCAGGGGATTATTTTTATATCATCCAGGAAGGTCGCTGCCTGGTTACTCGATCAACTCCAGCCAGCCCAAAAGGAGTCAAACTGGCAACATTATCGGTAGGTGATAGCTTTGGAGAGGAAGCCCTCATATCTGACAGCACACGAAATGCAACCGTCACCATGCTGACTGAAGGCAGTCTCATGCGCTTAAAAAAGGAAGATTTTAACTCTTTATTGAATGAGCCTTTGCTCGACTGGGTTGATTATAGTGAGGCCAGCAAGATTATTGCTGAAGGAGGTTTATGGATAGACGTCAGGTTACCCGCAGAGTTTAAAGCCAGGCACATCAAGAACAGCATTAATATTCCACTGATATTTTTACGCATGAAAGCTAATTCACTGGATCCCAACAAAAAATATGTGCTTTATTGCGACACTGGCCGACGTAGTTCAGCGGCATCTTTTCTGTTGAATGAAAGGGAGATCACTTCATTTATTCTAAAGGACGGTGTCGATAGCGCTGAACATTCAGATATTGAAGAATAATTCAGCGAAGTAAGATTCAGTCTCAGAAAGCCACCACAGCTTGTGCATCTATTTCGTCAATCTGTTCCGGATCAAGAAATTCTTCTGCATATTTCAGGTAAACTTTTTGCTGAACAAAAATATCATATAAATCCGCGTCTATATGATTGTCTTTCTTCATATAACCCATGATTTTAAGACACTCAGAGAGTTTTTTACCCTTCTTATAAGGCCGATCAGAAGCGGTCAGGGCTTCAAATATATCTGCAATAGCCATAATCCTTGTTTGAACAGACATGTCCTCTTTTTTCAAACCTCTGGGATACCCTGTTCCATCCATTTTTTCATGATGCCCTCCCGCATATTCGGGTACATTTTTTAAATGTTTTGGAAATGGCAACGATTCAAGCATATTAATGGTTGCGACAATATGATGATTAATCACTTCCCGCTCACGATCATTGAGTGTTCCCTTTCTGATATTAATATTAACCAACTCATCTTCAGACAGTAACGGGACTGTTTTCCCGGTTAAATCTATCCACTGTTTTTTTGCAATTGCATGAGTCCTGGTAATTGAGTCATCCGTCATAAACTCCCCACCCACATTGGACTGCTGAAGAAATTCAAGATCAGCTTTTAACTCTTCAGTATTTTGTTGATACCTAGATGTTAAAGCTTCAATGTCCTGCCCCTGTTGATCGGCTTTATAACAGGCCTTCAGGTAATCTATTTCCAGGTCACGTAATAAAATTTCGACCCTATGTTCTATTAAATGAATTCGGTCATAAATAGTTTCCAGTTTAGTGGCTTTATCCATGACATATTCTGGTGTCACAACCTTTCCACAATCATGCAACCAGGCCGCCGTTTCCAGTTCATAACGATCTTTACTGGTAATTACAAAATTAGTCATAGGACCAGTTTTAACCTCGCTAACAGCCTCGGCCAGCATCATAGTCAACACAGGAATACGTCGACAATGCCCTCCGGTATAAGGAGATTTGTCATCGATAGCAGTCGCCATCATTTTGATGAAAGCTTCAAAAAGAGCCTGTAATTCATTTAACAGGCGTTTTTGAGTTAATGCCACAGCGGCCTGTGAAGCCAGTGATTCAGCCAGCTGCTGGTCAACAGCATTAAAACTAATGACTTCACCCGACTCTGGATCTTTGGCATTGATTAACTGCAATACGCCGATTATTTCATGCTCATGATCTTTTAACGGAAAGGTAAGTATTGATTGAGTTTTATAGCCAGTTGATTTGTCAAATCGGCGAGCACCGGTAAAGTCATAGCCTTCCTCATGGTAGGCATCTTCAATATTAACCGTTTGTCCGGTTAATACACAGTGGCTGACCACCATATGATGGTTTTCAGCACCATCCTGCAGATAAATAGGCAAAGGATCAAATTCTATCTTATTGCCTGAAGTCCCTCCCATTTGAATAGCCAGGCTATCATTTGAAATAATCTCAAAAGTAAGCTTGTCATCCTTTACAAAATACAGAGTCCCGCCATCAGCATGAGTTAATGTCTTGGCCCCCATCATGATGAGTTCAAGCAATTTGCCCGTATCTTTCTCTGCTGAAAGAGCGATTCCAATTTCAGTTAGCCGGTCAATTCTTTCTAGTAATGCATTCATACATCTGGGGAATAAATATAGGTGTTTTTAACTAAGAATTTCAGGTAATTCAAAATAGAATTGTAGTTCATCATTAATATTTGTACTGAAAAACAAACAATCCCTAAAATATGACACTACTTCTGCCATATCTTTAAATCACTGTAACTTAAATCAATTATTATTTGAATTTTAAACTGGTAAAAATAGCATTTCCTACCTATTATCTGTAGAAGATATTAAAAAAATAATTATTGGAGAGGGCATGAAATCCCAATTCTGGCGTACCGACTGGTTTATCGGTTTAATAATAACCATAATTATCGTTCTATCCTCCGGATCCAGCCAAATTCAAAGTCTTGAGCGAACAGCTTACGACTGGGGAGTTAGATCAACCGAACGTTTTCCCTCTGATAAAATTGCAGTCATTGCGATAGATGATGTAAGTATCGCTAACATTGGTCGTTGGCCCTGGCCTCGAGACCTGCACGCTGAAATGATTAAACAGCTTTCAGAAGGTGGCGCAAAGGTTATCGGACAAACCGTATTTTTCCTTGATCCTCAAATTGACCCCGGAATGGTTTACATTCAGGATTTGATCGATTATTTCTCAAATGCCAGTTTCAACGACATCCCGGCCGACATAGATGCCTTATCAACGCTAATAGAATCAGACAAAAAACATGCCGCTACTGCCGACCTGCTTTCATTTTTCATGGAAACCAATCTGCACTCACGATTAAACCAGGATCTGGACACATTAAAATCAAAATTATTTGAAGCCGAACAGGCACTGGATACTGACAGCAAGCTGGCAGCCAGCATATCTAAAGCGAAAAATGTCGTACTTGCCATGCCTTTTATCCTTGGTGTACAACGCGGCAAGCCTGACCAGGAGCTACCTAACTATGTATTAAAAAATGCCCTCACCACTATTCACGATCGAGTCCAGGCTCAAGCACAGGGGCTCTATCCAGTTACTTCAGTTGATGCCATTTCACCCATTCAACAGGTAGGTTCAGTCGCTTCAGCCATAGGGCATTTAAATTTAACCGCAGATATCGACGGGGCTATTCGCACAGAAGCCCTGGTGATCAAACATTACGACCGGTATTACCCGTCTATTGCATTACAACTGGCTGCAAAAAGCCTCAATCTGGATAACTCAGATATCAAGGTTAATCTGGCTGAAAGTGTTGAACTTGCCTCTCTTAAGATCAAAACTGACAGCTCACTGTTAATGAACACATTCTTTTATTCCGATATTGAAGAAGGCTTCCCGGCATTTCAGGTTGATTCATTTTTTGATGTCTTTTCCGGCAAAATCCCTATTGAGAAATACAATGGAAAAATAGTGATCATCGGTGCAACAGCCACCGGTGTCGGCTCTAACCAGGTAACCCCCATTAACCCTGCAATGGCACCCGCATTAACACTGGCTCATACCGTATCCAGCATTTTGAACGAAGATTTTTTCATCACACCTGAATGGGCTTTATCGGCTACTATGGGTGCATTTTTATTGATTGCTATCTACCTGATGTTTATTATGCCGCGATTAAAAGCTGGGGTTTCCTCAGCTTTAACCGTGCTAATTCTGGTCGGACTTATTGCTACCCACTACCTACTCATGACAACCAGCACAATGTGGATTCAGCTAATGGGTCCGGCAACTTTACTGGTTATAGGACATCTACTCATAACCACCAAAAGATTCTTGGCCACTGAACGGGGTAAATTAAAATCTGATGAGGATTCCTCTGAAAGCAATAGAATGCTGGGTATTGCTTTCCAATCTCAGGGTCAACTGGATATGGCATTTGAAAAATTTAGAAAATGCCCTCTGAATGATGAAGTCATGGAAGCCCTGTATAACCTGGCTCTCGACTTTGAACGTAAACGCCAATTTAATAAAGCGACCAGTATTTATCAATATATGTCTAAACATGAAGACGATTTTCGTGATATTAAAGAACGCCAGAACCGGGCTCAGCAAATGGAAGAAACTGTGTTACTCGGTGGCAGTGGTGGACATGCTGGAGGCACATTGTTACTCGATGGAAACAGCATAGAGAAACCCATGTTAGGTCGTTACCAGATTGAAAAAGAACTGGGTAAAGGTGCAATGGGTATAGTCTATCTGGGTAGAGACCCTAAAATAAACCGCGTTGTAGCCATTAAAACGATGGCTCTGGCACAGGAGTTTGAAGCAGATGAGCTGGAAGAAGTTAAGGAACGTTTCTTTAGAGAAGCAGAAACTGCCGGGCGTCTAAGTCACCCTAGCATTGTTACAATTTATGATGCTGGTGAAGAGCATGACCTGGCATACATTGCGATGGAATTCCTTAAGGGCAAAGACCTTGCCCCTCACGTTAAAAAGGGCAACCTGCTTGATACTAAAACAGTTATCAGCATCGTCATCAGATCTGCAGAAGGCCTGGCATTTGCTCATGCCCAAAACGTGGTACACAGAGATATTAAACCCGCCAATTTAATGTATGAGGCAAAAACTGACAGCTTAAAAATCACTGACTTTGGTATCGCTCGGATAACCGATTCAAGCAAGACAAAGACTGGCATGGTACTTGGAACACCCTCTTATATGTCTCCAGAACAGCTAGCCGGTAAGAAAGTAGATGGCCGGTCTGATCTGTTTTCGTTAGGTGTAATGTTATACCAGTTGTTATGTGGTACATTACCGTTTACGGCTGACTCTATGGCCAGCCTGATGTTTAAGATAACCAATGAAGATGCCCCGGATATAACTACTTACAGATCTGATATTCCTGAATGCCTGCTTCCTGTCATCAGGAAAGCACTGGTCAAAAATGCTGATGAGCGTTACCAGACAGGAACTGAATTAGCCAATGACCTGAAAAAGTGTCTAGTGAATATGCAATAATTTTTTATGAGTAAACTAGACCTTTCAACACAACCTCTTCGTAGACTTGACCTTATTTCTTTCAGAGTATTAAAATGAATTTGCAGGGTAAGATACAGATAGTTGGAGAAACTGATACCGGCCGGGTTCGTCAGCATAATGAAGACTGTATTGGCTTTGATAGCGCTTTAGGTTTAATGGTTCTGGCTGATGGCATGGGCGGTCACCTGGGAGGGGAAGTAGCCAGCTCTCTATCTGTCGACAGCATTATCAAACTGGCACAGCATCATTTACCTTCTATCAAAAACGGTCAAATAGACTCTGATACCGGATTCTCTCTTGAATCAATCTGTATACAGGAAGCCATAGAAAAAGCTAACGACCTCATTTATCGAAAGTCAGCCGAACAGGTTGAACTCCGGGGCATGGGAACAACCCTGGTTGTTTTAGCGTTTTATGACAACCGGTTTTCTCTGGCTCATATTGGTGACTCGAGGTGCTATCGTTATAGAAATAACAATCTCAGCCAGTTAACCAAGGATCACTCACTACTGCAGGAATTAATTGATCGTGGATTCTATACACAGGAAGAAGCCAAGAAATCCTTAAACAAGAACCTGGTCACTAAAGCATTAGGCATAGATCCAACATCAACACCGGACGTTCAGGAAGATTTAACCATGAAAAATGATATCTACCTGCTATGCTCTGATGGACTTAGTGATTTAGTAGAAGATGAATATATAAGCTTAACTATTCAAAGATTTAGTGATAATCTAGAAGAAGCTGCCAAGCAATTGATTACTAAGGCAAACCAGAATGGTGGAAAAGATAATATTTCAGTAATGTTATGCAGGATTAATGAAGATTTCTCTGAATCCAGCGGATGGTTCAAAAAAATAATTGAATGGTTTTAAATGGAATAAAGTGGAAGCTTTACTCATAATTTTTGAAATGTACTAAACTTTACATTAGCAACAACAACACAAGAGGCTGGATATAGACATGGTTGCAAAATTGGTAATGACTTCAAACTCCGGGGAGCATGAAGAAATCCCGCTTACCAACGAAACTACTACCATTGGGCGTAAACCCAGTAATGATATTCATATAGACAATTTATCTGTCAGTGGCAGGCATGCCCAGGTAATCACTATTCTTGAAGACTCTTTTCTGGAAGACCTCGGTAGCACCAATGGTACCTACGTCAATGGCAAATTGATCAAGAAACATGCTCTTGAGCATGGTGATAAAATTACGCTAGGGAAATATCAGATTACCTATGAAAATAGTGAGAGTGGTTCTGGTCAGGATTTTGAACAGACAATGATTATCCGTCCGGGTGAAGCTGGTATGCCAGAACAAGCCACCGACAATAAGGAAATCGATAAATCAGTACAAAAAATATCTGCAGCTATTGCATCGGAAGTTGCTTCTAACCAGGACTCAGCAACCATTGAGAAGGTTGCCTGCTTACAACTATTAAGTGGCGCTAATGCCGGAAAAGAGTTGATACTGAAAAAAGCCCTGACAACTATTGGTCAGCCGGGGGTGCAGGTTGCAGCCATCACCAGGCGTCCTCAGGGCTTCTTTTTAATTCATGTTGACGGCGGCCCGAATAATAATGTCCCCAAAGTGGCTGGCAGTGATATTGGCTCTAGTGCTCACCAGTTGAACAACCATGACATCCTCGAAGTTGCCGGTGTCAAAATGGAGTTTTATACGAAGTAATCAATAACTATTTTTAACGTAGAGTCTTTCTACGTTGGTTAATTTTATATAAAGAACATCTGTTTAAAGGGGAAAATCGTATGCAACTGCAACGTATTATAAGGCTGTTGCTAAGTCTTCTAATTCTGATTGCTTTGCTATTAAACATTAACATCTATCAGGCCCCTTTTCTGCAGCAGTTGGAAAACTGGACTTACGACTTCCGCTTAAACCTTACTCTACCCGGCACTATTGATGATAAAGTTGTTATTGTCGATATTGATGAAATCTCTTTAACTAACGTCGGACGATTTCCCTGGAAAAGAGATGTAATGGCCAGGCTTGTCACTCATCTTTTTGATTTTTATCAGGTAAAAACACTGGGATTCGATATAGTTTTCGCAGAAAAAGATACCAGTTCCGGGTTGCAGGCTTTTAACAAACTGGCCAATAATGAGCTCAAAAATAATCAACAATATCTTTCCACACTGGAAAAGCTACGTCCCTCCCTGGAATATGATCAATTATTTTCCAGGAGTTTAGAGAATAGAGACGTTGTACTAGGCTATTATTTCAAAAGATATTTGGAAAATAAGGAAGTTGATAAAATAGGGAAATTACCTATGGCTATTTCACAAATGACTGATGAGTGGAGCCAGAGATTACCGATTTATAAAGCAGAGGGATATGGGGCTAATCTTGATATTATACAACAGGCGGCTAAATCAGGCGGCTTCTTTAACAACCCTGCAGTTGATGCTGACGGTGTATTTCGCCGTGTACCACTCATTCAATCCCACGAAAAGTTTTTATATTCATCATTATCTTTAGCGACTGCCAGATTAGCTCTGAATAAGCCCAAAATTGAATTAATCGTCGAAACTGATGGACAAAAGAATGGGCAGAATTATTTCGCTCTTGAAGCAATCAATCTTGGTCAATATAGAATTCCCGTTGACCATAATGGCTCAGTATATGTACCCTATCGTGGACCAACAGGAAGTTTCAAATATGTCTCTGCTTTTAAAATTCTGGATAAAACAGCAGACCCGAATATTCTAAAAAATAAAATCGTCCTATTAGGCACATCGGCTCCCGGTCTACTGGACTTACGCTCTACTCCGGTACAAAACATATTTCCTGGTGTAGAAGTTCACGCTAATATTATTTCGGGAATCCTTAATCAAAGCATAAAACATAAACCCGCATGGACGATTGGTTATGAGTTTGTGATTTTAATTATCATTGCCATAATCATGTTCCTGTCGCTTACTTTGCTATCACCTGTATTAGCTACTTTAAGCTCAATAATCATTGGGCTCATTGTTGTTGCAGGTACTTTTCTGGCATGGCAAAACTTAATCATTTTACCAATGGCTTCTCCCCTGTTATTAATTGCATTGATGTTTACCCTGCACATGACCTACGGATTTTTTGTTGAATCCCGCGGTAAACGCCAATTAGCACACATGTTCGGTCAGTACATTCCACCTGAACTGGTTGATGAAATGAGTGAAGATGCGACAGAATTTTCTCTGGAAGGCGAAAGCCGTGAAATGACAGTATTATTTTCAGACGTGCGCGGATTTACCACCATATCCGAAGGACTGGATCCTCGTCAATTAACAGAGCTAATGAATGACCTTCTGACCCCTATGACCCGCGTTATCCATAGAAACAGGGGAACCATTGACAAATATATGGGTGACGCCATCATGTCATTCTGGGGAGCACCAATACATGATCCTGAGCATGCTCGGCATGCCCTGTACGCAGCTTTTGATATGATGAAAGAATTAAAGGTAATGCAAAAGGAGTTTCATGAAAAAGGTTTGCCTCATGTCAATATTGGTATAGGTTTAAATACCGGTGTTATGAATGTCGGCAACATGGGCTCAGAATTCAGGGTTGCTTACACCGTTTTGGGTGATGCTGTAAACCTGGGTTCAAGACTGGAAAGCCTGACAAAAGCTTACGGGGTCGACATCATTGTTGGGGAGGCTACAAAAGCAGCCGTACCTGAATTTATTTTCCGTGAACTGGATAAAGTTCGTGTAAAAGGCAAGAATGAACCCGTAACAATATTTGAGCCAATTGGGCATAAAAATGATGTTGAAAAATCAATCGTCACTGAAATTTCCCGCTATAAACAGGCACTAAGGTTATATCATAAGCAGGACTGGGATAAAGCAGAAGTTGAATTTTTCAACTTGTCTCGATCCTACCCTGATTGCAAGTTATATCTAGAATATCAAAACCGCATAAACAGCAACCGAAACAATCCACCTGGCAAAGACTGGGATGGTGTTTTTACTCACACTTCAAAATAGCTTTATCCGATAAACCTGTATTACCATTTAAATCTATTTTAATATCCATTTGACTAAGACCAATGCCTGTAACAAGTTTTGCTTAAGAATTTTTTTGTAAATCCTGCTTAGAGTGAAAGTTATGGAATTATTTATGAATCTGTTTAGTGACCGGGTCGGGTTACTATCATCAGGTTCAATAGTTTTCCTCATTGGAATGGCTGGATTTTCCTTCGCCTGTTTATAGCAATATCAGCTGATCCAAAACAATAAAATACTCATTCCTTTATGGATATGAGTTCATAATAATGAACTCTTTCTCGCTGTCATTTCTATAAAATTTTAGACTTACCAGAAGCGTTTTAACGTACGAGAGAGTATGTTAATTCCTTTTTGTAAATCTTCTTCGCTTTGCACATAATTCATGCGGATACAGCTTTCTGCGTGTTCATCCTGGCTTTCCTGACCGGGGAAGAAATATTTTCCGGGTACGACCAGTAAACCTTCCTTTTTTAATTCATCATACAATTCAGTCGTCGTAATAGATAAACCTTCAAACCATAACCAGAGAAAAATAGCACCTTCAGGAAGGTGAATATGCAACCTTTCATCATTAATACTTTGCTTTAACCACTCGACAACCTTATTACATCGATGCTGGTAAAAAGGGCGAATAACATCATCACACAAAGTTGTTAATTGCTGTTTTTGCAAAAGCTCATTAACCAGAACCGGGCCTACACCACCAGGTGCCAGGCTGGTAATAGCCGTCATGTTAGAAATTTGCCAGACAACATCCTCATTCGCTATTACGATACCCGTTCTGACTCCGGGCAAACCCAGCTTGGAGAGGCTTAAACACACTATGGTATTGTCATTCCAGAATGGAGTGACTTCATTAAAGATGATATGTGGAAAAGGAGTTCCGTACGCATTATCTACCAGTAATGGAACATTATTTTTCTGCGCCAGCTGATCCAGATGCAAACACTCATCATCGGTTAATACATTACCACTGGGATTGGTTGGTCTGGAAACGCAGATTACGCCGGTTTCAGAGGTCACTTCGAGGTGATCAAAATCAATATGATATTTAAAAAACTGATCCGCCAGTGTTTCAATTTGGGGTTTCTGGCTAACAAAAAGGTGATCTTCAATCCCAAGATCGGTATAACCAATATACTCAGGCGTTATGGGTAATAATACGTGACGTCTTGAACTACCTGAAGTTCCTGCAAAGCTATTAAATAAAGCAAAAAATGCAGACTGGCTCCCATGAGTTAACGCAATATTACGACGTGAAATTCCCCAGCCATACTGGGTGTTAAAATAGTCAGCTAATGACTCCAGAAAAGCCTGATTGCCCTGTGAAGCATCATAATTTACCAATGCTTTAACAAGGTCGCCCCTATCCTGCAATCCATCCAGAGTTCGCTGAAAAACATCCTGTACCTGTGGTATAGAAGCCGGATTCCCGCCTCCTAACATCACCATATCATCATCTAACAGCCCCGCACTCAGATCATCCATTAAATGAGATATACCTGAATAGCGATTAAAACGTTTCCCAAAGTCTGAAAAATTCATAATTCCCTCGAGGTTGAGAAATGAGTGTAACAGTAATGGTTCTTTTTAAACCAACAATTCAGCGCAAGTATCAGGCTGTTTGAGTTACATCAATAAATTTCAATTGATCTACTTATCGAGTATTGATGAATACGACTGTTATAAAGACAAGCTGCTTTAAGTTGCAAAAAAATCAACTGGTTTATAGTTCACCCGCAAAATGGCAAGCAACCTGATGACCTTCATTAGCACTCATCTGAGACAACCTGGGTGTTTCTGTATTACAACGTTCCTGAGCATAAGGGCAGCGATCAACAAAATGACAGTGAGGTGGAGGGTTAAGCGGCGAAGGAACTTCTCCGTGTAGAGGTAAAAAGTTTTTGCGTTGCCGCGGGTCTGGAACAGGGATAGATGAAATTAATGCCTGAGTATAGGGGTGCATAGGATTTTGATACAAGGTTTCACTATCTGCTATTTCAACAATTCTTCCCAGGTACATCACGGCTATTTGATCTGATACATGTTTTATAACGGAAAGATCATGAGCAACAAAAAGATAAGCCATACCCATTTCCTGCTGCAATTCGAGTAACAGGTTCAGGATCTGAGACTGGATCGAGACATCCAGTGCAGATACGGGTTCATCACAGATAATTAATTTCGGTTTTAATGCAATAGCCCTGGCTATCCCTATACGCTGACGTTGACCACCAGAAAACTCATGAGGATATTTATGAATAGCTTCGGCAGGCATTCCTACTCTATCGAGCAACTTCAGCACTTCCTGCTTTCGCTCAGCAGGACTACCCAGGTTATGAATAACAAAAGGTTCTTCGAGAATATCGCCAATGGTATGACGGGGATTGAGTGACTCGAAAGGATCCTGGAAAATCATTTGCATGTCCAGTCGTAAGTCACGCAATCCTTTACCCTGTAAATGCGTTATATCCTGACCCTCAAAACTCACTTTACCCGCAGTGGGTTCATACAAACGTAGTAGAGCACGGCCGATCGTACTTTTTCCACAACCTGATTCTCCAACCAGACCCAAAGTTTTTCCGGGTTCGATAGTAAAGTTGACGCCATCAACAGCAAATACCGTTGCCACCTGTCGATAAAACACACCTCCGTGGACTGGAAAATGCATTTTTAAATTTTCTACTGTTAATAAATCCATATCAGTTCACAAATTAACCAGCTCTTTAAAGCGAAAACAACGAACCTGATGAGTA
>JAAEMR010000169.1 GCA_024225395.1 Gammaproteobacteria bacterium
AGTTTTGTTCAAACAGTTCAAAGAGATTTAACTTTTAGTTTTGATGAAGGAAGTGGTCAAACTGTAATCAAAGTTATTGATTCAAAAAGTGGTGGCCTGGTAAGACAGATTCCATCAGAAGAGGTTCTAAGCATGGCTACGCATTTACGTGATGTAGAATCCATGATGGGTTCACAGCAAAGTGAAATGCCAGAAGGGATGTTGTTTTCAGATAAAACATAATCATAACATCTGGCCTGTTTTTTGCTTTAATTCAATTGAGATTGTTAAAGGTGATTGAATAATAGCGGAAAGTTATTTAAACGGTGTATGGATGCACCGTTTTAATAGTTCTTAATATTCCTGAATTAGCCTGAAGACATTTTAAGTTATATTTTGTAATGGATTAGCTTGTTTTAATTGATTTGATTACAAAATCATATATTGAATGAAAGGAGGTTGAGTGCTTATGCTTCCTGAATTTTCAACTATGCTTATAAAGTATGAAAAGCCGGAGATAGGTAGAATATAATGGCATCAGTAAGTTCATTAGGTATTGGTTCTGGCCTGGACCTGGGTTCGCTTGTTTCTGGCCTGGTTGAAGCAGAAAGAGCACCGACTGAAAATCGTCTTCAATTCAAGGAAGACACACTAACCACAGAATTATCAGCTTTTGGAGCTTTAAGAAGCTCTTTGTCTCTATTTCAAGGTAGCCTTAGCAGTCTTAGTTTATCGACTTTGTATGGTTCCAAAAATATTTCATTATCAGATTCCTCTGTATTGAGTGCTTCTTCAAGCAGTACAGCAGATGCTGGTAGTTATGATGTCGAGGTGACGGCTCTTGCCAAAACACATTCGTTAGCTACGAATTCAGCAACAGCTTTTGATGATATTGATGATACGGTGGGGACGGGTACTTTATCAATCAGATTTGGTACAACGACTTCAGGTCCATATTCCTTCAGTGCTGATTCAGCCAAAGCTATCCAGACTATTACTGTTAGTGACGATAATAGTAATACTACGCTGTCGGGTTTACGTGATTATATTAACGACAATGATTATGGAGTTCAGGCAGCTATTGTGGACGATGGGAATGGTTTTCGCCTAACCTTAACCTCGAAAGATTCGGGTGCGGCCAATAGTATGGAAATAACCGTTACAAATGATGGTGATGCAGATAATAATGACAATGCGGGTTTGTCTCAGCTGGCATTTAATACCGACGCGCAAACAAGCGTGGTCCAAACTGTTGCTGCTCAAGATGCGGCTTTAAAGATAAATGGTCTCGATATAACTCGTGAATCTAATACCATTATTGGTGCAATGGATGGTGTAACCTTAAACCTTCTAAAAGCTGATATTGGCAATACCATTTCGGTTAATGTGTCTGAAAGTAATGAAGGTATAGTTGCAGCGGTTGAAGAATTTGTTACAGGGTACAACGGTTTGGCTGGAACAATAAATTCATTGACTAATTATGATGCGGTGACTTCTGAAGCAGGAATTCTTATTGGTGACTTTACGGTAAGGAATCTGTCCAATCAACTACGTTCCGTTATGGGTAATACTGTTTCAGAATTAACAGGAAATGTTAGAGCCTTAAGTGATATTGGTATCACTACAAACAGTGATGGCACACTTGGGCTAGATCTTGATAAGTTGAACACTGCTTTAACTAATAATCCGACTGAAGTACAGGCTCTTTTTAATTTACAAGGTAGACCCACTGATTCAGAATTAAGTTATTCCGCAGCAACGGATGGTACCTTGTCGGGGAATTATGAAGTCAATGTAACGACAATGGCTACACGGGCTGAATTTAATGCGACAACGTTGAATTCATTAACAATTGACGCTAATAATGACTCTTTTAATATTAAAGTTGATGGGGTTTTATCTGATCAAATATTATTAACTCAGAGTGTTTTTGCTAATGGTGCTTCCTTAGCTTCTCATATTCAGGCTCAAATTAATGATGATAGTAATCTTAAAGCGGCCGGAGTATCAGTTTATGTTGCCTATGACAGTCTAAATAACGAGTTTGATATAACTTCATCACGTTATGGTTCTGCTTCTAAAGTTGAGTTTACAGTAATAGATGTTAATACCGGTAATGACCTTGGGTTCTCTCTAGCAAGTGGCGCAGATGGAGTTGATGTTGCTGGAACTATTAATGGATTGAGTGCTACTGGAAATGGTCAATTACTGACTAGTGATTTTGGGGATAGTGCAGGATTGGCATTATTAGTTTCTTCTGGGAGTACAGGCAGTCGAGGTACTGTTTCATTTTCACGTGGCACTGTCTCTTCCATTGATGGAATACTTAACCGTTTTCTGGAAAATGACGGTTTGATTGATAACAGAGAATCAGGTCTGAATACCTCTCTGGAAGATATTCAGGATGACCGTGATGACTTGAATCAACGGATTTCAGCTTTAGAAGCTCGTTTAATTTCTAAATTTTCTGCGATGGATTTACTGGTTTCTCAACTCAATACTACCAGTAATTTTTTGTCCCAGCAGTTGGATAATTTACCGGGTTCCGGACAGTTATTGAATAAATAACAAATAAAACTATTTGTTAGAATTTAAGATGAATTTGCTAAAAAATTAATATGCAAATTTTTGAGGATATAAATCATATGAATATGAAACAAAATCAAGCTCAGGCATACCAGAAAACTGGATCATATAGTGGTGTCATGTATGCCGATCCACATAGTTTGATAACTCAAATGTTTGATGGAGCAATGACTCGAATTGCTCAGGCTAAAGGCGCTATGGAGCGAAATGATATTGCTTCAAAAGGTGAGTTAATTTCTCATTCAATTAATATAATTGGTAGCCTGGACGCTTGTCTTGATTATGAAAAAGGTGGTGAAGTATCTAAAAATCTTGGTCAGTTGTATGAGTATATGATCAGGATATTAGCACAGGGAAATATTCAAAATGATACTGCTAAACTGGATGAAGTTATTAAGTTGATCCTTGAAATTAAGTCTGCCTGGATTCAGGTACCTAAAATTCTTAATAAGGATAAAGCGGGTTAGCTATAAGTAGTAATGGACATAGACAGTGATATTAAACAGGCAATTCAACTCAGTAATGAGATCTTAACTGCGGTCAATAACAGTCAATTTGAGGAAGTTTCTCGATTAGACCAGGTTAGAAAAGCATTGATTGATAAATACTTTAATAATGTTGAACTAGCCAATGAAGAATTGACTATTTTACTCAAACAAAAAAATGACCATATAGTTGTTCGCTTGCTTGAAATGCAGCAGCAAACCCGTTCTCAGCAAATAAAATTGAAACAATCTCAGAAGGTTTCCAAAGCTTATCTGAGTAATACCTGATAAAAATAATAAAATTTTAATAAATCAATAACTTATATATTTATTAAAAATAATCGAAAAATATCGACAAATTCTTGTCAGTATCATCTACACTCTTTCTACACATAAGATATTTTTAATATCGTCTGTCTTATCGGGACACTTTAAAGATGATGAACAGGAAACACTCCAGAGCATGACTAGAACACCGATTGAACAACCTTCTAATTCCAGCGAAATTTTAATTATTGATACGGATTTAGAGCGTGCCAAATCATTACAGTTGTTGCTTGAATTCATAAAATACCCCGCTGATACGGTTACCCCGCAACAACTGGTTGCAATGGATAAAGATTCTCTGGATTCTTATCTTGCAATTTTCACTACCAATGATGCTACAGTCAGAACTTTTTTCCTGGAGATCAATAAAAAGAATAAATGTTTTTATCCACTGGTTGTCCTTGCCTACAAGCAACAACTGGACGAGCAGCTTGTTGTTGTGCACTTACCCTATATTACGGCTTTGTGTTTCGAGGCTGATTATTATTCATTAAACCAGGTTCTGGACTATGTTAAAAATCACAATAAACGGGAAAGGCGGTTAACTAATCGTGCCTGTCAAAATTTAATTGGAAAAAGTCCTGCGATCACTTTTATCAGTCATATGATCGAACAGGTTGCCAATACCACTGCATCAGTTCTCATCAGTGGTGAATCGGGAACGGGTAAAGAAGTCATTGCCAGAAATATTCATGCCCATTCAAACCGATGTGATAAACCTTTTATACCGATAAACTGCGGAGCTATCCCTTCTGAATTACTGGAGAGTGAATTATTCGGTCATGAAAAAGGCGCTTTCACCGGTGCCATTAGTAGTCGCCAGGGGCGTTTTGAACTAGCCGAAGGCGGGGTTATCTTCCTCGATGAAATTGGTGATATGCCGCTCTCTATGCAGGTGAAATTACTCAGGGTTTTGCAGGAACACACCTATGAAAAAGTAGGGGGCAATCGAATCAATAAAACCAATGTGCGTGTCATAGCTGCAACTCATCGATGCCTGGAAGATTTAATTAAGGAAGGAAAATTTCGTGAAGATTTATATTATCGGCTGAATGTTTTCCCCATTGAAATCTCGCCATTACGTGAACGTAGAGAGGATATTGCTCTACTAATCAATGAACTAATCGAACGGATTGAAAAACAGTCCAGGGGCACAGTCAGGTTGACACAACAGGCGGTCAAAATGTTATCTTTATACGATTGGCCGGGTAATGTCAGAGAATTAGCTAACTTAATTGAGCGGCTTGCCATTCTTTACCCAATGAATGTCGTCGATGTTAAGGAGTTACCTGAGAAATATATCAGTGGTGATTACGACTCTGCTAAAATCAATATGTTAGTTACTGATAATTCAGCAAATCCTGAAGGGGCTGATTTAGCGCTGTTACCTGATGATGGAATAGACATGAAACAACATTTAACCACGATAGAAATTTCACTGATAGAACAGGCGTTAAATGAAACCAATAATGTAGTAGCCCGTGCAGCAACGCTGTTACACATGCGACGAACCACACTGGTAGAAAAAATGCGTAAATATGAAATTGTTCGTTAAACCTGGAATCTTCAGTTGGACAGTATTCAGATTGGTTTTGCAGGTTTGTCTGGCGTAGCCAAATACGCTCATGCTTATCCCTATGCCCGCAACATAAGCATGCCCTTATGCAATAAAGAAGGTAATGGCCTTGTTCCGTTGCCTTTTTTTAGCATAGCCAGTCGGACGGGCAAGGCCAATATGGATACTATAGCGATGTCAGCTAACAGGTAAATTGTCATGCTGTTGAAAATTTTCATTATATCAAACAGTTTCTACTGACTTTTGGCGGCCAACTGAGGAATCCGGGTCGAATAGTCATATTTTTGTCTAAATGTAATTTATGCATTCACTCCTGATTTAGTAACCTATTGAAATATAATAAAAAAATTAAGCTGGATTAATTCCTGCAGTAGTTCATTGGTGTTTACACAAGAGTCAACAATGTATGACAACAATGAATAGTTCTTCTCAAAATACAGACCTGTTACAGGCATTTAATGAATTTAATAGCTCATCAGATGTGTTGACAAAGAGTTATGATCAACTGAATGAAAGTTTTTCTGCATACATTGATAAAAATTCTGATACCGATAATGACGAGGAACAGGCAAGCATGAGTCAACCACTTCGAGCTCTGCTGGATGCCATTCCTGGTGCCGTTATTGTCATCAATACGCAAGGTCAGGTTGTGGATGTCAATGCAGCGGCAATCGAACTTCTGGGTGAACCGCTTAAAAATGAATTATGGCGTGATGTCGTCAACCGGGTATTTTTAACCGAGCTTGACCAGGGCGAGTTACGCACAGTCGATGGTCGCCAGTTTAGTATTTCTACCCGGCCCCTGGGCTATCAACCCGGTCAAATCTTACTGTTAAGTGATGTGACTCAAACCCGGCAGTTGCAACGTGCTGCGCAGCAAAACCTGCATTTAATGACCATGGGGAAAATGATGGCTAGCCTGGCTCACCAGATTAGAACACCTTTATCATCGTCCATGCTTTATCTTTCTCAAATCGTTGACGGAAGCCTTTCAGCGGAAAAGAACAGTAAATTTACCGAAAAGGCACTGGCTCGAATAAAACACATCGAAACCATGATTAACGATATGCTGGTGTTTGCGCATGGAGGTCAGTTTCATATGACGGATTTTACGATAAGTGATTTACTCAATGAGCTCAAGGATCAGTTACTACCGCATTTAAAACAGAAGCATGCCGTGCTTAACCTGGATGTTCCCGATAAAGTCTTATTAATTAATGGCAATCGAGTAGCGCTGTTAGGTGCGATGGCTAACCTTTGCATGAATGCCATGGATGCCCGTGAAAAAGATTTGAATATTTCTATCAAGGTTCAACTGGGTAGAAAAGGTAACCTGGTTATTAATGTTTCCGATAATGGTTGTGGCATGGATGAAAAGACTCTTGAGCATTTATTTGATCCTTTTTTCACTACAAAAATGGATGGCACCGGATTAGGTCTTGCAGTCGTTAAATCAGTCATAGAATCGCATCAGGGAGGGATATCCGTTGCATCAACTGTCGGCAAAGGCAGTGATTTTGAAATTTACATACCCTGTGTGCAGGCAAATAAAACACAGATAAGCCACGCTTCACAGAGAGAGAGCTAACAATGATAGATGTACTTCTTGTTGAGGATGATGCCGATTTACGTGAAGCCATTGCAGACATGCTTGATGTGCACGATATTTCATTTATAGAAGCTGAAAACGGACAGCAGGCGCAGGAGCTGATCAATCAGAACAATGTGTCTCTGGTTTTGAGTGATGTGCAGATGAGCCCTGGAAATGGCTATCAATTACTGGAATACATCAATACCCATCATAATGGAACACCGGTCATTTTGATGACAGCTTATGGGTCAATTCCGCAAGCGGTCGATGCGATACAGGCGGGAGCGGTTGATTACCTGGTAAAACCATTTGAAGTTTCTGAGCTGGTTAGCACTTTACAGCAGCAGTTACCATCGGCAGTCAGGCAGTCCGATGAAGGTATGATTGCAGTGGATCCTCTGTCTTTACAGTTAGCAGAACTTGCACTCAAAGTCGCGCAGTCAGAGGCCACCGTTTTATTGAATGGTGAAAGTGGTGCGGGTAAAGAAGTGTTATCACAGTTTATTCATCAGTCATCGAGTAGAAATAAAGGCCCGTTCGTGGCAATAAATTGTGCTGCGATTCCTGAGAATATGCTTGAAGCTGTGTTGTTCGGTTATGAAAAAGGGGCTTTTACCGGTGCGATCAAAAGTACCATTGGCAAGTTTGAACAGGCTCAGGGAGGTACGCTATTGCTGGATGAAATTAGTGAAATGGACCTGGCTCTGCAAGCCAAATTATTACGTGTTATCCAGGAGCGACAGGTTGAAAGACTCGGTGGAACAAAGTTAATAGACCTGGATGTCCGACTGATTGCAACGACTAACAGAGATTTAAAACAGCAGGTTGCGGAGAAGCATTTTCGAGAAGATTTGTTTTATCGTTTGAATGTATTTCCACTGATGGTTCCATCGCTTCGACAGCGTCCCCTCGATATTATTCCCATAGCCTCAAAATTACTGGCTGTTTATAACCGTGCAGCCGGTCAGCAAACGGTGCTTTCAAATTCGGCAAAGCAATTACTGCTTAAACATTCGTGGCCGGGTAACGTGCGTGAACTTGATAATGTCATTCAACGTGCAATGATTCTGAAACAGGGTAATGAGGTAAAGGCTGAAGACATCATGCTGGAAGTAGAATCCAACTTTCAACAGGCAGAAACCGAAAGTGATGACAGTGGTCAACTGCAAAACGATTTAAGAGACCGTGAAACTGAAGTTATCCTGGAAACATTGAAAACATTTAATGGCAGTCGTAAACAGACGGCAGAAAAACTGGGTATCAGCCCTCGAACCTTACGCTATAAACTGGCTCGATTACGTGATACCGGGGCGGCTATACCTGATTAAGCTTTAAAGGCATCTGGACCTCTGCGGTGAATATGTTTTAGTTTCTTTGACGCACCAAAGTGGTTTCATACCCCTGCTCAGGTAACTTTGGCACCAATTGGGACAGCGTCAGTGAAAAGATGGCAAAAGCGGTACCGGTTAGAAACACCAGAGACGGTGATAATATCCATAAAAATCCCAGTACAAATGGAAGGATTACCGCGGCGATATGGTTAATTGAAAATGCGACACCGGCAGTGGATGCAAAGTCTGCAGGATTAGCGATCTTTTTAAAATAACTTTTAAGCGCTATCGCCATTGCGAAAAAGAAATGGTCGAGAATGTATAACAGCGAGGCAAAAATCACATTCTCTACAAAAGCATAGGATGTAAATATGATGATTAATCCAATGTACTCAAAAGTTAAGGCTTTTTTCTCTCCCCAGTATTTTACCAGGTATCCAATTTTAGGGGCCAGCAACATGGTGAGAGAACCATTGATTAAAAACAGTATCGAAATTTCTGCTGCACTAAAATTAAATTTTTCTACCATCAAAAATCCTGCAAACACGACAAATATCTGCCGCCTGGCACCTGACAGAAAAGTGAGTAGGTAATACAGCCAGTAATTTTTACGCAAGATTAATTTTTTGTGCTGTTCTGCATCACCTGTGAAATGAGGAAAATTTTTATAAATGAATACAGCTATAAAAACAGTACTCAGACCACCGAACAGATAAATGGTCTGATAAGAAAAATTTAAATGATCGATAAAAAAGTAAATGGCAGCATATACAAATAGACCGACAAAAGAACCAACAGCCATCTGTTTTCCCATCACAATAGGCAGGTGATCTTTATGGATTAATTGTAATGACAGGGATTGTTGAACGGTTTCTGCATAATGAAAACCGATAGACATCAATACGGTAGTAAAATAAAGCCCCATCACGCTGGGCATATAGCCAGTGATGGCCGTTCCCACTCCCAGCAATATTAAAGACAGAGTAGCCAGTGTTTGTTCACGAAATATCAGTAGTAAAAAAACCACTGCGAAGGCGAGAAATCCGGGCACTTCCCTCAGGCTTTGTAATATGCCCATTTCGACTCCACTGAATGAAACCTGTTCTATCGCAAAATTATTGATCAGTGCGAGCCAGCTGGCAAAAGATAAAGGTACCGCAGCTGCCATGAAATATAGCAGCATTTCCGGTTGCTGGAACTTATCCTTCCAGTTCATCCGGTGTTTCTCATTCCCGCAGCGATAGCATTGATGGAGCTGAGCAGGGGATCTTTCCAGGCGGTTGCTGCAGTTGAGTCAATTTCATCCCGGCGAAATTTTCCAAGTAGATTGATCTGAATAAAACACAGTGGATCGAGGTAGGGGTCGCGTCGACTGAGTGATAGTTCCAGCAACGGGTCTTTTGACAGAAGCCGATCACTGTTGGAAATTTTTAACACCAGGTCTACCGTCAGGCTATTTTCCTGCTGGATTAAGCTAAACACTTTATTGGATAAGTTTTTATCATCACACAAATTGGCATAGTCTTTTGCCATCTTCATATCAGACTTGAACAGTGCCATCAGGGTATTGGAAATCATGGCTGAAAAGAATGGCCATTCATCAAACATTTTTTGAAGTTTCTGCATGCCATCATCCGGATTTTGCTGTAACCAGTTACTGATTGCACTGCCCAGTCCGTACCAGGCGGGCAGGGTATGACGTGATTGTGCCCAGCCGAAAACCCAGGGAATGGCACGTACAGATGATTTAGACATATCACCAGTACGACGGTGGCTGGGCCTGGAACCTATGTTCATCAGGCCTATTTCACTTACCGGTGTGGCCTGGTAGAAATACTCAAAAAACCCTTCAGTGTTGTCAGTTAGTTCACGATAGCTCACTTCAGATAACTCTGAAAGTTGCTGCATGTCATCATAAAAGTGTTGATGGGAATTTTCTTTCTGTTTAATTATGTTGCAACTGGCTTTCATCAAACCGGTCACTCCCATCGACAGTTCATAAAAAGCAGTTTCAGTATTACTGTATTTATTGGATAGCACTTCTCCCTGTTCAGTGAACTTTATCTGTCCATGCACCGTGCCCTGTGGCTGTGACAAAATAGCATCGTGAGTGGGTCCGCCACCACGTCCGATGGTGCCGCCCCGTCCGTGAAACATGCGGCATTCAATATCATGCTGGTTTGTTATCCGGATGACTTTCTGCTGTGCCTGGTAGAGCCCCCATGCTGCCGAGACGATACCCCCGTCTTTACAGGAGTCAGAATACCCGAGCATGACTTCCTGAGTATTACTGGCAGCTTTGAGTAACTTTTGATACAGCTTATTAGATAATAGTTTATTCAACACATCATCGATATGAGACAGATCTTCGATGGTTTCAAATAATGGACTGACCTCGATGTGACAAAAATAACTGCCTTTAATTCTGCCGACTAATCCGGCGAGGTAAGCCAGGTAGATCACTTCCATAATATGGCTGGCTGTATGGGTCATAGAAATGACATAAGTGCCGAAAGCCTGCTGGCTAATCTCTTTTCTCATCTCAACCATCGTCTGAAAAACCCGGAGAGTTTCGAAAGTTTCCGGGCTGAGTGATTGCTCATTGGTATCCGGTTTTAACCCGCTACTAATCTGGTCAGATAAAAACTGTAAGCGTGACTTTTCGGGTAGAGACTGATAGTCGACAACGTCTGCGAGTTGCAGGATTTCATGAACTGCATCCGTGTGACGCGTTGATTCCTGACGAATATCGAGTTTTAGCATATAGAAACCAAAGGTTTCCACCAGCCGGATTAAATCTTTCAGATTGCCGTTGGCTGCACTGTAGTCCCCATGACTGATCAGAGACTCTGAAATCAGCTGGAGATCGTTCAGAAACTGGTCACTATTTTGATAGCAGTGCTGTTGATCGCTGCTTTTACCTTTTAAAGTATTGTTCACTGTTGACAGGTTTGCGTTAAGCCGATAGTGCATGTGATACAGCTTACGCCGGTATATTTCTTCCTCAAACTGATCCCGCTTTTGATCAAAAGCCTTGATACCTTTCGACTCATCTTGCTGCAAACTCTGCATAAAGGCTAAGCTCGGTTTACACCATTTTGAGGAATGGGTCAGAGATTGTGTTAGTGCCTGAACCTGTTTCGAATATTCACTCAAAATTTCGCTCGAATGCATACGCATGGCCATTGCTGTCGTTTCAGGCTTGACGAATGGATTGCCATCCCTGTCTCCTCCGATCCATGAGCCAAAACTGATGAAACTGGGCACCCTGATAGTCGGGTTGCCGATCTCATTTTCACCATAAATTCGGCATAATGCCTTTTCCAGGTGACGATACTCAATTGTGATCGCTTCATACAGGCTGCGATCGAAATACGATAACCCCTGCTTGATTTCATCAGAAACCCGGGGGCGTCTATCGCGAACTTCATTGGTTTGCCAAAGTACTTCTATTTGAATTTCCAGTTGCTTGGTCAGGTCATCTTTTTCATAGCCGCTGATACGTGGATCGGTTAAATCATCGATTATCTCGAAAATCCGACGCTGTAACTGCATGATGGTACGGCGTTTGGATTCTGTCGGGTGAGCAGTAAAAACAGGCTGGTAAGAAAGCCGGTTCAGTAACAGCTGTAACTCCTGTTCTTTAATTCCCTGAGTTTTAAAACAGGATATGGTCTGGTAGAAAGAACCTTTCCAGTCAGCGTAACCCTGTTTTCGAATCTTGCTACGGCGTTGCCGATGTTGAAAATCTTCTTCGGCAATATTGACCAGGCTGAAATAAATGGAGTAAGCACGAATAACCTGCTCAATAATTTTAGCGGGTAAAGAGTCGATAAGAGATATCAGCTGCTGACGCTTTGAGGCGTTCTCCTGTTTACGCAATTGAATGAAACCCTTGCGCAACTTTTCAACTGATTTGAAAACCGCAGGGTCTTCATGCTTGATTAAAACGTTTCCAAGCAATTGCCCTAAAAGTTTAACTCTTGAGCGTAATTCCTTATCGGAACTTGCACTGTAACTAAATTTTTTTTCAGGCATTTTATGAAGCCGGGGTGGAAGAAGGGGGAGAAAAAAAAGAGGCAGGGAGTAGTTCGGATTCAGTTATCAACGAAAACTGAACCCGCTAAGTGTAAGCTGGAACTACTTGGCTGCTGCGTTTTTGGCTTCGTTACGCTTGCGAAAATTCTCCAGCACATACTGTTCACGTTTATCGATTCGACCCAGCATGGCTGCTCGTTGTTTTTCAGCTCTGGCCATGATTTTTACCAGTTGGTCCGCCTGGTGTTTCTGATATCGAGCAAAGTCATTAGCATACTTTTCCGCATGTTTACGGTCCATCGCTACAATTTCCTCAACGTGAGCCTTACGTTTGGCAAACATTGCTTTAATCTTATCTTCTGTCATTGGCTCAGGAGGAGCCATTTTGGCAAGTTCATCCGGAGTTGGAAATTCAGTGAAAAATGGACGTTGGGGAGCTTTTGGTGGTTTGAAAGCAGGAGCTTGCATGGCCATATTATGATGTCGTTGCATTTGTTCATGCATGTTTTGTGAATTTTGAGCAAAGGCTGTAATGGTTAAGCTATATGCTGCCAACAGGGCAGTGGTATATAGAGTTGTCTTGATCATACTTTTCTCCTGGTTAATCGATTTGATCATTTATTATGACATACACCGTAGAAATCGTCTCTATTTCGATAATAAATTAGGGTGACGGGCAGTTAAAAATTTTTAATTTTAGCTGTTTGTACAGGCATTGATGAAAATTATTTATGCTCTTTAAAAACGTCGTTATAATGTGACTAATTATTTTTTGAGTGCGATATCTTCAATGATGAGAATTGGCCATGGCTTTGATGTACATGCTTTTTGTGATGGTGAGTACATTGTACTGGGTGCTGTCAAAATCCCCTTTAATAAAGCTTTCAAGGCTCATTCAGATGGTGATGTGCTGATTCATGCGCTGTGTGATGCCTTATTAGGGGCAGCAGGGTTGGGCGATATCGGTTTGCATTTTCCTGATACAGATGTGCAGTTTAAAAATTTAGACAGCCGTATTTTTTTACGCAAGGTTATTGAGCTGATAAAAGAACAGCAATTCATTCTTGGTAACGCAGATATTACGATCCTTGCACAGGCACCTAAAATGGCGCTTCATTTAGCATCGATGAAACAAAAGTTAAGTGATGTTATCGAGTGTGATCCAGCACAATTAAATATTAAAGCGACGACCACTGAACAGCTGGGATATTGTGGTCGGCAGGAAGGAATTGCCGTGCATGCTGTTGTGTTACTGGAGAAAAAATAATGAGCCTGGGACCCGTAATGCTGGATGTGGAAGGCCTGGTTTTAACGGATGCTGATCGAAAACGTTTGAAACACCCTCAAACTGGCGGTGTCATACTGTTTGCCCGTAACTATCAGTCACCGATGCAACTTAAAGCACTGGTCGAGGAAATTCATTCGATTAGAAATCCCCGTCTGCTGGTAGCAGTCGATCAGGAAGGTGGACGTGTTCAGCGGTTTCGTGAAGGTTTCCAGCGACTTCCTGCAATGGGTTTACTGGGTGATCTGTATGATAAGGACCAGCAAAGAGCGGTGGAACTTTCGCAGACAATCGGCTGGATAGCGGCTGCTGAACTGCTTTATTATGGTATCGATTTAAGTTTTTCACCGGTACTCGACCTTGGGCATAAAATCAGTAGTGTCATCGGTGACAGGGCATTTCATACCAGTCCGGACATTATTGTTCAGCTGGCAAATGCATATATTCGAGGTATGCAGCAGGCGGGAATGGAAGCGGTGGGCAAACATTTTCCCGGGCATGGATCAGTAGAAGGAGATTCTCATCATGTCATGCCCTTTGATAGACGTGAATTGAGTACCATCGAATCGCATGACCTGCAAACCTTTAAACGGGTGATCAATACGCATCTGACAGGCATAATGATGGCTCATGTTATCTATGATAAGGTCGACGAGTTGCCGGCTGGTTATTCTCCATTCTGGATACAGCAAGTCTTACGGCAGCAGTTACATTTTGACGGGATCGTATTCAGTGATGATTTGAGCATGAGTGGAGCGGCTGCAGTGGGTGGTTATACTGAACGTGCTAAAGTTTCGCTGCAGGCTGGTTGTGATATGTTATTAGTGTGTAATAACCCGCAGGGTGCGGATGATGTGCTCGATTATTTAAACGACTATAATAATCCGGTTTCACAACTCAGGCTGGTGCGATTGCACGGTCGTCCACAGGTAAAAAACAATAAACTATTTGGATCTGATCAGTGGATAAAATCTATTGGAAGTTTACAGTCCTTTATGCAGGAAACAGAATTAATGCAGAGTGGCGATCTGTTTGAATCATAAAATAAGTATAACAAAATGGAAACCAGGATATGCATATTAAAGAAGCCCTGAATTTAAACCAGCAATCACAGCAATTGTTTGATGCCGATCAGGTAGAGCAGGCTATTTCTGCGTTAGCGGATAGAGTTGCTGAAAAGTTTCAGGATGATTTTCCACTGGTGTTATGTGTAATGAATGGTGGCCTGTTTATGACCGGCCAGTTAATGAGGTTCTGGAATTTTCCATTAACCATTGATTATGTTCATGCGACACGGTATCGGCTGGCGACTTTAGGCCGTGACGTATTATGGAAAGCTTATCCACAAAATAGCCTGAAGGATCGTCATGTCATTATTGTGGATGATATTTTTGATCAGGGTTATACACTTGAGGAAGTGAAGTCTTACTGTATGAAGCAGGGGGCAAAAAAGTGCAGCAGTGTATTTTTAATTCGTAAACAACATCAGCGTAAGAGAGCCGATATTGAAGCCGATTTTGTGGCACTTGAATGCGGTGACCTGTATATCTATGGCTCCGGAATGGATTTACACGGCCATTTTAGAAACCTGTCGGGAGTACATTCTATTCCCGCAGAAAAATCAGAACGCTAATTAGCTTTCGCGTTAAAACTTAAACAGACTAAATTATGAGTGATAAAATCGCGGTTATCGGTGGAACGGGTTTGTATTCCATGATGGATGATTTTGAGTTAACCCGTCAGGAAATCATCAATACACCTTATGGAGAAGCATCGAGTCCACTGGTGTTTGGAATGCTTCAGGGTAAAGAAGTTGTATTCCTGGCACGGCATGGATTTACGCATCGTTTACCGCCTCACCGGATTAATTATCTCGCCAACATCTGGATGCTTAAAAAAGCGGGTGTGGATAAAATATTAGCGGTTAATGCGGTGGGTTCTATCAATGATAACTGTACCCCGGAAAACCTGGTGATACCCGATCAAATAATTGATTATAGCTGGGGCAGGGAACACACTTTCTATGCAGAAGATTTAACTCGCGTTGTACATATTGATTTTACCCATCCTTATTCCCGGTCTTTACGCAAGACGCTGATCCAGGCCGGGAAGAACAAAGAATTGAAGCTGGTAGAAAATGCTGTGTATGGTTGCACTCAGGGCCCCAGGCTGGAATCGGCTGCCGAGGTGAAACGACTGGCTAATGATGGTTGTGACCTGATAGGCATGACCGGCATGCCGGAAGCGTCACTGGCCCGTGAAATTTCTATTGAATACGCATCAATTTCAGTGGTGGCAAACTGGGCGGCAGGTTTCAACGGTGATGAAATAAGTATGGAACAGATAGAATCTCACATGCAAAAAGGCATGCAGAAGGTGGAAACTCTAATCTCTGAAACGATTCGATTAATCGATTAATGCAACAAATAATATTTACCACGAAGCTCACGAAGAACACGAAGGTTAAGTCATAATGTGTCATAAATTTTCATATTGATGGCAATGGCATATATACCTGATTGTCAGTTTAACCTTTTTTGCTGTTCTTCGTGGCTTCGTAGTGAAATAAATAAAATTAGAAAATATACTGAGGAATTATGATTAAAGCTTTTATATTTGATGTTGACGGAACTCTTGCTGATACTGAACGTGACGGTCACAGGGTTGCCTTTAACCAGGCGTTTGAACAGGCTGGACTGGACTGGTTCTGGGATGAAGATACCTACGGGGAATTACTCTCGGTAACCGGTGGCAAAGAGCGCATGAAATACTATGTGGATTCACACAATAAACCGGAAAAAGGTAATCCTGATTTATTAGAAATGATTATCGGTCTGCATGCTAAAAAGACTGAAAATTACGTGGCACTGCTGAACAATAATGCCATTCCATTACGACCGGGGGTTAAACGATTACTGGAAAGTGCCCGGGACGCGAAAATTCGACTCGCCATAGCGACCACCACAACGCCTCAAAACGTCACTGCACTACTTGAAAATGCTCTCGGCAAAGAAAGTCTCGACTGGTTTGAAGTCATAGGCGCAGGAGATATTGTTCCAGACAAAAAACCTGCCCCGGATATTTACGATTATGTGTTAAAGGAAATGGATCTGCCTGCCAGTCACTGTATTGCATTTGAGGATTCTATAAATGGTTATAAATCCTCTTCAGCAGCCAACCTGACCACAGTCATTACTTATAATGGTTACACCGAGCAAGATGATTTTAGCGGTGCAATGTTAGTACTTGACCAGTACGGTGAACCTGATGATCCTTCCGTGGTATTAGAGAAAACCACCGGTGAAGCCTATTTAACCGTTGAAAGTATTATCAAACTGAGCCATGAAGTTTTGTAGTAGTTGCGGAAAAACTGTCAGCCAGATTATACCCGAAGGAGATAACCGCTTACGTTTTGTCTGTGATGATTGCGGTACGATTCATTACCGCAATCCAAATAATGTCTGTGGTGCTATTTTAACCTGGGGCAGTAAAATATTGTTGTGTAAACGTGCGATTGAACCACGATATGGTTTATGGACATTACCGGCAGGGTTCATGGAAAATGGTGAAACTGTGGCTGAGGCTGCCGCACGAGAATCCATGGAAGAAGCCAATGCTTATTCAGATCGACTGGATTTATTTGGCATCTTCAGTTTGCCTCATATATCGCAGGTGTATTTGATGTTTCAGGGTGAACTGGCCACAGATCAGGTGTCTCCGGGTGTAGAAAGTCTGGAAACCGGGTTGTTCGAAATAGATGAAATCCCGTGGCAGGAACTTGCCTTTCCGGTCGTTACGCACAGCCTTAAACTTTATATTGAAAATAATTTATCATCTGCCGCACAAACGGTTCATTCGCAGACTGCCATAAAACAGTCTGATGGAATAATTGACTGGGTCAAACGCTAGCCCTAGGTAGCGAAAGGCACCACATACTTGTTGTAATAATCACGACTTAATGCATGTGCCTCTTCTATTTGATAAGAGGGAATTTTTGAGGCGTATTTATTGAGGCAGAAAAACGCTCTTTTGGAACCCTGGGTGGCGGCAATTTTTAACCAGGCATAAGCCTGTACATAGTCACAGTTCACACCTAAGCCACGCGCATACATTAATCCCAGTTTATATTGAGCCTTGCGGTAACCCTGTTCGGCAGAGTGCTTAAACCACTGCGCAGCCTGATTATAGTCTCTGGATTCATCGGATGCTTTTCTGAACATTTGACCCAGTTCGAACTGGGTGGTTGAACTCCTTTCCTCTGCGTAAATCACATTTCACCCCTTATTTGTTATTATTGAGTATATTGATAGTAGTCGTGAGAACTACAAAATAGTGTGATGGAATTGGCAAAATTAAATGTATCTACTCGGCATGTTTCAATATTAGATTACTTTTTAAAGTTTTTTCAGAATTTTAAAAATACACCACGAAGCACACGAAGGTTTATCATTATGAAACAGGGAATTTTCAAAAATTAACATGATTACCCCTGAGATTTAACCCGCTTAACTAAAATAATTTTCTTGCCGCAGAGGTATAAATGATTTTTATAAGTCAATTAGCGGTTGCTTAAAAATCTCTGCGTCCTCTGCGGTTAAACTGTTTTCATCGTGCTGAATTATATTGGGCTTATAGAAAACTATTTTGCCGCACTGAGTTTCTTTAACCGCTGTAGATTTTGTCTAGCATCATTAATTCCAGTAAATTGCTGTTTAAATGATAAAGCAGTCTCGTACTCTCTGATGGCTTTTTTAGTCTGTTCAAGTTTTTCCAGTGCAACGGCGAGGTGGTAGTG
>JAAEMR010000170.1 GCA_024225395.1 Gammaproteobacteria bacterium
CTAAATTTCCTGCAAACATTTTTCAGAAGAATTTTCGTGGTGTCTTTCAGACCTAACGTTCAGAATAGAATTAAACCCTCTGCCGCCGTAGTAGATAAATGTATTTTTCAAAAGTGTGCTTCACACAATGATTACATATGTAGTTTAAAACTCACACTATATCCGTAAACATTCACTTATATCCCTGTATTAGGTATTCTGGTCATTCCGATCATCGATTCTGGTTTTATCCGATCACTTAACCACCCCAGCGCGAAGGGATTCATATTATCACTCTGGATGATCGGATTCAGTAAATTCACTCATTATTTTTCGCATCGATTCTCCTTTCAGTTTTAGTTTGTGACTGTTGTGTAATAAGCGATCTAAAATGGCATCAGCCAGCGTCGCATCACCGATAGTTTTATGCCATTGTGTTGTTGGTAGCTGACTGGTTACCAATGTGGATTTTAAGCCATGACGATCATCCATAATTGTCAGTAGATCATTGCGCTGACTCAGGTTCATTTTTTCCAGGCCCCAATCATCAAGAACCAGTAAATCTGTTTTTGCCAGTTGCTGTGTCAGTCGAGTAAAACGTCCATCACCATGGGCGATTGTCAATGCCTCAAGTAATCGAGGCATACGAAAGTAACGAACGGATAATCCCTGCAAGCAAGCTTGTGTTGCCAAAGCACAACCGAGATAGGTTTTGCCACAACCGGTAGGGCCGGTAATAAGTACATTATGGTGTTGTAATATCCAGTGTGAACTGAGTAAATCAGCGAACTGACTTTTCATCAACCCACGTGGGTGACTGTAATCAATTTCTGCTGGATTAGCCTGCAACTTTAACCTGGCCGTTTTTAGCAAACGTGTAATTTTATTGTTATGTCGATAGGTGGATTCACGATCTATCAATAGAGCCAGCCGTTCACTAAAACCCAGTTCATCATGTGTTGATGGTTGAGCCAGTTGCTGCTCAAGCCCCTCGGCCATACCGGTCAGTTTTAAGCGGCGCATGGTTTCTAATGTTTGATTGTTTAGCATATTATTTTTCCTGTTTTGATTAATGGTAGTAGTCTTCACCACGAACATTTTCATGGCTGTCTAACGCCAGTTCTTCCTGGCTCATTTCATCAGTTTCTACAGCCACTTTATCCAGTCCCTGTTTAAGGATGGATTCGATACTGCTGCGAGTGGGTGAGTTGATTAACAAGGCTCTGCCACAGGCATTGTTGAGTCGTTCATTTGGATATTTTTTGGCATTACGCATCAGCGCTAGAACAGCACGATAATTCTGTTCCGGGTGACGTTTTTGATGAAGTAAAATACGCACGACTTCACGTGTTTCTGCCCCGATGTTATTGGCCCATCTCAGGAAGCGTTCATCAGACCAGTCATGTACCGACTGATGAGCCTCCGGCATATGTTCACGCAGCGTTGTATGGCCACCTTTGTGATAGCTGCGCAGATGGCTGGCAATGCGCTGGCCATGATGGAATACTGCCACCGTGTTATTGCAGACCTGGACTTCAACTTCCTGTTTAACCAGATGATGAGGGACTGAGTAATAATGCTTGTCATATTCAATGTGGTAATCAATGTGGACTCTTGCACGCTTGATGTCGGTATATTGATAGGGATTGGCTGGTAAGGGACGTAATACCGGTTTATCCAGTTGCTCAAACTGTGAACGTCTTGTACCGGGTAGTTTCTGGAAGGGTTTATCATTGAGTTCATCAACTAATAAACGGATCGCCTGATTCAGTGAAGACAGTGTAAAAAACTGTTGATGACGTAGCCGTGCCATGACCCAGCGTTCAACAACCTGCACACCAATTTCTGCTTTAGATTTATCCTTCGGTTTCAGGGGGCGTGCCGGAATAATGGCGGTTTGATAATGCTCTGCCAGCTGTAAATAACTGGCATTGATTTTAGGTTCATAACGATGGGTTTTAGTCACTGCACTTAATAAATTATCAGGCACAATAATTTCGGGTATGCCTCCAAAGTAATTCAATGCCTGGACATGTGCATCCAGCCAGTCAGGTAACTGCTGGCTCCAGTGAGCGCAGGCAAAGGTATAACTTGAAGCCCCCAGTACCGCGACAAAAATTTGTGCAGTACGATACTCACCCGTATCAGGATTAATGACTTCCATGGTGGGGCCGGCGTAATCAACAAACATCTTTTCACCGGCGATATGAATTTGGCGCATACTGCGTTTTTGGTTGCCTTGCCATTCCTTGAAACGGTGACAGAACTGTGCATAGCTATAGCCATCATTGGGATGTTGTTGACGGTACTCCTGCCATAATAAATGACGTGTCACAAACTTGGACTTTTTAAGATCAACAAAGCAGTTCATAAAATCCGGTTCTGCAAAACGCCGCTGCCCGGTCACCGGTTGTGTAGGGAATAATAAAAGCCCCAAATCACGTTCATCCAGGTCACTACTAATAGGCCAGCTTATCTTGGCCTCTTCGGCCCTTTTGATGTAGTCAACAACCGTTCCATAGCCAATATTCAGTGACTGAGAAACACCCCGAAGACTGAGTCCAGCTTCAAAACGAAGCCGTAGAATTTCTTTAATTTTGCGCATTAATAACCTCTTTTTTGCCACTGCCTGATTCCTCTGAATAAAAAAAGATCCGAAGGGTAGCAGTTATTAAGTTAAATCAACGCGTTAGGATGGATTCTGGAAATATCTGATCACGGATTCTGGCATTCTGATCATCGATTCTGGAAATCCAGAAAAAATGATCGGATAAAACCAGAATCAATGATCGGTTAAAACCAGATTAGGTGATCGGAATGTTCCAGAATGAGTGATCGGATTGGGCCAGAATACCCAGCAACCCGCATTGTAAAAAATTATGACCGCCTGGTTCTATTAGCACTGACCACCAAACAAACGGGAGACATACTGGATTCAGACTGGAATCGTATCGTCAATAAAACGGGGAGTAAGATTCGTTCAGTTTTTTTGATGTCAACTCAATACCGTTTTACCGGGGTTACCCGTGATGATATGGCGGCAAATAATGAAAAAGCACGCAGTGCGATAGATAAATATGGAGAACTGCCGCAGGATATCCTGGAAGGACGAAAGAGAGCGATACATGCCCCTAAGATACGCAGTATAAATAATTAGGAGACCGATAATCATGAACAGCTTTATTACCGATAATTATGAAATAAATGTCTCCCCCTTTAAAGGGCCCTTTAAGGGTAAGGGAGCGAATCGAAAAGCACTTAAAAACTTAATGGATGATCTTGATCAGATTAAATCTGATATGAAGCTCATTGTGGAAGAATTTAACCAGGCCATGCCCCCACCCAGAAAGGTGCTGTTCAGAATATTAATGGTTAGAGGTATTCCACAGCTCTGGTGGCGTGAAGCTAACGAGCGTGGTACCTATCTCAAATTATTTGAAAGTGATGCTGGAGAAAAATTCAGAGTATCTTTTTTTCCCGCAACACTGGAATTAATGGAAAACTTTGACCGTAAGAG
>JAAEMR010000171.1 GCA_024225395.1 Gammaproteobacteria bacterium
AGCCCTTCCGGCTCTGATGACGATGACGATGATTCTCTATATGCTGACGCTGCTAAACAAGAACGAGCTATTTTATACGACTATCAATACAACCGTTTAACTAAAGTTCGTTATCCTGACTTCCCTAAAAACAATGTCAGCTATACCTATGGTTCTATGGGCGCTCCTAATAACAGAGCCGGGCGAATTATTACTATTAATCATCAATCCGGCCAGGATGAATACTTCTATGGCAAATTAGGCGAAGTTTTAAAAGAAACCAAACGCATCAACACCAATATAGGCAAGCCTGAAGATAATTTTAATGAAATGGCCTGGCAATTATTACAGCCTTATAAGGTCGAAGCTGACCCCTCTATTGTTGTGGAAACCTACACAACTCAGTATGAGTTTGATAGTTGGGGCCGTATGCAAAAAATGATTTACCCTGATAACGAAGTTCTGACTTATCAATATGATTCCGGCGGCCTGTTAAAATCAGCGTCAGGCAGCAAAAACGGCGTTACCAACAATTACTTGCAGCGCATAGACTATGATAAGTTTGGCCAAAGGGTTTATATGAAGCTTGGCAACGGTACTGACAGTCATTATACCTACAATGAAAACACCCGCAGACTGGAAAATCTAAAAACCGCAAAAGGCAGTAAAATTTTTCAGAATTTAAACTATACTTTTGATGAAGTTGGTAATATATTAAAGAAAGAGAATATAGTTCTGGTACCAAATTCACAAGAGTTTAACGGCCCGGTTACTCAGACGTATACCTATGATAATTTATACCGTTTAACCTCGTCCACCGGGACTTATGAGTTCTTTGACAAAAATCATACCTGGCGCAGTGAGTATTCTCTCTCAATGCGGTATGATAATATCCACAATATCCTGAATAAGGATCAGAAACACGACCTAATAGATCTTGGCCAGGTAACCGGCTCAACAGGCGGTGGTACCGGCGATGACGATGACGATGACGACGATAAACCAGCCGGCTATGACGATCCCCCTGCCACAGGTGGTGATTCCGGTACAGGCAGTGATCCTGATAAACCTGCCGGCTATGACGATGACGATGACGACAGCGGAAGTTCGGGTTCAGGCAGTGGCTCTGGAACCGGTGGCTCTGATGATACCGGTTCCGGCTCAGGTTCAGGTGATCCCGATAAACCGGCCGGCTATACCTCTGTTAGTCCTGACAAAAAAGCGAATAAAAACGCCATAAATGAAGATAAGAAAAAGGCTGCTGTTAAAACATCTTCTGACAAAAACGCCAAATTCACGGATAGCAAAACAGACGGACCGATTTCTGCTAATCAGTTTACAAAGCCTAAAAAAGCCAAATCTTCCACACCCGTCCGGGCGACCCCCCGTGTACGCCCAGACACAACACAACGTGTACGCCCACATACCGATTCGAGATCACAACGTGTTCGCCCGCATACCGATTCCAAACCCGTAGGGGCGGCGACCCCCCGTGTTCGCCCGCATACCGATTCCAAACCCGTAGGGGCGAACCCCCGTGTACGCCCACATACCGATTCGAGATCACAACGTGTACGCCCACATACCGATTCCAAACCCGTAGGGGCGAACCCCCGTGTTCGCCCGCATACCGCAGCAAAAACACCGCGTCCAAACAAAAAAGAAAAGCCATCATCCACAAGCAGTTCACAGATTCCCGTATCCAAAGGTTCATCTTCTTCTAAAGAATCAGGAGGCGACAAAGATAAATCGGACGATGACGAAGATGACGTACGGGCGAACCCCCGTGTACGCCCTTCCCTTAAATCAGACGGTCAAAAAACCGACAACAAAGACAGCGAAGCCGATTATATCAAAAAATACCTGCCAAACCAGGGAAAAATAAATAGAAAGCGTCCGGGCCAGGAAGATTCTGTAAGAGAGCAGTTGGCAATTGGCAGTCAGCAGTTGGCAAGGAAGAAAAGACCTGAGCAGGCCGTTGCTGTAGGTGCGGCTTCCAGCCGCAAAAATAAAGTTGGAGATGCAGTTTCATCTTCAGCCCTTAAGAAAAACAGAATTGTACAGTCCAATCTTAAAACCCTAAAACCGGGCCAAAGCACGACAACCAAAAAATCCAAAAAGAAAAACCTGCCCTTAGACCATGACAGCGGCGGCACTGGCAGCGAAGCTGACCCGGCCAATGATGGCGGCGGCACAGGCGGTTCCACAGTCAGTGGTACTGGTTCTGACAGTGATCCCGATAAACCTGCCGGCTACGACGACGATGACACAGGTGGCGGTGGTACAGGCG
>JAAEMR010000172.1 GCA_024225395.1 Gammaproteobacteria bacterium
CGAAAAATAGAACAGGCTATCAATATTGATGATTTCTGGAAATATGAAGTCAAAGCCACTTTTTATGGCTTAGAAAAGAGGGGAATTGATGCTATTTATTTCTAAATTTATGTTTCTGGAAATAATTCGGCACAGTTTTTGATACCCTGTGACCAGCTTTTCCCCAGTTGCTCACAGGCATTTCTGACCTGATGCGCACAACCCACCAGCGATTTAAACGGGCTTTCAAAGTGGTTTGCGAGGTAAATCCAGTGTTTGCTTTCAATATTCAACCGGCTGAGGGTCAATCAACTGGAACAGGAAAAGCTGTTCGGTAAACAAGGCCGCATGGCGCATCCACTCATCCATACTGATCTGGTCATTCTGGATGAACTGGGTTATCTACCATTCAGTCAGGCTGGAGGTGCTTTGCTGTTTCATTTGATCAGAAAACTGTATAAAAAAACCAGCATCATCATGTCTACCAATCTGAGCTTTGCAGAATGGCCTAATGTTTTTGGTGATGAAAAGATGACAACGGCTTTACTGGATCGCTTAACTCATCATTGCCACATCATAGAAACCGGTAATGACAGTTATCGTTTTAAACATTCAACCAGCCAGGAGGGAAAAAACATGAATAAAATAAGACATAATCTAAACCCATTAGGTGGGTCAATATTCAGTGCAAATACTGGGTCAGTTTTAGATGCAATTTAACACCAAGGGACTTTGTCGTACCTTAATTACCGAGCTTCGGCTAAGAAAAAGGGTAACTACTACTATCAAAAGCTATATGATTTCTGCCATTTTCTTTTGCTTTATATAAATTTTCGTCGGCTTTACTGATTAATAGTTTTAGAGATTTTGAAGTGGATGCTGAAAGCTTGGTAACTCCTACGCTAAAAGTTATTGCTTTATCAATGGGGAGTCCTGAAATTTTCCTGCTATTAAGTTCGATATGTAATCGTTGGAAAATCTGTTCAATTTCCTGCTGTTCATTATTTTCCATTACAAATAACCATTCTTCTCCACCATATCTGCCAAAATGGTCATTTTTGCGAAAACACTTTTTACAACTTAACGCAAAGGATTTTAATACTTCATCGCCAATATCATGCCCGTAAACATCGTTTATTTTCTTAAATAAATCTAGATCTACAATGGCGATAAATAGCTCGGTATGGTTTGTTGTAGCCGTTACCCAAATAGCTTGTGCTTTTTCCAATATTGCCCGTCGGTTTGGTGAGTCTGTTAAGTGGTCTTTTAACGACATTGTTTTAAATAAGTTTTTGTTGATGGTCTGACGGTAAAGAAAAAAACCGATGAATATCGTGAATGATAATGCAAAAACGATCACCACAATCCATAGCTGATTTTGTTTTTCATGTTGGATAATTCTTAATGCTTTTAGCTCATTATCTCTCGATAAAATTTGATTCTTATTGTCTTTAATTTCGGAATCAAACTTCACACGCTGTTTTTGTATATCTTGTTCTTTTTCCTGTGTGAATAATGTTGTTCTTGCTTCGCTATACTGCGTTTGCAATAGGTAAGCATTTTTATACTCGGCATTTATAAAAGCGAGTTGAGCCGATCGTTTTAAATAGTCAGCATCATAAGCATCAGAATTTAATGAAGCTAAAAGAGCAGGGGCTTTGGATAACGTCGCTTTTGCTTTGCTTGAGTCACCTAATAAAATATAACTGTCGAAAAGCCCCTTAACAGCCTGGTAGTGCATTCTTTTGTCGCCTGTTTCAGCGAAATGCTTTTCCGTTTCTAAATAGAAAGTTATCGCCTCATTAGGTTTATTTTGTTTTAGTCTAATGTCAGCGATGGCTTGTTTTGTCCATAAAATACCAATTGAATCTTCTAATGAGGCACTAATTTGAAGAGATTCTGAGAGTGCAGCCAATGCGGATTGAAAATCATTATTCGTGAGATAAGACATGCCTAAGTTGTACAACATGATAGAGACGCTCATTTCATCATTGAGCGATCTTTTAATATCCACAGCTTCGATCAAATATTGAATTGCGGTATCCAGGTCATTCAGGTCGCTGTATAGGTTTGCTAACGAGTTCAGAGCTAAACTTAACTTAGAATCATCGTTGTGTTTTGCATAAATATCATAAGACTTCTGGAACATGATGAGTGCTTTGTCGAGATTACCGGACAAATAGCGGCTATGGCCTACTGCAATGTATATATCACCTTGAGCAATAGAGTCGTTGAATTTTACGGCGTGTTCTAATAGCGCTGAAATTTTATGCTCTGTTATTTCTGAATATCCGCCTTTGTCTAACACCGCCAATTCAACCAGTTTTAACCTTACGATAAGTTTTTCTACGTTATTTTTTATTGCACCAGGTAAATATTGCTGTGCAATTTGTCCAGCCAGTTCAATTTCTTCCAGGTAGATAAGTAACTCAGCCTTTAGTACGTTGGCCTCAAGAATATTTTGGGTTGTCAATGATGTCTCTTCAGAAGCAAGAATTTCGTTGAGCATTGAAATACTTTCTCTTGGGGGTGTTACGTCATCTTCCATGATTGCCGTAATTTTTTGGCCAATATCATTAGACAGAACTTGGTCATTTGAAAACGAACTTTCTTGTGCAAGGGTTTGAATCGACAGAAACCACAGGGATATGACAAAGGCGATATGGTGTAATTTATTCAAATTGATGCGCTTTTTTGATGTGGTTTCTTCTCAAATTATAAATTTATTGTACACGTTTCGCACGCACTATATATGAACTCCAATATAGCGATATATTGTTGGAAAAACATAAGAGTTACAAAGCTATTACAGAACATTGCATTACAGTTGGTTACACTAATAGCCTCAGTTTTAGTTGATGTGCGGGTTAATTAACCGAGTTGTTAAACAGTGTGATTCGAAAATCTACCAAAAGGAGGAAAGTATTTCCAACAGATGACTCTGCCACAAAAGTCATCTATTTAGCAATACAGGAAGCATCAAAAAAATGGACCATGCCGATTCGAAATTGGAAAGCGGCTCTGAATCGGTTTATGATTGAGTTCGAAGATCGTTTAAAGGATTATATTTAAACTGGCAGTTACACAGAATAATTTACAGTCTCAAAAAAAGAAAGAGCCCTTTATTTCTTCAGGGCTCCACCAATTATTTAATCATTAAGGTTTAATGTACGTATAACCTTTTTGCTGCAACATGGAAAGCTCGGCTACTCCACTTGGGACAATATCAGCCTTACTTACATCGTAAAGATCTTCCAGGTCGATTTTCTTGCCCTTCAACGTATTCGCACATACAGAAAATTCTACACCCTGGTCTTTCAAATTCGAGACTGTGTTTTGTTGTTTTTCTGTGGCATTCCCTAATTTTAACCTGGTGTCGGCAGCAGCATCCGGCTCAAGCAGAAGTGACAAACCTTTACCGTGCATGACGACTTTAAAATCAAGGTTTTGCTTTCCCACTGCATTAATATGATTTTGAATATTTCGTAATGCACCGGCTTGTTGCTTTGGGTTGTCATAATTTATGTGGTATACCACTTTTTGTTTGCCATAAGCACCCGCTAGTGCAGTGCCTGAAAGCACCATTGCGAAAGCTATTAACAATGTCACAACTCCATACTCTTTTTTACTTATCTTCATCTTTCTCTCCTCCTTTAAAGGACTGGTTTAAAACACTAAAATTACAGTCAGGAACTATGCTGTCCGAAAACTGTATAATCTGATGACTATTTTTCCTGCCAGTTATTGTATATAGAGGCAGGTGAACAGCTCGATTTTTCTAAATGAATCACTTGATCACAAACTCTGTTTTTCCGAATTCTCCCTGATTATCCTTCCATGCTGCCTCTATCAAACCACCCCTGGCCGCATCTTTTGTTTTAAACGATATAAATGGGTTTTTTGCAATCGCTCCTGCGAAATACGCCGTGTAGACAGTTTTATCAGCTATCTTGCAGGTTACCTCTTCAATGAAATGTGCGGGTATCAATTTACCTGTTATTTTATCTTTACGCGTACCCGGCTCCATTGGATGCGATATCAGAATTTTTACCGTGACAATTCCTTCTCTCTCTTTCGCTTTTCCCTTTAATCCTCTTTTTTTCATAATTTAATCCACTGTTCGCCAATACTGAATCTGTTAACACCTTGAATATCGTCGCTAGCCACCACATCCACCAAGAGTCACTTTCACTGTCTTTTTTGCTGTGTAGAGCCTGCCATTTGATTTCACTACAGCGATCACATCCCCCGTCTTTCCCATTTTGATGCGTGTAGAGACATAACCTAATATGCCTCCACCATGTTCAAATAAGCCAGCCAGGGGTAATGGATTATTTGGAACTACAATTGAAATTGACTCAACGTCAGCTATTTCTGTTGAAATATTAACGGGGACAGATGCACCATTTTCAGCCACGTCTGGTGTCTTTATCTTAATCTTCCCTGAAGGCACGGCCTCAATATCTCCATACAGTGATTGAAGTATATCGGTTTGGGTTTTAGAGCTGAAAGCGGCTTTAGGCCAGGCCGAATATGCACCTGCAGATGCCAGTAAAGCAGAGCCTGCTGCAAAGGCAGCTAGTACACCTTTCAAAACTATTCTACGTTTTATAATCATACGTAATTCCCCCTGGATCAAACGATGACCAAAGTCTGGGGTTAGAATAGCAAAGAAACAATAAGTAAGACTGCTAGAGCCGACCTAGTAAAAATACTAGGCTTGATCAAAAAAACCTGAAATAACAGTCAGTTGCACAAGCTCAGTAGAAGATTTAGCGTTAGTTTTGCGTAACAGGTTTGCCCTGTGCATTTCCACCGTTTTGGTGCTGATATCAAGAATGCGGGCCATTGATTTAGTTGGTTCGCCCTGAGTGAGTAATTTTAGCACTTCCATTTCACGAGGACTTAGGTTTTTAAAGCGGTGGATGATTTTCTCATTTAGCTCCCGGGTTTTCGTTTCATCCTCAAGTAACCTGTTTTCATTTCCAATCCATTGGGTGACCAGAGTTAATATGTTTTTACTCAGGTCGGATATGTCTCGATCATCTGTGGCATCTGGATCGGAAAGGTATTGATCTGAACTGGAAAACTCCATTAAATAAAACAATTCTCCGAAAGTGGAAATGGGGCAACAAATGTAGCTGCGCCATTGTTCAGTATTCTCTCGCCAAATTATCTGCTGCTCTTGAATGGCAAGTTGAGAAAAATCTTTTGATAAAGGTACTGAGACTTTCGAGTTTGCCGGGCTAACAATAGAAGCCATATAATCTTTGTCATGGACACTTGTCAGCAACGCAAATTCAGTATCTAAATAGAGTCGAACTGAATCTACCATTAAATTCAACTTTTGTTGCCGATCAATATCTGTCCTTGTTAATACGCTGTAGAATGATTTTAAATATTCACAGCCTTCCTGAAGTGTTTTATCTGCCTGGACATGAGCCGCTATCTCTATCTGCAGGGTTTCATTAATTTGTAACAATTCATCGGTTCGCTGTTGAACGATATCTTCTAGTTCTCCCTGATGTTCCTTCAGCTGTTGCTGTGTAACTTGTAAAAGCTGATTAGTTCTTGATAACCGAAATAACGCATAAAAAGAGATCAGAAAAAGAAAAACCAGAATTATTATCCATTTTTGATATGCCTCCCAGAATGTTGATATCACCAATGGTGTTGGAGGATAGGGCTCAACTTGTAAACGTCGAAGAACGTCATGTATCGATGTGTAGGTCAATGGTATCGTCCAACCTGAACCTCCTGCACGTATTGCAGCTACATCGTCTTTATGCATTTCCAATAAGCTAATGGCTACCATTTTGGATACAGTCGTATCAGTATGCGGCAATTTAGCGAAAGGCCACTCAGGATATAAATCAACACTATGAAAAAATGGATACCCCTGTTTTTCCTTTTGTTCAAGGATTCTGATTTGTGAAACATCTAAATTATGGTTCGCAATCATTTTCTCAATCACACCACTACGCACTACCCCGGCATCAGCTCGGCCGTCAAGTACAGCCTTAACAATGTCGGCATGCGGAAATCCTAACCATTTCACGTCTATTTCATTCAATACATCAATACCTTTATCTAGAAAGGCTAACTGGGCCAGGTGGAAGCCCCCAAAGGCATCTTCACTAACGGCAGCAAATGATTTACCTTTTAAATCTTGAAGTATTTGAATTTGACTATCTTGACGGGTGAAAATCGCAGCACTGAAGTATTTTAAAGTTTGATCTTTGTATCGATTTAGTAATGTGACGATACGAGTTACTCCAAAATTAACTTCCAATCGTACATAATGACCTGGATTAGTTAATATGAAATCTATTTCCTCTTTATGAATTGCATTTATTCCTTCCTCTAAAGTAAGAGGTTTAATTTTAAAATTTGCATTTGGAATATTTTTTGTAAGGTAATTAGCTGTTGCCTGCCATCTAGCTAGGGCTTGAGGTTTGCCATTGTAAGCTAAAACACCTATTGAAAATGTATCCGCACCAGCAGAAAGTGAAAACAAGAAGAAACAAAAAATGAATAATGCTCGAAAGATCATTTCACTAGACATAACCATTTTGTGAAGAGATAAACTTATTATGTTGAATATTTTTTATAATTAACAGGATTTATAAAAATAAGACTGACTGATAGAGATAAATATTCAAAATTTTTAGCTTTCCCCGGGTAGCATGTATTGTCAGGTTCAGAAGGGTCTCCTTAGGATCCAGGCCGTGTGAAAACTCGAGAAAAAAACAATTCCCAAAAATATGTCCCACTACAGGCTTAATAGTGGAAGGGCGGGTCAATTCTCTATAGTCTGATAGTTATGCAAGCTGCGCTATAACGAAATTTTAATATCCCCAAAATAAGCGTTTCGGGTTTATTGAAATAGCTATACAGCTATGATGATAAAACACTCTACAAAACAGCCATTTAATAGTTGAGTCAAATGTATGTCTTCTTGTGTGTTACAGATTTGTAGATTCCTTTTATTATTCCCGCTTACAGTATATATTCAATAAGGAACTGTCCATTGGTTGCGCCCAAAATGTTTTTGCTTTGAATCGAGGGTATAAAATATGACTACCCGAATAGGTCTCATTAGTGATGTGCATGCCAGCCCGATTCCGCTGCTACAAGCGCTGAAAATTTTTGAAAATAATAAAGTATCAGAAATTATTTGTGCCGGGGATATAGCGGGTTATTTTGATTTTTTTGATCAGACCGTAGAATTACTCCAGCAATATCATTGTAAAACCATCATCGGTAACCATGATCAATCCTGTATTCAATCTTTGACTGCTGAACCGGTTTCGCAACAACTCCAGTTTTTGAAAGGATTACCCGAGACACTTCAATTTGAGTTTGAAAATAAAAAAATCTTTGTTGTGCATGCTAATCCTCCTTCATCTCAGCATGGTGGCATAAAATTACTGGATCAAAATGGTGAATTGATCCCGCGGCAAAAAAAGTTCTGGGAGAAGGAACTGGAAGATTTCGATTATGATGTGTTAATTGTCGGGCATACCCATCAGGTTTATGCTGAGCAACTGGGTCATGTGCTAGTCATTAATCCTGGTAGCACTCAGTTTAATCATAGTTGTATGATTTTAAGCTTGCCTGATTTAACGGTGCAGACTTTTGCTCTTGAAAACAGGTCGATAGAAAAATCCTGGAATTTCAGTTTGCTGCACAAAGGCGTCAACCGGATTCCAGCTCGCAAACATTAAAAAGTGCTTTTTATAAGAAAAGTTAAATATTTCGGGTATTTATAAAACTGTTTTAAATTAAATTCTTTGATGGAAATTTTGCAATAAGAATGCCACTAACTGTACAATCACTAACCTTAGCTAATTAGATAAAATAATTTAACTGCAGGACTAGAGTTTGCAACTGGATTCCTTTTTTAAAACACTTACGGATAGCCGCCTGATATTTGCAACCACTTTGATAGTGGTCGTGATTTTTGCCTATCAACTGTCTTTATTGATCTGGCAGATTATCCCGTTACCCGATGCAGGTGAAATGCTATGGGTTGAACAATCAACTGTTGATAAAACAGCGGTTCATCGTCCTTCTACCCGAGAGAAAACTGATCAAATTGCGCGCAATTATTTATTTGGAAAAGCGGTAAAGGAGAAAAAACCGGCACCTGTTAAAGTGGTGGATGCCCCTGAAAGTTCGTTAAATTATAAACTCAGAGGTATTTATTATTCGGTAGATAATTCCCTGGCTTCGGTTATTGTGCAAAAAAATGCTAAAAATACTCATTTTTACCGGCTGGGTGATGAAATTGACCAGAAAATATACATTGACCAGATTCACCCTGATCATATTTTAATATCGAGGCAGGGGCGGATCGAGAAACTGGTGCTGGAGAAACCCAAAGCTGATTTAAAAGCTTCTTCTCGTACCCCTCGTATAGCGTCCTTGAACAGTGCAAATTCATCTACGGTAAAAGTTTTACAGAGCTATAAACGACGTTATGCCGATAATCCGCTGGCTCTGGCAAAGCGTTTTCAGGCTATTCCAGTTTCAGAAAATGGTAAAAATGTTGGATATAAATTGAAAGCATTACGTGGAGAGCGATTGCTGAAAAAGCTGAATCTGCAAAAAGATGATGTTTTTGTTGCAGTAAATGGTATTGGGCTGGATAAACCTTTTCAGGCGCTGGATGCTTTAAAGTCACTAACTACTGCTAAAAATGTTTCTCTGACTATAATCCGTAATGGAAACAGGGAAACCATGGATTTTAATTTACAATAAACAGGATGATTCTTTGATCACTAAGTTTTCTTATAAAATGGCTGATTTATTTCACAAATTTGTTTTTATATTCTTTTTTGTTACCAGCAGCACTGTTTTAGCTGAAGAAGTCACGTTGAACTTCAGTGATGCTGACCTGACCGCCGTGGTCAACAGCGTGTCGCAAATTACCGGTAAAAACTTCATCATTGACCCCCGTGTCAAGGGTAAGGTGACGGTGATCTCTTCCAAGCCTTTGAATGAAGATGAAGTTTACAATGTTTTCCTGTCGATTTTACAGGTTCATGGCTTTGCGACGGTACCCACAAAAAATGCCATTAAAATAATTCCAGATGCTGCCGCTAAACAGGGTTCTGCCCCGGTAGTGAAATCGGTGAACATAAAAGATGGAGATCAACTGGTTACCAAGGTTGTGTTAATTAAAAATGTCAATGCGACTCAACTGGTTCCCATTTTACGTCCGCTGGTGGCTCAACAGGGACACCTGGCGGCCTATGCTGAAACCAATGTGTTAATCATTTCTGATCGAGCTTCAAATATTTATCGTATTAGTAAGATTATTAGACAAATTGATAAAAAGACTGAATCCGAAATTGAGTTCATCACGCTTGAAAATGCTTTTGCTACTGAAGTCGTTCGTTTACTGACCACGCTGAGTTCGAACACCCCCGGGCAGAAAAAAACAACAGCTTCATCGGTTAAATTTAGTGCTGATGAGCGCACCAACAGTGTTTTATTAAGTGGACCCAAAAAACAGCGTTTGAAATACCGTTCGATTATTTCACAGCTCGACCAGACGGTTGAATCCAGTGGAAATATCCACGTGGTCTATTTGCGTTATGCCGAGGCAGAGAATCTTGCGAAAATACTGGGCAATGTAGGAAAGGATGTCATCAAGTCTCAATCTAAAAATGCCGGGGCTAAAAATCCTGCATCAAAATCGGTTTTAAATATACAGGCTGACACGGTGTCTAATGCGCTGGTTATTACCGCACCGATGTCAATTTTCCGGTCATTGCGATCGGTTATTCAACAGCTGGATATTCCACGTGCCCAGGTTCACATCGAAGCGATTATTGCAGAGGTATCGGTAGATACATCTAATGAGCTTGGCGTGCAATGGCTGATCGATGGTTCTCCGGATGGTAACCCCGTAGCTGCAACTAATTTTGCGGGTTCCGGTACTTCTATAGTTGGTCTGACTGCAGGAGTCGTAGCTGGTGGAGGAGCCGGTGCTATTGCTGACGGTTTAACACTAGCGCTTGGACGAACGGATTCTTCCAGTCTTAATTTTGTAACGCTTATTCGTGCATTGTCGGGTGATTCCGATGCCAATTTACTCTCTACACCTTCTATCGTTACGCTGGATAATCAGGATGCAGAAATTGTTGTTGGACAGAATGTCCCTTTTCTTACTGGAGAATTTTCTTCAACCTCAGGTTCTTCTAGCTCGGTTAATCCATTCAGAACCATAGAACGCCAGGATATTGGTATCAGTCTGAAGGTAAAACCGCAAATTAACGAAGGCAACACTATAACCATGAATATCGACCAGGAAGTATCTAACATCAGTGGTAGTAGTACCGGTGCTGTGGACCTGGTGACCAATAAACGTTCTTTGAAAACCGTTGTACAACTGGAGGATGGGGAGTTACTTGTATTAGGTGGTTTGATCGATGAAGTGTTTATTGATACAGAGCAAAAGGTTCCGCTTATGGGCGATATTCCTGTGATTGGAGCTTTATTTCGTTCAAAATCTGTCAGTAAGAAGAAACGAAATTTACTGATTTTTATCAAAGCCAGTATTATTAAAGATCCGGCCAAAGCAAAAATGCTGAGTCATTCAAAATACAACTTCCTAAGAGATTACCAATTGTCAAAGAGTGAAAAAATGGATTCTTTAATGCCTGTTTTAAATAATCTTGAGGATGAAGCAGTTGAAGATGAAAGCGTTGGACATGAAGTGACCGAAGAAGTCGTTGACGAAAAAATTACCCAATAAGCTGTTAAAGCCATGATAGAAAATAAACAGCTTCCTTATGCTTTTTGTAAAAAATTCGGGATAATAAATTATTATTCTCCCCAGTTAAAAACGAATCAGTTAATGGTGCGCTTCAAAGCGTCTCATGCGGCCATTATTGAAGCACAACGCGTAACCGGAACAGTCACTGAGCTGGTGATGGTCGATGATCAGGAATTTAACAGTTTGTTGAGCAGGCAGTTTGAGAGCAATACCAGTGACGTTGCTTTTTTTGATGCAGAAAAAATTGGTGGTGAGCTGGATCTGGATGATGTCGCAAAAGAATTGTCCGAGCCGGAAGACCTTCTGGAAAGTGATGATGATGCGCCAATCATTCGTTTAATCAACGCCCTGATTACCGAAGCTATTAAGGAGTCCGCCTCGGATATCCACATAGAACCTTTTGAAACACGTCTCTCCATTCGCTTTCGTATCGATGGCGTTTTACGCGAGATGATTGAACCTCCCCGGCAAATAGCCAATTTGTTAGTTTCTCGAATTAAAGTCATGGCAAAGCTGGATATAGCTGAAAAACGTTTACCCCAGGATGGACGTATTGCTTTACGTATAGCGGGTCGTCCGGTTGATATTCGTGTTTCTACATTACCTTCCGGGCATGGTGAAAGAGTGGTTATGCGATTGCTCGACAAACAGGCGGGGCGACTGGATCTTAATCATCTGGGCATGGCGAAAAATGATGAAAAGCGCATGCGTAAAATGATCAAGAAACCGCATGGCATTATTCTGGTTACGGGCCCGACAGGATCGGGTAAGACAACGACATTATACGGTGTGCTGAGTTCACTGAACGACAGTAAACGAAATATATTAACCGTAGAAGACCCCATCGAGTATGACCTGGACGGTGTTGGGCAAACACCGGTAAACACCAAAGTAGAAATGACTTTTGCTAAAGGGCTAAGGGCTATTTTACGCCAGGATCCCGATGTGGTTATGGTGGGTGAAATTCGTGATGGTGAAACAGCTCAAATCGCTGTGCAGGCAAGTTTAACCGGTCACCTGGTACTTTCGACTTTGCATACCAATTCCGCTGTCGGGGCGATTGTACGCTTACAGGATATGGGCGTTGAACCCTTCCTGCTTTCCTCTACTTTACTGGGGGTTCTGTCTCAACGACTTATTCGAAATCTTTGTGTTGACTGCAAGCAACCTCATGATCTGAGTAAAACTGAACTTGATAAATACGGCTTCTCTGAAACTGACACGGTTTATAAGGCTGTCGGTTGTTCAAGCTGTTTACATCTTGGCTACAAGGGCAGGTCGGGTATCTATGAATTGATAGAAATTGATGCTGAACTTTCAACCATGATCCACGATCAGAAAAGTCAGCAAAAAATTGAAGAATATTGCCGTACCCGTTCACCCGGCATTGAAATGGACGGTTTACAAAAAGTAAAACTGGGAATTACATCGCTTGATGAAGTGTTCCGGGTGACCAAAGAAGTATGATGCCTTTCAGCAGTAATTTTTTTGCTGTAGAAACTGTATCCGGATGAGGGTTTCTGACGTTGGCTGCTTTTGAATATTTAGCGTTTGATGAAAACGGTTCCCGAAAAAAGGGACTGATTGAAGCGGACACGGCTAAACAGGCTCGCCAGCAACTGCGTGGAATCGGGCTGTCACCTGTCGAAGTTGATGAAGTATCCACCCAGCAGGAAAGCAAGGGCGGGAAAGTACGCCGGGATAAAATCAGTGTTCCTGTCATTTCATTGATCACACGTCAGTTATCTACGTTGATCAGTGCCGGTCAACCCGTTGAATCAGCGCTGTATGCCGTTTCCCAGCAAACCACTAAAACGCAGGCCAAAAAAGTACTGTTATCGGTCAGAGCCCGGGTGCTGGAAGGTTATGCCCTGTCTGATGCGATGCGAGATTTTCCACGAGTATTTGACTCCATGTATTGTGCTTCGGTTCATGCCGGCGAGCAGTCCGGTTTACTCGATCTGGTGATGGAACGTCTGGCTGATTTTATGGAATCCAGGCAAAGTTTGCAGCAGAAAACCAAACTGGCTCTGATATATCCTGTATTGCTGACGGTTGTCTCCTTACTGCTGGTGTCCGGATTGCTGACATTTGTGGTACCGCAAATTATCCAGGTTTTTGAAGGATTTGATCAGGAGTTACCGATATTAACCCAGTGGCTCATTATTATTTCTGACTTTTTCAAAAACTATGGGTTACAGCTGTTTATCTCGATTTTCATTCTGTCATTTGTCTACAGGCAACTGCTGAAGCTTAACTGGATGCGCAAAATGCGTGACACCATTTTACTGAAAATACCGATGATCAGTTACCTGGTCAGGTTATCCAATACCTCACGTTTTACGCGCACCATGAGTATTCTGGTTTCCAGCGGGGTACCGGCACTCGACGCCATGCATATTTCCACAGAAGTCGTGACCAACAGCTTAATCCAGAAGTCGGTCATAAAGGCCGCTGAAAAAGTCAGGGAAGGTGGCAGTATTTACGAATCTTTAAGCAAGACGGGTTATTTCAGCCCGTTAGTGCTGCAATTAATTTCTAATGGTGAAGCCAGTGGCAAACTCGGTGAAATGCTGGAACGCTCCGCTAAAGCTGAAGAAAGTGAGTTTGAGGGGGTCACCGCGTTGTTCCTCGGAATTTTTGAACCGGCCATGATTTTAGTGATGGGTGTTGTGGTGATGATTATTGTACTCGCTATTCTGCTGCCCATTTTTGATATGAATGATTTAATCCAGTAATCATGACGCAAGCTGGAAAATGGTTGCCCATCGTCAGTTTGATGCTGGTGATGTTACTGATTCAGTTTATCGGACCTGAACTGTTTCGTTATGAAACCAGGCTGATAACTGTAGACTTACAGTTGTGGAGGCTGTTAACAGGCCACTGGGTACATGCCAACTGGATTCATTATTTAATGAATATGACCGGGTTCTTTTTATGCATTGCCTTGACGGGAGTGGTCTGGACGATCTGGCAATGGGGTTGGAGAATATTACTGTTATCGCTGGGTATTTCTGCCAGTTTTTACCTCGGCCACCCTGATATTGGCTGGTATGTGGGATTTTCCGGCGTGTTATTTGGTCTATATGTGCTGGCAGCGGTTTCGAGCCTGCACCAGCAATTTTATATGTCACTGATTCTATTACTGGTGATAGCCGGGAAAATCATTCTCGAGCAGTGGTCATCTGTTAATATAACGACCGGTGATTTGATTGGAGTACCGGTGATGGTGGATGCGCATTTGTATGGGATACTCATTGCATTGGTACTGGTTTTTGTTCAAATATTAGTTAAAAAAACATTACAAACTGAAGTTAAAGATTCAGGCTCAATTTAAATAGTAGAAAGGTTATACATGAGAAGACATCAACAGGGTTTTACACTTTTAGAGATCATTGTCGTGATTACGATTATTGCAGTACTGGCTGCTTATATTGCACCCAAAGTGGCAGGAAGAGCTGATGATGCTCGTATCAGCAAGGTTAAAAATGATATTCAGGTACTGGAATCAGCTCTTGAACTATACCGGTTGGATAATTTTACCTATCCGACGTCGGATCAGGGACTGCAGGCATTAGTCAGTAACCCGGGTGATCTGAAAAACTGGAAATCAGGCGGCTATATCAAAAAATTACGTAAAGACCCCTGGGGTTTTGATTACTATTATTCACTACCGGGGCGAGATGGTTCTGATTTTGACCTTTATTCTTATGGCGCTGATAATTCTGAAGGTGGTGAAGGTCCTAATGCTGATATTGGTAACTGGAATCTGGATTCCTGATCGAAATTTGAGCGTTTAAACAGGGGTAACATTTGTTGAAGAAAAGGCTGACGTTATCTCGACTTAATGCTGGTTTCACCATCATGGAAATTCTGGTGGTTGTCGCGGTGATTTCGATAATAGCCTCGACTATTTTACTCAATACCAGTTTTCATCGGCCGGCCAGTGAATTAAAACAACATGCCGGGAATTTAAATAAAACCTTACAGTTGCTAATGCAGGAAGCTATCCTCGAGGATCGTAATTTTGCGTTATCACTGTTGCCAAAAGGCTATATGGTGCTGGAATATGATGGCCAGGAATGGGCACAAAGTAGCGACAAATTTTTAATGAAGCTGCAAAAAGAACATGATTATAGCGACGAACTGATCATAGATAGTAATATTGTGAAAATAGAACAAAAGGATAAAGCCGACCCTCATATCCTGATGCTGAGTAGTGGAGAAATGTCAGTATTCGAATGGAATATTGAAGACAGAAAGAATAACCTGAGAGTTAAATTAACCTCAACGATGCTGGGAAGCATCACCATGGAAGGTCCGGTAGAGTCTTTTTTATGATGAACCCGTCACAATCAGCATTTACCTTAATAGAAATTATGGTGGCTCTGGCAATTATAGCGCTGACTATGGGAGCCATTATTGAAAATACCACGTCATCGACCCGTAATGCCCTGTATCTGAAGGAGAAAACGGTTGCCAGCTGGGTAGCGCTCAATCAAATAACACTGATACGTGCTAAAAGGCAGTGGACTAGTAATTCCAACAAACATGGCGTTGTCGAAATGGCGAACAGGGAGTGGTCATGGAAACTGACAATTCAAAAAACCGATGATGCTAATATGCGCCGTTTAACGGTAGATGTTTTTGCTGCCGATGATGATCAGGTGCTGGCCAGCATGACCGGGTTTATGGGAAAATTATGAGGTCATATCAATTTTCCGAAAAAGGCTTTACCCTGTTTGAAGTGCTTATCGCGGTTAGTATTTTTGCGGTGATCGGTGCCATGACCATGAGCAGTTTAATTCAGGTCGGGCGAACAGGGGAACAGGTGTCAGAATCGCAACGAGTATTGTCTGAAATCCAGTTTGCTCTGGCTTACCTCGGTAAAGATATAACCCAGATTGTTAATCGTAAAATAAGAGATCAATACGGTGATGAACAATCTCAACTGATTATTGATGAAAACCGTTTAACTTTTACCCGGGCGGGCTGGAACAACCTGTTGCAACAACCACGCAGTAATTTACAACGAGTGGAATATGTTCTGGTCGATGATGTGTTACAGCGTCGTTATTGGCCGCAGCTTGATCAATCTTATACCGAAGTGAAAGTCGAACAGACTCTGCTACAGGGTGTTGATGATTTCTCGATAAAGCTATTAACAAAGGGCAAGGAAGAGATAGAAAGCTGGCCACCGGACACCCAGGGCAATTCGACACTCAAACCGGTTGCATTAGAACTCAGCCTGGATTTATTGAAATTCGGCAAAGTGCAACGGGTTTACGAGATAGCCAATGTGCTGTAATCACTTACATAAACAACAGGGTATAGCCTTATTGATGGCGATGATGGTCGTTGCCATTGCTACGGTGACGGCTGTTTCCCTGGTGCATGAACAATCTTTGAGTATCCGTAAAACAGCTCATATTCAAACCTCTGAAATGGCTATGATGTATGGTCTCGGGCTGGAAGATTATGCCCGCCTGATATTACAAAAGGATTCAAAAGATTCCAAAACAGATGCTCTTGATGAAGATTGGGCGATAGGCATACCAGTATTACCCATTGATGGCGGTTTTTTATCGGGGTCTTTGCTGGATGCTCAATCACTGATCAATATAAATTCACTGTTACAAAAGGAAAGTGAAGATCAATTTAAAGCATTATGCAATAATCTGGAAGTTAACCCCGACTTCATTCCCGCACTCAAGGACTGGCTGGATAAAGACCTGGAAACCCTTGATGCTGAAGGGGCCGAAGACGATTACTATACGGGTCTGGAGATATCCTATCGAACGGGAAACCGCTTGATGAGTGATATCAGTGAATTGTTGCTGGTTAAGGGAGTGAACAGAGAGATGTATGAGAAATTAAAACCATTTATTACAGCATTACCGGTTGCAACAGCATTGAACATTAATACAATTTCCGCTGAAATATACAATACTATTAAAGACGCCCCGGGTACGGATAAATTTATTGAAGAGCGGGAAAAAGATCCATTTTCCAGCCTGGAAGATTATAAAAAAAGAATGAATCACGAGTTACCCCAAGAGGGCATTGCAGTCTCCAGCGAATATTTCCAGGCATCAGGCCAGGTATCGATAGGGGAGAAAACAATCTACATCAATACGTTGATCCATCGCAATAACAAGGGAGCAACAACTATTATATCCCGTAAATTAGGCGAGTTTTCCTGATGCATTGCAGAATACAGTTTCACCATGATGATGAAGATCAGTTTGACTGGTGTAAGCTCGATGAGGTTAGCGGAGAAGTTATTAAATCCGGGACTTCCAGTTTTGATGAACTCACTACTGTTTGCGCTGAAAGCAGTAAAACCCTGGTGTTTATTCCACAGCAGAATATCCTGTTAGCATCGCCAGTATTACCTCCCAAAGCCAGTAATCAACAACTTAATGCGATTGCTTTTAGCATTGAAGAGTTAATGGCCGAGGATATTGAAGATTGCTTTTTTGCCGTTCTAGCACAGCAGGACGATCATTCAGTGCCGGTTGCAGTGATAAACCGTGAAGCGATGGATGGCTGGATGCAACTACTGACCAGTAACCATATCCATGCCGGGTTTGTGTTACCCCAGGTTTACCTGTGCCCGTGGTCAACGGATGATGATTTACTGGCCACTATCTGCCCTGTTGAAGAGGGTTTTCTGATCAGGACCGGGAAACATGATGGAATGTTCTGCCAGCATGCCATTTTGTCTGAAATGGTGACTTTGCTGGAAAAAAATAAATCTTCGACCAAGAGCCGAATTGTTATCTATGGTGAAGACGTACTGGCTGATTTCAAATCCACAGATATTGTTTTCGAACAACAGAGTGCTATCGACATTTTATCTCAACCAGTTGAATTGCAGTCCTGTATAAATTTAAAACAAAAAGATTATCAAACCTCGCATCAATGGCTGGGTGTAGTTAAAAAATGGCGCTGGCCGATGATAGCGATGACTTTACTAGCAGTGCTGTTAGCCGCCGGAACGTTACTGGACGGCTGGAAAAAAGAGCAACACTATATGGATTTGGTCAATCAGCAGAAAGCTGTTATCAATCAATACTTACCAGGTTTAACAGTGGGCAATCAACCAAAAAAGCAGTTGATTAAGGTTCTTGCTGATAGCCGGGGAAGTGAGGGGCAGGTTAGTTTTCTGGATTTATTACACGAATACTCAAACTTGAAAACAGGGCTCAGCGGAATTAAAACACAAAAAATTCTTTATCAGCAATCCAGACTCGTGGTTAACCTGGAAGCGGGTGATTTAAATTCAATGGAAACTTTCAGAAGTAAACTGGAAAAGTCCCGTTTTCCGGCCCAGATTGAAAATGTCAACATTAACCCTGATAAGACAACAGGTCGACTTGTCATGCGGAGTCAATAGATGAATAGCTGGTGGCAGGGTTTACAACTCAGGGAAAAGCTAATTCTTGCGATAGCGGGTCTAATTGTTGTTGCTGTTCTGGTGGATAGCCTGATTTTGCAGGAATTTCGATCAAGCTTTGATTCACTGGATGAGCAGGTCGAACAGGCCAACGATGATCTTAGCTGGATGAAACAGGCCGTTTTGCGATTACCCGACAAAAAAAAGAAGACTCAAAAAATAAAATCAGGACGAGTGATTACTTACATAAGTCAACAGGTTAATCGGCAGGGGCTTAAAGCTAATATGCAACAAATGACCCCGATACAGAATCACTCGGCCAGACTCAGATTATCTGATGTCGAATTTACCAGGTTACTCAAGTTTTTTAGTGCCATTGATGGGTCAATCCTGATTCAGGAAGTTCGTTTATTGCCCACGAATACTGAAGGTTTTGTGAATGTCAGCATGGTTCTTTCTAATGGACAAGGCGATAAATGAGTAAAAAACAGGCGCTCCAGACTCTTGCTATATTTATATCTGTGCTGTTATTCAGTTTGTTCGCCAACCTGCCCGCAAGGCATGTCTTGCAGTTTGTTGAATTACCCGCTAATATAAAAATACAGAGGCTGCAGGGCAGTATTATGGCTGGTCGGGTTCAGGCTTTAAGTTATCAGAAG
>JAAEMR010000173.1 GCA_024225395.1 Gammaproteobacteria bacterium
AGAAGCACAGAGAAGTGCGTTAACCTCTCGGCCAGTTTCCAGTAGACTAAACATTTAACAGGGAACAAAGCCACACAATGCGTTGATATTCAATAAGTTAAATGCGAAAGGACACAATTTTTATTTAGAATGATTATAAATATCAAAAATAAGTTATTGAAAACCAATGAGTTACAAATTATTTTCATTTTCGGTTTGGAAATAACAAAAGTATTAAACTATATTTGTACCAGAATTGAACGCACATTGACATATTGACTTCCCATCGAGAGTACGAGAGTACGCTTCGAGTAATGCTACGAGTAGTCCAGATAACACCTGGTTACTGCTCTGGGTTATCGCTGAAGACAGGGCCTACCAGATTACCTGGTATAGCTGTCCAGATATCCCAGGGTTTCTTACAGAGGCGAGTACCAGATACCATCGAGAGTCCAGGTAATTCAAGGGCTCAAGGGAAGTCAACTGCGAGTACAAGTGAAACCAGGGAAGAGTCGAAAGACTCCGAAAGATTGCCTACCAGTAGGGTGCCATCACAATAACCAAGTGTTTAACCATCTGTAGATGGGGTGAAAAGGAAGTAGTCCTGGACTGATTGTACGACAAAACATCGGTATCTGATTGACAGACCAGTAGGAGCAATACCTATACCGATGACTAATTTTAACCAGGCGAAAGCCATAAATTATATATCATGCAAAAATTAACGCAAAAACAGATTGAAAACACAGAATACGTAAAAATCGTAAAAAAATTGCTTTCTCAGACAGCACACAAGGTTACGAAAGAGTGCACAGATTATAACTGGAAACTACAGATAAGCACACCAGAATTTTCTGTGAAAATGCATTTTCACATGTATTCCTGTCCAGTAGAATTGATGAAGTACGGAACAGGAACTTGGAGCTTCGGTGTATGGAACTCGAAAGGCAACAGGGTAATGTATAGCTCCAGTGTAAACCCCCAGGTAGCTCATGAGATTGGCTCTATGTTGTCCAGGGCAACCGATGTGACAGATAAAAAACAAGCCATAAAAGACTGGGAAGAACTCGAGGAGTGGGCAGACCTGTAGATTAACTGATGAGACCTGATAGGTCGAAACGCCGAGAGGCGTCTTAATCTTAAAAAATATTATTATGCAATTCAACAAATTATCGTTGTATCACTACAACCAAGACCAAGTAACAGAAATCAAGTTTGACCAGTACGGAAGACCATACGTCCAGGAGTACACAGAGTATGACTCCCAGGGTAACATCTTGAAAGTCGGTGGCAAGTTTATGCTATCAATGAAGACAGGTTACGAATTCACCATTGAAAACTAAGAGCTATGAAGTATTATCAATGCATGTTCACTGCTGTAGGTGGTGCATATTCTATGAATATGTATGACCTGCCAACAGATGATGAAGTCGAAATTAAAGAAATCCTTGAAGACCAGGGATATGAAGTGTTAGAAGTTTACTCAATAAAACCACAGATTAACTGATGAGGATTTAGTATCCGAAACGGCCACAGGCCGTCTTAATCAGGCGAAAGCCACAAAAACTATTATTATGAAAACTATTATCAACGAATTCAAAAACTCTCAATCTGTATCTGACAAAATCGGCTTTGCTCTATCTGGAGTGCTGTTCGGTTTGTTCTGTGTTACACTACCTGTACTGGTCGCTGACCTTATCATTAATGGTGCACCGAGTAGCTTCGGATTATTAGGTTAACTGATGAGTCCTGAAAGGACGAAAGGCCAGGTGTTTCCTGGTCTCTTAATCTTAAAATTTTACAAAATGCAAACTAAAATTGAATTGAAAAGTGGTTTTTCTACTGGATATCTTCCAGAGGGAGTAACCTACAAGAACTACACGATGTTGGTAGCTATTGCCAACTACTCAGAGAATGGCTCATGCGTAAGCACTGCAACTGGTCTTCTGGACGAAGACAATGACCTGGCAAAGAAACGAGGGCTTCTGGCTATGACTGGTGGGTTTATGTCAGCTGTGGCACGTGGTGACTTTGCGACTGCATGGAACAGAGCAGATTACAAGAACAGGAAAGCACTACTCAAGGGCCTGGAAAACTTAGAGATAGAGTTATGAACAGGTATAGCAATTGTTGTGGAGCACCACCATCGTGGTTGAGTGACTCCCTGTGTAGTGACTGCCAGGAGCATGCAGAATTTTACATACAGACGGAAGACCAGGAAGATTAACTGATGAGTCCTCATAGGACGAAACGGCTCGAAAGGGCCGTCTTAATCTTAAAAATTAGAAATTATGAATGAAAAACTTAAAAATGTTACTCTGATGTTCATCACGAACATGGGTAAGCGTTGGTGTCTGACCAGAGATTTCAACAACGAAGACCACCTAAAGAATTTTATTAATCGTATCGAAAGAACAAAAAACTACACTTTCGATGAAATATTTATGTAATCATGAGACAGATAGACTACGAAAAACTAATTGAGAGCAGTTACTGGGACAACACCTGGGACGATAACCTAGACCAGTTACCACCTGTAGCTTTGGGGTTACTGATGTACAAGCTAATCGAGAGAAACGTACAACATGATGCTGGACAAAGGCACAAGATGTACGATGTACTCGAGAGGTTAGAAAGACACCAGAAAAACACCAAACCTACCTGGCGATTAAATTATGACCACCAAGATGACTACAGAGATGAAGTCGTGAAGTCAAGCAACAGGTTAACTGATGAGGTCTGATAGACCGAAACTGCCGAAAGGCAGTCTTAATCTTAAAATTTATTAAAAATGAAAAAATTAACAGCAGTACAAACGTACTTCAATTTCAAGTTAACAGATGACTACAGAAATCCAGACTTTGTAATCTACAGCCAGACAACAGCTGACGGCTACGATGTTTTTATTGCGAAGCGAACAGATGAAGCGTTAATCATTGAA
>JAAEMR010000174.1 GCA_024225395.1 Gammaproteobacteria bacterium
CTGGCGAACAGGAATCTTAGTTGATAAGGAAAACTCAGTACCCACTGGCGTATGGGCTGATGTGGTAAAACGATATCTACCAGCAGGGTCGCGCCTTCAGCCATGCGCCTGGCACCGCAACTGGGGCAGAAACCACGTCGTTTACAGCTGAACGCAACAAGATGCTCATGGTGACACTTCTGCTGTTAAATTGCATCGAATAATTACCCAAATTCGGGCTTTAGTTGCATCTTGCTTTGACCCTCCTAAATTAGGTGGGTACCAATTATAAATATAGTTTAACCAAAATTTAGCGGTTCAAGTTTCAATGCAATTTAACAGGGTACCTACAAGGACTCATTAGAAGCCTCTTTATTGCTAGTTTAAAGAAATGACACAGAATTTCTAACACTTGTGAACGTACTTAATTTCGATTACATATAGAGGTTTTGCATTTTGATACGGAACTTAATGGCGTTCTGGACTCTAATTCATTATCGTGGCTACGGATGCATGATACTAATGATCTAACCTGTGATAATCTAAACGAAGAGAACGCAGGTATTACACACTAAGCAGATATCCCGATATATAAAATGAAAAACATATTCCGATCGATTCTTTTAGTCCTAAGCACCGGCTTCCTACATTCAACCTTAGCAACCACAGCCGCGACCACATCGGCCGAATTGGCACGCTCAAGCGTCGACACTGTAGTTTCTACTCGTCTTCAGCCTCTGCCTGAGCATACGAGTACAACGCACTATATCGTGGAAGCTCTGGCATCGCGTCATTATGTCGATACGGTTCTGGACGACGCACTATCCTCAAAGATTTTTGATGGTTACATTAAAGGCCTGGATCCTTCTCGAAATTACTTCCTGGCATCAGATATCGAACGTTTCGAGAAGCTACGTTTCGAAATGGACAATGCCCTTCGAAAAGGCGACGTGTCTCCTGCTTTCGAAATTTTTAATACCTATCTCAACCGAGTCATCACGCGATTTGAAAAGGTCATCAGTAACCTGGAACTTGGTGTAGACCAATTTGATTTTACAATTGATGAAGAGCTAATTCTTGATCGCTCTGAAGAATCCTGGGCGCAGACTGAAGCTGAACTCGATGATCTGTGGCGAAAGCAGGTAAAACACGCTGCACTCAACCTGCGTTTAGCCGAAAAAGAACCTGAAAAGATCCAGGAACTATTACTCAAACGTTATGAAAACAGGCTATCACGAACGATCCAGACGAATAGTGAAGACATATACCAGCTCTATATGAATGCGTTCACTAAAACATACGACCCTCACACGCAGTATTTTTCACCCAGAACATCTGAAAATTTCAACATCAAACTGAGTCTATCTCTGGAAGGAATCGGCGCTATGTTACAGCGTGAAGATGAACACACACGCGTTGTAAGCCTTGTACCGAAAGGTCCAGCAGATAAATCCAGGAGACTATTTCCCGATGACAAAATTGTTGGCGTTGGTCAGGGGTCAGAAGGCGAGATCGTTGACGTCGTTGGCTGGCGTCTGGATGAGGTCGTAGAGCTAATCCGAGGTAAAAAGGATACCGTCGTCAGATTGGATATTATTCCTGCCGCGACTAATGATTCGAGCTCAAAGGTTATCGAAATTACCAGGAACACAGTAAAGCTCGAGGAACAGTCAGCTAAATCCGAGATTATCGAGGTCGAACATTTCGGCTCAATACAAAAAATAGGTGTGATCGATATACCCACCTTTTACATTGACTTTAAAGCGCTTCAGCAAGGCGACCAAAACTACAAAAGCACAACCTCTGACGTGCGTAAACTGCTCGTCGATCTGATGGAAGAAGGGGTTGAAGGCGTGGTTATTGACCTGCGCAACAATGGCGGTGGTTCTCTGAAGGAAGCAAAAACCCTGACAGGCCTGTTTATTGATCGTGGTCCGACGGTACAAATTCGCAGCAAAAGTAATCAAGTCAATATCTTGAATGATCGCGACATTCGAACAATTTACGATGGCCCCATGGCAGTATTGGTTAATCGACTGAGCGCCTCTGCCTCTGAAATATTCGCTGGCGCTCTACAGGATTACGAACGCGCGGTTATTGTTGGCAGTCAAACCTTCGGTAAAGGTACGGTACAATCTCTGATCCCGCTTGATCGTGGACAACTGAAATTAACCCAGGCAAAGTTTTATCGTATTTCTGGTGAGAGTACTCAGCACAAAGGCATAGTACCTGATATCTCGTTTCCGGCTAATTTTGATCCCGAGCAAATTGGTGAAAGTACACTCGACAGTCCACTTCCGTGGGATCACATCAAACCCACCAGCTACCGTATTAAAGGTACTGTCAACCCACTACTGGATGATCTCCTGTCAATGCACGACAAGCGTGCATCATTGGACCCGGAATTCATCTACCTACGCGATGCGCTAACCTATCGACAAGCAAGGTCGAAAACAAAAACCATTACGTTAAACGAGCAAACCCGCGTGCGTGAAAAAGATAAAGCAAATGCCTTTTGGTTAACACTAGAGAATACAAAGCGACTTGGCTTAGGGTTGAACCCTGTCACTTCTATGGATAACCTCGATGATGAAGATGAACCCGTCGTAGCATCAGTTAAACAAACACCTGGTAGCACATCTGGATTGCCCCCAGTGACGAATGGGGACGCTTCTACTGAAGACGAATCATTGCCTGGCAATGAAATTGTCGGCGTGGGTATTGACACCCACACAAGCAATCCAGCGGAGGAATCGAGCGGTATTGAGAAGGCGAATCAAGATGCTAACGACGAGACTACTAAAGACGACGAAGAACCAGACCCCTTCCTGGTCGAAACAAGCAAGATCGTGCTTGATATGATTGGTCTTGAGAAACGAACAGCAAAGAAAGGCACGAAAGAGCAGCATTTTTAGTATTAGACGACTGGATCAGAGCCGGATTTAGACAAACGTTGCAATTTCTTCCAATGATTTCTTGCTGATATCTGGAACCTTGGCACCCTCCTCCGGATAACCTACGACCAACAGCAGAAACAGTCTCTCTGTTTTCGGTCGCTGCAATATTTTATTCAAGAAGCCCATCGGACAGGGTATGGGTCAGTCAAGTCAAGGCTAAACCCGCATAATGAAGTGCCGTAATTAGCATTCCAGTGCAATCCCAACTGACTCTGGTGAGTAGTAGCTGTTAACCTGCATCTTCATTTTCCACCTATAGCCGTTTCCAGGATTAAAAAATCATACTAGAAGGACTCATTTATCATTGCGGCTATGGTTGTATGATAGCGTATGGCTCTTAGTTCTTTACATGGTCAAAGATCATTTGCAAATAGTTAAAATCTCATAAATAAGGTGAAACTTTTTCAATGCGGTTTCTCTTGTATATTATTAAATACTTGCATGCTGTTTAAAAGCTCAGCGGTTTCAAAGTTCATTTCAATTCCTCCGATGGACCTGTTACCTGTAAGGAGTCATAAAGATTAAAGCCTGGAATCTCCTTTATCCTGGCAAGGTTCATCAAGAGACTCGATCAGCCAATGATCTTCAGGTAATTTTAATTTGCACAGAAAATCTTTCCAGCGAGTGTCACTATAGAAGGGTTTAAACATGGGGAATCTTATGGTATTCACAAGAGGATACGCGCGTTGTTCATAAGCTTTGTTCAGCCATTTAAAAGCATAGTCTCTATCCCCTTTTTCGACATAGATAGCTGCAATATTATCTGGGTCTGTTTCTCCATATTTTTTGATGTATTTAGTCAATAGATGATCGGCATCCTGTGATTTTTTTAAAGCATACAAAGCAACAATACTGCTATACTCCTGCCAAAAACTACTGGTTTCTTTCCCGGCTTCTTCAAGAGCTTCCTGAAACTCACCTTGCTATTAGTCTGTTGAGTTTTTACGCTATTTGACTTTTTGTGATGAGATATACCGGGAAGACATTTTAACCAACGCAAACGACTTAATCATCGCTTGAAAACTTGTTTTCTTTCTTTTTTTGCCATATCCAGATGAGACCTGCCAGCACTAAAGCGGTTGCCAGTAAACTGGCACCGGTCAGCAAATTATTTAGCCACTGCGGTGCCAGGATTAGTATAAAGCCGAGTAATAGCATCATAATGCCCGACAGTAATTTAAGCAGGCGCCCTTCGTTTTGAGACAGCTTTCTTGATCCGAGAGTGGCGGTAAAAACGCCTACAATGATCATCAGGGGTATGATGTAGATAAAATTATACAGTGCCAGGTAAAGGTAATAGGTTGTTTCACTCAATTGATGCATGGTCAGTGTCCTTGTATAAACCATTGGAAACCCCGCCGTGCAAAGCAGTTCATAACTGTTAACAGCCATTGCCAGGGTAAAAGTCCCCAGCAGCAATGTAGGCAAATGATCTGCCGATATCAAGCCGGCCATGCGTTTAAATATCCCGGGTTTAGCCGACGCGGAAATCCCCAGGCTTGGTCCCTGCGAGGCATTAAAAAAATCTTTGCTGTTAAGCGCTCCGAAAACTATCGCTATCAAACCGGCAGCCATGGTGACATATGGCTGGCTGCCAACGATTAGAAACAGGTTCAACCACGCTGCCATAAACACAAAGTAAATTAATCCCGAGACCAGTATAAACGTCATGCCGACCAGCAACATGCGTCGTCGTGAACGAGCGTGCACTAACAGGCTTAATAAAAATAACAGGATAAAAAAAGCACAGGGGTTGAAGGCATCCAGACCGGCGATAATCAGGGTGAAAACTGGCAGCGACAAACTACTGGTTTCCAGTTCTCCGAGCAATGGTAGCTTTACCATGCTGTTCACGTTGTCCGGTTGCTGCACCACGCCTTCATCGCGACATCGCCTGGCCGAATCTAGCAGGGTTTGCCCGGTACTCTGAGGTTTATCCCAGCCTACAAACATGCCGCCACAGATGAAAAATGCCGGGACCGATCGAGCATCCTGACCCAGTTCCGTAGCCATCATCTGGTAAGCAGAAAGATTGTCCCGGTTGCGACTGATTTCGTTTGAATGAACCTTTATCCATGGGTAATTTTCACTTAAAAATTCTATAAACGGTCGGGCCTCCTGGCAATGCGGGCAACTAATAGACCAGAAAAAGTAAAGATCCACGTTGACTGTTTCTTCTGCCTGCTGGCCAAAGCTGATGTTTTCCTGCAGGTGAGCGCTGGCCGCTACGGACTGTGAAAATAATAGTCCCGAGTTAATCAGTAAAACCAGTAGTAAAAATAAATTTTTATTCATCATTGAGAGTTAAATATTGCTACTGTCAGCATGTTCCTTTTAAACTGAGAATATACATAAATCAGCAAATAATCTAGACCAGTGCGTGATAGATTATGGCGATACTATGGACAGCCGATTGGAAAATGCCGATACCATCATTCTCATAAATGCCGGCTTAGTCCATGTCAGGGACTAAGCGAAACTAATAGTTATTTTACTAATGTGACAGGTACAAACGGAACTCGTTACTTTAGCGACCGGTTTAGAGAAACCAGAAAACGTCGATATGACACTGATAATATCTCAGTCAGTGATGTAATGATTAAAAATGTTCTGGTTTTACATACCTAGATCAAGCAGCTTGATGAAAAATCAAGTTGCGTCAGATCAATCTCCTTCAGCAATCAATCGAGCCTTACCCCGTTGGTTTCATTCCAGGCCCATTTATTTCCATCCAAATCTTTCACATGCCTGTCAGGACACAGGTTCTTGCAGGCATAAATCCCAATATGGCGTTCCCCCAAATCGCTTTACCAGAAAATCAACAAAGGCCCTGACACGATGCGAAAGATGACGTGTTTGCGGATAAATCGCATAGGCATCAATCTGAGGCATCATGTAATCTCCAAGTACTGCAACCAATGCACCATTTTCAATTTCTTTATAGGCAATAAATGTTGGCACTAAAATAATTCCCTGTCCTTCTACCGCTGCATCTTTAAGGAACTCCCCCGTGCTGGCTTTTAAGTATGGCTGTATTTTTATCCTGGTTTCTCCTCCATTCCTGTCTGTTAAATGCCAATAATCAAAATCGCGCAACAAACTGTAAACAAGACACTGATGCTGTTTTAATTCATCGGGTGATTGCGGAATACCCCTGGACTCAAGATAAGAAGGACTGGCACACATAACAGTATGAATTGGCGCAAGGCGGCGTGCGATCAAACTTGAATCAGGCAGGTTTGCAATACGGATAGCCAGGTCAAAACCTTCCTGAATTAAATCCACTTCACGATCATTAAAATCCAGATCAAACTCAATCTGGGGGTGCGCCTGTAAAAACTCATTAATGGCAGGCCCCATATGCATCAGCCCAAAAGTTGAAGGCAAGGCAATTTTTAAACTGCCTTTTAATGTGCCATGCGCATGTGATGTCGCCAGTTCAGCTTCGAGGACATCTTCCAGTATGCGTACAGACTGATGGTAAAAGGCTCGCCCGCTATCGGTCAGATTCATCCGCCGGGTGGTTCGATGAAAAAGCTCTACACCCAGATGCTCTTCCAACTCCTTTAAACGTCGGCTTACAGCAGATTTAGCGACACCCAGCCTGTCTGCGGCACCACTGATACTTCCGGCTTCGACCACCCGAATGAATGCACGCATGTTCTCAAAGCGATCCATATTACCTTCTCTCTATTGTTGCGAATACATGAACAATTATTTCTAATTATCACTGTTTATTCCATCATTATCAACATTGATAATATTTGTAAATAGAGATCGAAACACTCTGAAACAGATAACGGGGAATGCCATGAACACACAAATCAGTCTGACACGATTCATCACAGCGATGGAGACCTCTGAAGGTGCTGGCGTAACCGTACACCGCACCATCGGCACCCCTGCTCTGCGCAACTATGATCCGTTTATGATGCTGGACCAGATCAGCAGTGATAACCCTGATGACTATGTAGCCGGCTTTCCAGAACATCCTCACCGTGGCTTTAACACCTTCACCTACATGATCGATGGTGACATGGAGCATACAGACAGCATGGGTAATACCGGCAACCTTGGCCCGGGCGGTGCCCAATGGATGAAGGCTGCCAGCGGGGTCATCCATTCGGAAATGCCAAAGCAGGAAAACGGTTTGATGAGAGGGTTCCAGCTATGGATCAACCTGCCGTCAGCAAACAAGATGGATACGCCTGAATACCAGGAATATAAATCAGGTGCTTTTTCGGTCGCTGAAACATCTGACTACAAAGTAAAAGTACTTATCGGTAAGTTTAGTGATGTAAATTCACCTATCGTCGACGACATAACCCATGTGTCGTATTTCGATGTGCAGGCAAATGCCGGGAAACACCTTCCACATCAACTGCCAGCCGGGAATAATAGCTTTCTATATATTTTTGAAGGCAGCGGTAAGTTCAAAGGCAACGATGTACCGTTAAATACTCTCATCGTGCTGGGCGCAAAAGATAAAGTCTCTGACCTTATTGCAGGAGAACAAGGTGCACGGTTTCTGCTGATCAGCGGTAAACCTATCAATGAATCCGTGGTTCAGTATGGTCCCTTTGTAATGAACTCAAGGGAAGAGATTGATCAGGCAATGCGTGACTACCAGTCGAACAATTTCGTCCATGATCGTGCATGGGTCAGGCAGCAAAAGTAAAAATATAACCATGCAATTGAAAAACAATACGACTCACTTTGGCATCATTGCCGTCACTTTACACTGGCTGGTGGCAATAACTGTATTAAGCCTTTTTGGTCTTGGCTTATGGATGACCGGGCTGGACTACTACGACAGCTGGTACAAGCAGGGCCCATGGTGGCACAAAAGCATCGGTATTACGCTTTTCTTCGTCATCGTTTTCCGCCTGTGCTGGCGATTGTTAAACCCGCCTCCTGCACATTTGACAAACCACAAACCGTGGGAGGTCAAACTGGCACACATGGCGCACCTGCTGCTCTATTTTCTAATATTGGTCATCATGGTCAGCGGCTATCTGATCTCGACCGCTGATAACCGTCCTATTGAGGTGTTCGGCTGGTTCGCCATTCCAGCGACCATCACATCGCTGCCCGGGCAGGAAGATATTGCAGGCCTGATCCATTTAATACTGGCTTCTACTTTAATCGGGCTGGTTGTGTTGCATGCAGCCGCCGCCCTTAAACATCACTTCATCGACCGTGATCGCAGCTTAAAACGCATTTTTGGAAGATAGATTAAATCTACTACATATACAGGATAAAAATTATGAAATTACCAACATTAACAACCTCATTACTTATTGCTGGTTTGACTATGGGCAGCACAACTCTGATGGCAGATGATTATGTCATCGATACGAAGGGCGCACATGCATCCATTAAGTTTCGCGTGCAGCATCTCGGCTATAGCTGGTTATATGGTCGCTTTAATGATTTCAACGGCAAGTTCAGCTACGATGAAAAGCAGCCGGATAAAGCGTCCGTTGAAGTCGCCATAAAAACCAGCAGCGTTGATTCAAACCATGCCGAACGTGATAAACACCTGCGAGATGAAGACTTCTTACATGTCAGCAAATACCCGGAAGCAAAATTCGTCAGTACCGGTTTTACACCGGGCAAAGATAGCAATGGCATTCTCAAAGGCAAGCTGACATTACGCGGCGTGACCAAACCCGTGGAGATCAATGTGCAATTTATCGGCGCCGGTAATGATCCCTGGGGCGGCTACCGCCGTGGCTTTGAAGGCAACACCCGCTTCGCCATGTCTGACTTCGGCATCATGAAAAACCTGGGCCCAAAATCAAAAGATGTGGAGATGATTTTATCTGTTGAAGGAATAAGACAATAAACACTTCTCTATATGATTTTTCCCATCAACGGTTATGGGCCAAGAGAATAAACCGGCAAAGGTAAAGACCATGAACGCAAAACTGAAAGTAGTAAAAGGTGAATTTATTCGATCAGAGTCGGGCTTTAGAAACTGGGTCACAAGTGATGGCAGCTCGGGCCCGAGCGGTGAAGGCGGTTTTCCCGCCGAGCCTGACCGCTATCACCTTTACATATCCCATGCCTGCCCCTGGGCACATCGCACGATGATCTTTCGCGCATTGAAAGGACTGCAAGATGTGGTATCTGTATCCGTAGTGCATCCATTAATGCCCGCAGAAAGCTGGGTATTCGGCGAATACCCGGGGGCCACGGAAGATCATGTCAATCGGGCAAACTATCTATATGAAAACTACCAGAAGGTGGATCCGGATTTTGACGGACTGGTTACTGTGCCATTGCTGTGGGACAAGAAACGCCAGACCATCGTAAATAACGAGTCATCTGAAATTATTCGCATGTTGAATTCAGCCTTTGATGATTTTTCAAATAATAATGTGGATTTTTACCCTGAAGCATTAAGACCTCAAATCGATGAGATCAACAACCAGGTTTACACCAATGTCAACAATGGTGTCTATCGATGCGGTTTTGCCAGCACACAGGAAGCCTATAACAAGGCCTATGATCGTTTGTTTAAAACTATAGATGAACTTGAAAACAGATTATCGAAACAGCGTTACCTGGTGGGCGAAAGCATAACCGAAGCAGACTGGCGCCTTTTTACAACACTGGTGCGCTTTGATGCGGTGTATTACCACCACTTTAAAACCAATAAAAAACGCCTGATGGATTACCCGAATCTATGGGCTTACACTCGGGAGCTCTACCAGGTTCCCGGTGTTGCAGAAACGGTCAACATGGATCATATCAAGTATCACTATTTCGCCAGTCATCGTTCGATCAATCCCACCGGCATCGTGCCAAATGGGCCTGAGATTGATTTCATGCTGCCGCATGGACGGGAAAGTATTTCTTAAAACCATATCTAACAGGAGAATATCATGTCCAAACCAGTCAACCCGCAAAACAAACCCTACACTGTTGAAGTCGAAGCGGGAGAAACCTATTACTGGTGTGCCTGCGGCCGAAGTAAAAATCAGCCTTTTTGTGATGGCTCTCACCAGGGAACGGGATTTCAGCCCGTAGCATTTACCGCAGAAAAAACCAATACAGCTTATCCGGGAGAGTAAAATCCATGTCCAATCCAACAATCGCCGACAACAAACCCGTTAAGGTCACCCTTTCAAAAGGCCAGGAGTATTATTTCTGTACTTGCGGAAAGTCCAGGAGCCAGCCGTTTTGTGATGGCTCACATGTCGGCACCTCATTTACTCCCAGGGTCATAGTTTCAGACGAAGACGGAGACGCCTATCTATGCGCATGCAAGCATACGGCTAAGACACCTTTTTGTGATGGTACTCATAAACAGTTCAGTGACAGTGATGTTGGCAAAGAGGGCCCCGGCATAAAAACACAAGCTTCCGAGTTACCGGTGGCTCTTGCCACCCCGGAAGAACCCACTGTCGAGTTCATCCACCAGCTCGCAAGGGATGGTTTATCGAAATTAGGTCATCATGGCCCGATGACATCGATGGGTGTGCCACGCCATGAACTGCCTCACTGGGATGATCTGCAGGTAATGGTCGCACAGATGGCAAGCAAACCACTGATGGAAGATACCAGTGTTGCTACAGAACTGATCATAGGGCCAGAAGCGGAGAAACCTTTAAAACTGGAAATTCCCTTATTTGTGTCTGATATGAGTTTTGGTGCGCTATCAGAGGAAGCAAAAATAGCTTTAGCCAAAGGTGCAGAGCTTGCAGGCACCGGTATCTGCTCCGGTGAAGGCGGCATGTTGCCCGAAGAGCAGCAAGCGAATTCCCGCTATTTCTATGAGCTTGCCAGTGCCGGTTTTGGCTACAAAGAAAAATTGTTGGAGAAAGTACAGGCCTTTCACTTCAAAGGCGGCCAGGGTGCAAAGACAGGTACCGGCGGCCACCTGCCCGGCACGAAGAACATAGGCAAGATATCTCAGGTCAGAGGCATACCGGAAGGTCAGCCGGCAATATCTCCGCCAACCTTTAAAGACCTTTCCTCTGTATCTGACTTTAAACGCTTCGCTGATCGGGTTAGAGAGGTTACAGGCGGCATCCCTGTTGGTTTCAAGCTCAGCGCTAACCATATCGAAAAAGACATTCAATTTGCACTGGATGCCAGTGCCGATTACATCATCTTAGACGGTCGTGGCGGCGGCACAGGGGCAGCACCCGAAATGTTCAGGAACCACATCAGCGTCCCGACCATTCCGGCATTAGCCAGAGCCCGGCGCTATCTTGACGAACAGGGTGCAAGTGGCCGTGTCACGCTTATTATTACCGGTGGTTTGCGGGTACCGACTGATTTCATAAAAGCATTAGCATTGGGAGCAGACGGTATTGCTATCTCAAATAGCGCGATGCAGGCAATCGGTTGCGTTGCAGCCAGGATGTGCAACACGAATAACTGCCCTGCTGGCATCGCCACACAAAAAGAAGAGTTACGACAAAGGCTAGATATAGAAAAATCATCCTCTCAATTACAAAACTTTTTCAACGCCTCTGTCGAGTTAATGCAGGTCATGGCCCGTGCTTGTGGGCATGATGATCTAAATAAGTTCAACAAAAATGACCTTGCAAGCTGGCACCGTGAGATGACTTTATTGTCTGGCGTTAAATACTCGGGTTTTTAATACAGAACGTCCGACTGGACGTTGGCTTTTACTATTCAGTTTCTTTTCCTGAAAGAATAGTTCAGGCCAGATTTAATACTACCCGGGTGAAAGTTATGATAAAAATATTCTATTTCTTCAACCGCTGCATAAGTTTGACTGCACCGGTTTGCGCCGTTTTTGAGTCAGCCCTGTTTTATTAAGAAGGTGGGATGCAATTGCATGGTAGACGATCGTAAGCACCTTGCACATCAGTCCCGGGAGACTAGCGAAAAGGAATCTCAGCTGAAGCGGTAATATTTTGACCAGCCCACTTTCCTTTATTCCAGGGCGTATGTTTTTGATGCTCAGTGGTTTGAAAGTTCGTTTCAATTCCTCAGTTTGTTGGATGCAATCAAAGTATTAACCTGTTACCCGTCAGGAGTCATACAGCTCACATCATTTTTCTCAGGATAGTCCGAATCTGATTTTCAACCCATACTATGTATTACTCTGTTGTGGTGAAACCAGCCATTTAACTTTCCTGTGATATTTTAAATAATTGCGGGCTCACTTCGACTCCTTTTTAGTTGTGATTGTTTATTGCAAAAAGTATTCATTAATTTTGAATTTATTAAATCGTCAGTTTTTAATGATTTAATTAGAGTACGTAATCCTTTAGCTAGTGACGCACTTGCAGAAACTGATAACACCTGTTTTGCCAAAGCAGGGTCACCAACTGAAATCCTTATATCGCCTCTTCTAGATGCATGATGTTCAATATTTACAGTTTCCCCGGTAATAGCCATTATGGTTCTTGCAAGTTGATTAATTGTTACTGATTCTCCAGTACAAACATTAAATACTGCGGGTATATGACTAATATTTGTCATGGCTGCTCGAAGAAAACGTATTATATCTGCTACGTATATAAAGTCTCTAGCTTGCTGACCATCTCCATAAATACACAATCCTTGATGACTTAAAATTCGATCTACAAAAATTGATATGACTCCAGAATATGGAGACTCCGGATCCTGTCTTGGCCCATAAACATTAAAAAAGCGCATCCCGGTCGTTGGGATTCCATGCACTAAAGATGCTACCTGAGCATGATATTCAGAACCTAGTTTATCAGCGCCATATGCTGTTAACGGTCTTAGAATAGAATATTCTTTAAGTGGCATTTCTGCATTATCACCATATACCGCGACAGATGAAGCGTATACAACGGGTGTTTTATTACTTCTACAGGCATCAAAAACGTTAATTGTCCCTGTTAAATTAGTCTGATGGGTTCCAACCCAGTTTTCATTTGATTCCTGTACTGAAGCAATTGCTGCCAGGTGAAAACAGCCATCCATATCTTTCATGCATTTTCGTACCATTTCAGTATCGGTGATATCACCCACTATCATTTCACTTTGGGTAGGAATATTTTCTAATTTTCCTGTTGAAAGATTATCGAGCACACGTACATGATGACCATCATCAATTAAACTATCCACTAAATGTGAACCGATAAAACCACAGCCACCTGTAACTAAAAACTTTGACATTCCTTATACCCTATTAAGTTGTAAAACTTAAGTACTGCTAAAACTGTGCCACTTTTTTTAATAAGGGTTTAGGCTGTTTTTAAATGATTTATCAGCATAGTGCAATGCAATCTGCACTAAATTGTTTGCTGTTTCGCATGCTGCAAGCTAATCGTACCAGGGTTCGTAACTCCAGTTCGAACCAAAGAACCTAAGACGCAGAAAGATAGGCTCTTGTAGCAGGATTTAGTTAACAACTTTTTTGAAGTGGACAATAAAAGGGGGGGACTTGTTTATTATAACTTTTAAACCTATTCCTCCTGATATCACTTAGCACTGTATTACATTACAAAAATCATCGCATACCAGCCTGTCTAGATATCACCGGCAGCTCGAGGCGAGGATTCAGCATTCTGTAACATGATGCCGTTCAAGCCATCCCACAAATCGATCCGCTCATTTACCGTGGATGCAGCCAGCTACCTCATGCCAAACTGATATTCCCCGGTCAAATACCCGATTATTTTCTTCGCGGTATGGCTATAGCTATCACCATCCAGTTCGATATGTCACTGTAGATAATGTTCAAACATCGGGGCAAGCGCTTCATTAATATTCCGGCTAGCGAGCAGACTTGTAAGCATCTTCGGGAAGCCCAATACTTCGAGCATGCTTCCGTTAGTAACAATATTCAGGTGCTACTCACAAACGACTGGATGCACGTCACCGCCCTGATATGCGATTGCTTGCCGGGCAAGTCAAGTCACATGGGATCAGGTGGAATGCGATGGACCGGTAGACTATTCCTGGTACCTTACCGATGATTTCAGGCCAGCTGACATCTAAAAACGGGTAATCATGTCACGGCTTCAGTACCTGGAATGTGAGTTTTCTCAGAACACGATAATTTGCCAGTTATTACCGTCCTCTGACCTGTCCCATAGGTGATTTTCGGGGGTGGCCCCATTAACTAGTGGCCATACCTGGGCAAGTAGTTTCTGTTCATTACTGCTCAAAGCTATTTCAAATTTTTTGTATTGACTCTGAATCGATGTGCGCAACAGGCAACTGCTATAATTAACCTGGTACTGACCATCAACTTGAATAAAGTCACTGCAGATATTCAAATAGAGTCGCTGCTGGGGCGAGCCTTCATACTCAATATCAATGGCTAAAGTTTCTCCTCCTATAAAATCAAAATCGGATGAAACTACTAGATCATCGATCTTGGTAGAAGCACTATTATTTGGGGATTTATCATCTACCTGGCCACAGGAACAAATAAAAAACAACGTGATAAAAATGGAGACTGCTTTCATTTTATAATCCTCTAGTAACTGTATATTTTCGACAAAACTGCATTATTGTTTATGAACCAGAGCGGGTTCAATGTTCCACTGCTGTTGGTATAGTCCTCAAATTGAGGATAAGCCCTCATAACGTCTACCCATTCAAGAGGATGAAACCAGTTTTCCGAGCCTGCAGTACTGATTGCCACACCCCATGGAAGTCCATTATCTGCCTGATAGTAGAGATTATTTAATGGTTCGGAAACATCATCCAGCATGCCAAAATAGTCAACGTTTACTAACGATGTTGGAGGTTTGTTTTTTAAGTGAATCTCCAGTCCTCGACCTGGATTTTCGGAGAATGCAGGACCATGAAATGTATCTGGTGTGGCGAATATAAATGGATTAAACGGTGCATCAGGAAAGGAGTTTTCAGCAATTCCATCGATAAAAGGAATTTTCAGGCTGAATGTAAAAGTTGACGATGAACTGCATCCAGCTTCAGTCTTGTAGTACCAACATCCCGAGTCTGGTTTAACATGCTTCCTTAGGTCGTTGCTGATCTTTAGGACGGTATGGTTGGTACCTTCTTCCAGGAGATTGGTTTGGGATGCCTGGTCGTTAATATCAAACCGAATCATGGCCTGATCAATGTTGTTATTGCTTACACCCTGTAACTGGATGGCAAATCCATTCCGGTATGCAGCACCATAGGCTTTTAACTCTCCCCTCAGGTTTAATTGTTTCACGGTATTATCACTTGTAATTAACAATGAGGATTCAAGTCGGATAACAACATCATTAAGATCATAGTCACCTTTCTCGGGCCAATTGTCTTCGAAGGCCAGGAAATAAGGGCTGTTCTGGACTAGACTGTATCCCGGGTCGGTGACCAGAACCTGATAATCCTCAACCTCTCCGTCTGCCACACCACCCGTCGCCTGAATATTGGCTGTCGAGTTATAGCGTACCCTTGCCCAGGTTGTACCCGGCTCAACATTCAGTGGTGTTTCGACCAGAAAAATTTCTGTTCCAGTCTGCATCTGGCGATCAATAACGGGCTGCTCGCCAGCATCAAACTGGCCATTCTGATTCCAGTCAATCCAGATATTCAGATATCCAGTTCCATTCACCTTAACCTGCACCAGGCTATCCAGACCCGCTTCAAAACTGGTGATAAAGTTGACACCATCCTCATCGTAGGCTGTGAATTCGTCAGAAAGTGGAAATACGTAGGCGTCATACTCAGCATCTATGGTATTGCCAAGATAGATTAAGCTGATTCCATGGCGGGCACCGTTGTTGTTCAGGGTGGTTCCATAGGAGTCAGGGGCATCACCAAAATCTGTATCGGCGGGTAGTGTATCATCCACGATTGGAGCAATAGCACAGCGTGCACCGTCGTTATTGCTTGAGCTTGGACCGTAGGCGAATAACTCTGCCGCGGGAGCTGCAACAGTTAAATCAATACGGAATATTTGACCGTCCTGGTTTCTGCTTATATATAAATTTCCGTTGACATCGAAATAAACTGCACCAAAAGTACCGCTTACCCCAACATTACCTAAAGATAGAGCGCTACCGTCGCTAACATTGATTCGGAATAGATTACCGTTACTATCAACAGAGTAGGCGAATCCATTTTCCGGGTGAAAAGCCAGGTCAAAAATCGCCAGTGAAAGAGAGGCTCCATCGATAATGCGAGTCGAAACAAGGTAATCTGCTGCACTTTCATCAAGGACTATTTTGTACAAACCAAATGAACTACCTTTTTTATACATGTAGTACGCATTTTCATTTAAAGCGACATCACCTACAAAGAAGTTAGTTCCCGGGTTGTTAGAAACCACTAGCGATTCCGCCTGAAAGTCATTTCCTATTCTTATGAGGGTTCCCCATTCATAACCCCAGCCATAGAGATAATTGTCATGAAAGTTAAAGCCAAAGCCATTTATTTTGTTGTTAGTGCCAAGATCGCTGGACAATAAGCTGTAGTCACCGGTAACCAGGTTGACACCATACAACTGTGCAACGGTTTCCTGAATAAGGAAAGCTTTCGAAGGGCAATTATTAAATGGCGCAGATTCTACTTGAAATGATAAAACAGCAAATAACAGGCCGAGTTGTATTCTTACAAAGTTCTTCATGGGTTATCACATCAGCTAAATGAATATTTGAACATCCAAATATCATGCCATCTGTATATCATGGTTCCTTGATATACAGGTTTTGTAATGCGTGGGCATCGCATACAGCCAGATATACGGTCTAATTGATTTGGATTCCAAAGAGTAATACTGTGCTGGCGAATACATAATATTTAACCCGTTGGTTGTAATTTACGAATTGCGAAGCAACATAATAATGAATTTTCGATTTGCAAATATTTGTGAAAAAAATAGATTCTGGATCGGGTTTTACAGGTTGAAACCGGATAATAATGTTTATATATTTTGCATACCAAACAGTATCGTAAGGATCAAATTTTCCGTTGCAAGATAATGCGATTGAGACCATCGCAACTCGCATAATCTACATGATCCATCCAACGCCGCATAATCCACCAGCCGCGCCCGCTTTCAGCTTCAGGCAGAGGCTCAATATCCGGCGGAATCTGGGCCATGCTTTTTCCATTATCGGAGACCTCAATACGAATCGTATGGCCGTCCAGAATCCAGTCTACTGTCACCTCTTGACCCGGCTGACTCTCATAAGCATGGATGATCGCATTGTTGATCGCCTCAGTGGTTGCCGTCTGCACCTGGTAACTATTCATTTCGTTCATCCCATTTTCCCGGCACAGTACATTGATACTAGCACTGACAAGAGAAACGCAGTCAAGACGACTGTCAATCTTCAATGATATCCTTTTAAAAGCAGTCATTTTCTGACCTCACCAGTTCACATCGGGCATTTGAGGTATTTGAATTCAGCATGATACTGATAGTTCTTTGGTCAATATGGATAAATCATCATTCATGATGAGGCTGGTTTCAGCGGTACGATGTCATTCGGTCAGGTACTGAGTGATCAATTAATACTATCGTACTGCAGTATCTCCCGTGCTTCCAGTCAATCGTTCGCATGGACGACCTCAAGCTCAATCTTTGGAAATGACATCCCGCAACCGTCAACTGAACAAATCATCACCGACTATTAAAAATGTATGGTTCACCCATCTCCGACAACAGGCTGTTGCTGATTCAGATAATCGCGTACCGGGGGAAACAAGGGCATGTCAAGGGCTTCCATACTCCCTCGAAACCCGATCCACACGACTTCTCGGCCATCCGGCCTAAGTCTCGGCAGAACTTCTAGCTGGACTTCGAATAGAGAGATGTGATCCTGCTTGTATTCAGTATGGTTGATCTTTTGGAAGACTTGCCGAAATGCAGCAACAGGCAGATCCAACCCTACTTCCTCCAGCAACTCCCGACGGGCTGCATCTACAACGGATTCTCCCCGCCCTATGCCGCCGCATGGTAATGTGAAAACTGATTTATAGCTGTTACGGATCAACAGGATTTTGCCATCCAGCCATACCGCAATATAGGCCCCCCGGGTTTTTGGTCGAAGAAAAAAATTAACGGCCAGATGACCCTGATAGGCGATCCGGTAAAGAATACGGAAGGCCTTATCGAGTAAGGTATCAGATTCCAACGGGAAATCTTCAACAGACCACGTTTGTGTCCCGCCAGTCATCACGACTTCATCTGTGAAACTCGTATTTGATCTCATTAATAACTCCTCATTTGTTTACATTCAGGTATCAGCAATTGATGTGCCAGTCTCTTATGGTTGGAGAAACTTAGTACTCCCAGCTTTCAACTTATATGAAGAATATCGCTAATTATTCAGCAACATGTGGTACGTGACTTCACTCCAATAGATTAACAACCTATATATAGCACCCTATTATCGGCTCTGGCACATCAATTGCTAAACAAACTTCATGAAATCTAAATGGGGTGCTAATGATGAAACTATCCATCTATTCATTTGATTCAGCCGAGGTGGTGCATATGCCGCAAAAAATAACATTGCAAAATGCATCGTCAGTTGCAAAATGGGGCGCAGAATTGATAAATGAATAATCAACTGAAACTACTTAATCTAGCCCTTTGTGGCATTTTGCTCTCTGGCTGCTCCAGCATGCAGTCACCCCATGCTGATAGAGTCCCCATGTTTTCACATTCGAATCCGCTAAGAGAGGCTCAACCACACTCTCCACTTGCAGCTACGACTGATCAGACTTCGAGCCTGGAACATTATAGTCAGTCTACTGTGTTGTACTTCACCAACGATAGTCATGACATTACAGCTGATGCAATGCAAAAACTGTTGATTTTTTTTGATCAACTGGCTTCCACATCCTGGCAACCCATCGTGATAGCAGGGCATACGGATTCCAGTAACACTGAGGACTACAACATTAATCTGGCTAAACGACGCACACAAAGTGTTAAAGCGCTGTTAACAGGGCTCGGTTATCCTGGTGATTATATTATCGAGCTAGCAAAGGGAGAGAGCCAGCCGGTGGCTACTAACTCAACCGCCTCTGGCCGTCAGCTCAACCGTCGCGTTGAGATCCAGATTAAGTAATTAAAGGTTTAGCATATCAGCCCATTATCAGTTTGACCGCTCTATCCAACTTCAGAGACGATCCCTACAGCCTGTCAGGTATATCACTGACGGGTTTAAAGCAGAAGTACAGCTTCAACCCTTGAATGATTGTTACATTGAATCAACTTTCAATTAAAAAGTGCCGGTTTTTTCTACTCTGCCGGAAGATGGACATCAAGGCCCAGGGGCTTACGTTTCATAATAAGGGCTTCAACCACACCGATTATTATCATCAATAACGTTGTGATGCTATAGACCTGGTAAACAAGGCCATCCTCAAAGGGCATCTGTGCCTGATTCCATTTCCATAGCAACAAGGGTACCACTGCTACCAGGCCAGGGATCGCTGCGTAACACAGATTGCGCAGTAGACGGTAGAGTCTCATCCCCAGCTTGAGACCGATAGAATCGTGCAGATACCCAAGTAACAGGAAATAACAAAAGCTGTGGCAGATACCTAGGCAGACGATCATGCCGAACACGGTATCCAGCATGTAACTCTCATATAAATTATTACTCAGCAAGGACTCCAGACTAACCGCCACTAGCAATATTAATGCGATACGGATCAACAGCTCAACAATCATCACGATAAATAATGGTTGCTTTGCCAGTTCACCCCGCCGCGCACGCTCAGAAACTGTAAGATCGATCGCGCGCGGCGGCACTATCAGCAGAACGTATCCTAACAGGTGGAAAAAATAGATAATACTACGCATGCTTAACTCCAGCTTGAGTCATCAAAATATTCATTTGTCTATCCACTCCTCACGGTGTGGGTTTGATGGTTCCTGAACTGGTTTGGGATTAACCTTCTCGGCGTAAGCTTTGAGATCACGACGTAATGCGGTTACCACACCCATTACAATCACCACAGCAAAACCCAAAAAGACAAATCCGATCATACTGAGTGCAGTCCATTTTTTTCGTGGTGGATAAGATTCAAAAAGTGGTTCGGTCGCCGGTTGAATCATCTCCAATGGATAGTTTTCACGGGCAAAAATCAACGACTCAACGGCCAGTTGTGCCTCCAACAGGCGGTAGATTGATCGATGCACCTCCTTGTTATTGACTACCTTCAATCGGCTTTCCAGATAGGCACGACGGCTTTTTAACTCGTCGGCATCCAGTGAACGAATATATAGGTTAAAGGCTCTAACAAAATCATTAGCGAGGCGCGCGGCACGATCCGGCATATCCGCGGTTATTCGGATATTTAAAAGATCCGTCTTTTTATCGATATCGATATACAACGCTTCGGATTTAAATTTCTTTACTGCCTCACGCATATCTGGTTCGACGCCCTCCCTCCATGTTTTTTTTACTTCGTCCCAATCCTGCGTATATAACCACGGCATTAAATTTTGCTCTGTGATAAAAGAGCTGATAAACCCGAACGATTCCATACGTGCCAGATGTCGCTCACGTTCATTGCTTTGACTGCCATCAATGATGAAGTCGTATTCTATAACACCAATAGTATTTGCCCCCCGGTAATTCTTCGGTTGTATGCCACCGGGCGTTTCACTGATATTGATCGCAACCTTTGCCTGGGCTGAGAAACGATCCTCGATCAACCATGACAGTCCAAATACTACTCCCGCGCCAAGGATTGCAATGATAGCTATGCGGAACTTGTAGCGCAGTAGCTGGTGCATATACTTTAGCAGCAGCTGGTACTCTGCAAACTGTGTCTCACCGACCTGGAGCTGGTTTGTTTGTTGATTAGCCATATCACTTGATCAGATTAATCATAGCCGCTACGCCGATAGTGTTTTTATAGAAAATATCCACCCAGGTCGCAAACGACTCCCTACCATTAATGCGGTCAACACTAAGCGGAACATAGACCGTAGATCCGGGTGTAACCTTGACATTGGATGGAGACATAAACCAACCCCAGGTACTGGCTTTTGAACGCACTGACATAACCTCGCCATTGGCTTGAACGATATAGGCATGTTCATGTTGCGCCAGTTCCTTGGTACCTCCACTGAGACCAATGTAATCCAGTGCCGCACGACCGGAACGGTATTTGTGCGAAGTCGGAAAATAGACTTGACCGATAACACTGACTTCATCCTGAACCTTGGGTACTATGATGCGGTCACCATCCTCCAGTACAACATCTGAGACCTCATCACAATGAGTCACAGCCTCTTCCATATCAATCACCATGCGCCCGGGCGCCTTTTCCGGGGAAAGCTGTTTAAGCACCCGGAAAACATCCTCTGCAGACTGATCCTTTGGCATTTTCTGATCTTTTTCTACCCCCTGGGACACATGCACATCGGCTGCCAGTCTCTCAAGTTGATCGAACATACGGTCTAGTGCTTTTTGCTCCTTTTTACGCACGCTCTCACGCAAGAAGACTGAACCAAACAGGTAGGCATCCTCGGTAAAGCCACCCACCCTCTGAACCAGTGAGCAAAGGGACTCTCGTTTATCAATGCGATAACTGCCCGGATAAATAACCTCACCCTCGATCGTGACGTGTTTCGGTTTCTCTACCCACTCAGGCTTTTCGCGCAAAACCAGATGATCTTTGGGATGTAAAATCAGGTCAGTTGTTTCAAGTAAGTGGCCTTTCCTGGTCAAACTGATAGACAACGAATCGGTACGACTGAACTCATTATCCAAAAGGACCTGTCGAGACAAGGTCGCAGCAATACCATAGGCCTCTTCTTTCATCCCACCTGCTGCCTTTACAAGGTCTTTAACACGCATGCCGGGTACCATAGGATAAGTACCTGGATGAAAAACTGCACCACTTACCTGTACAACAGGCGCTATCTCACCGAAACCTGTTTCTCGCTTGATGCGCTCCACCGGGTCATTGATGAGCTCTGAGCGGTTCATATCCTTGTCAAAAAGATAAATTTTATCTTTGGATTGAAGCATTGGATTGTGATCACCGTTTTTGGCGCGTAGTGCTTCACGCAGAGAAATCTGCACAAAATAGAGGCGATCCGTGCTGAGATCCGTTCTTGCCAGCAGTGCATAATCCTGATCGACGCCTGATTCCAGTCCGCCAACATTATTGATCATGTCCAGCAAACGTGTACCGGGCTGCAGGGGATATACCCCGGGGTGTCGTAAGAAGCCTTTGAATTCAATGCTCTTGACCGGAGAGTCAGCGGTCGCCTCACGCTTCATCTTCAACACCACTCGGGACAGTTGTTCGGCACGGGCAGAGTGGGTATTGAAAATAATCACCTGGTCGCGAGGCTGCAGACGGATATTGCTATCTGAGGCCTTGTTGGCGAGAGCTTCCCCGAGGTTGAAATAAATGACCTCTGTACGTTTATCACGCCTGTTTTCACGCTGCACCATGGCCACGTCAAATTCAGCCCCCTGCCGTAGAATATTGGTTGAACTGATCAGGTCTGCAATGTTCATTTTTTTGCGCCACTGGTATCCCCCGGGGGTTAACACATGGCCGGAGAGCAGCACAACATCGTCCATCTTATCCAGGATCGGTAAAACCCGTATCAGATCTCCATTTTTCACTTCAATGCCTTTTCCATGTTTTGCCAAATCGGCTTGCAGCAAGGTGTAAAGACCGGCGTTGGATACGCGTTCTATCTGCGCCTGGGCTTTGTTTGCTGTCGGCAACAAATCTCCAGCCAATCTCAAAACCTGACCCACGGTCCGTTCCTGTCTAATTTCATAGATCGCCGGACGCAGCACATCTCCCGCGATTCCAACGGTGGCACCGATAGGCGGCACAAAGATCAGATCGCCCTGGCGCAGATAGACGTTGGCGCTGTCATCACCATTGAGCAACAATTTATAAAGATCCATGCTCGCAATGACCTTCCCACCGCGTTTAACCTGAATATTGCGCAGTGATCCCGTGCGTTTAATGCCGCTACTGGATATCAGGGCATTAATCAAAGTAGAAAAACCACTCACGGCATAGGAACCGGGTTGTACCACCTCACCGACCAGCATGACCTGAATCGAACGCAGTTCTGATAACGTAACGACGGTCTTAATACCAATCCGCTGGCTTTCGATGGTTTTCGATATCACCCCTTTGGCTTCATCGAAGGTCAGACCACTGACCGATATGGCTCCCGCTTCGGGTACAAGGATCATGCCTTCTCGAGTCACCGTAAGCGTGTATTGCACGTCTGCGGCACTGTAAGCCTGAATGGTAAAGGTATCACCCGGCCCAATCACGTAATCCTGTGGCACTGGCGCACCACTAATCGGTGTAAATGTGGCTGCATTACCAGAGAACATTTCATAACCAAACAGTTCCAGACTGCTCTGTACGGTCTGCTGCTGAATCTCCTCTTCCAGGCTCACGGGGTCCAGCGCGTTTGATACCTTTTGTTCGATCTGGGAGGGCTGGTCATCGCTGATAACCGACGGGTCTTTAACGACAATGATTCGTTCAGGTTGGTGTGTTTCAGTACTGCCAGTCTGCGCCGCTACAATCGCCTGACGACGTTGCATATCCTCAAGCGTTGAAACACCCAGGCGTTCATCGGCAACCACCAGTTGGCCCACGGCTGTGACGAACAGCACCAGGACAACGGGTGCTTTCATTAATATCTTAATCACTTGAAGTTTCCTCCTTCACTGGTGACAAAACGGAGACAACCGGAGAAATCTACGATTCTTCCCGCAGAGGTGTCTGGACAACGATCCCGATAGTCGTAAATCCCGTCACCATCGGTATCAGCCGGCCCCTTGTACAGAACACTCTGTACAAAATGCGTCATGTCTCTAGGCTGTGCTACCTTGTTCGCAGCAACGGAATACCCACAACTGTCGACTGTTTCAAGTCGTGTCCGCGAAAGCCGGTTGCCAATTCCCAGGGTATACAGGCAAACACCTGAGCGACTGCCTTGCCAGGGCATCGACTCAGGTTTTGAGTCTACTATCCCCATACCGCCTTCAAAACTGCTGCGTTGACGCATGCGCATAACGGCATGTTCAACGGCTTTATCGATTTGAGACCAGGAGGTGATCAGAATTACCGCTGAGCTACCTTCAACCCGGCTAATCAATTCAGAGACTTTATCGAGAGCCGTAGCCAAAGAGTCACTTTCAATTTGTTCCATTGAACCAGGTGAACCTAAAGCTTGTTCTACGTCATCAGCGGTAAAGTTGGTCACTAGAAGCTCCTGCCTACGCGGATTCGGTTGCTGGTCGTATTTCAGTAGTGCACCGCTATAGCTCTGATCCGGCATTGTTTGAGCAAATCGACGCACCATCTCACGAGCATAAAAGCGAGTCTCTACACCGCGAAACTGGCCTGACATCACTGAACTCTGATCGACCAGAAAGAACAGGTTTTTAACCCGGGGTTCAAGACTAAGATGAGCAACACGGCTGTCCAGCGGAATCGGGTTGAAGAGGTGAATAGACTGTCGATGAAGCTCAGTGTTGTAGCTTTTAACAGTCGCCAGTTCAGGTTGTGCAGGAACCTTAACCAACCGTTCTAAAGAAACGCAGCCCACCGAATGCAATACGACAAGCGCAAGACCCAGGGGTTTTAACAAATGCAGTAAACTATTATTGCTCATCATATTGAACCCCGACTAAACATGCTCATAAGTGGCTTGAATCCAACCTGATGACCATAGATCCTGAGGGTGAAACCCGGGGAAGGTATCTATACCCACCAGATTCTTTAGCTTATAAAGCACCATAGACATAAAGCTGAGTGTGGCCAGCGTAAGACCGAATGAAACCACGTAGTGAAAAGTAAGGCGCAAAGGTCCAGGAATGTTCGCCCTGCGTGAATCTTCCAACCGATAGCTAGATATACGCTGGTCACGCCCGGTAAAAAAACTGAAATAGAAACTGCGAAAAAACAGCGGTAGATTAAAAATACTGTCTATACGGTGACGCGAAGCCTCATCCCTGGCAATCAATGCGGATGGTAGCAAATTATAATGTTCATCAGTTAGCAAATCTCTGATCCTTTGAGGCACTCTGCTCAAGGTGAAATCAGCAAATGTCTCGCTATTGACTCTCTGTTCTATTCTCATACAACTTCTCATTATTAATTAATATTTTACAAAAAAAATACAAGGCTGTTTCAACTCTGTATTTCGAATGCAAAAAATGAGCCAGCTAGCTATCAAAGTGATTTCCACTCAGGTAAAGCCAGTTAATGGAATACATATGAGACATACACGGAAGAGGCCTTAAGAAGCTGATATTAATCTATGCTATTCGCAATAAAGTCCCGATTACCAAACCACAATATTGAAGGCATATTCTGAATATGCATTGCATTTTGAGAAATTAGCAACCATAAAGCGCTTGTGCACACAGCATTGGTAGAGAACGCCTCCCAAGGGCCAAAATAAGCCCCGGTCAGGCATGCGACAGATTCCTGGATACGTTGGCATGATATCTGCAGAACCTGAATTAGATTTGAATTGGCTTCACCGTTTCGAACCGGATCGGTAGCTTAGGGCAAGGACATATGTGAACGTCTGTTAACAACCCTGCCGGAGTCAATACTGTTTAAATATGCAGAAAAAGCCGATTTTGCTGCAAGAAGACGGCTTATTTAATGCAGTATGAAAATGATTTTTTTAATTGAGTGAGGAATTTTTCTATGCCAGACGTATTCATTTTAGGTTTCACCAAGTGTGCTACGACCAGCATGTACAATCAGTTAATGCAACATGATGGTGTTTCCAATACCAAGCGCAAAGAACCTCATTTTCATTTCGTGCAGTTTATGGGCGACCGGTTCACAGGATCCGCAGATAACGACACGGTAAGCCAGATGTTTGTTACCGACCCCAGTCAATACCTAAATCTATACGAACCTGGAAAGCTGAGTATCGACGGTTCAGCGATGTCGATCGAAGATCCACGTATCGTGGAGAATATCGACACACAGTTCCCGAAAGCCAGGTACATCATCATGCTTCGTGACCCCACTGATAGAGCCTTCTCCGCCTATTCACACCTGATACGCGATGCGCGTGAAACATGCGGCTTTCGTGATGCAATCGATCATGAATTGAGCAATGCCCGAGAAGATCACATGCCGATCTGGCGTAACATCAAGTCAAGTCGGTATGTCGATGCGGTACAACATGCACGCAAGTTGCTGGGTGATCGACTCAAAGTAGTTGCCTATAGTGATTATGCCAAAAACAACAGGCAAACGATGGATGATATCGCCCGCTTTATCGGTTTGAACCCGATTGACTGGCGGCGTGACCACGCTAACCGCTCGGGTGTGCCTAACTCAAAGCTGTTCCAGAAGGTACTGATGCGTAAATCCCTGGCCAAGACCATCTTTGTCAATGCCTTTCCACAAAGCCTGGTTACATCATTAAAACGCAACCTGATGGAGCGCAATACAGGCGCAAAACCTGAGCTGACAGATGAGGATCGTACTTATTTTCAAGCCTGCATCGCTGATGAGATCGGCAAAATAGAACCGGGCACCCAGGACAGCGAATTGTTAAGGTCACTATACCGCGCATGACTGATACGAAGACAGCTTCGGCTGTTCCTCACATACTGTTTGGGATGTTTCTGCTGGAGATATTTTTCCTTTTTGTGAAAAAAATTGATGGAACACTGTATGGCGTATTCGACAATCTCGAAAAGCTGTATCCGGTAATTGCGATCCTGCTGTTGACCGCTTTTATGAAACTCAAGCTCAACTCTCATTGGTGGATGGCGCTGGGGTTTTACTCGGCCTATCTACTATATGGAGTGTTGATCTCTTTAGCGCACCAGAAGGGAATAAAAATAATTCTGGTCCAGCTTTACCATGAAATGAAGTTCTTCCCGGTGATGTTCCTGTTTGCCATGGTGCGCTGTGATGACCGTTGGGCGAAGCTGACTCTGAAGGTTATCAAACCAATCATTATTATCACCGTAGTGCTGATTCTATTTCAGCTTGCGGCTCCGGGAGCCTACGATGCCATTTTTAAAAATGGTGGTCACTTTGAGAAAGGGCATTTTGGCGGAATGTTGTTGCCTCGCCTGGTAGGATGGTTCTGGCATCCGGGCCAGATCGCATTGTTTTTCCTGATTGCAGCCGTGTTTTTTATCGTCGAGTACCAGAAAGGCAGTATCAAGTTTGGTTTCTCGATGGTATTCCTTTGTGTACTTTTTGTATTGCTGGCCATTCAACGCTTCGAACTGCTAATCCTTATCATTGTGCTGATGACCTTCTGGTTTCGGCGCTATATCAACCTGGATTATCGTCCCTATCTGGCTGGCCTGATCTTTATCCTTTTTTCGTCCAGCATTATCTATATCATTTCAGATGAAGCACACTTCTGGACACTGCTCGAAAATTTCAATTCACCACGAACCGTTTTTCTGGTTGAGGCTCTGTTCACGCTGGTCGAGAGCAACTACTGGGGGGCCGGATGGGGAACTATCGGCAGCCATGCGGCTGCAGATGTGGCCAATGTCTATGAATACAACGCTATGAAGGATCTTTGGTGGATTAAGCTCGGACAGTATTTCTACGATACCTACTGGCCCCATGTGATCGGTGAGACAGGTCTACCCGGCTTCTTTTTCCTGCTGTTGTCCATGGTTTTCATGATCCGTGCTTTTAGACGGCCGGAAGCCAGCATCCTGATGTTTGTCCTGATTCTTACCAGCGCACTGTCATCCAACGCCCAGTCACTATATCACCTGACGGTATTCGGCTGGTTCATCATGCTGCTGGAAAACACTGACAATAAAGAAGTCCCACATGAACCGGTGAAGATATCTGCATCTACATCGACTAACAATATAGGAGTTAAATTATGAACAGAAATAATCAGTTATCAGGGGTTGCCATTGTGGGTACCCGGGCCCGCGGTGGAATTTACGCTGTGATCGAGAACCATATACAGGCGGGTGTGTATGAAGGCTATGAGCACTATTTCATCGCCTCACACGACGAAGTGGGCATAGTAAATCGAGTTATTCTGGCACTAACTTCCCTGTTCACCCTGATCAGCTTGATCATTCGAGGCAAAATATCAGTATGCCACCTGCATGGGTCGATGAAGGGAAGTATTTACCGTAAGTCGACCTTCGTCTTCGTGTGTCGTTTGCTGGGCTGCAAAGTTATTTTTCATCTTCATGGCTCGGAATTTGCAAAAACCTATGAAAAAAGAGGTGGCATTTACAAACGCCTTGTCCGTTATGTGCTAAACCAGTCAGACAATGTCTTCGTACTTTCTGACTATTGGAAAACCTATGTTGAAACAATATCAGTTAACACTGAAATCCATGTCATAAACAACTTCCCTGCTCCAGTATATGAAACGCTCTACGACACCAGAGAATACTCTAAAAAGTCAACTACTGAGCTACTTTTCCTGGGGTACATTGGTCAACGTAAGGGGATTTACGACCTCGTTGAAGCTGTCGCTTTACTAAAGGCCAGAGGCATTGAAGGGTTCCATATCAATGTCGGTGGTAATGGCGAAGTCGACAAACTCAAAGCACTGGTAGCAGAGAGGGATTTGACTCAATATTTTAACGTTATCGGCTGGGTTAGTGGCGATCAAAAGCACCAGCTCCTGAAACAATCTGATCTTTTATTATTGCCGTCACACAATGAAGGTCTGCCGATTGCAATCCTGGAAGCCATGTCAGCTGGTTTGGCAGTTTTAAGTACCAGGGTTGGCGGTATTCCCGATGCCATCAGCGATGAACGCTATGGTCTGCTGGTGGAACCGGGAAAACCTGAAGACCTGGCCAATGCAATCTCACGTTACCTGGACACTAAAGGACTGATCAAGTCGGTTACCAGAAATGCCCGCGAGCTGTATGACGAGGTTTACTCAGCTCAAGCCAACGTCGCTAAAATCAGAACTGTAATTGACAGGTTAAAACACAAACGAAAGAAAAAAGTACTCGCAGTGGCATCCAAGGGAGGCCATTCAATTCAATTGATGCGTCTTAAACCTGTTTTGGATCAATATGATACAAGCTATGTTTCGAGCCAACATTACGATGGCATGGATAACTTTACCCGCGTAACAGATGCCAACCGAAATTCTAAATTCCGCCTCATGCTGTTGTTCTTTCAGGTGTTATGGATCGTTATTCGAAAACGTCCAAACATTGTCATATCAAGTGGTGCTGCACCAGGGTACTTCACTGTACTTTGTGGAAAGCTACTCGGAGCAAAAACTATCTGGATCGATAGCATTGCTAACGCTGAGGAGTTGTCAATGTCAGGGCAACGTGCTGGAAAGTTTGCTGACCTGTGGTTAACCCAATGGCCGGAAGTAGCGCATGAAAATGGCCCTAAATATGGAGGTCGTGTCCTGTGATTTTATTAACAGTAGGTACTCAGTTGCCCTTCGATCGATTTGTTAAATTGGTTGATGAGTGGGCGTGTAAAAACCCCGAGGTGGAAATTCTTGCGCAAATCGCGAGTGGCACCTATACCCCAAAGCATATGGAGTATGTTGATTACCTGGATGAGAAAAGATATGCCGAAGTATTTGAAAAGGCAGAGGTTATTTTAGCCCATGCAGGCATGGGATCGGTTATCAGTTCACTGATCGCCTCTAAACCCGTTATCGTTTATCCACGCAAAGCATCGCTGGGTGAGCACCGTAATGAGCACCAGTTGGCTACCTGTCAGAAGCTATCCTACCTCAAGGGATGTTATATTGCCTACGAGCCTGAGGCGTTATTTACGACTCTTGATGAACTCAGTTCGCTGGAAGGTGGATCAATTAATCCCTATGCCAATGATGATCTGCTTGCAACTATCGATAATTTTATTGCCGGATAAGTCTGGATGCAAAGGTCCTAATTATGAATCACATCATGCGTCTTAGTTCCCGCCTGAGCGACCCGCATATACGAGAGGTCGTACTCGGTAGTCTTATTGGCCTGGGTATAAAAGTGTTGTCAGCGGTCAGTCTATTCATTATGAATATGGTAGTCGCGCGAACTCTTGGTGCAGCAGAGGCGGGATTGTTTTTTCTTGGCTTTACTCTGGTCACTGTTGTTGCAGCCGTAGGACGCCTCGGCCTGGATCAGAGCCTTGTCCGTTTTATAGCTGCATCTAGTGCAACTCATTCAACCGGTGTACTGCATGGCGTTTATCGAAAATCAATAGGTTGGGTAGCCATCGCGAGTATCGGATTCGCTTTACTAGGCTGGATTAACACTGACCGTTTGGTTGAACATGTATTTAATCAGCCTGGTTTTGAACCCGTGTTGCGATCATTTTTGATAGCAATTCCGTTGGTTGCTTTATACACCATGCATGCTCATGCGCTTCAGGGGCTTAAACAGATAGCAAAATCGATGTTGACGCTCAACGTTCTGGTGCCTGTTACACTGCTACTATTGTTGCTGATTGCCCCGGTAAAATCTGCTGATGCGGTTGCTAACTACTTCAATATCGCCTGTCTGCTCACATTGGGCACAGGCCTGTTGTTCTGGATTAAATCAGCACCAAAAACAGAAAAAGTAGAAAGTTTCTCCTCAACCCAGCTTCGTAAGACTTGCACTCCACTTTGGGTCGTCGCCATGTTATCGCAAGTGGTACAGTGGGCTCCGCAGTTGATGCTAGGTGCCTGGGCTTCTTCAGAAAATGTAGCCTTTTTTGCTGTCGCCCAACGCACGGCGATGCTAACCAGTTTCGTTCTTTTTGCAGTCAATGCGATTGCCGCCCCTAAATTTGCCGCAATGCACGCGAAAGGAGATAGTGAGGGCTTGAAACGCGTGGCAATCTGGTCTGTGCGTCTGATGTTATTGGCTGCGGTTCCTGCATTGATGCTGATGCTTTTGGCTCCTGAATGGTTGATGAGTTTTTTTGGTGAAGAGTTCCGTGCAGCATCGACGGCGTTGATGATCCTTGCTCTAGGTCAGTTTGTGAATATCGCAACGGGTTCTGTAGGTTATTTACTGAGCATGACGGGGCATGAACGTGATTTACGCAACAATGCGATCATTAGTGCAGTTATCGGATTGACGCTTGGTTTGGTTCTAATACCAGGTTATGGTTTGTTAGGCGCTACAGTTGCTACAGCGGTAGCGGTAGCCTCTCAGAACCTTTTAGGGGTTTATCAAGTCCGCAAACACCTTGGATTTAATACACTGGTGTTCTGGAAGTAGAGAACATTGATGTGTATACATCAGCCTTCACTCTAGCAGTATATTTCCCGGGACATCCCGATCTCGACAACACATTTTGCAATTTAATAATCACGTTGGTTAGCCATGAGTGAATCAATACCAAAAATTACAGTGATAATACCGGCATATAATGCTGAGAAGACAATATGTCGTTCAATTGACTCGGCTCTACTTCAAAATGATATCGACATCGAAATTATCATCATTAATGACTGCTCATCAGATTCCACTGAGAGTGTTATAAGGAATAGATACTCAGCATACAAGAATATAAAACTGCTTAAAACCAGGCGCAATTCTGGTCCGAGTGTGGCGCGGAATATGGGTATTGAAAATGCGACTGGAAACTGGATAGCATTACTTGATGCAGATGACTGGTTTGCGAAAAATCGCCTGTCAATACTCTATAAAAATGCATTAGAGTATGATCTCGATTTTATTGCTGATAGTTATCATTTGTGTAGCAGTGAGAATACAACGCCACACTCAGTTTGTTTTACCATTTTTTCTAAGCCTGATAGCTTAAAGGTGATCAGTAGTTCTCAGTTTGTTAGCAAAGGACTAGGTTCTGTAAAGCCTGTTATCAAGAAGGAATTTCTTGATAACACCGGCATTCGCTTTAATCCGTTGGTATGGCGGGGCGAAGATATGATGTTTTTCGTAACATTATTAATTAATAATGCCCATTTCGGGTTATTAAATACACCTCTTTACTATAGGCAGGATACACTGGGTTCTCTTACAAAATCAGATAAAGTAATATTACTTACAGAAATGCATGAAGTATTTGTTGAGCTTCAGGAAATTGTTATTGCTGCAGGAAAGGAAGATGATGAAGTTATAAGCGCTTTGCAGTATAGAGCACATGTCGTTCAGGATACATTGGCAGCCGCTAAGTGGGAAATATGGATAAAAGATATGCCAAAGGTTACCAGCCTGTTAAATGCTGTTCGTCATGTATTATTTAAACGTAAGCGCTATCCAGTTAATAAGGCACGGAACGGAACTCAACTCACTAGTGCAACGGGTGGGATGTAAGCCCTCGTCTGCTCACACCTTTGCAGGTTGTTGATTTTAAATCCTGCTTTTTTGATGTATCAAAAACAGGTGTTTTTTGTTATGACACTATCTCAACATCTTTTTTTACTTTAAATTTATGTCGATATTGGTTCAGTGGCATTTCAATAAACCTATACGATATATACGCCCTATATATGATTAATCCAATACCAAAGATCATCATGATATCGGCAACAATGGTTCTTTCAAAAACTATTTTTGTTGTACCTTCTGTATCAACAGAAATAGATCCAAAAAATATTGGTGAGAAAAGTTGACTAATTATTTTTTGAAAAAGCTGGATTACTAGCAACCAAATTAAACTGATGTTCTACAGTTTAGCTGGCACATTCAATCCCCGGGTAAGCATTAATATATAAAATGGGTATAAGCGAAAATTCGTTTTACCTGGAAGTCATATAACTCCGTTATTGAATTGATTTTATCCTGCTAATTTAATGCTATAACAAATCCGGATAACACGAAAAAGAAATCAACCATTAATCGTAAAAGTTAAAGCCAAAGCCATTTATATTGCTGCTGGTGACAATTTTGCCGGACGATAAACTGTATAGCCGCCGGTAACCAGATTTACGCACTAACGGGAACATCGCTTCCAAATATTTCACTTCATGGGTTACTGGTATCTTCCTGCGGAGTATCACAGCCCGGATGCTTTACATGGCACCGCAGTCTTTGCTGAACACAACCCCCACCGTTTTGAACAATAGCCTGAGGTCGTAGAGCTGGCTCCAGTTTCTCTGATATCGCAAATCCAGGCGAATGATGTCTTCAAAATCCTTGATCGAGGAACGACCATTCACCTGCCATTCACCGGTAATACCAGGTTTCACATCTAAACGGCGCCACTCGGGCACGTCATACTGATCAATCTCTTCCGCCGTGGGTGGACGTGTGCCCACCAGGCTCATGGAACCTTCGAGCACGTTCCAGAACTGGGGCAGCTCATCAAGGCTTGTACGTCTTAGAAAACGCCCTACCTTCGTAATTCGTGGATCATTTTCTGCTTTGAAAATAGCGCCTTTGGCTTCATTAACTACTTCGAACTTGCGAGCTTCCGCGTCCGGAACCATAGAACGAAACTTCCACAACTTGAATTTTCGTCCCATCCATCCACAGCGAGTCTGGCTGAAGAGCAAGGGTCCCGCCCCGTCACTTCTGATGGCAATCGCGATGGGAATGAACAATAAGCCGGTTATAAACAACCCTAGCAGCGCACCAAAAATATCGACGACCCGTTTGATACGGGAGCGAACGGAAGCATGGGTCACAGGAAGCTTATCTGCTTCGTTTGAGACTGATGCAGATTCCATATTTTCCGATGACTCAATGTTGAGGACTCTGTTCAGCCCGGTCATGGTCAAGACCGCCTCTATCTGGGGTCTGAGACCACTGACCACGAGATCAATGCCAGTGCTTTTCGACATCTTGATAGTGCTTACCAACGCTCCTATTCCACTGCTATCTAAAAAACTAGTTTTGGAAAAATCCAGGTTTACCTTGAGTGGCGGCACTTCAGTTTCACAAATAGATTTGAAGGTATTGTTAAACGGCACGGCTTCAACGACGGTAAATTCCTTGGGCATTTCGATGATCATGGCATCGGCACTCTTCGATATCTGGTAGTATTGACTTATTTCAATGTTTTGATTTTTTTTCATGTAACTTCTCCAAAATACAGGTAACGTAACTAATCTGTTCTGCCTTAGGTCAGATATGGATAATTCCAATTTAAATTTCCACTGGATCACTGTTGGTTTAGTCGTATTGCTCACCCTTACAGTTTTCCATTGATCTATGCCTTGCAATGACTGTGCCAACGTTTTTGATAACGTTTTTTACTGGTTTATCCGCTTCTATTTTCAGAATGCATTGCAATATGCTTTTTCATCGAAGGTATTTTCGCGGGATGCTTATATTTGAGAAATTTTCAACCCAAATTTTATTTCTCAGTTCATCACAAAATGCATAAACTTAAAATTCTCACTAAGCCCATATGCAGCTCAACATGTAACTCGTTGATTTTTGAATTATTAAATATATATTTAATGTCTGGCATGATCTCTGCAGTGTTTGCTAACACCACCACTCAATTGCGGAGTTACAGATGAATACTGAATATACCAACCAGGCTAATATATATGCATTGGGATCTACTCAAATACGTCCCGAACAAGAACAGGTTGGCAACATAGATGAATTATTACGTGAAATTAGCCGCCTGGATCCTGCTATTAACGGGTTGACCTAATAATTAATAAAATGGTTTCAGCAAAGCAACTTACTAAATCTGGAGATATAAATTCAGTGAATCGTCTACTCATAGAAAACCAGCAACCGGCAACACTCGAATCCGTTCGTGAGCTACGCCATTTACTGGAACAGGTAACTCTGATGAGGGTTCCACAATCATTCATAAAAAAACGTATGCTGCTTTGCCTGTCAGAAGCAGCCACAAACCTGATACAACATGCTTCAACCAGGTTGAGTCAGATCACCATGCGTTTCGGAAAAAACAACACCGGCTGGTGGCTGGAAATTTTAGATGATGGCAATGCATTGGACCCAGCCAATGCAGTATTACCAAATAGTCTGGATAAATTTAGTGAATCCGAAAGTGATCGAGGTCTATCATTATTGAATAGCTTGTGTGACCATTTTGAATATCAGGCAGCCAGCAGTGGTAACGAGTTGAACAGACTAAGACTTCTGTGGAATAGCCCGGCACAGAATACTCGACCCCATATCCTTTTGGTAGAAGATGATAATTCCCTGCGTAAATTGTATGAACTTTACCTGGCAGAAACATTAGAAGTTACCACTGCAGCCAGTGGTCAGGAAGCATTATTGAAGCTAGAAACAGAGCAGATCGACCTGGTATTATCAGATATCTGCATGCCACAAATGGATGGCATAGCATTACGCGAGCAACTGATCACAGACAGCAATTCACGCTTGATTCCTTTCATATTTCTAACTGCGATGGGTGATACTGCTCATGTTGAAAAAGCCACCAGTCTGGGTATTGATGACTATCTGACCAAACCGATAAAGAAAGAACAGTTAATCATAACCATTCAGCGTGTGTTGAAACGATCTGAGCAAGTCTACCAACAGTTGACTGACCGCATAGATGAGGGAATCACTTCTTCACTCGCACCCAGTGTACCGAAAATGAATAATAACTGGAATCTTGGCATCGCAAATCGTCACACTGGCAGCGGTGGAGGGGATCTTTTGTTACACCGGTCAGGCAAAGATTTTATGCAGATAATGCTCACCGATATCATGGGGCATGATGATTGTGCCAAATTTTTTGCTCATGCCTGTGGTGGCTATCTCAGAGGATTGATGAATGCCGCTACTTCAGATAGAAATCCTGCGAAGTTACTGGATCAAATGTCTGACTTTTGTCTACAGGATCAACTGATGTCAAAAATAACTCTGACCAGTTGCTCAGCTGTTTTATCGAATAACGGTGAGATCACCCTGGCCTGCGCCGGACACCCACCGCCACTGCTAATCACCCCGAAAGGCATCAGCAAACTACAAGTCAGCGGTATACTACCTGGTCTGATTCCCGATACCAATTATCAATCGACAACATTTAAGGTGGCGGCAGATGAAAGAATCGTCCTGTATACCGATGGACTATTTGAGTCTGCAGCAGATGAAAAACTTCGGCAACAACTAGAACAGCGAATAACTTCAGAGCTCGTTAATACCCTGAATGACCCCATTGAACAGGCACTGGAAAAAATAATGGCCGTTTTTGATGAACTGGGGGGATCACCGCCTAAGGATGATGTACTGTTGCTTTTAATGGCGCCGGTTTAACTTAACTAATGGCAGTTTGATCAAAAGCAGTTAACACAAATCCACACCATTGACCTATTCCTCATCGATCTAACTCTAGAGGATGGTAATGGCCTTAACATTGCCAGAAATATCGGTGAAAAATCAACTGTTGGTATCATCATTGTCTCTGGAAAAACCCGTGATATTGATCGAGTTGTCGGGTTGGAGATTGGAGCCGATGACGACATCAGCAAACCTTATTTATCCACGTGAGCTATTAGCCCGTGTTCGACCGTTCTTCGACGAACAGAAGGCAACCGCTATCCTGACAAAAAGAAAACTTTTACTCCGAAAAAGTATCATTCTCAATAATTTAAAAAACAGTACACAACATATAGCACCAGGTTTTATTGATATTAATGATATTTTAAATATTGACTAAATTAAGTGGCATAGATATTGCAGGTACTCATTAGTAATCAGCCATAGAAAACAGGCTAATTTAATTTTTGAGGTTGAGGAAAACTAAATGCTATTTGTTAACAATAAACAAAAAATACTGGTAATAGACGATGATGCCGGCCTGCGCAGACAGCTTAGCTTTCGACTGGAAAAACGCGAAAGTCTCAAAGTCATAGAAGCAGAGAATGGACAGAGCGGACTGACTCAGGCCAACAATCAGAATCCTGATTTAATTATTCTCGACTGGATGCTGCCGGACATTCAGGGCCCAGAGGTGCTCAATCAACTCAAAAATCATGATCAAACCCGTATGATTCCGGTATTAATGCTCACCGGGAAAAATAAAATTGGCGATATCGAAGATGCATTTGATCTGGGTGCTGATGCGTATTTAGTCAAACCCTTCAATTTGCAAGATTTGGCAGGAAAAGTGAATAAATTATTAAATCAGTCTAGCAAAAATGACATCCAATCCTATACTATTTAAACTACTTGCTGGAGATAACTGCATGAAAACTCTTTTGACCATAACCATTCTTTTATTCAGCCTTACCTCCATAACCGCCCAGGCAGATGTAAATCTTAAATTTGGTGTTTATACTTCTGATAAACCCACAACGATGGTCAAAATGTTTCGCCCTATACTCAACATACTTGAACAGGAAATGACAAATAAAATAGGCGAGCCTGTCAACATCACTTTGCATGTGGCTAAAAGCTATGATCAGGGTATCAATGACCTTGTTAGCGGACAGGTTGATTTTGCACGAATGGGGCCTGCATCCTACATCACCAGTAAAGAACAAAATTCTGAGCTGCAACTACTCGCGATGGAAAGCAAAAAAGGTAAAAAGGTATTTTATGGCATTATATGTGTTCAGGATCAAAGTCCAATAAACAAGTTAACTCAAATTAAGGGCCATAGCTTTGCATTTGGTGATAAACGTTCAACCATCGGTCGTTACCTATCTCAATACCAGCTTGCACAACAGGGTATATATGCTAGAGATTTAAGCAGTTATGAATACCTGGGTCGACATGATAGAGTTGGCACCGCAGTTGGCGCAGGTCAATTCGATGCAGGTGCGCTCAAGGAAAGTACTTTTAAAAAGCTAAAAGCAAAAGGAGTAAAAATTCGTGAGATCTCTCGATTTCCCAATGTCACTAAACCCTGGATTGCCAGTAGTAATTTGAATAAAAAATTATTTTCTACGCTAAAAGAAAGTTTGCTTGAACTTACCGATGTCACGGCATTAAAAGTCTTAAAGAAACAGGGATTCCTTTCTGCCAGTGATGATGATTACAATATTATTCGCAAATCGATGTTAAGTAATGCCACTTTTTTCTAAAAACAAACAATAGTCAACCCTACGTAAAAAGCTGTTGATAGTTAGATTAGATGAAGCCTGCCCCTCAACCCTCTACTAAACGACGTTGGCCACTCTGGTCCCAGATGGCGCTGGCACTGGTAGCGGCCCTGCTGGTCGTTAACCTGATCACTGTTATTTTTACTCGCCATATAGTCAGTGATTTTACATTAGATCAGGTTGAGGAAATTAGCCGCAGCTCTTTTGCACTGCTAACCGCAACAGCCATCGATGCGGTGATTACTGAAGACATTCCACTACTGGAAACAATTGCTGCGCACTCACTAGAGAAAACACCCAGCATGATCAGTCTTAGAATGGAAAATGAACAGGGTAAGTTGCTGGCTCAACAATCACGTCCACAGACCACGGCCGATGACAAGATACGCAGCTACCGTTATGCCATCAAATTCGAAGGTGAGCAATTCGGTACTTTAAATATCCGATGGGATATACAGCCGATTGAAACAAAGATCAACAATCATGTTATCAAAGTCCAGCTGTTTATATCTGCCATGCTTATTCTGCTAACACTCCTCACGGTTATACTCATTTACTGGCTTAGCATTCGACCAGTTCACCGTATTACTCACTATCTAACTTTACTATCGAAAAATAGCCAGCAGTTACCCCTGAAACTGCCTGTTTTTACAAGTAGTGAACTGGAATTACTATCGACCTCAGCCAATGAACTTTCTGAGATGATGCAACAGCAAGTTAAACGTGAAAGAGAGCTACTTTCAACACGGGAGGAACTGTTGATTGCCCATGATGAAGCTCTCAGTGCCAACCGGGCCAAATCGGGTTTCCTGGCGACTATGAGCCATGAAATACGCACCCCCATTAATGCCATACTGGGAATTCTGGGACTATTAAAAGACACTTCCCTGAGTGAATATCAACAGCAACTGGTACAAACAGGCCGTGGATCAGGTGAGCTTCTGCTAACCATTATTAATGATGTTCTTGACTTTTCCAAAATGGAAGCTGACAAATTACAACTGGAGTACAGTGGTTTTAATATCCATCACCTGTTTGCCCAGGGAATTGAAATTCTTAAGCACCAGGCCGATGAGAAGGGGTTAACTTTTATTCTTATTATGGATCCAGGCTTACCCCGTTATGCCAAAGGCGATCCGGATCGAATTCGCCAGATTTTGATTAATCTGATCAACAATGCGATCAAATTCACTGCCAGCGGCTGTATTACCGTCAAAGTATCGCTTTTAAAAGATAACGATGAAAGTTTTTCATTACACTGCTCGGTACAGGATACCGGCATCGGCATCGACGAAGATCATCTGGCTGGTATTTTCGATGAATTTACTATGGTTGATCAAACTCATTCTCGGCATCATGAGGGATCAGGCCTGGGTCTGGCTATTTGCAATCGTCTGGTCAATCTTATGCAAGGCAGTATATACTGTGAAAGTGAACCGACAAAAGGCAGTATATTTTCCTTTAGTATTCAACTGCAGCACATACAGGAGGATGAATGTACCAATATTACAATTCCTATAGCTGAAGTTGCAACAATAATTCCGGGCAGAGATATTCGTATCCTGCTGGCGGAAGACAATACAGCCAACCAGTTTGTTATCAAGAATATGCTGAAATACGCAGGTTTGCAGGTAGATATAGTTGCCAATGGCCTTGAGGCCGTTGAGGCTATTCGTAACCTTCCTTATGATATAGTTCTAATGGATATTTCCATGCCGGAAATGGATGGTCTAACGGCCACTCAGGAAATTCGAAAATACCCGGAACCTGCAGGCAAACTTCCCATTATAGCTATTACCGCTCATGCTCTGTCAGGAGACCGGGAGCGTTTTATTAATGCGGGCATGAATGATTACCTGAGTAAACCCATTGACCGCGATCTCATGCTGAACTGCATTGCACGCTGGACAAAGGATCATACCATTCATCAACATGACGAAAACAGCCTGCAACATTCGGATACCGATAATCTGCAAGCCAAAAATGAAGATCACTATGTTGATGAACAGGTATTAAAACAATTGGTACGTGATACTGACGCTGAAATAGTGCCAGAGATACTATTGTTTTACATTGAAGATGCTAAAAAAAGATCGCAATTAATTAGTCAGGCAATTACAGAAGATAATTTCAAGGCCCTGGAATTTGAAACACATACTTTAGGAAGCAGTGCAGCCGCTCATGGTAATGAAAAGCTGCATCAGCTAGCCCGTAAAATTGAACACAGCTGTAAACAATATAATTTAAAACAAGCCCTGTTAGAAGCGAAGACATTGTCTAATGTAGCCAATGAATCCTTTCGTCTATTGGCTCAATACGCTAACAAAGGGTTCAAGTCAGATAATTGGAAAATAAAAGAATGAGTGATAAACCCAGCATAATTTTAATTGAAGATGACCTGTCTCAGGCACGGCTTGTCCAGCAATATCTCAAGCATGAGATGATTACACTTACCCACGTGGCTACCGGTGAAGAAGCCAAATCGCTTATCTCGGCTAATCCACCCGAACTGGTTTTACTTGACTTGCAGCTACCCGACATGGATGGACAGAAAATTCTTCAGTGGATACGGGAGCAGGGATTTCCATGTTCAGTTATTGTCATTACCGCCCACAGTTCCGTTGATATTGCCGTAGAAGTCATGCGTATCGGTGCAGAAGATTTTCTGGAAAAACCTTTTAATGCTAGCAGGTTAAAAACCACCATTAAAAACTTGCTGGATAAAAATCGTTTACAGCATATTGTAGATAATTATCAAACCACTTTCGAACGAGATCATTATCATGGATTTATAGGCTCCTGTTTGCCAATGCAAGCTGTTTACCGGATCATTGATGCTGCGGCTCCCAGTAAAGCTTCTGTTTTTATCACTGGAGAGAGTGGAACAGGCAAAGAAGTATGCGCCGAAGCAATCCAGAAACAGAGTACACGCGCCAACCAACCTTTTATTGCCTTAAACTGCGCGGCTATTCCGCATGATTTAATGGAAAGCGAAATTTTTGGCCATATGAAAGGAGCTTTTACCGGTGCTGCTACCGAACGTAAAGGCGCGGCTACACTAGCAGATGGAGGTACATTATTTCTGGATGAAATTGGTGAGATGGACATGGATCTGCAAACCAAACTATTACGTTTTATTCAGACCAGTAGCTTTCAGAGGGTTGGTAGCAGTAAGCAGGAAACTGTAGATGTACGTTTTATCTGTGCCACCAACAAAGATCCACTTGAAGCCATAGCCAATGGCCGCTTCAGAGAAGACCTTTACTATCGATTGCACGTCGTACCGCTTGATCTACCTCCTTTACGTGATCGAGGTGATGATATTTTGGAATTAGCCAAACATTTTCTTATAACCTATGCCAAAGAAGAAAATAAGGGGTTCGAGAATTTCACCCCCGAAGTAGAGGTTATCCTTCGAAGTTACAATTGGCCGGGTAATGTACGCCAATTGCAAAATGTCATTCATAATATCGTTGTATTACATGAAAATAAAAGTGTCGTTTTAGCACACCTCCCTCCCCCGCTTAATACCTCATTAAATGAGAATGAAATATCCCAGTTAATTCCGACAAAACAATCAACTAAAACCTTTGAGCAACCCCATCTTACCCCGATAAGACCCCTGGCCAGTGTTGAACGAGAAACCATCGAACAGGCAATTGAACTCTGTGAAGGAAATATTCCTAAAGCTGCAGCTCTTCTTGAGGTTAGCCCATCTACCATTTATCGAAAGAAACAAGGTTGGGATCCCGATGCTTTTTAACAGGAAAACCACTCAAAATTGTGACATAAAACACTATATTTTAATTGGCTAGCCAGAAAGTGTCTGATTTGACACTTTCTGCTTAATAGCATCAGGAATCAGTAAATTCAGACAAATTACAGGTCTCAAGGTAAATTATAAGTCGCATTTAAGACGGTAAAAAAAAATCTATTCTGTTCATATACAAAAGCTTTATCCCTCTACCTAAGAGAGAAAATAATAATTATTAATGTCTGAGGAGGCAATTATGAGTGAACAAGGTTCTGAGTATAGAGTAGGACAGGATAATATTCGTTTTATGGGGCTGGATATACATAACCCCGTTTTTCTATTTTCCACCATTGTTATTTTTGTTTTTTTGATCGGCTCAGTGATAGCCGGGGAAGCTGCTGGTGCTTTTTTTGGTGATCTTAGAAAATCAATAACATCGACCTTTGACTGGTTCTTTTTAATCGCCGGTAATATTTTTGTGCTGTTTTGCCTGTTCCTGATTGTCAGCCCTTTAGGTAAAATTAAACTTGGGGGAAAGGAAGCTTCACCGGATTACAGTACGCTTTCCTGGTTTGCTATGTTATTTGCTGCCGGTATGGGCATAGGCTTGATGTTCTGGAGTGTGGCTGAACCAGTTGTTTATGCCTCTGGCGTGTGGGGATATGCACCTCTTGGTGTCAGTGAAAGCAAGGAAATGGCTTTTGCAGTGACCATCTTTCACTGGGGGCTTCACCCCTGGGCAATATATGCAGTTGTTGGCCTGGCATTAGCATTCTTCACTTACAATCGAGGATTACCACTTACCATTCGCTCCGCCTTTTATCCTATTTTTGGGGATGCTGTGTGGGGCTGGGTAGGCCATATCATCGATACTTTAGCCGTTTTTGCGACCATTTTTGGTCTTGCAACTTCATTAGGACTAGGTGCACAACAGGCCAACGCCGGTTTAAACTACCTGTTTGGAATGGAGATAGGGTCAACGGTTCAAACTATATTGATTTCTGTTATCACACTAATCGCACTGGTTTCGGTGGTAGCAGGTCTTGATAAGGGAGTTAAACGCCTGAGTGAATTTAATATTGTTCTGGCATTTTTACTCATGGCAGCAGTTATTGTGCTGGGTCCCACGATGGAAATAGTGGCCGGATTCTTTGCAAATACCGGCTCGTATTTAAGTAATATCATTCCGTTAAGTAACTGGATTGGCCGTGAAGACTCCAGTTTTCTGCATGACTGGACAACATTTTACTGGGCCTGGTGGATTGCATGGTCTCCATTCGTTGGTATGTTTATTGCCCGCGTTTCAAAAGGTCGTTCTGTAAGAGAGTTTGTTACCTGCGTTCTACTGGTTCCAACCGTTGTATCTATTTTGTGGATGTCTGCATTTGGTGGTTCCGCAATTGATCAGGTCATCAACCAGGCTGGCAGTCTGGAGAATGCCATTGTCAGTGTTGCCGCTCCAACAGCTGAGAATCCATCAGCGACTACGAACGTTTTCAATAGCCAACTTGCAGAACAGGTTAACAATGCCTATGCACAGGCAATGTTTACCATGTTTGATGGCGGTTTTCCCTTTGCTGGATTGCTTTCTTTTATCGGTATCGTCCTGGTCATCACATTTTTTGTAACTTCTTCAGATTCAGGATCGCTGGTTATTGATACGATAACGGCAGGCGGAAAAATAGATGCTCCAGTGGCGCAACGAGTACTCTGGTGTTTACTGGAAGGCTCAATAGCCATTGTGTTGTTATGGACCGGTGGCTTATCAGCTTTACAGGCCGCATCCGTTGCAACAGGTTTACCTTTTGCGCTCATTTTATTATTTATGTGTATCGCTCTGTATAAAGGTTTGAGCAAAGAAACATAGCAATCATGTTAAAATGGATACTGATCACAACAATAGTGAGCAGTATCCGTTTTTCAATTTCACCAACATTGATGACTAATATTTTCTAAAATATCACCGTCTAAAACATTTAAAAGGTAAGTCAATTGCAACGAGATAGCATGGAATTTGATGTAGTAATTGTCGGAGCCGGTCCCTCAGGGCTCAGCGCTGCAATTCGTCTTGCTCAATTATCTTTACAGGAAGACAGCTCTATCTCCATCTGTATTGTTGAAAAAGGATCCGAAGTCGGTGCTCACATTTTATCAGGAGCAATACTGGAACCCAGAAGTCTGGATGAATTAATACCTGACTGGAAACAGTTAAACACTCCCATCCATACCGCTGTTAGTTCAGATAATTTTCAATTTCTTACTAAAAAACACGCTTTCACTCTGCCAACACCTCCTTCTATGCATAATGAGGGTAACTATATAATCAGCCTTGGAAATTTTTGCCGCTGGCTGGCAGAACAGGCGGAGCAACTGGGTATTGAAATTTTCCCGGGTTTTTCCGCCAGTGAATTATTGTTTGATGAAAGTGGCGCGATACGCGGTATAGCAACAGGAGATATGGGTATTGCTAAAGATGGACAAAAAACAGACAGCTTTCAACCTGGAGTTGAACTCATTGCCCGTCAAACTCTTTTTGCTGAAGGTTGTAGAGGTTCTCTAAGTAAACAACTCATGAGCCATTACCAACTGCGCAAGGATGTAGAGTCGCAAACTTATGCTATAGGGCTGAAGGAGTTATGGGAAATTCCCGCTGAAATGCACCATGCAGGATCAACCTGTCATACCATAGGCTGGCCACTGGATAATAATACCTATGGTGGTTCATTTATTTACCACCTGGAAAATAATCAAATTGCTATAGGGTTTGTTATCGGTCTTGATTACCAGAACCCCTTTCTTGATCCTTTTGAAGAATTTCAGCAGTTTAAAAATCACCCTTCTGTCCGCCCCTTGCTTGAAAAAGGAAAACGTATTAGCTATGGGGCCAGAGCACTTTCAGAGGGAGGTTACCAATCCATTCCTAAATTGACTTTTCCCGGAGGTTGCCTTATTGGTGATAGCGCTGGATTTCTTAATGTTGCTAAAATCAAAGGAACTCATACCGCGATGAAAAGTGGCATGCTTGCGGCAGAAGCGGTGTATAAAATACTACAGCAGGATCAACAAAATGAAGCTGTAGAGTACACTGATAAGTTACGTCAAAGCTGGTTATGGGATGAACTCAAGCAAGTCAGAAATATTCGCCCCGGTTTTCAACAAGGGCTATGGCGAGGACTTTTTAATGCAGCAGTAGAAACTTACATAACCCGGGGCAAGGGCAGTAAAACGCTGAAACACCATGAAGATCATAACCAGCTTCACAAGTCAGTTGAACACACTAAAATAAACTATCCTAAACCTGATGGTATCGTTAGTTTTGACCGTTTATCCTCGGTTTATCTATCAGCCACCAACCACGAAGAAAATCAGCCCGCACACCTAAAATTAAAAGACGACTCAATACCAGTTACTGTTAATTTGACTGATTATGATGCCCCGGAACAGCGTTATTGTCCGGCTGGAGTGTATGAAATAATCAGTGATGCATCGGGATTAGATCAACTTCAGATAAATGCGCAAAACTGCCTTCATTGTAAAACCTGTGATATCAAGGATCCCACTCAAAATATCAACTGGGTTCCCCCTGAAGGTGGTGGTGGCCCGAACTACCCAAATATGTAGTCATTTAAAATATGTTATGGTTTTACACTTTACTACATCGACGACGTTTACGCCGATTGGCACTTTCATCCCTTGTTTTTACCTGTACCTCAGGAAAAGAAACCAGTTTGGATAGCTCAGTATACTTTTCCGTTTTATGCGGAATGGCCATAGCTTCAATAAAATAATCCTGAAATTTTTCTTCTATTGCCGTTTCTATTTTTTCCACTGCCGGCAAAATTTCACTGATTTCCAGACGTGAAGGAAAATTAAGCAGCGCAATTCGAGCCCCTGTTCCTGCTGCATTGCCTACTGATCCAACTTTATCCAGATTACAGTCAGGGATTAAGCCCAATATCATGGCATATTTGACATCAATATGACTTCCAAATGCTCCAGCTAATCCTATCCGGTCAACTTTTTGAATACCCAGATGATTCATCAATAACCGAATACCTGCATGTAAAGCAGCTTTCGCCAACTGAATTGCACGCACATCGTTCTGGGTAATCACAATGGATTTATCGGCTGAATACAACAGGTAACACCAGGTCCTACCTTGTTTAAATATTCGATGACTATTATTACCCTCAACAGGAGCAATCACTCCATGCTGATTAATTATGCCCGCTAGATACATCTCAGCAACAACTTCAATAATTCCCGAGCCACATATTCCACTGATATTTACTCTGGCACTTTTATCAATAAAGGTATCCTCATCTGACCAGACATCACAGCCAATTACACGAAACCGGGGCTCTAATGTCTCCTTATCGATACGAACACGTTCTATGGCTCCCGCTGCTGCCCGTTGTCCTGAGCTAATTTGTGCCCCTTCAAATGCTGGACCTGTAGGGCTTGAAGCAGCGAGAAGACGATGTTGATTACCGAGCACTATTTCGGCATTTGTGCCTACATCAACCAGCAACATATTTTCTTCGGCCAGGTCAGGTCGTTCAGATAAGATGACACCCGCTGTATCAGCACCTATGTGTCCTGCAATACAGGGCAGTACACATATTCGGGTTTCACTATACAGATGAATATCTATTTCCCGTGCAGGAATTATAACCATTTGATCAGTTACCAGTGTGAAAGGTGCACTACCCAGTGGTGTAGGATCTAACCCCAATAAAATATGATGCATAATCGGGTTGGCGACGATCGTTATATCAAGTATCTCACTCTCTGCAATACCGGCTGATTTTGCTGCACGTTTTGCCAGCTGGTTAATCGCTTCCCGTACAACCCTGCTTAACTCAGCTTCACTGCCTTCATTCATCATGATGTAAGAGACACGACTCATCAGGTCTTCACCAAAACGAATCTGCGGATTCATCATATCAGCGGTAGCTACTATTTCACCCGTATCGAGGTTGCATAATTGAGCAGCGATGGTTGTTGAACCCAGGTCTATAGCCAATCCGTAAACGACCTTTTTCTCTCCGGGCCAGAGTGCAATAATATGCTGATATTGATACACCGCTACCGTAACAACCCGGTTAGATTTTTCTAATATTTTTTGTAACAGTCTTAATTGAGATAACTCGCAATCAAGAACAGGCAAATCAAATTTTGTTTTTAACTCATGCTGAAGACGTCGTTTATCTGATAGAGGAGATTGCATATCCGGCTCTGGCAGTCTCACTGTATATAACCTTAGAGCTGGCTGAACCTGAATATCGTAGGCGGTGACTTCTTTGGCTATATGCTGTTTATGCTGTTGACTTCTTTCTGGTACATCAATAACCAGGTCACCCAGAATACGTGCATTACAGGCCAGGCGTTTACCCTGTTCGAGCCAGTTTTTGTGTAAGTGATGATGTTCGGTTTCAGTTAGTTCAGACAGATGGTTGGAAGCAGAGACAATACCATGTTTTGAAAAATCACCCAGTTGAGGCAATACCTGGCAACGTCGACACTTACCCTGCCCTCCACAAACCGACTCCAGATCAACAGCAAGGCGTTGAGCAGCCTGAAGAACTGTCGTTCCTACAGTTACCTGCCCGCGTATTCCAGATGGCATAAACAGTACTGTGGCATCTTTTTTATTCAATTGTCATAAACCTTGAAAAGCAATTAACCGCAGAGAACGCCGGGGTACGCAAGAAGAAAAATTATTGTTTGTACTAATCGTATAAAGAAAGCTTAAATCAACCTGTACTTTTGACAACAAAGAACAAATTTAACCAAATCACTCCTCTGCGTACCCCGGCGTCCTCTGCATTCAAAAATGTTTATCTATCAGCCAGGCGACCTTCTTCGACTGCGCCGCCCTGTACCTCTAACTCTGGCACCTTCAGCAGCAGGCTCTCTAAATCGTTTTATCCAGCGCGCACAATCAGGATCTTTACCTAACATAACATCAGCTCCCATGCTGGCACTAACCACTTCAGAATGCAGCGGGTTGGTAATGGCCGAAGTCATACCAGCCTGAATCGCCATGCTGATAAAAGCCCCATTAAAACCATGGCGGTTGGGTAAACCAAAACTGATATTAGATGCACCACAGGTTGTATTTACTTTAAGTTCAGAACGTAAACGATGAATTAATTTTAGTACCTGTTGACCGGCTTTATTGATTGCTCCAATGGGCATCACCAGGGGATCAACTACTACATCACAGGCTGGAATTCCATAATCTGAAGCACGCTCAACTATTTTTTTGGCTACATCAAATCTGACATCGATATCTTCCGAAATACCACTTTCATCATTTGAAATTGCAACAACTGCGGCACCATACTTTTTAATCAGGGGTAATACTCGCTCCAGATTCTCTTCCTCTCCAGTCACCGAGTTCACCAGTGCTTTTCCCTGATAAACAGCCAGACCTGCTTCAAGTGCTTCGATAATGGAGGAATCAATACTCAGCGGTACGTCCGTCAGGCTTTGAACCAGCTGTAATACTTCTGCTAATATTTTGGGTTCATCTGCCAGTGGTATGCCTGCGTTTACATCGAGCATATGAGCACCTGCTTTTACCTGGGCAATAGCATCACTCTCAACACGAGAGTAGTCACCATTTTTCATTTCTTCGGCCATAATCTTTCGGCCGGTAGGGTTGATGCGTTCGCCGATAATTACAAATGGACGATCAAAGCCTATCACTAACTCTTTGCTCGCTGAACTAATAACCGTTTCAGTCATTTTTACTTCCTCAAAGTTTTGCTACTTGTTTAAACAAAGTTGCTTAATTTTAATAATCGATGCCATCATGATCACAACCCGGATACCAGGGAACACGACCCTCTAAAACACCAGACTGCTGAATAATATCCTTGACCGCTTCTTCCTGACGATATGCCATTACATGAACACCACTGACCCCCGAAATTTCACGTATTTGCTGGATCAGTTCGATGCAAATTTTTTGCCCTTCATTTTTTTGATTTTGCGCACTTTCCAGACGTTTAATAATGGCATCGGGAATATGAATTCCAGGTACATTTTTTCGAATCCAGCTAGCAGTTCTGGCTGAAGCAAGTGGCCCAACACCGGGTAAAATAAAACATTTTTCAAGTAAGCCAAGATCACCTGCTTTGGTCATAAAGTCTTTTAACTTCGGAACATCAAAAATATACTGAGTCTGAATAAAATCAGCACCCGCTGCTATTTTTTTGGCCAGTCGATAGGGACGAAAATCTATCGGAGGTGCATAAGGGTTTTCAGCCGCACCGAGAAACATTTTAGGAGGGGAAGTTATCGAACGGCCACTCAGGTAACGTGATTCATCACGCATGATACGAATAGTCTCCAGCAGTGAAATACTATCCAGATCAAAAACGGGTTTAGCCTCAGGATGATCGCCCACCTGAACCCCATCACCGCTCAGGCACAAAACATTACCAACGCCCATTGCTGCAGCACCCAGTACATCACCCTGAATCGCAATTCGATTTTTATCACGACAGGAAATCTGCATCACAGGAGCATATCCGACATTGGTTAACAGTGCGCACATGCCAATGCTCGACATGTGACAGTTAGCACCCGAGCCATCGGTGGCATTCATACCATCAACATAACCATCAAAAACCTGTGCACGAGCATAAACATCATCGGCCAGAGCAGAGTCTGGTGGAGCCAGTTCAGCAGTGACAGCAAAGTGTCCCGATTTCAGTAAGCGTTCGAGCCGACCACGAGAGACATGCCCTTCTTTTTCGGGAAGCGGTTGAGCCGCAGGATTATCGTTTAATCCTAACATCGTCAGGCATTTCCTGTTTGTTTTTTACATCGTCCTGTACAACTCTCAGCCAGGATGAACTGCCCTTAAAACTGTAATTCACAGGTTGTTGAATTTCTTTCATTTTTTCACATTGTGACATTTGCTGTGCACCTTTCCAGGCTTCTACCCAGACACATCGCATTTCTGGTTTAACTTCACAGGTCCCATCCATCCGAACACCACCGCAGGGACCATTTCGTAACGATTTTGGACAATTCATGGAACACGACATCCCGCTTGAGCTGAGTGCACACTGGCCACACATCTGGCAGTCAAACATTAAACCTTTTATCGATTTTTCAATGACTCGAACGGGTTTTTCCAAACGTTCATATCCAATGACATTCCATACCTTATGTAGTCTGATGAGAACGGGTTCAAACAGTAAGTATATATATTCAAGACCTCTGGAATGCTTTACCGACCAGTTGCGAATAAGTTGCACTTCAGTCTCCGGTTAAGCGGTTTTTAAACGCATTTCATCAACTCCGCTGGCCCGGATCAACCTGTCCAGAACTTCATCGTTGTAGTTTTCTTCTAATTGTTTAACCAGTAGTTGCGCCTGTTCCTGAATATTTCCCTGAAAAGCCTGCTCAACAGTTTGCCAGGGATCAAATAGAGCATCTTCTCCTCGTTTTTTTAAACGGTTAGATGCACGGTCAATTGCATCAGCAAACTTGTATGAAAGTCTAAATCGTTCATTTCGGCGACCTATACGCATAACAACCTGTGCGGGAATATCATGCCAGTACACTATTTTTAACTTTGCCATAGTAATTCTCTGTTTTAAAACCCGGCTAAGAGCAGCTTCAAAAATTAATTCACACTTCCGGGGTTCCACTCACTCATTTTTGCGTCGAGTACCGGCAGCATGACTCCACTACCGGTAAATATTTTTTTAAACTGAAGATTCAACCGGGTTGCTGCTTTTTTTGCCAGTTCAGTCAATTCAGTTGAATCTGTTTGTGCCAGGTAAACCAGACGTTTGTAATGACCAAAATACAGGGGTAATAGTTCAGGAAACCGATCAAGTCCCAGTGTACCGATCACTAAACGTTCAAAATGTATAGTCAGAAAATCTGTAAGGTAAAAAGTACCGGGTTCTTCATGCTGTAAACTGGCGTATGTTTTTTCACCGGCAAGAAAGTCATAACAATGAGCACCCGGTAAACGAGATACACCACGATCCGCAAGCAATCGATCAAGCTCCCCGCTTGTACCACAGTCACCGTAGGCCACAAAAATAGAGTCGTAAGTACCTGCTGCCAGATCAATTAAGTTAGCGACTGCCTGTGGAATTTTTTGTGGTGTGGTATGCAGGTCAGCACTGATAGCCTGTAGCTCCATATGTGACCAGTGATTCATTTTTTTTATTTCATTGACTTCTCTGGCTATGGCAGCACAGGTTATTACCAGAATTCGGGGCGGATTATTCATCTCATGATTTAAATTAAGCGGCTCGTCGCTGTGCGATCAACTGCTTGGCAATATCTGTCGTTACAGCCGCATCACGACAATAGGCATCAGCTCCAACAGCATCGCCAAATTCCTGATTCAATGGAGCACCACCAACCAGTACGATGTAGTTATCTCGAATTCCCTGCTCTTTCATCGTATCTATAACCACTTTCATGTACGGCATGGTGGTGGTTAATAATGCAGACATTCCAAGAATATCCGGTTTATGTTCTTCCAGTGCGGCCAGGTATGTTTCTACTGGAATATTAATGCCCAGATCGATCACCTCGAAGCCTGCACCTTCCATCATCATGCATACCAGGTTTTTACCGATATCATGAATATCCCCTTTAACAGTACCTATCACCATTTTTCCTGCCACCGGTTCATCCGACTCTGCCAGCAATGGTTTTAGAATAGCCATGCCTGCTTTCATCGAATTTGCCGACATCAGGACTTCGGGTACGAACAGAATGCCATCTCGAAAATCAATCCCGACTATGGTCATGCCTGCGACAAGAGCTTCATTTAAAACCTTATTCGCATCCCAGCCTCGTTCCAGCAATATTTCAGTACCTTCGGCAACTTCTTCTTTTAATCCGTTGTAAAGGTCATCATGCATTTGTTCAACAAGTTCATCATCAGGTAAAGTCGAAAGGTCCAGATCCTCTTCATCATCATACTCATCGTCTAAATCAGTCATTTTTTCACCATCTATCAGGGTGTTATAAATTAGCCGTATCCGAGTCAAGAATAATTACAGCTCGCTTTATAATCTGACATAACAGCGACAAAACATGACTGAAACGCGACACAATTAAGGGTATCTCTATTAATCAGATTTGTTTCTTGGGGGCAAGTAAGCAGCACACGCAGAGCCTCAATTTATAAGGAATACATGAGGATTGAAGCATGGAGCTGATGCTGAAATTGAGTAAAATATGTAGATAAGCTTTAGCGAATATTAGTATTATTGACCTCGATTAGAAGTGCTGTGCTTATTCCACCTTCAATATTGTGGTGCATTACCTGCTATCTCATGAAAGTCACTCTTATCAGTGACAAATATCTGGGTTGTTACCCTGTGCCCAGTTTTAGCCTCCAGGCATCCAGTCATGACAATCACTTTTCCAGTTTCAGGTTGTTGCCTGCAGAATAAATTAGAACCACATAACTGACAAAAACCTCTAATTGACAGGTTAGTTTCAAACCAGGCAAGACCGCTTTGTTCAATAAAATGTATCTGACTCTCTTCTACCGAAGTTGCTGACACAAAGTTACCGCTGGTTTTGCGACATTCTGAGCAATAGCAACTCACAATATCCCGAAAAGGGGCTGACAGTTCAAAACTGACACTACCGCAAAGGCATTCGCCGAGTAATTTTTGATTGTTTTTGGTCATTTTAAGACCTCGATAGAGTCGATTAAAATAAACCTTCTATTTGACCTTGCGTATTCACATGAATTTTTTCAGCCGCAGGTACACGTGGCAAACCTGGCATAGTCATGACATCACCACAGATAACAACCAGAAAACCAGCTCCATTGGACAGGCGAATTTCACGGATTGGGACAACATGATTACTGGGGGCACCTTTCAAAGCCGGATCAGTTGAAAATGATAAAGGGGTCTTAGCAATACACACGGGGAAATCACCATATCCATCCTCCTGAAGCGCTTTAAATTGATCTCGAACTTTCTGATCAGCGATCACTCCCTGAGCACCATATAATTCCTGGGCAACTGTACGAACCTTGTCCAGTAATGGCATTTTTTCATCATATAGAAAATGGAAATTAGCAGGTTCATTATCAATCATTTCTACAACACTTTGAGCCAGGTCGACAGTCCCTTTACCACCCAGGGCCCAATGATCACACATCACTGCATTGACTTCTATTTCTGCACACAGCTGGCGTAACAAATTAATTTCTGATTTTGTATCTGCGCTAAACCTGTTAATAGCAACAATGACAGGAATGCCAAATTTACGTGTATTTTCTACATGTCGTGCAAGGTTATCAAAACCTTTTACCATGGCGCCAATATTCTCTTTTTTCATTTGCTGCTCATCACAGCCACCATGCATTTTGAGTGCCCTTATTGTTCCTACTATGACAGCAGCATCGGGTTTTAATCCCGACTTTCTCATCTTGATATTAAAAAACTTCTCAGCACCAAGATCAGCACCAAATCCTGCTTCGGTAACGACATAATCCGCCAGTTTTAATGCCGTAGAGGTTGCCAGGACAGAGTTACAGCCATGTGCAATATTGGCAAAAGGGCCTCCATGTATAAAGGCTGGAGTTCCTTCCATTGTCTGTACAAGATTGGGTTGTAATGCATCTTTCAACAAAGCTGTCATCGCTCCCTGCGCATTAATATCACGAGCATAAACCGGTGATTTGTCGCGACGGTGCCCCACAATAATATTTGCCAGTCTCTCCTGTAAATCATCAATATCTGTGGCCAGACAAAAAATAGCCATCACCTCGGAAGCTACGGTAATATCATAACCATCTGTTCGCGGAAACCCATTGGTAACGGCTCCCAGTCCATTGGTGATTTCTCGTAAAGCACGGTCATTCATATCCACCACTCTACGCCATGATACTCGACGAAAATCTAACTTCTGTTCATTGCCCCAGTAAATATGATTATCTATCATCGCTGCCAGTAAATTGTTAGCCGCGCCTATTGCATGAAAGTCACCGGTAAAATGCAGGTTTATATCTTCCATAGGCACAACCTGGGCAAAACCACCTCCGGCTGCGCCCCCTTTCATTCCAAAACAGGGGCCCAGAGAAGGTTCACGCAAGCAGACTGCCGTCTTCTTTCCTATTCTGCTCAGCGCATCACTTAATCCAACTGAAGTTGTCGTTTTTCCTTCACCGGCTTTAGTAGGCGTCATGCCAACCACTAAAATTAACTTACCATCAGGGTTGTCATTAATCGAACGAATGAAAGGCAGACTAACTTTTGCTTTATCCGGTCCATAAAGTTGAAGGTTTTCATCGTTAATTCCAAGTTTTGCAGCAATCTTGCGTATGGGTTTTACTTTTGCCATACGGGCAATTTCAATATCTTCTTTCGGGTTCGTATGTTGAGTGACAGACATTTCCAGATAATCCTCAATTGGTTTCAACAATTCAGTCAGATTGAATCTTGAATCAATCTATATAAATAGACCAACAGGCGAGCGACTCTTGACTGTCTATTAACGACATGACCTACCCTGTAACTTTAACCGAAAAGCTTTTTAGTTCTTTTTGCCTTTATTTAACCTGCCACAGTTTATTCAGTTGCCCTTATTTCCCTTAGTAACATGATCAGAAAAAATTCATAAACGACATCAATTAGTCACAAAGCGCCCCCTGTCTACCGCCTTAAAGAAGTTTAATTTATATTTGCAAAATCTGATAAAGAGACATCCCATGCCGACTATACACTCTAATAGACGTAGGCGTAGAAATACTGCTGAAACGAGCCAACCTCGCGGTTTCCAGCCGCCACGACAACAACTGGTTGCCCCCTATCCTCCCATGGAGTTATTGTCAGCCGGTCAAATAGAATTTATTCACCAGGCCTCCTTAACAATTTTGAGTGAAATTGGTATTGATTTCCTGTTGTCCGAAGCGCGCGATATGCTGAAAAAAGCAGGCACTATATATGTCTAGTAATCTCCGAAATACCACAACACTTTTCATTGGTGTTGGTTTGTTATTTCTTAGCTCAGGAATGCTTTTTACCCTGGTTGTTGTGCGGGCTAAAGATGCAGGATTTTCCACCCAGGCCATTGCAGTTTTACAATCAAGTTACCAGTTTGGCTGGTTACTTGCCGCAATATTTATATCCAGCTTAATACATAAAGTCGGACACATTCGTGTTTTTGCTGCCCTAACCGCATTAGCTTCGTCAGTTATATTAATTCAAATATTATATATCCAGCAATATGCATGGATTTTAGACCGGATTGTAATGGGTATTTGTATAGCCGGATTGATGGTTGTAGCAGAAAGCTGGTTGAATGAAATGTCAATAAACTCCGATCGCGGTAGAAATTTAGCTATTTATACTATCGTAAGTTGGGGCGCGCCTATTATAGGAGTCTGGTTATTACGCTTTGGAGAAACATCAGGTAATACACTTTTTTTACTGGCTTCTGTGCTTATTTCATTGGCAGCAATACCACTCTTACTTTCAGTTAGCAAAACACCCCAGTTAATAGAAGTTGAGTTTTTCGGGCTTAGGAAATTATATAACATTACGCCACTTGGATTCATCGGTACGTTAATAGCAGGCATGTGCCATGGTGCTTTTTTCGGTCTTATCCCGGTTTATGGTGTAGAAATAAACTTACAAATAGATCAACTTTCAAACCTTATCGCTTTGGGACTGTTTTCTGGTGTACTGCTCCAGTGGCCGATAGCGCTTATTTCAGACAAATTTGACCGCCGTTTTGTACTTATATCAACAGCAAGCTTTGCTGCATTTCCAGCCATATACTTTTCTTTTATTGATAACATCAGCATAACTCAGTTGTATATTTCAATATCATTGATGGGTGCATTCACTATTAGCCTTTATAGCCAATGTATCGCCCATGTAAATGACCTTCTCAAACCAGCTCAAATAGTTTCTGCAACAGGTTTATTAGTATTGATTTATGGCTTCGGGTTTGCTTTGGCACCATTGATTATCGGACAGTTAATTGCAATATCGGCTCATTTTTTCTTTATATCGAATGGTTTACTTTCATCTTCTTTAGCGTTGTACACTTTGTATCGCACTATTCGAACCAAACCTGTTGAAGATCAGGGTGAATTGATTAATATACCTGTCGCCTCGCCATATTCAGCTGTTGTAATAGCCGCAGAAGAATGGGCAGAAGACACGGACCTTGAATATATAAAAGAATCAAAAAACCCGGTTTGATTTGATTTTAATCAGGAGGCATAGGTCATCATGAGCAATAAACAGTGCGACAACACGGCGCAATGGAGTTTTCAGAGCCATCTGTCGATCTCGACAAGGTACGCCCCGGGATTTCTGAAAACGAGCGGTGGTCCACGCACTACATCAAGTCAATATTAACCCTGTCCTATTCGGTGGTTATGCTTGGAATTTGACTGGCAGACGCACACCCTGTCATCTAACACCGACAAGGTTATAAAAAATTGGGGTATAATGGGTTTATCGAGCAGGGCATGATCCTGTGTGTTGAATCCTGTATAGGCTCTGAAGAAAGTGGTAAAGGTGTCAAGCAGGAACAACAGGTATTGATTACTGAGGATGCCATTCGACGGCTATCAAATTATCCTTTTCAACGGGACTGGATTGATTAAAAAAAATTTGGAAATTGAAAAATGATCCCAACAACAATGCAAGGTGTTTATCTGTTAGGCCACGGTGGTTTTGAACAATTGCAATTCCGTCATGATATTCCAGTACCTGTACCTGCAGCAGGTGAAGTGCTGATTCGGGTTGGTGCTGCCGGTGTTAATAATACTGACATCAATACCCGCATTGGCTGGTACTCAAAGAGCGTTACCGGTGAAACGAATGCAGGAGGTTCAGGTGGTTTTGAGGCTGTAGCTGAAGAGGACGGTAGCTGGACAGGTAATGCCCTGCAATTCCCGATAATTCAGGGCGCAGACTGTTGTGGAATCATTGTTGCTGTCGGTGAAGGTGTAGATGATAACCGCCTGGGTGAACGAGTGTTGACCAGGACCATGCAGTCTAATGCTTGTGAAGAGTCTCCTTATGACTGTATTACACTGGGATCTGAACGCAATGGTGCATTCTCACAGTACATGACATCGCCATCACACCACAGCCTTAAGGTTGACAACAACTGGACGGATATCGAATTGGCTTCAATTCCCTGTGCTTATTCAACAGCAGAAGGCATGTTACAGCGCTCATCGGTCACGTCTGAAACCGTATTAATTACCGGAGCATCAGGTGGCGTGGGTTCTGCAGCAATTCAATTGGCAAAACGTCGAGGTGCAACAGTGATTGCGGTGTGTAGTGACAGCAAAGCCGAAGCCGTGAAAGACCTGGGAGCTGATCAAGTGGTTTCCCGAAACTGCAACCTTGTTACTACTCTGGGTCGTGAAAGCGTTGATGTCATTGTCGACCTGGTTGCAGGTCCTTCCTGGCCTTCTTTACTTGAAGTCATAAAACGTGGCGGGCGTTATGTGACTGCAGGTGCTATCGCAGGTCCCATTGTCGAACTGGATGTACGTACTTTATATCTTAAAGATCTGACACTATTTGGTTGCACCCACCAAAGTAATGAGATTTTTGAAAACCTGATCGGCTATATCGAAAATGGAGATATCCGTCCAGTTGTCGCTAAATCCTACCCTCTTGATGAAATAGTGACGGCACAGGAAGATTTTTTATCCAAAAAATACATGGGTAAACTGGTACTCGTACCACCACAGGACTAATGTCATTCAAGCAGGTCTTATTTCCTTATCTGTTTTCAGCTTTGTATTCATGGTAACTGCGTAGCAACTGCATGCCGGGGTAGTTAAGGAGAAACACGTTATAAAAAAAAATCGTCTGTTACGGACTTTGCCCAACATAGCGCCCGCAACCTTCTGGTAATGACATATTGGCATGGGCTTTGGTATAAAAGCTTAATTTTTCAGTTACAGCTTCAGAAGGCAGGCTGGTACAACGTGTATTCAAGTCCATATGCAACTGTAGAGTTTCGCAGGTAGCAACCAGATCACCACTAGAAGCAAATATCCGGTGAAATAATTTCATCTTTTTACCTTCAACGGTCAGGACTTGTGTGGTAATTGAAATGTTCTCGCCTGCTTTCACTTCAGCAAGATATCGTATATGGGTTTCTGCGGTAAAATAGCTATAACCTGAAGCAATATAGCTGGCATCTGCACCGATTAATTCCATAAAAGCATCAGTTGCCTGTGAACTGGCTTCCAGATAGTTCGTTTCATTCATATGTCCATTATAATCAGTCCAGCTTTGTGGCACCTGACGAGAAACAGTAATGGGAAGTTGTTTGTCTTCTACCGGTGTCCGCAGAGTAGACTCATGACTATTAATGAGTCCACCCGCCCCGCTACCGGATTTTTTCAATGCCCGCATCATTCCAACCAGGTTATCATCACGTAATTGTTCCAGCTCACGAATAGAAAGATGAGCGGATTGTGCATCCGACTGTTCGGCTATTTCATTAATCAATGAGTCGGTTAACTCGGGCACATCCATCAATTTAGTCCATGGCCATTCAAGGCACGGACCAAACTGACTGATAAAATGTTTCATTCCGGCTTCACCACCGGCGATACGATAGGTTTCAAATAAACCCATCTGTGCCCAGCGAAGACCAAAACCAAAACGAATCGCATCGTCAATTTCTTCAGTAGTCGCTATCTCATCTTTGATCAACCATAAGCCTTCCCTCCACACGGCTTCCAGTAAACGGTCTGCAATATGAGCATCAATTTCTTTACGAATATGCAACGGTTTCATACCGATAGAAGTTAATATTTCTTTAGCACGATCCAAAACGGTTATTGGGGAAACAACCGATGGAACAAGTTCAACTAGAGGTAACAGGTAAACCGGGTTGAACGGGTGAGCTACAATAATTTGGTGCGGGTTTAGTGCATTTTTCTGTAAATCAGAAGGTTTAAACCCGGAAGTCGATGATCCTAGAACAGAATCTACCTTAGATAATAACTGTATCTCATTGATTATACGTTGTTTTAACTCAAGCCTTTCCGGAACACTTTCCTGAATCCATTTCGCATCAATAACAGCATCAGCAAGATTCTCATGAAACAGTAGTTCTCCTTCGGTAGGCAATGCCTTGTCATAAAGTGAAGGTAGACTACGTCGGGCGTTGTTCAGAACCTGATTGATTTTTCGCTGCGCTTGAGGGTCAGGATCATAAACAGAGACATCCCATCCATTGAGTAAAAATCGCGCTACCCATCCTCCTCCAATAACACCTCCACCCACTATGCATGCTTTGTTTTTCATAGTGCCTCCTTGTAAGAAGTGGGAGCTAAAGTCTCCGTATTGCCATCAACTGATAGTATATGAGCCGGAATTTTAGAGCCAGCATCAGAAGCCAGAAATACTGCCGAGGCAGCTATATCCTGTGCACTCACCCAGGTTTTCATTGATATCCCTGACACATAACTGGTTACATCTGCAGTCCGGGTAAATGTTCCAGGATGTCGTTGCTTAAATTTTGCTACCACTTCAGGGTCTGCATCACAGATTGCTTCAGGAGCATTTTCAGCAAGAAAGGTTCCTGGGCAGGCCAGCCCAATGCCCGCAGCGCCACCGCTAATAACAACTATTTTTTGTGGATTAATCATTTTGGAGCCCGCTTGATTAAAGCTAATTTCTCACGTACTGCTTGCGGACCAATAATCTGAGCACCCATACCTTCAATCACGGTAACGGCTTTTTCGACCAGTTGTGCATTTGTTGCAAGCACGCCTCTTTGAAGAAAAAGATTATCTTCAAGGCCAACCCGCACATTTCCTCCAACCAGAGCAGCAGCGGCAACGTAAGGCAGCTCATCTCTTCCGAGGGAAAAAGCAGACCAGATCCAGTCAGATGGAATATTATTCACCATAGCCATGAAGGTATTCATATCATTGGGTGCTCCCCAGGGAATTCCCATGCATAACTGAACCATAGCAGGCGACTTTAAAATACCCTCTTTCACCAGCTGTTTAGCAAACCACAGGTGACCGGAATCAAATGCTTCAATTTCAGGTCTCACGTCCAGGCTGGTCATTATTTCACCCATTGCTCGCAACACACCCGGTGTATTGGTCATCACATAATCAGCTTCAGCAAAGTTCATGGTGCCACAGTCCAGCGTACAAATTTCCGGCAGACACTCGGCAACATGGGCCATACGTTGGGTCGCACCGACCATATCCGTTGCCGCTGCATTTAATGGAAATGGATTTTCAGCATCACCAAAGACAATATCTCCACCCATACCTGCAGTCAGGTTTAACACAACATCTGTTTCAGAGTCACGTATTCGGTCTGTTACTTCACGATACAGTTCCAGCTCTCTTGATGGAGCACCGGATTCAGGGTTTCGTACATGACAATGTACTATTGCCGCGCCGGCTTTAGCGGCATCAATAGCACTATTAGCGATTTGTTCAGGTGAGCGAGGGACATGATGAGATTTGTTCTGAGTTGCACCAGAACCGTTTACGGCTGCGGTTATAAATACTTCGCGATTCATTGCTAATGGCATAACAGCATCCTGATAATATTGGTGTTAGTTATAGTCACTTTTGGTAATGCCACATTGCATGGCAATAATCATTTAAGGAAATATAAAGTAGCATGTTGATAAGCATATCTATTGCCTTTTTGCGCAGCAATTTTTACACTTTGCGCAATGAAACTCTTTCAACCAACAACCCGTCCACTTGATGTCTGCCTGCTGATTTTATCAGGGTCTTCATTAATGACTGTTGCCTCAGTTCTGGACACGATGCGTGCATGCAACCGCATAGCCAAACAGAAACTTTTTAACTGGAAACTCATCAGTATCGATGGTAAAGCTATTCGCTTAAGCTGTGGTTTAAGCATCTCAGCCGACTCCAGCCTTGAAGATATAAATGGTGGCGATCTGTTAATGATCATTGCCGGATTAAATCAGGATCCCAGGATTTCATCTAAAACTTACAGGCGCATTCATTTTTTATACCGCCACTATCAGTTCCTTGCGGGTGTCGAAGCTGGAAGCTGGTTGCTCGCTCGTGCAGGATTACTGACAGATAAAAAGGCAACAACACACTGGGAAGATTTCGAGGAATTTTGTACTAAATTTCCTGATATTGAAATGCGCACGGATCGATTTGTTATCGATGGCAAAATCATTACTACAGGTGGCGCATCACCGAGTTTTGATTTTATGCTGTATCTGATTCGAAAGCGCTACGGTTATCCACTGTCACTGGATGTAGCCAGTATTTTTATTTATGACGGTACGCACAAACCTGATGATGCCCAGCCCAGTATATCGCTGGGAATGCTTGAGACCTATGATCAGCGTGTCGCAACCGTGATTAGAATAATGGAGCAACACCTGGATGAACCGATGAGCATAATCCAGTTGGCTAAGGAAGTTGGGCTTTCAATACGCAGACTCGAGAACTTGTTTTCACAAACACTGAATACTTCACCCTGCCATTATTATTTACACCTGCGTTTGCAAGCCGCACGACGCATGGTGGTAGATACCCGTTTGTCGATTCAGGAAATTGCAATTCGCACCGGGTTTACTTCACTATCTTCTTTTTCGCGACGCTTTAAACAACATTTTGGCAACAAAGCCAGTGCTTTTCGGTGTTAACCAGTTATCCTGATCAAACTTCGGCTTAATTATCATCTACACCACGCTCTTCGAGCAAGGTGGTCAACCAGTCAGGGTCCATTTCCGGAACAGAAGATAACAATAAATCTGTGTATTCATGATGCGGAGGTGTAAACATGACATCCTTAGGACCTTGTTCAATAACCTTTCCATTTTGCATAACCACAACTTCATCGGCAATGGATCGAACAGTGGCCAGGTCATGCGTGATAAACATATAGGCCAGGTCCAGTTCATCCTGAAGTTTATCCAACAGCCTGAGAATGCCTTCCGCTACCAGCTGATCGAGTGCACTGGTAATTTCATCACAAATAATAAAAGTGGGTTCTGCAGCAAGTGCTCTCGCAATCCCGATACGTTGCTTCTGACCACCTGAAAGTTCAGTGGGATAACGGTTATAATAATTTGCAGGATCCAGCTCAATCAGGTCGAGTAATTCATCAACCCGGGTCTTTAATTCTGCACCACGTAAACCACCATAAAACTGAGCTGGCCGGCCTATAATTTCCTTGATCTTCACTTTTGGATTCAATGCCGTATCAGCCATTTGATATATCATTTGAGCCTGGCGTAATTGATCCTTGGTTCGATCCTGAAACCTGGGAGGCATTTCTTCCCCTTTAAACAGGATATGACCACTAGTAGGTGGCAGTAACCCTGTGATACAGCGAGCCGTGGTTGATTTTCCTGATCCGGATTCACCTACAACAGCTACCGTCATGCCGGCAAAAATATCAAACGAAACGTCTTCTAATACCTTGACTGTCCCATAAGCTGCATCAATATTCTCTACTGAATAAAGTGGTAAAGTATTGGCCGGACGCTTTTTTTGTGCACTTTTAAAATCTCTCACAGCCCATAAAGACTTGGTATACTCTTCTTTAGGGTTTTCCAGCATGGTGCGGGTATCCGCTTGCTCAACCTCATTACCTTTTAATAAAACTTTAATAACATCGGCCATTTGTGCGACTACAGCCAAATCATGGGTTATATAGATCGCAGCCGTATTGAATTCATCAACTATATCCCGAATAGCTGATAACACTTCAATTTGTGTTGTCACATCCAGTGCAGTTGTGGGTTCATCAAAAATAATCAGATCAGGACGACAGGACATGGCCATTGCAGTCATGGCACGCTGTAACTGTCCTCCAGACACCTGGTGAGGATATCGAAAACCAATTTCATGAGGATGAGGAAGACGTAAACGGTTATATAACTCCATCGCATCTTCCTGGCTTTCTAGCCGCTTCTTTATACGATATTGCACGGGGGCTTCGGTGTGCTGATCGATCAATCTATGTGCGGGGTTGAAAGATGCCGCCGCTGATTGAGCTACATAGGCAATACGAGCACCACGTAATGAGCGTAAATCAGCTTTAGGAGTAGTCGTCAACTCCATCCCATCAAAATCGACTGAACCTTCTGATATTCTTGTTCCATCGCGGGTAAAGCCCATGGCAGCAAGACCAATGGTCGACTTACCAGCTCCTGATTCACCAATTAAGCCCATGACCTCACCACGATGTAATTTCAAATCTACACCATGGACAATTTCAACCCAGTGCTCATCTGAATAACCTTCGATATGAAGATTTTGAATATCCAGCAGAACCTCATGTTTTTTTTCTTTAGTCATGTCTTCACTCCTTCAGTCCGGATGAACGATACAGCATCCAGTCGACAACAAAGTTAACAGCAACTGTGAGCAGTGCGATAGCGCCAGCGGGTATTAATGGTGTGATCTCTCCAAATGAAATCAGCGTGGCATTTTCACGAACCATAGAACCCCAGTCAGCGGTTGGAGGTTGAATACCAAGGCCCAAAAAGGATAGACCAGCCACTAACAAAAATACAAAACAGAATTCAAGGCCAAACTCAGCGATTAATGGTGCGGTGGCATTTGGTAAAACTTCTTTACGAATAATATACCAGGTACCTTCTCCACGAAGTCTGGCAGCTTCAATATAATCCATAACAACAATATTACCCGCTACTGACCTCGCTAATCGAAATACACGGGGTGCATAGATTATAGCCATGACTATAATCAGGGTCACAACATTGGTTCCAAAAATACTCAGCAGTAACAGTGCGAAGATTAAAGAAGGTATAGACATCACCACGTCAACAATACGGCTCATAACCTGGTCAAACTTACCGCCTTTTGAAGCAGCAAGTAAGCCTCCAATAGCACCTATAAAAAATGCTAAAAAGGTTGCAATCAGAGCCAGCCCCACGGTATTACGAGCACCATAAACAATACGACTGAACATATCCCGTCCAAGTTGATCAGCACCTAGCAGCATTTCATCATTGGCTGGTTCAAAGGCCTGTGAAATAATTTCAGATTCTCCATAAGGGGCTATGATTGGCGCAAATATGCCAGTAATTGCATAGGTAAAGATAATAAACAAACCAAAAGCAGCCGTCAGGGGGGCGGTTCGCATTATTTTGGCTGACTCTTTAGGTAAAATAATGGCCAGAAACTCCCTGAATGAATAAGAGACTCCTGCCGAAAAAGCAATAATTCCAGCCAGAATGGTGACTGCCCATAAAGCGGATTCTCCGCCCACTATGCCCATCACAAAGGAAACCAGGGTGACAGAAAACAACAACAGAAAAGCCGTTCGTTTCTGGTAGAAGGCAGCCAGACTGGAGCCACCGATTAACAGTGCGTAAAAACCAATAATAAAATAATTCATGATTAAAACCTCACTTCGGATGACGCAGGCGTGGATTGGTCAAAATAGCCCCAATATCAGCTGCCAGATTTAATAATATAAAAGTGGCTGCAAAAATCAGACAACAGGCCTGCACTACCGGAAAATCACGTTTGGTTACACTGTCTACCAGCATTTGTCCAATTCCCGGATAGACAAACACGACTTCAACCAGAACTACACCGGTTATCAGGTAAGCTAGATTCAAAGCAACCACATTAATGATCGGAGCCCAGGCGTTTGGCAAGGTGTGTTTAACGATTACTTTCCAGGCAGGAACACCCTTTAACCGGGCCATTTCAACATAGGGTGAAGCCAACAAATTAATAATAGAAGCACGTGTCATACGCATCATATGGGCTACAACCACCAGCACCATGGTCAGCGCAGGTAGAAAAGTTCGTTCCAGCTTGTCGAGTAAGGTCATATCAGCATCAATTTTGGCAATAGCCGGAAACATGCCCCATTTGACTGAGAAAAAAAGGATCAATACGTAAGCCAGGAAAAATTCGGGTGCTGATATTGAGGTGAGGGTTAATATATTGGCGACACGATCAAAAACGGTATTTCGATATAAAGCCACCAATATCCCCAGGAAGATGGCAATAGGTACAGCTATAAAAGCCGCATAAACGGCCAGAAACAGGGTATTGGAAAACCTCTCGCCTATGGCCTCCGAGACCGGTTTCTGTGATACCAGTGAGTTACCGAAGTCTCCGGTCACTGCACCGCCCAGCCATTCAAAATATCGGACCGGCGCTGATCGATCCAGACCAAGTTGTTCGCGCATTGCGGCAACATTTTCTTTTGTAGCTCCCTGCCCCAGTACAGCCTCCGCTATATCACCCGGCAACAGCTCAACAGCGCCGAAGATGATGACTGAAATGACCAGTAGCGTTAATAAGCCCAGTCCCAGTCTTTTTATAACAATATTTAAAATATCGCCCATAGCCCTCTCCAGCTAAAATGACATTATTATTGGAATATATTTCAATCTGGAAAAATCAGTCAAGTGCGCAAAAGATGTACACAAGTTGTTGGTTTGGCTAGCGTAATGAAAAAATGCGATGTCACCTTACTGGTGATCAGCACTTTTTTGATATAGCTACACAAATCAAGAACTTATGCAGACTTTCTTCATTCAATTGATTTATCCAGATTTAAGGGTTTGACTAAATATTAGGTATAGCCAAACCCTAGCTCATTGAGGCACAAATTAATGTGTTTAGATCAGGCAAACCACCAACGATGGTATCCTCTTCCTCCATCTAGCTCCCAACTGGAGGCAATGCTAGGACCATGTTGAACCTTTTTGTTTCTAGCACCAACAAAGTTAACAAAGATCGGAATTATTGAACCGCCATCATCGTGTGACAACTGACACATCTCTCGATACATGTCAGCACGACGTTTCTCATTCAGCTCAGCCTTAGCCTGTAGCAATAATTCGTTAAAACGTGCATTTTGCCAATGAGATTCATTCCAGGCTGCATCGTCTTTGTAAGCAAGAGTAAACATATTATCGGGCGTTGGGCGTGCTCCCCATTTAACAAATGTAAATGGCTTTTTAAGCCAGACATCAGACCAGTAACCATCATTGGGTTCACGTTTTACGTTGATATTTATTCCAGCCGCTTTGGCATGTTCACTATAAAGAACACACATATCTACAGCTCCTGGTAATACACTATCAGCCGCAGACAGAGTTACGTCCAATGAACTATGTCCGGCACGTTTCAGGTGAAACCTGGCTTTATCTGGATCATAGGTACGTTGTTTGATATCGGGCCAGTAAGGCATATTTGGTGATACATGGAAATCATTTCCGGGGCTACCTGCACCAAACAGGATTTTCTTAACTATTTCTTCACGATCAATTGCATACTTAAGTGCTAGACGGGTATCCACATTGTCGAAAGGTGCCTGATCACAAAACATAGGTAGAGTGATGGCTGATCCACTGGCTACATTATCAATCTCAATGTTTCGATTACGTTTGAGTAAATTAAGAGTTTTTAAGTCAACAGAGGTTATGGCATCAACATCACCTGTTATTAATGCCGTTTGACGAGCATTTGGATCGTTCAGATAAATCATTTCGATTTTATCGAAATAAGCCCCTTCGCGGTGCCATCCGTCATGCCTTGTTAAATTGGTCGAAACACCGGGTTTATGGTTGACAATTTTATACGGGCCAGCACCTGCACCATCTTTCCAGTCGATGGTACCATCGGCATTTGCGGGTAACATAACCAGGTGATAGTCAGTCATAATCCATGGTAGATCGGCAAATCCCTGGGATAGCTCAATAACAATTGTATGATCACCATCGGCCTTGATATCTGTAACAGCTGTTAACAAAGGTTTAGCTGCGGAAGTAGATTTATCCCCACGATGGTAATTCAATGAAGCAATGGCATCTTTCGCTGTAAATTTTTGACCATTATGAAAGCTTGCATTTTTATTCAGCGTAAATGTCCATTTTTTTGCATCTGGGGACGCACTCCACGAAGTAGCCATATCGGGGCCGAGACCATTTTCAGAAGTAATTTCAGTCAAATAACTGCGATGGACGTGAGCAAGCTGAATTTCCGCTACAGCGGCATATTTTCCGGGATCATGGGTATGTGTTGTATTTCCATCATGAACACCCACGCGGAATGTACCACCTCTTTTTGGCGCTGCTGATACATTTGAACTCCATAAGAGAGAGCCAGTGGAAGCAGTCATGCCAGCCGCAATGGCATAACTCATAAACTCACGTCGATTGATGCGACCAGTTTTTGCATCTGTCGCCATTTGATCAATTAGTCTGGAATTCTTTTTCTGCGTCATCTTGTCTCCTCGGTTTAACACCTGTTGTTATATATCCCACCACCCTAACAAGGCTAACCTTAAAATTCAAATGGATACATAGAAATAATAAATTCTAAAAACGGTTATAAATTATTTTTAGTGGTTAACAACACTGGACAGTCATTAAATTCAATTTATCAGAAATGTTTTAAAAGTGCCTGGTGTGATGAGAGTTAACATTAAACTGTTTTCTTTACTCTTACAGAATAATAATTAAAAAAAGGTCGTCATGGTGATTGATTAGATGATGGAAAAATTTCTCCAGTGATGGATACTCCAACTCATTGTTTTCATCACTGGGTGGCAACACATATAGTGAATAGGCGCAATAAAAAACTGAGCCTAATAGTTCAGAGCAGTGATATCACTAAATTTATTCATCCTCCCTTAATGGGAGAAAATATTATTATTTCATCACCTGACCCGGGGATAATACTGGCATATTCCTGCTTCTGCATCAGATCACCATTTAGTAATACAATAAAATCCTGATCATCTGGCACTTTTAACTGGCTTAGTATTTTCTGAAGAGTCGATCCCGTTGGAATATTCAATTTGCATTGGTTAAATTTTCCGCATTCCGGCAAATACTGACGCAACTCTCCCAGCAGTTTAATACAGACTTTCATATCGTTTTAAAGGCCAAGTCGCTTCAAAGTCTCCTGTAACGGCCTACCGTCCTGATCCCAACCACGCAATCGATAATATTCAGGTAACATCTCACCCAGTTTATTGACCAGTCCCCTACCCACACCCGATTTGGCAGGTTCCTCAAGAATACGTCCGGGCAGAGTGTCATCCTTTTTGCTTAAACCCGCCTGCAAATTAAACTGGCGTTCAAGGTTCCAGATTCTCTCACCTGTTTCAAACACGCGTTGTTCATTCCAGACACCTTCACAGACTGTGTTTACCAGTTCACAGTAATCACTAATAGACCAGCCGGAACCACCCGTAAACAAACATAAACCGGTGGAGTCTATAAAAGCGACCTCATCCTGTGAAGTTTTGACAACTTCTGCTTTACCCCCGGTACCGGTAGATTTAAAGTCATGACCATAGGGGTCGGCACGTAAGTGACATGCGCCCCGATTACTGGTCGCATAGGCCAGTCCCATACCCTGCATGGAACGACCATCGTAAGCAGCAAACTCCTGACCTTTAACCGACATGGATAATTCCGGGCAGCCATATTTTTTAGTCAACAGCTTTGAGCCCATAGCAATTTGCTGACCAAAACCTTTTCCTTTAGCAGTAAGTTCGGTTATTTCACAAAGGGCTTCGGCTGAACCAAACTCCAGTTTGATTCCAGCTGTATCTGTATCGCTGAGAATACCTGTTTCGTACATCTCCATTGCGGCTGCAATGGTACCTCCCAGTGAAATTGGATCCATACCATATTCATTACACAAAAAGCCGGCATAGGTGGCCGCATCAATATCAGCCACACCACAGGCGGCTCCTAATGCATAAGCAGTTTCATATTCCAGGCCTCCGGATGCCCCATGGTATTGTGTTTTATCTTTGATTGAAAAATGGGCTGGATCTATCTTACAGATGCGGCCGCAACCGATAGTACAGGCAAAACAGGCTGCATTAGTAACCAGGTTGGTATGACCATTTCTATTGCGTGTTTGCATGGCTTCAACATTAATCTCTGAAGCCCGCTCAAACTGAACTTGCTGATTATTGCGCGTGGGCAAACTACCAAAACTATTGGTGATATCCATCATTGCCAGGGTTCCATTTCGGCGATAACCCTGTCGCTTTGTCAGGCGGATATTGATTGACTGAAAAATTTCATTACATGCATGACTGTTGTCATTACAATGCAAACCCCGGGTTCCCCTGACCGCAATGGCTTTCAATTTTTTTGATCCCATCACTGCACCCACACCTGAACGGCCGGCAGCACGATGGCGATCATTTACTACGCAGGCAAAACGGCACAGGTTCTCCCCTGCCGGTCCGATAGAAGCAATTTTAAGTTGAGGATCAACTGCCGAAAGAAGAACTTCGGTATCCCATACTGTCTTGCCCCATAGATGTGAGGCATCACACAATTCGACTTTTTCATTCTCAATAGAAAGATAAACAGGTCGAGAGGATTGACCTTCAATAATCAGCAAATCATAACCTGCAAGCTTCAATTCAGCACCAAACTTACCACCTGAATTAGAACAGGCTATGGCACCGGTTAAGGCTCCCTTGGTAATTACAGAGTAACGCCCTCCTGTAGAAGCCATGGTGCCGGTTAAAGGCCCGGTTGCAAAGATCAGTTTATTTTCAGCAGAAAGTGCATCTGCAGCAGGATTCATTTCTTCGAGTAGATATTTACTACCCAGTCCGCGCTGACCGAGATATTGCTGAGCCCATTCCATATTCAGGGGTTCGACATGGCAATTTTGAGTCGTTAAATTAACTCGTAAAATTAAACGTTGCCAGCTCATGATTTTTCTCCAAAAGACTTAACAGTGAATGTACCACGCCAGTTAGTATCCCGAAATGGTATTTTTGATCACTGTTTTTTTTGCCTTAATAAATTATAGTTTTCTATCATTTGAACTTATCCTATAACTAAAAATTATACTAATCAGCGTTATTAAGTATGACAATTTTCAACTGATTCACAGTATATTCGTAGCACAGATTGAAACTTCGGAGCGCATGGGTGTTTAATACCGATCTCCTCAGTATGAGAAATCTTGAACAATTAACCATGTCCAATGTTCGTGGAGAACTTTTCATGTCTGTCGTTTTGTTTGCAATTTGCCTGCTAGGTCTAAATAAGGAACAGGCACTATTCGGAATTGTTTCACTGCTGGTTTCCTTATTCATATTGAAACTGGGTATTGATGATTACTACCTGCTGCAATGCCGTCGCAGATTTTTAAAACAAAAAAATACGGTAATGGTGGAGCCTCCCTGTTCCAGAAATTGAAAAAGTGTTTGCACGGAATCGATAAAGTGTGCATTGCGAACCAGTAGGCCGATCAGGTCCGGAATGGAAAATCCTTGAGAAATCAGAGTAGTAACCATGACAACCTACAACATCAGTGTCTAATGCAATCAGTTCATTGTTTCCAATAACCTTACTGGCTGATTCCTGAAACCAGGGATTAGTTCTCTGTCCTGAACTGAGCAACCTTGTTTCACAGTAATCAGCATTTTGAGAGATAACTGATTGATGCAGAACCGACCATAATTCATTTTCTGTGATGCCCGGTTGAATGGCATCACGTAGCTGGCCAAGAGCAACTTCTGTTGCTCGCAATGAAGCAATAACACATTTAATTTCTTCATCTGATTTGATGCATCCAGCCATCTCCACCGCTTCCTGTGCATCAACGAGATTAACACCCTGCCTGGACAGTGAAATTGCTGCGCCAGCATTCATTCTCTCCATACCTACTATGGCTCCTTTACCTGCGAGTCCTTCAATCGTACTCACCTGAAGGTCTCTTTAAGTGATGGCTGCAGGTACATTTTTAATATTAACCTGCTTGGCAGGTATGCAAGCATCACTCAGCAATAAAGCAGATTCAGGGCTGGATATCATCAGCGAAACAGGTATTTATTTGGTCGTTGTTGCTCGTTAAATGCATATCCTGTCAGGCCCACCGTGAATCATTAATCCTGATTTAACTGATTACATTACTTGAGCTGTAATTGATAGCATGACATAATGACGTCATAACATCATTCATGAGCATAATATTGTATGTCAAAACAAAATGACAATACCACGGGGACAGGTAAAGCGGGCAAAAAAAATACCTCGCTTAGGCTCGACAATAAAACTTTAAAAGCACTGAAAATTATTGCCATTGAAAATAATACTAGTGTTCAGAAAATCATTGAAGAACTTATTAAGAAATACATAGACGAGGCAAAAACAAAATACAAATGAGCAAACCAGAAAATATAAATTTTATCCTCGATGGAAGCATCCCGAATAATAGTATGGGTGAAAAGCTGGGCAACCTTACATTTGAGTATCATCAAACAGAAGACACAACCTCGTTTCAACTCCTTGATTGTTTCGATCAGTCAATTCGCGCATCAGGGCAAGCATTGATTTATGCCGATAATATGCTAATGCTACTGCAGGCCGATGGAACAATCATTAGCCAGCCATCCCCCAAAGCGGGTGGATTTCTTTCCGAGCAAAATGATGGGCCGGTAAAAAAAGCCTTAAGTTTTGTTTCACCACTGCGTAGCATTCTGGTGGTTGGCCAGGGTAAATTAACTGATATTCGGGTCAATGCAGTAGACAGCGAGAAAAAAACTCATGTAAGAGCACTTTTACGGACATTTCAGTCAAATGAGATGGATAGCAGAATGACACTGGCTACATTACAGGCTTTACGTGGATATGATACTGCTTTCAATTTAATGAAACAGAAAATAGACCAGCTCGGATATAAAGAAGAGCCGGATATTACCAGCATGTATATACGACTAATTTCAGGCTATCAACCGTATAACCCAAAACCAGTCATTGCTATTTCCAAAGATGAACTGGCATTTCAGGCAGCAAATGACATTATCAAAACATATATAGATGTTGCCCGTTTAAATGAACCTGGAATTATCGCTGATGAAGATAGCGAGTTCCTGCATGACTACCGTGTGTCTTTACGAAAAGTAAGATCTGTCATAAGCCTGTTCAAAGGAATTTATAGTGAAGAACAAACGCTTACACTGAAAAAAACTTTTTCAGATTTAATGTCTCCTACGGGAAGATTGAGAGATCTGGATGTATATCTACTGGATAGAAAAAATTACTTCGACCTGTTACCCGATTCTTTACACGATGGTTTAGCCATCATGTTCAACTTATTTGAAACTGAACGTAATAATCAACTGAAATTAATTTCAAAACACTTAAAAAGTTCAGCTTATAATAAATCCATTAGCAGTCTACATGCTCTATTTAGTGGATCAGATGATTTACAGCCCGGCCCAAATGCTGATCATTCTGCTTTTATTTATGCTCGAGAGTTAATCTGGAAGAGGTATCGC